>CACEQK010000001.1 GCA_902561585.1 uncultured Pelagibacteraceae bacterium
AAATACAAACAGATAAAATGATTGAAGATAAATTAGGATCTTCAAATTTAATGACAAAAATTATCGCTTGGCTAACAGGAACTATAATTGGTCCAATAATAAGTTTTTTTAAAAAGAATGGCTTTAATATTGCAATAGCAATTTTGGGTTTTGTTTTTCTTTTCAAAATAGGAGAAGCATTCTTAGGGAGAATGTCAGTAATTTTCTATAAAGAAATAGGGTTCACAAAAACAGATATAGCACTTTACTCTAAAGGTTTGGGTTGGGTAACAACTGTAATTTTCACACTTTTAGGAGGACTATTTGCAATTCGTTCAGGTGTTATTAAAGCAATGTTCGTATCTGGGATATTAATGGCATCAACAAATCTTCTATTTTCTTTATTAGCTTGGTCAGGAAAATCTGAAATATTATTTGCTATTGCAGTTATATTTGATGATATGGCAGCGGCTTTTGCAACAGTTGCTTTTGTTGCTTTTATCTCAATGTTAGTTGATAGAACTTACACAGCAACACAATATGCGCTCCTAGCTTCAATTGGTACAGCTGGAAGAACAACTTTAGCTGCAAGTTCTGGGGCCTTAGTAGATTGGCTAAATGGTGACTGGGGGATATTTTTTATCATCACAGCTGTAATGGTAGTGCCTTCTCTAATATTTCTCTATTTTATTAAAGATAAACTAAAATTAAATGACTAAATATTTTACAAATAATTTATCTGTAATAAATCTTTATAAAAAACCCTCAAAAAAATCTGAAGTTGTAACTCAAATGATTTTTGGTGAGTCATTTTCAATATCAAAAAAAACTAAAAATTGGTTAAGAGTTAAGATAAAAGAGGATGATTACAAAGGATTTATTCAAAATAAAAAATTTTCTAAATTTTTAAAACCAACTCACAAAATTCATGTTTTAAAAGCTAAAGTCTACAAATTTCCTAATAAAAAAAAGAAGTTAGATGAGTTATCTTTTGGATCAAAGATTAAAGTTACTGAAAATAAAGGAAAATTTTTAAAATTTTCAAAAGGTTGGATAAGTAAAAATGAAGTTAAAAAAAATTCATTTAAAGAAAAAAATCCTTTTAGAAAAATTACTATGTTTAAAAATATTAAGTATAAATGGGGTGGTAAGTCGTTTAAGGGTATAGATTGCTCAGCCTTAATACAAGTATTTTTAAATTTTAATAATAAGTTTTGTCCTAGAGATGCGAAAGATCAAGTAAGATATTTTAAAAAAAAAATAAGAGTTTCGAATATTAAAAAAAATGACGTTATTTATTGGAAAGGTCATGTAGCCTTAGCTCTTACAAACAAAAAGCTTATTCATGCTTATGGGCCAATGAAAAAAACAGTTATCATGGGTATAAACCAGACTATTAAAAGAATTGAGAGAACTGCAAATTTAAAAGTAATAAAGATTGTTAGGCTCTAAATGCAAAGGCAGCTTCAGTCTCCCTCCGCTGCCCTTACAAATAATTTAACTGATTCGTAAAATTTAATTAAGACTCTTTTAAGTTGTATGTGGATATTTTAACTTACTATGATAATCAATCTTAATTAAAAGTTAAGTTTGAATCCCAGATTTCCAATTAAGCTTTTAACATCCTGATTAGTATTTTTTGCAGAGACTCCAGAAGTAAATTTTCCATTATCTGTAATCTTTTTTTCGAAACCTAAATTAGCAACTAATGAAATCTCTCTTGTAAGAGCATTATCTTGTTTGTACGTTGCACTTGTGCCATTTATTGAATAAACTTGAGATTTATCTCCTACCGAATTTCTAAAATCTAACAACCAACCTAAATTTAAACTATTATTATCGTTATTTATAAGATTGTATTTATCTGAAAAAAATACAGATAAATTTCCCACTTTTCTATTTCTCCAAGAATAATATTTGCTCTCATTATAGCTCGGGGTAATTGAAAAACTTCCAGTTAAACCAATATTTGGCACAAGCTTAGGATTGGTTTTAGTAACGCCAGAATGTATTTCAAAAGTTTGGTAATTACTGTCAATATTTAATTTACCTGATGAAGTTGTGTTTGTTAAAATTGTTCTCTCACCCTCCTTTAAAGTAATTCCACCTAAAATGAAAGAGTCTAAGTTAAATAGATATTTATTGCTTGGAAGATACAGTCCAGCGGAAACATTTTGATACGTAATTTTGTGATCTGCTTCAAAATCTTGAACTCCAGCTTCAAAAGCAAGAATGAAATCTGAATTTTCAAAAGGCGAAATTAAATTAACTCCTACATTAAATAAATCGTACTCTAAAGCCAAATTAGTAGTGTGTTCTTTTCTATTTAAAAAAGAGGTGTAAGTTTCTCCCCAGCCATTTCCATCATATAAATTTTCTGAGTCTTTGTATCTGTTTATAAATTGTCGTATGTTTAGTGATTTATAACTTAAAAGTTCATCTAACGTTTCACTTCCTCCTTGTCCTACTGATCCTGCTGATCCTTTTACTACTTGGTTGCCATCAAGATCTTCTAATGTGAATGAACCCTCGGTTTCATAAAAATAAGATTGACCAGCTCCATGATTAATTTTTAATGTACTTCCAGTTCTTAAAAGAGCATCTAATTTTCCAACTACTATACCTTTGTCTTTTAAAGTAATGGTAGAATTGTTTCCGTACAATTTGATAGCATCGTTTCCAACATCATTTTTTATTGTTCCACTATTGGTAACAGAAGAACTTGCGCCAACTCTTATGGTTGCGTTACTGCTGTCAGAATTTGTCATAATACCACTTGAGTTATTTGTTACTGTAGCTGTAGTATTAGAGTCAGCTGCAAAAATTGCAGAACCTTGGTCTGTTGCTTCAATTGTTCCAGAGTTGGTAATTGTCAATCCTGTAGTGCTATTGCTAGTGGATTTACTAATTCTAATTGTATTTCTAGTTGCAGAAATCTGACCACCAGAATTATTTGTTATGCTTGCATCAGTTGTTCCTTTAACATCTATTGCCACTATTCCACTTGAGCTGATTGTGCCAGAATTTGAAATTGTTAAATCAGAAGTATCGTCTGCAAAAATACTAACTGTATTTGATGTTATTATGGAACCAGAGTTAACAGTAACACTTACAGTGTCTCCGGTAATGTTTGCAGGTTTAGTTGCGCCAGTATTTAAAGTTGAATTATTTGTAACTGTTAAAAATTCATCGTTCCCATCAATATTTTGCTGACTATTAGTTGTAGCGCCATCATTTAGAGTTGCGCTGTCAGCTAAGACAACTTGGGATAAGGATAAAAAACTAAAAAAAAGTAAAATTAGCTTCAAATACATTTTGTGTAATTTATTTAAGATAGAATTAATATCAATTTTAAAAAAGCTAATAAAATCCTGGATAATGGCGGAGAGAGAGGGATTCGAACCCTCGAAACGGTTTCCCGTTTACACGCTTTCCAAGCGTGCGCCTTCAACCACTCGGCCACCTCTCCTAATCAAAATCATCGATTTGTTTGATGAATTTATCTATGAACTCTTTATTTGTTGGTAACTTATTTTTCTTCATGTCTTTTTGAATTTTTTTATAATTTTTTTTAATATTATTTAAAGTTCCTAGAAAACTTAAAAAATTTCTTTTTGTAACAAAAATCCCTTTTTTGTCTCCTATCACATGTTTAATTTCATCAAAGATAACAACCGGCCTTCTTCTAGCTAAAGCTTCTAGCAAAACCATTGGGTGACCCTCTGTAAATGAAGGCAAAATAAAGATATTATGATCATCATAATATTTTATTAATTTAGTTTTGTTGCTTTGAGTGGGAAGAATTTTAATGTTACTTTGATTTATATTATTGGAACTTCCCTTTTCTGCACCAATAATTGTCAAAGAGATATCTCTTTTATTTCTAATCAACTCAGACAGAGCAAAAATTCCTTTTTCAACTCTTAATCTTCCAACATACAAAAGTTTAAAATTTCTTATTTCTATATTCGTGGGTTGTCTTAACCAAACAGAGTCTAATTGAGATGGGTTTAAAAGTTTTCCCTTTTTTCCGCGAAGAATGTAATCTCTGCAACTTATTAAATTTGAAATCGCTCCGGTAATACTAAACATAAAATGATAGATTAGAGGTCCAATTCTTCCAAGAATTGCTTTGTATTCACCATAACCATCACTTCTCAAATAAACTATAGGTTTTCGGCCTAGAATTTTAAGGAATATAGAAATTAAAAAAGTATAAGGAGAAATAGAAATTATCAAAAATTTAGAGTCTAAATTTTGTGAGGCACCTCTTACTTCTGATAAATAAGAAAATATATTGCTAAATACTTTTACTCTTTTTAACTTTATTTCATGAGCCCTTTTTTTTATTGATTTTCTGCCTAGTAAATTTACCTCAAATTTTTTATTTAAACCTTCTGGTGTCGATTTTAAATCTAGATTATCACAATAAAATTTATTATCTTCTATAGAAATATTTTCGTTAGAGAAAATAAATAATTTTTTTTTCATTATGCGTCTTTATTTATTTTTAAAACTCCAATGAAAGCCTCTTGAGGTATCTCAACTTTACCAAACTGTTTTGATCTTGCTTTACCTCTTTTTTGTTTTTCTAAAAGTTTTCTTTTTCGGTCAGTAGCACCGCCACCATGTATTTTTGTTAAAACATCTTTTTTAAATCCTTTAATAGACTCTCTAGCTACAATCTTGCCTCCAATAGCTGCTTGAACTGGGATCATGAAGTTATGTCTTGGTATTAAATCTTTTAATTTTTCACAAACTTGTCTTCCAGTAGACTGAGCAAAATCTTTATGGATTATCATAGCTAATGCATCAACAGGTTCTGAATTTACGAGGATACCAAGTTTAACCAGATTGCCTTCCCTATAACCAGAAATTTCATAGTCGAAACTTGCATATCCACTTGAGATAGATTTTAATTTATCATTAAAATCAAATACAACTTCATTTAGTGGCAGGTCATACGATAAAACTGCTCTTTTGCCTGAGTAGCTTAAATTTGTTTGAATTCCTCTTTTATCCTGACAAATTTTTATAATTGATCCTAAATATTCATCTGGAGTAATAATTGTTGACCTAATCCATGGTTCCTCTATTTTTTTAATTTGAGATGGGTCCGGCATGTTCGATGGATTTTGTAAATCTAAAACTTCGCCTTTAGTTTTGTGAACTTTGTATATTACTCCTGGAGTTGTTGTGATTAAATTAACGTCAAACTCTCTTTCTAGCCTTTCGGTAATAATTTCTAAGTGGAGTAGACCTAAAAATCCACACCTAAAACCTAATCCTAGTGCACTAGATGACTCTGGCTCATAAGAAAAACTTGCGTCATTAAGTTTTAATTTTGCTAAACCGTCTTTTAGTTTTTGATATTCAGAACTATCGACTGGGAATAGTCCGCAAAATACAACGGGTTTACTTGGTTTAAAGCCTGGGAGTGGTTTATCAATAGGTGCATTAGCATCACAGATAGTGTCTCCAACTTTTGTTTCCGATAGAGATTTAATTCCTGTAATAATGAATCCTATCTCACCAGAACTTAACTCCTCTATGTCATTTGGTTTAGGAGTAAATACTCCTACTTTTTCAACTACATATTCTTGATCATTAGACATTAATTTTACTTTCATGTTTTTTTTTAATTTACCATTGATGACTCTGACCAGAATTACTACGCCGAGATAGCTGTCATACCAGCTATCCACTAATAAACATTTTAATTTTTCATCAATATCCCCATTTGGAGCAGGCAATTTGTTGATAATTGTTTCTAATATTTCATTTATTCCTTCTCCAGTTTTTCCAGAACAAGAAATAGCATTCGTTGTCTCAATTCCAACAACGTCCTCGATTTCGGTTTTTGTTTTTTCGATATCTGAAGCAGGTAAATCTATTTTATTTAAAATCGGTATTACCTCATGATTAATTTCTAAAGCTTGATAAACATTAGCAAGGGTTTGAGCCTCTACTCCTTGAGTGCTATCAACAATTAAAAGGGACCCTTCACATGCTGACAAAGATCGGCTTACCTCATAGCCAAAATCTACATGACCAGGAGTATCGATAATATTTAATATATAATCTTTACCATCTTTTGCTTTGTAATTGAGTTTTACAGTTTGTGCTTTAATTGTAATTCCTCTTTCTCTTTCGATATCCATTGAGTCGAGAACTTGTTGTTTCATCTCACGATCGGTGAGCCCTCCACATTTATGAATAATTCGATCAGCTATTGTTGATTTACCATGATCAATATGCGCAATTATAGAAAAATTACGTATTCTTTTTATATCTGGCATTAGGACCTAATTGTAGCACCAGTTTTTTTACTTACTGTGTCAATAATTTTTTTACTTATATCTTCTAAATCATTTTCTGATAAAGTTTTATCGATAGCCTGTAAAGTAACATTTATCGCGACTGACTTCTTATCTTTTGGAATATTTTCTCCCTCAAAAACATCAAAAGTAGATACTTTTTGAATTAAATTTTCATCTACTTCTCTAATAATTTTCTCTAGAGCTCCAATTTTAAAAATTTTATCTACCACGAAAGCAAAATCTCTTTCTGATTTCTGGTAATCTGAAGCTTGAAAGCTTTTTTTGCTTTGTCTCAATTTTTTCTTTGGTTCAGGTATATTTTTTAAAAATATTTCAAATCCAAAGACATTTTTTTCTTTACAATCTAAGTTCTTAATAATTGCAGGATGTATTTCTCCAAAATATGCTAGATGAGGTCCTTTTTCTGATTTTAATGTTATCGATCCCGATCTACCTGGATGATAACTGTGCTTTGTGTTATCACTTACAAAAAGATTTTTTTCTTCTATTCCAAGTTCGACCAAAGTTTTAATAGCATCACTTTTAATATCGAAAACATCTACATTTCTTTCCTTGTCTAGCCAGCTCTTTCTATTTATTTTCCCAGATTTCAAACCACCAACAACAATCTGTTGTTCACCTGGATTTTTTCCAAAAAATACTGGGCCAATTTCAAATAAAGATAAGTCTTCATAGCCTCTATCTTGATTCTTTTTTAAATATATCGCTAAATTAGAGAGAATTGATCGTCTTAAAACATCAAGATCAGAGGAAATAGGATTGTATATTGGAATTTCTTTTTCACCTTTAGAGAATTGTTTATCAATCTTTGAGTCAGAAAAAGACCAAGTAACTATTTCCATATAGCCTTTGGATGCTAAAGATCTCTGTGATAAATGGAATAGTTTTTGCTTAAAGTTAAGAGTATCTTGATTTCTATTTTTACTTGGCTCAATTAATTTTATATTATTAAATCCTTTGATCCGGATTAGCTCCTCGATCAAATCCTCATCCAAACTCACATCTGGCCTCCAGCTTGGTACTTCTATTTTTAAAGCTTTTTGACTTTTTTTACATTTGAAACCTAGAGAGGATAAAATTTTATCAATCTCTTTAGCGGTGATCGAAATCCCAATTAGTTTTTCGAATTTTTCCACTTGAAAGTTAATTATCTTATTTTTTTTTTTCGTCTTTCCAATAATTTGAAACTTACTTGCTTCCCCTCCACAAATTTTTAAAATTAGTTCAGTAGCAAGTTCTAGCCCTTCTTTTATCGAGTTAGGATCAATTCCTCTTTCAAATCTATACTTAGCGTCTGTATTTATATTAAGGACTCTAGCTGTTTTTCTTATTGAAGATGGGCTAAAATAAGCGGCTTCTAAAAGTATATTTTTCGTATCTAATTCGGTAGAGGTAGATGTTCCTCCAATAATTCCACCTAGCCCAAGAACGCCAGATTTATCAGAGATGACACACATGTCTTTTTTTAATTTATATTTTTTATTATCTAACGCCTCGAACATCTCACCTTCTTTGGCATTTCTAACTATAATTTCTTTGTTAATTTTATCTGCATCATAGGCATGTAATGGTCTATTAAGGTCAAACATTACATAGTTAGTTATATCAACTACAGCGGAGATAGGTTTTAGACCTAGTGCAATTAATTTATTTTTAAGCCATTCAGGACTTTCTTTATTAGTAATGTTTTTTATGTAACAACTTCCGAAGATGTCACATCCTTGATGCTTTTCTTTTGTAATGGATGTTTTAATTTCGTGTTTTATATTTTGTTTAATTTTCTTTCTATTTATGTTTATTAATTTTCCAACTCCTGCAGATGAAAGATCTCTTGCAATTCCTCTAACGCCTAAACAATCAGCACGATTAGGGGTTATAGAAATATCTATAGCTTTTTGTGAGTTACTTTTAAAATAGCTTTTTCCTATCTCTCTCTCTTTATTATTAAGTTCGATAATTCCCTCACTTTCCTCAGATAAATTAAGTTCACTTTCGGAGCAAAGCATTCCTTTGGATTCAACGCCTCTTATTTTAGCTACCTTTAGTTCAAAATTAGTTTTAGGAATTATAGCTCCAGGAGGAGCATAGATTGTGATAAGACCTTCTCTGGCATTTGGAGCTCCACATACAACTTTTAAAATCTCTTTCCCACCGATAGTAACGTCACAAACTTTTAACTTATCAGCATTAGGATGTTTTTCTGCTTTTAAAACTTTAGCAATTTTAAACTTACCCATCTCTCCAGAGTTTTCCTTTATACCTTCGACTTCAAGTCCGATATTTGTAAGACGATCAATGATCTCATTTTCTTTAGCTGATGTTTTAAGATGTTCTTTAAGCCAAGGAATTGTTATAATCATTTGCTCAATCCTCTGTAATTAGTTGGAACATCTAATGGGTCAAATCCAAAATGACTCAACCATCTATAATCTGCCTCAAAGAAAGCTCTTAGATCATTGATTCCATATTTTAACATTGCTAAACGATCAATTCCTATTCCGAATGCAAATCCTTGATATTTTTTTGAATCTATTTTTACATTTTTTAAAACATTAGGATGAACCATTCCACATCCTAAAACTTCTAACCACTTATCCCCTTCACCAATAACAATTTTTCCTTTTTCGATTTTGTATCCGATATCTACTTCCGCTGATGGTTCGGTAAAAGGAAAATGACTAGGTCTAAATCTCATTTTTACATTTTTAACTTCAAAAAATTCTTTTATAAAATAATCTAGGCAACCTTTAAGGTGTCCCATTGTGACGCCTTTATCTATATGTAAGCCTTCAAGCTGATGAAACATTGGAGCATGAGTTTGATCACTATCACATCTATAAGTTCTTCCTGGCACTATTATTTTAAAAGGTGGTTTGCTTGATAACATTGTTCTAATTTGAACTGGTGAAGTATGCGTTCTTAACAACAATTTTTTATTTTCATCTAAATAAAAAGTATCATGCATATCTCTAGCAGGATGTTCTTCAGGTGTATTTAATGCTGTAAAATTATTATATTCTGTCTCAATGTCAGGTCCTTCAGCAACTGAAAAACCTATTTCTGAAAAGATAGATGATATTTCATCTATAACTTGTGAAACTGGATGAATTTTTCCTTGGCGTTCAGGTCTAATTGGCAAAGTAACATCAACTTTTTCATTTTTAAGTTTTTCATTTATTTCATTTGTTTCAATCTCTATATTTTTTTGCTCTAATTGATGTGTTAGATCGTCTTTAATCTTATTCAAATTTGAAGCAAATTCTTTTCTTTTTTCTGGATCTAAAGATCCTAGAGATTTAAACTGAAGGGTAATTTGACCATTTTTTCCAAAAAATTCTGTTTTAATATTTTGAAGATCGTCTTTTGTTTTAACGGTATCTATTTTTGCATTAAATACAGAACTTATTTTATCTAAATCACTCATTAGGTTATTGATTTTTTATATTAAGTTGAGATTAAATCAAAGACCCTTTTAATCTAGGGAGGATTGAACCTTTTTCACCACTGATTTGAAGACTTCAGGATTATTGTAAGCAAGCTCTGCTAGAACTTTTCTATCTAGTTTAATTTTTGATTTCGCCAAACCATTGATAAATTTTGCATAAGTTAAACCTTCGACTCTTACTCCAGCGTTAATTCTCTGGATCCATAAAGATCTGAATTCCCTTTTTTTAGCTTTTCTGTCTCTATAAGCATATTGCATAGCTTTTTCCATTGCTTGGCGAGCTATACGAATAGTGTTTTTTCTTCTGCCTCTTTGACCTTTAACTGCTTTAAGAACTTTATTGTGTTTTGCTCTACTAACTACGCCTCGTTTTGTTCTAGCCATATTATCCTCTTAAATTATATGGCATATACGATTTGACTATTTTCGAGTCTTGCTTAGTCATAATAGTAGTGCCTCTTTGTTTTCTAATTTGTGAATTTGTTCGCTTAATCATACCGTGTCTTTTACCAGCTTGCGGCATTTTTATTTTTCCTGAAGCAGTAAATCTAAATCTTTTTTTAGCTGAGCTTTTTGTTTTGAGTTTTGGCATAAATATTTCGGTCTTATATATCTATAAATAAATCTTTACAAGGTACAAATATTGTTGATTTACAGTGGTTGAATAATCATCACCATTTGACGGCCTTCAAATTTTGGCTTGCTTTCAACCTTAGCAACATCTTTGGTTTCCCCTATTATCTTATCCATCAATTCTTTACCAAGGTCAGTGTGTTGCATTTCCCTGCCTTTAAATTTAACGGTAAATTTTACTTTATTTCCTTTTGTAATAAATTTCTTAGCATTTTTTATTTTAAAATTATAATCATGTGTCTCTGTTCCAGGTCTTAATTTAATTTCTTTCAAGGATACTATTTTTTGTTTTTTCTTTGCTTGATTAGCTTTCTTTTGTTGATCATATTTATATTTACCCATATCCATTATCTTACATACAGGTGGATTTGCATTTGGGGAGATCTCTATTAAATCTAAACTTTCTTGTTTTGCCAGTTCAATTGCTTTTTTTAAAGGCATTGCGCCTAAATTTCCTCCATCACTTCCAATAACTTGCACATCTAAAGCCCTAATTTTTTCATTAGCTCTAGGACCTTTAGGTTTACTTCTTTGGAAATAGTTCGGTTTAAAGTTTGACACTTAGTTTAAAGGTAACTTATTTAAGGCAAGCATATTTTTTATTAAATCGTTTCTTTTCATGACTTCTTGTTTATCAGAACCTAATTTTCTAACTGTAACTGTATTTTCTGCTACTTCTTTTTTACCACACACTAATATAAATGGAACTTTTGCAAGAGAATGCTCTCTAACTTTATAATTTATTTTCTCATTTCTTAAATCCATTTCACATTTTATACCTTCTTTAAATAAATCTTTAAATAACTTTTTTACGTAATCATTGTTCTCTTCAGCTATAGAACACACAACAGCTTGTGCTGGTGATAGCCAAAAAGGTAATTTGCCAGCATAATTTTCAATTAAGATGCCGATAAATCTTTCTAAGGAACCAAACAATGCCCTGTGTAACATAACAGGAACTTTTTTATTACCATCCTTAGCAACATAAGATGCGCCTAATCTATTCGGTAAATTTAAATCTACTTGTAAAGTTCCACATTGCCAATCTCTACCGATAGCATCTCTCAAAACAAATTCAATTTTAGGTCCGTAAAAGGCCCCTTCACCTTTATTTATTGTGTACTCAAGTTTAGATTGCTTAATAGCAGAAAGAAGTGCTGCCTCAGATTTATCCCAAACACTATCATCACCCACACGTTTTTCAGGTCTATCAGAATATTTTAATATTACATTTTCAAAACCTAAATCTTTATAAATTTCTAAAATTAAATTTGTGACCAATAACGACTCTTGTGTTATTTGATCTTCAGTACAAAATATGTGAGCATCATCTTGGGTAAAAGCTCGAACTCTCAATAATCCGTGTAAAGCACCAGATGGCTCATATCTATGAACTTTTCCAAATTCAGATAATTTCAATGGTAAGTCCCTATAGCTTTTTAAACCTTGATTAAAAACTTGGACACAACCTGGACAGTTCATAGGTTTTACAGCAAAAATTTTTTCATCTGGAGTTTCAGATGTAAACATATGTTCTCCAAATTTATCCCAGTGACCAGATTTTTCCCATAATGTTTTATCAAGCAATTCTGGCGTATTAATTTCTTTATACCCAGCAAGTCTTTGTTTGGTTCTCATGTACTCGACTAATCTCTGAAATAATAACCAGCCTTTTTCATGCCAAAAAACCGAACCAGGACTTTCTTCTCTAAAATGGAAAAGGTCCATCTCTTTTCCTAATTTTCTATGATCTCTTTTTTCTGCTTCTTCTAATCTGTGTAAATAATCATCAAGTTCTTTTTTTGAAGCCCAACAAGTTCCATAAATTCTTTGAAGCATTTCATTTTTTGAGTCACCTCTCCAATAAGCTCCTGATACTTTTGTTAATTTAAATGCTTTTCCTATTTTTCCAGATGAGGCCAAATGAGGTCCTCTGCACAAATCATGCCAAGTATCTCCATGATGATATACAGACAGTTCTTCATTTTCTGGAATACTTTCTATAATTTCAGCTTTGTACTTTTCTCCAATTTTTTTAAAATGATTTATAGCCTCATTTCTTTTCCAAACCTCTCTTTTAGTTTTTACATCCCTATCAATAATTTCGGACATTTTTTTTTCAATCTTTTTTAAATCATCATTTGTGAAAGGTTCTTTTCTAGCAAAGTCATAATAAAAACCATTCTCGATAACGGGACCTATTGTTACCTGGGTACTTGGAAACAATTCTTGAACAGCCATGGCCATTATATGTGCAGCATCATGTCTTATTACCTCTAAACCCTCTTTATCTTTCGGAGTGATAATTCTTACCTTTGCATCTTTAGTAATATTGTGACTTAAATCTTTTAAGCTACCATCTACTTCCATTATTAAAGCAGCTTTTTCTAACGACTTACTGATTTTCTTAATTAAATCAATACCTGTAATAGAATTTTCAAATTCTATCTTTTTTCCGTCTAGTAATTGAATTTGTGGCATTAATTTTTAATTAATCTTTTATACTCTTTTAAATTAGACTGGCACATTGTTTCAACATCAAATTTTTTTGTAACATTTTTTCTGCCTTCATTACCTATAAATTTTAAATCATCCACTGATAATTGAATAACAGTATTTAAAATTTTAGCAAGTTCTCTTGGATCATTGTGCTTATACAAAAAGCCAGTTTTTTTATTAATTATTGTTTCTTTTGATCCTCCTATATTGCTTGCAACAATAGGTTTTCCCATTGATTGAGCTTCTACTGAAACTCTACCGAAAGCTTCTGGTTCAATTGAGGCTGATACAACGACATCTGCTAATGAGTATGCTAATGGCATCTCTTTACAGTGTTGAATAAATTTTATTTTCTTGCTCAGTCGGTATCTTTGAACAAGATTAATTAGTTTTTTAGAATAAACTTTCCTTCCCTGATCTGATCCAAGTATTACTGCTTGAAAATTTGTTATATTGTAATCCTCAATTAAAATATTTAATGACTCAATAAATTTTTCTTGCCCTTTCCAATATGTCAGTCTTCCTGGTAAAAGAATCGTAAATTTATTAGAGGATAAACCCCATTCTTGTTTTAGTTTTTCTTGTTTAAGAATTGATATATTTTTTGGATTAAAATAATCTACATTTATGCCTCTAAAAATTACTCTAAGTTTTTTTTCTTTGCTTAAATACTCGCTATAGTTTTCATTAATATGACTAAATATAAAATTAGATCCTGCTATAGTTAATTTTGCCCTTAACATTATGCTATTGTAAAATTTTTTTAAATTACTTTTAAAATTATAAGTCCCATGAAATGTTGTAACAAATGCCCTTCTTGTTATTAGAGAAGCAAAGTAGCATGACCAAGCTGGAGCACGGCTTCTCGCATGGATAATATTAATTTTAAATAAAAAAATATAAATAACTAAAATTAAAGTATTAAATAAAATCAAAATAGGATTTTTTGAATGAACAGGTAATCTTATTAATCTCACTTTGTCCTTTTTGATGAATTTGATTAGTTCTCCGCCAGAGGTAGCTAAGAATGAACCGCAATCATTTTCTGATAAAAAATGAGCAATGTCATAGCAACCTGTTTCAGCTCCTCCATAACCAAGCTTCGGAATAACTTGAAGAACATTTAATTTAGTAGTCATGTTAATTGTTATATAATAGCACTTAAATATTTTTATATGAAAAAATTCAAAAATTTAAAATTATCAAAGTCAAAAAAACTAAGATTTATTGATAATTACTTTAAAAAAAAACTTTATATTGTTTTTTTACACGGATTCATGTCTGATATTGAGGGAAAAAAACCTCAAACTCTTCTTCGTTTTGCAAAAAAAAATAAGTTAGGTTTTTTGGCGCTTGAATATTCAGGTCATGGAAAATCGTCTGGTAAGTTTACTGATGGCAACATCAGTAAATGGACGCATGACGCAAGAACCATAATTAAAAAAAAAGTTAAAAAAAATAATTTTATTTTAGTTGGTTCAAGTATGGGGTCATGGATCAGCCTTAATCTTTTTAAATACTTCAAAAAACAAATTGTAGGTTTTATTGGAATAGGCTCTGCGCCTGAATTTTTAACGAGATTAATGTGGAATAAATTTAATAATAAAATCAAATCTGAGTTAGCTACTAAAGGTAAAACACTAATTAAAAGTGGTGAATATGAATATCCAATTACTTATCAATTAATAAAAGATGGAAGAAAAAATAAAATTTTAAATAAAAAAATTAACTCTAAAATTCAAGTTACAATGATACACGGGAAAAAAGATGAAGTTGTCCCTGTAAAATTCTCAAGATATGTTTTGTCAATTTTCAGCAAAGCTGAAAAAAAATTAATAGTAGTTAAAAATGGAGATCATAGCTTATCTAATACAAAACAATTAAGAATAATTACAAAATCATTAAATAAAATCATTAACAATATTATCTAAACCTTCTTTGTAGCTAGGATAAATAAACTGATAATTTAAAAATTCTTTTATTTTTTTGTTATCAACTTTTTTTGACTCTTTATAAAAATCTTTTAACATTCCGTCTTCTAAATCATCCATTTTTAAAGAATAAGGTTTCTTCATTTTTAGTAATAATGCGCCATATACTGCTACTTCTTCTTGGGATGCAGGCTGATCATCAGAAATATTAAAAATTTCATTTGTTTTAAATTTTTTCATCGAGGTAAATAAAATATTAGCAATATCTTCAACATGAACTCTTGAAAAAAAATGTTTCTCTTTTTTTATAATTTTGGCTTGACCGGTTTTAAGTCTTTTTAAAATATTATTTTGTTTTGAATAAATTCCAGATAGTCTAAAAATTTGTAAAGGTAAATTATGCTCTTTTGAAAATATTTGCCAATCATTTTCTGCTTTTAGTCTATTTTTGCCATTCAAGGTTAAAGGCTTTGTTTCGCTTCTTTCGTCGACCCACTCACCATTATGATCTCCATACACACTTGTAGCAGACAAATAGGTTATCCATTTCACGTTTACGTTTTTTAGTGATTCATTAAAATTCTTAATTACAATATCTTCACCAGAAATGGGAGGAATAGAAACCAAAATATAATCTGCTTCTTTTATTTTTAAAATAATTTCTTCATCAAAATTGTTATTTTCAAACGCGTAAGAAATAAAATTTATTCCTTCAAAAACCTCTTTGTGAGTTTCTTGTCTTGAAGTTACACTCAAATCTAAAGTCAGGTTTTGATTGATTATTTTTTTTATAAAATGTTTTGCTACTTGGCCAAATCCAAAGCAAAAAACTTTTACAGGGTTCATTTAGCTTGCTTTCTTGATACTTGTTTTTAAGCTAATAGGATTTTTTAATTTGTCTAACATCTCGATAGGGCAAATTTGTTTAAAATTTTTAAGTTCTTCTTTAAAATTATCTAAGATTTTTTTTCCTATGTTTGAATTTGTTTCTTTCACAAACGTATTTAAACTATCTTTTAAAAAAGACTTCCAATAATCTGTTTCAATTTCTTGCCAAATTATTGAAGCAGGATTAGCAAAATTTTCAAAATTATTTTTTTTGTCATAAACAAAAGCCATTCCCCCGGTCATACCTGCTCCAAAATTATCACCTACTTCTCCTAATATTATGGCTGTTCCTCCAGTCATATATTCACATCCATGAGCTCCACATCCTTCAACTACTGAAAAGCTTCCAGAGTTTCTAACTGCAAATCTTTCTCCAGCTTGTCCTGATGCAAATAAATTTCCAGACGTTGCCCCATAGAGAACTGTGTTTCCAATGATTGTATTTTCATTAGAAACTATTGAGCTCTTTGAAGAAGGATAAACAACAATAGTGCCTCCGGACAGTCCTTTCCCAACATAATCATTACAATCACCCTCAACTGTAAGTTTAATACCCTTAGTTAAAAAAGCTCCAAGTGATTGTCCCGCAGATCCTGCTAGTTTTATATGAACTGTATTTTCTTCTAATTTATTGTTGCCAAATTTTTTATATATATGATGAGATAATCTTGTTCCCACAGATCTTGATGTATTTTCAATCTCATACTTAAATTCATTAACTGAATTAACTTTAATTTTATCTTTTATTTCAGACCAAATCTTTTCATCTAAAGTGTCGGGTACTGCATTTATATGTTTATCCTTGCAATATCTAAGATTTTCACCTGGATCTGCTTGAACTAATAAAGGGTTCAAGTCTAAATCATCTAAATTTGATGCACCTTTATTTACTTGAGTTAATAAATCTGTTCTTCCAATAATTTCATTGATTGACTTAAATCCAAGAGAGGCAAGGATTTCTCTTACTTCAGTTGCAGCAAATTTAAATAAATTTACAACTTTTTCTGGCGTGCCTGTAAATTTTTTACGTAAAGCTTCATCTTGACTACAAACTCCAACTGGACATGTATTTGAATGACATTGTCTTACCATAATACATCCCATTGCAACTAAAGAAGATGTTCCCATCCCATACTCTTCAGCTCCCATCATTGCAGCCATTACAATATCTCTTCCTGTTTTTAGTCCTCCATCAGTTCTTAGGGTAACGTTATGTCTTAAATTATTTAAGGTTAGAATTTGATTAGCCTCTGTTAAACCCATCTCCCAAGGTATACCTGCATATTTAATACTAGTTTGAGGACTAGCGCCAGTTCCACCTGAATGACCTGAAATTAAAATGATATCAGCTTTTGCCTTAGCGACTCCTGCTGCAATTGTTCCTATTCCTGTTGATGCAACTAATTTAACTCCAACTCTTGCACCAGGATTAATTTGTTTTAAATCGTAGATTAACTGTGCCAAATCTTCTATCGAGTAAATATCGTGGTGCGGTGGAGGAGATATTAAAGTAACTCCTGGCGTCGAATGTCTTAGTCTTGCTATTTCCTCTGTAACTTTAAAACCTGGAAGCTGCCCTCCTTCACCTGGCTTTGCTCCTTGAGCAATTTTAATTTCTATTTCGTTTGCGTTATTTAAATAATCAACTGTTACTCCGAATCTTGCGGATGCAATTTGTTTTACTCTTGAATTCGCACTGTCTCCGTTAGATAAAATTTTAAACCTTTTAGCATCTTCTCCGCCCTCTCCACTGCAGGATGCTCCTTTAATTCTATTCATTCCTACTGCTAAAGTTTCATGAGCCTCTGCTGATAATGCTCCATGGGACATACTTCCACTGCCAAATCTTTTTAAAATCTCTTCGATTGGCTCTACTTCGTCAATACTAATAGGATTTCTCTTTTTTTTAAATTCTAGTAGATCTCTTATATTAATAGGAGGCAAGTTGTGAATTCCCGCTGAATATTTTTTATATAATTCATAAGAACCGCTACCTACAGCGCTTTGCAGCAAATGGATTAGTTTACCTTGGTACTGATGATCTTCGCCACTTTTTCTAAATCTATATAAGCCGCCGATAGGTAAGGTAAAAACATTTTTAGCATTAAATTTTTCATAAAGTTCTTTAATTTTTTTTTCAATTCCAATAATTCCAATGCCTGAAATTCTTGAAGACATACCGGGAAAGTAATCTGATACTATTGCTCTACTTAAACCCACTGCTTCAAAATTACATCCGCCCCTATAAGAACTAATTACTGATATCCCCATCTTTGACATAATCTTTAAAAGTCCAGCGTCAATTGATTTTTTAAATTTACTTACACATGTTTCAAAATCTGCTTTACCAAACAATTTTTTTTCGAATCTTTGATAAATGCTATCTATTGCTAAATATGGATTTACAGTTGTTGCGCCAACTCCTATTAAAATAGCAAACGAGTGTGTATCCATTGCATCGGCACATTCAACATTCAAAGAACAATAACCCCTTAAGCCATGTTTTACCAAGTGAGAGTGGACTGCTCCTACGGTCAAAATGCTCGGTATGCTTGCTTTTTTACTTGATATACTTTTATCAGATAAAACTAAACAAGTGCTTCCCTGCCTAACGGCCATTTCTGCTTCTTCTCTAATCGACTCAATTCTCTCTTTTAAAGATTTTTCAATATCAAAAGTGCACTCGATAACTTTTACTTTTTTTATGAAAAATTTTTTAAATTTTTTAAATTGTGAATTAGTAAGCACCGGACTATCTAAAACATAAATATTTTCCTCTGTAAGGTTATCAAAATCTAAAATATTACCTAAGTTTCCAAATCTAGTTTTTAAGCTCATAACTTTATTTTCTCTTAATGAGTCTATTGGTGGATTAGTTACTTGACTAAAGTTTTGTCTAAAATAATGTGAGACAGGTCTAAAATGACTTGATAAAACTGCAACGGGAGTATCATCGCCCATTGAGCCTGATGCTTCTTTTCCCTCCTCAGCCATTGGATGAAGTATAAGCTCCAAATCCTCAATACTTAATCCAGACAAGTACTGACGTTTTCTTAATTCTTCACTTAAAAAATTTGGTTTTTCATTTTCGGATGAAATTTTTTTCTCTAGATCGATTATTTGTTTATTATATTTTTTATAATCTTTAGCTAAAAGATCTTTTATTTCTTTATCTTTGAACAATTTTCCTTTTTTTAAATCTATAGCTATTATTTGACCTGGACCAAGTTTTCCTTTTTCAATAATTTTATCCTCTGGAATTTTAATCATACCAGTTTCTGATCCTGCAAAAAATAAATCGTCAGAGGTTATCGAGTATCTAAGAGGTCTCAATCCATTTCTATCTGATGAAGCTAAAACCCACTTAGCGTCTGTTGCACAAATAGCAGCCGGCCCATCCCAAGGTTCTATCGTACTGTTAAGGAAATTAAATAAGTCTTGGTGATTTTTTGGAACTGTTTTACTTCTCTTTGACCAGGAGTCTGGGATCATCATCAATTTAATTAATGGCGCTAGCTTTCCAGAGTGAGTTAAAAGTTCAAACACATTATCAAGTGCACCGGAGTCAGAAGAACTTCTAATAACTGGTTTTAAATTTTTTACATCTTTAAAAAGTGGGCTTGACATATCTTGTTCATGAATTTTCATCCAATTTATATTTCCTTTAACTGTATTAATTTCACCGTTATGTGCTAGGGTCCTAAAAGGTTGAGCTAAATCCCAGCTTGGAAAAGTATTGGTAGAGTATCTTTGGTGAAAAATTGCAAATCTTGAAGTTAGTTTTTCATCATTAAGATCTAAATAAAACTCAGATAACATTTCAGCTAAAAACATGCCTTTATAAACAATAGACCTTGAGCTGAATGAACAGATATAAAAGTCCTTAATTTGTTTGTCTCTAGCAACTTTTTCAATTTTTTTTCTTGTCTCAAACAAATCTCTTTCGAGATCGTTGGTTTGTAATGTTTCATTTTTTTTAAACATTACTTGAGCTATTTCTGGACGATTTTGATCAGCTGTTTTGCCTAATACGTTTGGGTTAATTGGCACTTGTCTCCACCCATATATATAATAATTTTCATCTAAAAGAGCTGACTCGATAATTTCTCTACATTTTTCTTGTTCAGAATAATCTGTTCTTGGAAGAAAAACCATTCCAACACAAATTCTTTTACTTTCATCAAGAGTGTGTCCAGTTGCTGATATTTTTTCTTTAAAAAAATCAGGCGCAATTTCTATTTGAATTCCTGCACCATCACCAGATTTTCCATCTGCGTCTACAGCTCCTCTGTGCCAAATAGCTTTAAGTGCCTCAATCCCGTATTCAACAATTTTTCTAGATTTTTTTCCATTTGTAGATGCAATCAATCCAACGCCGCATGCATCGTGTTCCATATCTGGAGAGTAATTAAAACTTTTCTCTAAAATTTTTTTATTTTTTTTATAATTTTTCATTATAATTACGCCGCGACTACTGTTTTGTTTTTATTTTCTTTTACTTTTAAATATTTTTCAATTTGTGTGGCAGCATCACGACCGTCTCTGATCGCCCATACTACAAGCGAAGCTCCTCTAACAATATCACCTGCAGCAAATACTCCATCCAAATTTGTTTGCATAGATTTCAAATCAATTTTTAAAGTACCCCATTGTGATACAACTAATTCTTTAGCGTTAAACAACAGAGGTAGATTTTCAGGGTCGAATCCTAAAGATTTAATCACAAGATCTGCTGGGATTTTATATTCTGATCCTTTATCAACTTCAGGTCTTCTCCTACCTGATGAGTCTGGTTCACCCAATTTCATTTTATTTACCTCAACTGCTTCAACTTTATTTATCCCAATAAAACTTTTTGGACTTGTTAACCAAACAAATTCTACCCCTTCTTCAATCGCATTTCCTACTTCTCTTGCTGATCCAGGCATATTTTCTCGGTCTCGCCTGTATAAGCATTTTACTGATTTAGCTTTTTGTCTAATTGATGTTCTCACACAATCCATTGCTGTATCACCTCCGCCAATTACAACAACGTTTTTTCCTTCTGCATTCAAAGTACCATCATCAAATAATTTTACTTTGTCGCCCAAACCTTTTCTATTAGATGCAGTTAAAAAGTCCATTGCTGGAAAAATATTTTGAAGATTATGACCAGGTATATCAATTTCTCTTGCTTTATAAACTCCAGTTGAAATTAAAATTGCATCGTGTTTTTCTTTAAGTTCATATAAAGTTTTATCTTTTCCAACCTCAAAATTTTGAACAAATTTAATGCCCGTTTCTTTAAGTAACTTTGTTCTTCTTTCAACAACAAATTTTTCTAATTTAAAGTTTGGTATACCATAAATTAAAAGACCACCTGGTCTATCGTATCTATCATAAATTGTTACTTGATAGCCTGATTTTCTAAGTTCTTCAGCACAAGCCATTCCTGCAGGACCAGCACCTATTATTCCAACTGATTGTTTTAATTCTCCTTTAACTTTAAAAGGTTTAACCCAACCTTTATCCCATGCCGTATCTGTTATATATTTTTCAATTGAGCCTATTGTTACTGTACCGTGGCCTGATTGTTCGATAACACAATTTCCCTCACATAGCCTATCTTGAGGACAAATTCTTCCACATACCTCTGGCATATTATTTGTGCTTTGAGATACTTCATAGGCTTCTTTAAGGCGACCCTCTGCAGTTAGCTTCAACCAATCTGGGATGTTATTACTTAGGGGGCAATGAATTTGACAAAAAGGAACTCCGCATTGAGAACACCTGCTTGATTGTTCTGTTGCTTTAGCGGTTATGTATTCATTATAGATTTCTTTAAAATCACCTTTTCTTTTAGAAGTACTTCTTTTTTGAGGTGTTTCTTGCTCAAGATCAACAAATTTAAGCATTTTTTTAGTCATGAGAGGTTAATTAAGCTAATAATTTTGTGAATGATAGCATTTAAAGGTCAATATTAATTACTTATATGTTAAAAACCCTAACAAAACTAACCTCATTTGTTGCATACCTGATATGCAGTCGATATTGCCAATAAAAAAACAACCTTTAATTTTAATTAATTAATGTGATTGAAATTTTTATCTTATCATTAATTCAGGGTGTGACAGAATTTTTACCAGTGAGTTCCTCATCTCATCTAATCATAATTTCAGAATATCTTAATTTTCAAGATAAAGGTCTTTCCATAGATGTTAGTTTACACATAGGTTCATTCATTGCTGTGTTGTTTTATTTTAGAAAAGAAATTGTGAGTTTTTTAAATAATAAAATTCTTTTTTTTAAAGTATTAATCTCTTCTTTACCTGTAATGATAGCAGGATATTATCTGGTCGAGACAAATCTAATCGAAAAACTTAGAAATATTAAAATTATAGCTTTTACAACTATATCATTTGGTATTTTACTATTCATAAGTGACAAATCAAAATTAGAGAATAAAATAAACAAAAACTTCAATTACAAGTCAGCATTTTTTATTGGATTTTTTCAGATCTTATCCTTAGTGCCTGGTGTAAGTAGATCCGGCATAGCTATCACTGCGGCTAGGTTTTTAAACTTTAAAAGAGTTGATGCTGGTAAAATTTCATTTTTACTTTCAATACCAATTTTAGGTGCAGTTTCAATTTTTGGAATTAAAAATTTAGTTTTTTCAGATAATTTAAGTTTTACTTATTTGAATTTATTATCAATTGTTATTTCTTTTTTCTTTTCATTAATAACAATTAAATTTTTCTTAAGGTATATAGGAAAATTTAATTTAAATGTTTTTGTTTTTTATAGAATTTTTCTAGGCTTATTAATTTTAATTTTAGCTTACTCATAAAACAAAAGTTAAAGATAAGAGTAAAACCAAAACTATGATAAAAAATAAAATCACTGATTTCTGCAAAGACAAATTAGATAATAATTTCATAAGTACACTTTATAATCATTTTTTAAAATTTCAATTGAATTTGGTGCGCCTGCTAGGATTTGAACCCAGAACCTCCTGGTCCGTAGCCAAGCGCTCTATCCAGTTGAGCTACAGGCGCTTAAGTTTTTGTTTAATAATATTTAATATTAATGTCTTATTGTATATAAATTTAAAACACTTATGTTAAATAAATTAATATATAACAATAATCATTTACTCTCTAATTTATTAATATCTTTTTTTCCAATCAGCTTTATTTTAGGCAATTTAGCTATCAATTTAAATATAATTTTAATTATTTTACTTTCTTTACTAATATTTTTTGACAAAAAAGAAGGATTAAACATTAATTTAATATTTTTTGATAAAATAATAGTTATATTTTTTTTCTATATTATTTTTCTTGCAATAATTAAATACATTCAATTACCTGAAGGTGATCAAAGGTCTCAACTAATAATAAAATCTTTTTCATACTTAAGATATTTATTTTTTTACTTTGCACTAAGATTTTTACTTAAAAATTATTTTAATTTAAAATTATTCTTTTTAACTTGTTCGGCATGTGTAATTTTTGTATCTTTAGATATAATTTTTCAATATAGTTTTAATAAAGATATATTCGGTTTTGAAGCTGTTCCGAGAAGAATGTCTGGTCCATTTGGTAATGAATTAATTGCGGGTAGTTTTTTGAGCCGTTTTTCTCTTTTTGTATTTTTTTTATTTTTAAATTTTCAGAATTTTAAAGGAATGCAATTAAAAATTAAGATACCGCTTTTTTTTATTTTTTCTTTTATAATCAGTATTGGATTAGTACTTGCTGGCAACAGGATCCCTTTTCTAATTTTTATTGTAATGATATTTTTGTGCTTTACGCTTGCTAAAAACTTTAGACCTTATTTTTTTTCATTATTATTAATAATTTTATTCTCTATAGCTTCTTTTATGCATTATGATGATGGAATTAGAAAACACTATGCAGCTTTTCAAACCAAAATTATAAGTTTATTACAACCCTTTTCAGAAGATAAAAAAATTGAACAAAAAGATTTTCAAAATCTAACTACCGCTGAAAAAAAATATACTATTCATTATGATGGAGATATTTTTTTTACACCTAGCGTGCACGCAAAAGAATTCATATCAGGTTTTAAAACATGGAATGAAAATAAAATTTTAGGAGGTGGCCTTAAGTCATTCAGGTTTAATTGCCCTAAAATTTATGTTAACTGTAACAACCATCCTCATAATTATTATTTAGAAGTTTTGTCAGATCTTGGAATAGTAGGTTTTTTTATCATTATTACCCTCTTAACTTATCTATTTTATAAGACTTTTTTTTCCAAAAAAATTGTTATAATTCCTTTTTCTATAATCTTATTTGGTGAAGTATTCCCTCTAAAAACAACTGGCAGTTTTTTTTCAACATCTAACTCTGCATTTATTTTTCTATTTATTTCTTTAATAATAAGTATGTTGAACAGAAAGAATTTGAAATAACTCTTTAAATATATATCCTTTTGAGATGACAACAAAAAATATTGTAATTACTTCTGCAAAAAGAACAGCGGTGGGATCTCTGGGTAAAACTTTAAAAAACATTCATAGTTCTGACCTCGGCGCTGCAGTAATTAAAAATCTCCTTAATTTTTCAAATTTTAACGGTGATGATGTTGATGAAGTTATCATGGGTCAAGTCTTGACTGGTAACACTGGTCAGAACCCTGCAAGACAAGCTTCCATAAAATCTGGGATACCAAAAGAAAAACCTGCTTATGTTGTAAATCAAGTTTGCGGTTCAGGTATAAGATCTATTGCTTCAGGTTTTCAAAGTATAAAGTCAGGAGAATCGAAAATTGTTATTGCAGGTGGACAAGAAAATATGTCACTTGCTCCACATGCTATACATCTAAGAGATGGCAAAAAATTAGGTGACACTGAAATAATTGATACCATGATTAAAGATGGCCTCTGGGACGCTTTTCATGGATATCATATGGGCCTAACTGCAGAAAATGTTGCAGAAAAATTTCAAATAACTAGAGATGAACAAGATAAATTTGCTTTGAAGTCCCAGGAAAAAGCTTTAGAGGCTCAAAAAAGTAATAAATTTTATGATGAAATTATAAATTTCAAGATAAAATCAAAAAAAAATGAAATGGACTTCTGTAAGGATGAACATCCAAGAGAGGGTATTAATCTTGATGCTCTTTCGAGGTTAAAACCAGTATTTAAAAAAAATGGTACTGTAACTGCTGGCAATGCATCAGGTATAAATGATGGAGCAGCTGCTGTAACATTAATGAATGATGAAGAAGCCGAAAAAAGAAAAATAAAAAAATTAGTTACAATAAAATCGTGGGCTAGCTGCGGTGTAGACCCAGCTTTAATGGGAACTGGTCCAATTCCTTCATCAAAAAAAGCTTTAGAGTTAGCAGGATGGAACATTAAAGACGTAGATTTGTTTGAAATTAATGAGGCTTTTGCTGCACAAAGTCTAGCTGTAATAAAAACGCTTTCTATTCCAGAAGAAAAGGTAAACGTAAATGGCGGCGCTATTGCTTTAGGTCATCCTATTGGTGCGTCAGGAACTCGAATATTAGTCACTCTTATACATGAAATGATCAAGCGTAATGCAAAAAAAGGATTAGCTACCCTTTGTATCGGTGGTGGTATGGGTATTGCAATGTGTATTGAAAGATAAATTTTTTCAATGGAACTTCCTGTTGTAAATCATCCTGATTACGTTGCTAAAATTAACGATGATAACAAATTTCCTATACAAAAGTTCAGCGCTCTAGCTGACCATTTAATCAAAAAAGGTGTTGTAAAAAAATTTTATATTCCGAAAGAATGTTCTACAGAGACAATGAGAACATCTCATTCACTGGAATATATAAATCATATTAGAAATAAGTCTTTAGATATAAAGCTTCAGAAAAAAATTGGCTTTCCAATTAATGACAGTGTTGTGAGAAGATCATTTATTGCAACTGGCGGAACTGTTCTTGCAAGTAAGCTTGCTTTAGATTCAAAGCTTGCATGCAATACAGCAGGTGGTAGCCATCATGCAACTTTTGAATTTGGAGCTGGATATTGTGTTTTTAATGATACTGCTGTTGCAGCTAATTATTTGAAAAATAAAGGATATGCCAAAAAAATCCTAATATTAGATTTAGATGTTCATCAAGGTAATGGAAATTCAGAGATATTCAAAAATGACAAAAATGTTCTTACATTTAGTATGCATTGTGCATCAAATTATCCTGCTAAGAAATCAAAGAGTGATATTGATATTGAACTTAAAGATCAGATGGAAGATGAAGAATACTTAAATATTCTTCATAAAAATTTAAAAGATCTTAACAAAAATAAATATGATTTCGTATTTTACATAGCAGGAGTGGATATTCATTTTGAGGATCGTTTAGGCAAACTTAAAATTACTGATGAAGGAATTAATAAAAGAGACCAAATAGTAATTGAAAATTTTTACTCAAAAAACACTCCTTTGTGTGGTGTTTTAGGTGGTGGTTATAATAAAAGTTTTGAAAAACTAATTGAACTTCATTCAATGTTACACAAGAATTGTGCAAAGATTATTTAAACTCAGTCCCAACTACCTAATCAGGAGTTCCAGGGGTTGGGACTAAGCTTAACAAAAAATAACTTTAACATTCAAGAAATTTAATATAAGAAAATGACGCGCTACGATTTTAGCTGTGACAAATTTTCAAAAAATTTTAAACTCTCTGGATTAGCGATTGCCTCTTTATTATTAATATTTTCCCCATGAATTACTTTTCTAACTGCTAGTTCGACTATTTTACCACTTTTTGTCCTAGGAATTTCTGGTACTTTAATAATTATCGAAGGAACATGTTTTGGTGAGCAGTTATTTCTTATTCTTGATTTAATTGATTTTATCTTTTCATCATCCAACTCTTCATTGTTTTTTGTAGTAACAAATAAGACAATCCTTACGTCATCATTATAATCTTGACCAACAACTAGCCCTTCAGTTATGAAATCAATGTCTTCAACCTGTTGGTAAATTTCTGATGTTCCTATTCTTACGCCTCCAGGATTTAAAGTAGCATCAGATCTTCCTCTCATAATAAAACCATTATTTATAGTTCTCTCGATGAAATCACCATGATGCCAAATATTCTCAAATCTATTGAAATAAGCCTTATGATATTTTTGGCCTTCATCATCACCCCAAAACTTTACAGGCATTGATGGAAAAGGTTTTTTAACTACTAGCTCCCCCTTTTCTCCATCTCTCACACTTTTTCCGTCATCGGTAAAAACATCCACGTCAATACCTAAGCTCTGGCCTTGAATTTCTCCCATGTATACATTCGAGTAAAGGTTTCCTAAAACTAAACAACCAACTAAATCTGTTCCACCAGCAATAGATGCGAGATGAACATCTTTTTTTATATTGTCGTATACATACTTGAAACTTTCCTCAGCTAAAGGAGAGCCTGTTGAGGTTATTATTTTTATTGAGCTTAGATCTAAGTTTTTACTATTATATTTTTCATTCTTTAAATGATCGATATATTTAGCGCTTACTCCAAAAAGATTAATTTTCTTTTTTTGACAATACTCTAAAAGAACATCTATTTTTGGATAAACAGGTGCCCCATCGAATAAAA
This sequence comes from uncultured Pelagibacteraceae bacterium, assembly GCA_902561585.1. Lineage (GTDB taxonomy): Bacteria > Pseudomonadota > Alphaproteobacteria > Pelagibacterales > Pelagibacteraceae > Pelagilacustribacter. The sequence goes on from CACEQK010000001.1 coordinate 27,300, forward strand.
ATATAGACGAACCTGTTGCTAACCCTCCAACTAACCAATTCCACATCATCCAGCCAGTTGTAGTATAGTAAAATAATTTTTCATCATCTCTGACATCGCAATGAAGCATGAATTCTTTATTATGCTCAATTAAAACATTTCCTGCTCCATGTGTTATACATTTAGGTTTTCCAGTAGTACCACTTGAATAAAGAATGTAGATAGGGTGATTAAATTCAAATCTTTCAAAAGTTTCATCCATTTTTGCTTTTTCTAAAACTCGATCAAAGTTTATGTAATTTTGAAGATCCATCTCCTCTTTTTTATTATACGCAAACACTAAAGTTTTTTTAATTGATGGAATTTGTTTTAAAATATTGTCAATTTTATCAAGAATATTTATTTTTTTACCGTTATAAAAATAGTGATCACTAGTAATTAAAATACTAGGTTCAATTTGTTTGAATCTATCTACAACACCCTGCGTTCCAAAATCTGGAGAACATGATGACCAAATAATTCCATTTTTTGCGCAAGCTAAGAAACTTATTATAGACTCTATTTTATTCGGTACATAAGCTGCAATACGGTCTCCTTTTTTTAAACCTATAGATTTTAAGTAGTTAGAAAATTTACAAACTTTATTGTAAAGTTGCTCCCAAGAAATCTCTTCTTCAAACCCTTTCTCAGATAAAAAACTTATTGCAAGTTCTGGTGTTTTTTTTTTTAAGATATTTTCTGCATAATTTAATTTAGAGTCTGAAAAAAATTTAGTTTTATTAAAAATTTTATTATAATTAATTGTTTCTTTACCTTTGTCTCCTATAATCTTCGAGTAATCCCAGAATTTTGACCAAAATTCTTTGGGGTGATCAATGGACCATTTCCACAAATTTTTAAAATTATAGTTAGATTTAAAATTTATAAATTTTGAAAAATTTTCAAGAAGAGATTCTTCTTTTCTTTTATCAGAAGGTTTCCACAAAAATTTTTTCATAAAAGCTAACTTAGCTTTTATTTTTTTATCTTAATAGATATTTTTTTAGAATAATTTTCTGAACTAAAACTGCCCTATTAGTTTTAATCTCTCTTTTTTTAAATAAAAAATTTATTAACCAACGCATGGCACATATGAATAAAATTAATTGACAGAAAAAAGCAGAAAATGTGACAAAAATTGATCTTATCTGACCATTTGCGCTATTCTTTAATGTTTATTAATTATTTATTTTTTAATATGTTGCTCCCAGTTTATAATAGCTAATTATGGCTCAAAATATTTCAGTTCCAGATATAGGTGATTTTAAAGACGTTGAAGTAATAGAAGTTTTAGTCAAACCTGGAGACCAAATAAAAAAGAATGACCCCATCGTTACAATCGAGAGCGATAAGTCAAGCGTAGAAATACCCTCTCCTGCTGCTGGAGAAATAAAAGATTTAAAAGTAAAAATTGGGGATAAAGTTTCAGAGGGAAGTGTATTAGCAACAATAGAAAATGGCCAGGCGGCCTCGGCTCCGAAAGAAAAAAAAATAGTTAAAGAAGTTCAATCCCAAGAGAAACCAAAAACTAATGGTGAAGTAAATCAGGTAAGACAAGTTAAGAAAATCTTTGCTGAACCAGCTTCAAAAGATGATATTGATCCTGTTGAAACAAATGAATGGATAGACTCTCTTAATTCAGTTATAGAAAATGATGGTTCTTCAAGAGCAAGTTACTTATTGAATAAAGTTATCGATCAAGCTTATAAATCTGGCCTTGTACTTCCGGATACTAGAACAACTCCTTACATTAATACTATTCCACCAGAGGCTGAGATTAAATCCCCCGGTGATCAAAATATTGAAAAAAAAATCCGTGCATATGTGAGGTGGAACGCAGCTGCTATGGTCGTAAAGGCAAACAAAAAAAGTCCTGAACTGGGTGGTCACATCGGTACTTTTGCATCTGCAGCTACACTGTATGATGTAGGAATGAATCATTTTTGGAGAGCAAAGAACAATAAATTTGGTGGAGATTTAATTTATTTTCAAGGACACTCGGCGCCAGGAATGTACGCGAGAGCTTTCTTAGAAGGAAGACTTACATCAAAACAACTAGATAGTTTTAGACAAGAAGTGAATGAAGGAGGGTTATCCTCATATCCTCACCCTTGGTTGATGCCGAAGTTCTGGCAGTTTCCAACTGTATCTATGGGCCTTGGACCTATCATGGCTATCTATCAAGCTAGATTTTTAAAATACTTAATCAATAGAGGATTAATTAAAGATGAGGGAAGAAAAATTTGGGTATTTCTTGGTGATGGTGAAATGGATGAGCCGGAGTCACTGGGCGCAATTGGTTTAGCTGCTCGTGAAAAATTAGATAATTTGATTTTTGTTGTAAATTGTAATTTGCAAAGACTGGACGGACCTGTTCGAGGAAATAGTAAAATTATTCAGGAACTAGAGGGAAGCTTTAGAGGTTCGGGTTGGAATGTAATAAAAGTTATTTGGGGATCATACTGGGACCAATTACTGGCTAAAGATAAAACAGGTCTTCTTATTAAGAGGATGAACGAATGTGTAGACGGAGAATACCAAGCATTTAAAGCTAAAGGTGGATCTTATGTAAGAGAAAAATTTTTTGGAAAATATCCTGAACTTACTGAGCTTGTTTCCTCTTTAACCGATAAAGATATTTGGAGATTGAATAGAGGAGGTCATGATCCTCACAAAGTTTATGCAGCTTACGCAGCAGCAATGCAGCATACTGGATCACCTACGGTTATCTTAGCAAAAACTATCAAAGGATATGGAATGGGTAAAACAGGTGAAAGTGTTAACACAACCCATCAACAAAAAAAATTAGATGAAGAGGATCTACTTTACTATAGAGATAGATTTAATGTGCCTCTTACAGATAAACAAGTAAAAGACATAGAGTATTACAAACCAAGTGAGAGTTCTGAGGAAATTAAATATTTAAAAGATAAGAGAATAAAACTAGGAGGTTTTATTCCAGAACGATCAACTTTTGCCAAACAAATTAAAGCTCCACCGAAAGACATCTTTGATCAATTCATGAAATCAACCGGGGAAAAAGAGATGTCCACGACAATGGCTTTAGTGAGAATGATGACTGCACTCCTTAGAGATAAAAATGTTGCACCAAGGTTAGTGCCAATCATCCCTGATGAAGCGAGAACCTTTGGAATGGAGGGATTCTTTCAAAAAATTGGTATTTATGCTCATGAAGGACAAAAATATGAGCCGGTTGATTCTGAACAACTTAGTTCATATAGAGAGGATAAAAGTGGTCAAGTTTTAGAGGAAGGTATCAATGAGTCTGGAGCAATGTCATCTTGGATTGCAGCTGGAACCGCTTACACTAATCACGATATCGAGATGATACCTGTTTATATTTTCTATTCTATGTTCGGATTTCAAAGAGTTGGAGATCTAGCATGGGCAGCTGGTGACTCTCAAGCTAGAGGATTTTTAATTGGAGCAACAGCTGGTAGAACCACATTAGCTGGAGAAGGATTACAACACCAAGACGGGCACAGCCAATTATTGGCATCAAATATTCCAAACTGCGTTAGTTATGATCCAACATTTGCTTACGAGATGGCAACTATATTTAGAGAAGGCTTAAAAAGAATGCATGAAAAGAAAGAGAATGTCTTCTACTACATCACCGCAATGAACGAAAATTACTCTCATCCAGAAAAACCTAAGGATTGTGATGAAGGAATTCTAAAAGGTATGTACTTATTTAAAGAGGGAAAAAATAAAGGAAAAACTAAAGTTCAATTATTAGGTTCAGGAACTATTTTAAGAGAAATTATAGCCGCTTCTAAGATCCTATCAAAAGAATATAATATAGACGCTGACATTTGGAGTGTGACGAGTTTCAATGAGTTAAGGAGAGATGGAATGGAAACCGAGAGATTAAATCTTCTTAACCCAGATAAAAAAGCGAAAAAATCTTATGTTCAGAAATGTTTATTAAAAAGAGATGGACCAGTTATAGCAGCTTCAGATTATACAAGAGCATTCACAGATCAGATTAGACCTTACACAGACAAAAAGTTTTACTCATTCGGAACAGACGGTTACGGAAGAAGCGATACTAGAAAAAATCTTAGAAAATTTTTTGAAGTAGATAAAGAGCATATAGTAGCCTTTACCTTAAGCGCATTAGCAAAAGAACAACTTGTGGGTTCTAAAGAAGCAGAAAAAGCAATTAAAAAATATAAGATAGACAAAGAGAAAGATTTTCCAGGGAATTTATAAAATGACAATTCAAAAAATTTTAGTTCCAGATATGGGTGACTTTAAAAATGTAGAAGTCATCGAAGTTCTTGTTAAAAATGGTCAAGTTATTAAAAAAAATGATTCTTTAATAACTTTAGAAAGCGACAAATCAAGTGTTGAGGTGCCATCAACTCACGAAGGCAAGATAGAAAAAATTAATGTTTCTGTAGGTGATAAAATTAACAAAGGAGATTTAATTCTTACTTTAGAGTCAAAGCAGGAAACAAATGAGCCAGTAAAAGAAAAATCTAAAAAAGAACCAGTAAAACAAAAAATACAAGATGAAGAAGTCCAGGTACAAAAGCAACAACCTGCACCTAGTGTTCCTGCTTCAGGAAAAAGTTCTGCAAGTCCAAAAATAAGAAAATTTGCAAGAGAGCTTGGAGCCGATATTTCTAAAATTTCTGGCACACAACGAGCTGGAAGAGTGTCAGAAGAAGATGTAAAAAATTTTATAAGATCTCAAGTGACAGTTTCTCAAGGTGAGGTGCAAAAAAAAGAAGTTACAAAATATGTAGAAGAATATTCTCACGAGGAATTTGGAAAAATAGCAATACAAGATCTACCGCGTATTAAAAAACTTTCGGGACCACATTTAGTCAGATCGTGGACAGAAATTCCACATGTTACTCAACACGATGAAATAGATATTACTGACATGGAGCAGTTTAGAAATTCTTTATACGATTATTATACTGGTGAAAAAATAAAAGTAACTCCTCTTGCTTTTATTGCAAAAGCCTTAGTGAGTGCTCTAAAAGAATTTCCAAATTTTAATGCATCATTAAACCCTGAGAGTAATAAAATTATTTATAAAAAATATTTTCATATCGGTTTTGCCGTTGACACTCCCCATGGTCTAATGGTTCCTAAATTAAGAAACGTTGATCAAATGAGTATTCAAAAAATTGGAGAAGAGCTTAAAAATATAAGTCAACTTTGTAGGGACCTGAAGATCGATAAAAAAGAATTTTTTGGTGGATCGATGACTATCTCGAGTTTAGGAGGTATTGGTGGAACTCATTTTACTCCTATCATTAATCCGCCAGAGGTAGCAATTTTAGGAGTTGGAAGAACTTTCGATCGACTTGTTAAAGAAAAAAATCAAATAGTTTCTAAAAAGATACTTCCCATATCACTATCTTATGATCACAGATTAATAGATGGAGCAGAAGGTGCTAGATTTTGTGTTTATCTTGGAAAATGTCTTGGAAAAGATTTTGCCTTTAAGCTTGCTGTTTAGATCTTCTTAAACTATTAACCCCTGATGGATAAAAAATCGTTCTCACTGATTTGCGCTATTGTTACGTCTGTTCTTTGGGGCTCAGCTTTTGTGGCGCAAGACATGGGTATGGATTTTATTGGACCTCATACTTTTAATGTAGGAAGATTTTTAATAGGATTTTTAACTTTAGTTCCTTTCTTTTTTATTTTTGAATTTAAAAATATAAATTTCAAACAACTTGATAAAAGAGAAATAGCTTTTTTTTTATTTTACTTAGGATTTGTTTTAGCCATAGGCCAAGAACTACAACAGATTTCTTTAATCTATACTGATGTAGCAAACACTGGTGTTTTTACAGTCTTCTATGTTTTAGTCGTTCCAGTAATTTCTTACTTTATATTTTCAAAAAAAATGCACTGGTCTATTTGGCCGTCGGTTTTTATCTGTATTCTTGGTGGCTTACTTTTAAGTGAGCTTAATAATTATTCGGTAAGATTGGGTGATACTTTAGGTATCTTAAGTGCCTTTTGTTGGGGAGTTCATATTTTGCTTATTAGAAAAACGGTTGAAATGTTTAACTTTCCTATAACTATAGCAATGTCTCAATGTTTTGTGGCATGCTTAGTTTTGATTGGTCCAATGTTTTATTTTGAAGACCCAACGTTTAGTAATTTTTTAAAAGACTCATACGAAGTTTTATATGTGGGAATTCTATCAAGTGGCCTTGCTTTTTTATTACAAACATACAGTTTACAAAATATATCTCCGGCTCCTGCTGCAATAGTTTTCTCGTTGGAAGGTGTTTTCGCAGCAATTTTGGCATGGTTAATATTAGACCAATTCTTAAATGAAATTAAAGTTTTAGGAATATTTTTAATATTGGCTGCTGTAATTTTCTCACAACTAATGCCAATATATGATAAGAAAAATTATGGACGAAACTAACAAAGGTTATATGAAGCATTTAGGTGGTCTGGAATTAAAACAGATCAGCGAAACACAATACGAATTTATTGTTGAAGTAAAAGAAATGCACTTAAACACTGGGAAAATTGCTCATGGTGGTTTCCTTGCTTCTATTGCAGACACGGGAATGGGCACAGCTGCTCATAGAGTTGCGGGAGATAAAAGATGTGTAACAATAAATTTAGATATGAAATTTATTTCTACAGGGTTGTTAGGTGATAAATTAAAAGGAAAAGTAAAGATTTTAAAAAAAACAAATACTCTTATCTTTATCTCTTGTGAAATTTCAAATTCTAGCGACATAGTTGCCTTTGCAAGTGGTACTTGGAAAATACTAAAATAGTTAATAATGCATACAAAATCTGTTTTAGTTTCTGCTCTACTCTCTCTTTTTATATTTAATAACGCATCAGCAAATTTTTTTAAAAACATAACTAACTTAATTGACGGAAATTATGAAAGCCTTAGATACGGAATATCAGTTGCTGATGTAGACAATAATGGAACATATGAATTTATAGTTGCGGGTTTTGGAAGTGAAAATTTAGCTCTTTCGTATAAAGATAATAAATTAAAAAATATTATTGATGATGAAAAATTTACTGATAAAAAAAGTTTTACTATTGGAGTTGCGGCGTGCGATATTGACTCTGATGGGTATGAAGAAATTTATTTTCTTAACACAGACACATATAGTGGTGAAAAAAGATATTCTGATAGATTAATAGATCTAAAAAACAAAAAATTTTTTGATATTTTCGAACAGAAGAAAAATCAATCAGATTTAAACTTTACAGCTGGTCGTTCGGTAGTCTGTGTAGACAGAAAAGGAAATGGAAAATTTGGGATTTATGTTGCTAATTATGGTGGCCCTACAAGATTCTATGAAAAATTTGAAGGAAGAATTGCTGATAAAGCATCAGAGTTTGGGTTGGACAAAATAACTGGAGGACGAGCAGTTGTTGCAGGCCACATTCTATCCAGCAATATTGATATTTTCGCTGCAAACGAAAGAGGAGTTAATTTTTTGTATAAAAATGTAGATGGTACTTTCTATGATGTTGCCTCAAGGTACGAGGTTTTAGACCCCTATGAAAATGGAAGAGGAACAACCTTAAGTGATGTCTTGTACAGAGGACAATTGGATATAGTGAGTGGTAATTGGGACGGGGAACATCGAATTTTTGTAAAAAAAAAAAATACATTTAAAGACATTGCTGAAGGTGAATTTAAGATGCCATCCAAAATAAGAACAGTAATATCTGCAGATTTTGATAATGACGGTTACGATGAAATTTTTTTAAATAATATTGGAGAGCCAAATAAATTATTTAAGATTAAAGAAAACGGGGAGCTAAAAGAAATTGATTTAGCAATTAATTCTGAACCTAATGGACTTGGTACTGGCGCAGCTGTGGCAGATATCGATAAAGATGGTATTTTAGAATTATTAATCTCACATGGAGAAACAGGGAATCAAATACTTACTCTTTATAAAGCTGATATCAAAAAAAGCAAAAATTTTTTAAGAATAAAACCTTTGAATAAAAATGGAGCACCAGCAAGAGGTGCAACAGTAACGCTTACTTCTAATTTACGAAAGCACTCTAAAACAATCGATGCAGGATCAGGATATTTATGTCAAATGGAGCCTGTTGCTCACTATGGAATACGGGATGGTGAAAAGGATTTCAAAGTTTCGGTAAAGTGGACAAATGGAAAAATTAATAATTATAAAATTCCTAAGATTGGAAAAACTTATATTTTTCAAGAGAGTAAAATGTCTGTAAATTCTAATGCAAGTATAACTATAAGATAGTTGCCTATCTTGCCATTTTAATAAATATATCGCCCATGCCAATATTCATTTGTTCTAAAGGAATATCATTTTTGAAAGCACAAAATTTCCCTGTAATTTCATTAGACTCTATTTTTTTAATGTCTGCTTTTTGACATTTTTTTGCTTTGTATAAAATTCCTATTACTAATTTACTATCAACTACATGAACCTCTTCTTTATTTAATTTTTGACCATTGCAGAAATAATTTCTATTTACTTCCTTTGGAAAATCTTTTTTTGTACATGGATTATCTATTAAAAGAACATCAAGCGATCTTGGGCCATCTTTAAATTTATGTTTGATTTTTTTAACTTTTGTATAATTCATTAGATCACAAGAGCAAGGCCAACAACATCTATAAAGTTCTCCACAAATATTTTTTTGTGTTCTTAACTCTTTAACAAAAACATAGTCAGGTTTTTCGCCTGGGTTTATTAGTGAGCCTGACACAGGGCAATAAAGTTTGTTATATTCTTTAAATTCCTCATAAGTAAAATTTTGGTCTAGTAAGTATTTGAAAAATCTTGGACCTGCAGCATTCCTATTGCTATCTGGAAATATTTTAGACCAGTTTTTAACAAGGTTTTCATAGTAAAACTTTTTTTGTTGAAAATTTACTTCAGCATTAGCTGATAAGAAGAGGGTTAATGTTAAAAATAATACTTTTAAAGAAAATTTCATGCATTAAGCTAATTCATTTTCAAGTTAGTTTCACTGCGGTTTTCTTGCTTAGCTGATTAATTTTTTCTTCTAATCTTTTTTATTCCACAATCTTTGCATTTTACCGTTTCAGTTGAACCACCTGGTCCGAAACTATAGTTAATATCTACTTTTTCGTATCTGTGAATACCTACTTTACAAAACAATAAATACAACCACTTAATCATAATTAAAACAAAAATAAATTTTAATATTATTAAGGAGGTAATTTTATGTCAGGATGGGAAATACTCTTAGTTGTTGCGATTTTATACGCAATTGTTAATTAGTAAATTAAATTATTAAATATTTATAAAAGACTTATTCTGATAAGGATTTCTTTTTTCCAAATTTAAAATTTATATAACCGAATAAAATTAATAATATTAATGCAAAGGGGTAAACTATAGCTTTATTTGGTCTTTCTGGATTTTCAATTTTAAAATTACTAATGATATCACCCATTTGAATACCTGATTTTTTTGCCTCCCCTTTCCAATTTAATTTATCTACAGTGAGTAGATCATTCTGATCTACTAATGTCACTCCATATTCTTCTAAATTATAATCATTTTCAAATTTTCCTTTATCAATTACGAATAATTTATATCTTTCTCCATATTCGGTCACTCGAGTAACCTTAATGTGAACTTCTTTTGAGGGATCGAAAGACAAATTTTGAATACTTTCTACTGAAAGTTTTTGTTCATTAAATTTCGGATAAAATTTACCTAATACAAAGTCTGGGGCTAAAAAAGATAAAGATATAATTAAGAAAGCTATAGTTTCATACCATTTTAGTTTATTTATGAACCATTGTTGTGTGGCTGATGTAAAAACTAAAATACCAATTAGAGAAGTTACTATTACTAATAAAGCTTGCCAGATACTATCAACACCAATTAATAAAAGCTCATGATTAAATAAAAAAACTATAGGTAAAATTCCTGTTCTTAAACTATACCAAATAGCTTGGAGTCCCGTTCTTAAAGGATCTCCACCAGAAATTGCTGCTGCTGCATAAGACGCTAAACCAACAGGAGGAGTTACATCGGCCATCAATCCAAAATAAAATACAAATAAGTGAACAGCTATTAACGGGAAAATAAAGCCCGAAGCATTTCCAACATCAACTAAAACTGTAGCCATTAGTGAAGCCACTACTACATAGTTAGCAGTTGTGGGTAGACCCATTCCTAGAAGCAAACAAAGAATAATAGTTAACAAAATTAATATAATTACATTATCTCTTGCTATTGTCTCGATGACTATAATTAAATTAGTACTTAATCCTGTTGAACCAACTGCACCTACTATTATACCTGCAGTAGCAATCGCAATTCCAACTCCCACCATGTTAATTGCTCCTTTTTGGAGCCCAACAATTGTTTGGTTCCACCATTCGATTAAGCCAGTTTTATAATTAGAGTTTTTAATTATACGATTTATCAAATTCACTAAGATCAAAGAAATGGTTGCGTAAAAAATTGAAAAACCTGCTGTGTACCTCATGTAAACAAGTAAAAAAATTAGAACAAAAATTGGAATTAGAAAATGTAACCCAGATAAAAAAGTTCTCTTAAGATGTGGAACGTCTGCATCATCCATTCCTTTTAGCCCTAGTTTAAGAGCTTCTAGATGAGATATATAAAATAAAGCAATGTATGAAATGATAGCTGGTAAAAAAGCATGTTTAACAACTTCAAAATAAGTAACACCAATAAAACTTGCCATAACGAAAGCTGCAGCTCCCATAACTGGTGGCATGATTTGACCATTAACAGATGAAGAAACTTCAATGGCTCCTGCTTTTTCTTGAGAAAATCCAGTTTTTTTCATTATAGGAATTGTAAAAGTTCCGGTTGTAACAGTATTTGCAATTGAAGAACCTGATATCATTCCTGTCATTCCTGATCCTAGAATTGCTGCTTTAGCTGGCCCTCCACGCATCTTGCCTACCATTGCGAAAGCTAAATCTAAAAAATATTTTCCTCCACCTGCAGTTTCTAATAATGCTCCAAAAAGAACGAATAAAAATATAAAATCAACAGAAACACCTATAGGTATTCCAAAAATAGCTTCTTGATCAAACCATTGGAAACCAACTAGTCTTTTAACAGATAGACCCCCATGAGAAATAATATCTGGAGCATATTTACCAAAATAAGAAAATAAAAGAAAACAGATTGCAATTATTACCAGTGGTAATCCGATAGCTCTTCTTGTGGCCTCTAAAAGTATTAAAATACCTGTTGCCCCAATAATAAGCTCTACAGGAACTTTAAGTCCGAATATCTCTTTAACTAAAAGTATCCCGCCCCTATTAACAAGATCATCATAAAAAAAATATATATAAAGACAACAGAATGCAGCGACAATACTTATTAGAATATCAAAAACTGATATTTTCTTTCCTCGTACAACAGGAAAGATTAAAAATGTAAGTGTGAGTGCGAAACCTAAATGTATTGCTCTAGCAGGTAAACCTTTGAACATTCCAAAGTTAAACCAAAAAGGAAAAGGCGAAGCATACCAAAGTTGAAATAATGTCCAAATAATTGCTATTCCAAAAACTATTTTTAAATGGATGCCTGATAAATTTCTAGTAGGAGAAATATCTTCTTGAATTTTGTCTTTAATCTTACTTTGAATAGTTTGATTCATCTTTTTTTAAGATACATTATTCTAAAAAAAAAGGCCCAAGAAATATTGGGCCTTTTTTAATTAGACTAAAAAGTTGAATTACATTAATCCAGCTTCTTTGTAATACTTAATTGCACCTGGATGTAATGGAGCCGATAAACCATCAGCTATCATATTTTTCTTTTCCAGAGGTCCAAAAGCTGGGTGCTGAGCTCTGAAATCATCAAAGTTTTCCATTACCGCTTTTGTTACTAAGTATACAAGTTCTTCAGAAACATCAGCGCTTGTAACAACTGTAGCTTTTACACCAAACGTTGTCGCATCTTTTTTCTGATTAGAATAAGTTCCTTTTGGAATTACAGCTTTTGCATAATAGTCAGCTCCATCAATTAAGCCTTGAACTGGCGCACCAGTTAAGTTGATTGGGCTAGCTTTTGCTTTACAAGTAGCTGCTTGCTCCATAGCGCCATTAGGAAATCCAACTGAATATCCGAATGCATCTATTTTGCCATCGCAAAGAGCTTTTACTTGTTCAGAAGAAGTAAGCTCAGTAGTTGCTTTGAACATACTCATGTCTGCTCCCATAGCTTTCATTAATTCTTCCATAGTTCCTCTTTGACCAGAACCAGGGTTACCAATGTTTACTGTTTTTCCTTTTAGGCCCTTGAAATTTTTAATTCCAGATTTTTTACTTGCCCAAATTTGGAAAGGTTCATTGTGAACAGAAAATACAGCTCTTAAATTACTAAACTGTTTTCCTTCCCATTTGCTTGAACCATTGTAAGCATGATACTGCCAGTCCGACTGAGCAACACCAAATTGAAACTCGCCATCTTTGATTTGTCCAATATTGTAGTTAGAACCACCTGTTGAAGGCGCAGTACATCTATAAGCTTTTGCTGTACCTTTTTTTCTACCGTGATCAGCGCTTATTGCTGACTTGTGTAACATTTTACATATAGCGTTACCTGTTTGGAAATATACTCCTGTTGGTCCGCCTGTTCCTATTGTAAAGAACTCTGCTGATTTTGCTATTGAAGTGAATGGGCTTGAAAAAGCTATCATTACTAGAACAGCTGAAATCATAGATATTATTTTTTTCATGTGTTCTCCCTTTTGTTTATTATCGAATTTAACTACGTTATTGTATCGAGGTCAAAGAGAATCTTATAAATTTTTAACCCAATTTGATAATTTTAAAACGCCTTCAACCACATTTGGTGCATACTTTCTAATCATCTCATTATCTATCATCTTGCAATTTGATACATTTTTAAAAAATTCTACTCCGTCGAAATCGGTATAACTTAATCTCGTTAACATTTTTTTTGGCTTAAAACCAAAATCTGAACCTGGTAACATCGCTACTCCTGTCTCATTTAAAATTGCATTACATAGTTTTGAAGATGTTTTATATTTTTTATTTTTAAATTCTGGCATTAAATAAAAAGCACCTTGTGGAGGAGTGATTAAAACCTTATTTGATTTCAAATTATTGTAAACGTAGTTTCCAACAGCATTTAATATCGCTCTAACTTTTAGCTTATATTGATCATGCTCGTGAGCGTATGCTTCAACAGATGCATATTGTGTTGGAGTGTTTACAGTAGAATAAGATTCGCTTGCAAGTGATTTTAAACTCTTTAAAAATTCAGTTAATTTTTTTGGAACAGCTAGAAAACCTAATCTCCAACCTCCTGCACCACACCATTTACTTAATCCACCTGTTATAAAAGTTAATTCAGGATAAAATTTTGAAATTGAACTATAATCGTTAGTAAAAGTTAGGTCAGTATAAATTTCATCAGACAGAATCATGATTTTATATTTTTTTGCTACTTTAGCTAACTCTTCTAAATTTTTACAAACTGCTCCTGATGGATTGTTTGGCGAATTAAGAATTAAGATTAAATTTTTATTTTTTCCAACTGACTTGATTTTTTTTTCAAGTTCTTTTCCAGTAGGAAACCAATTATTTTCTCTTGTAGTCTCTAACCAGTGGACTTTATTTGAACCTATTTCTGCTTGTGGCTCATAAGAAACCCAACCAGGTGCAGGAATTATAATTTCCCCATTAAAAGCAATATGTATTAATAACATTGCTTCTTTCGAACCAGGTGTGATTAATATATTTTCTTTTGGGTAATCATTTCCTGTTCTTTTTGCTAAATAATTTGAAATATTCTCTCTTAGTTCAGGTAATCCTTGAATAGGTAAGTATTCTTTTCTATGAGCGTTTTTTTTTAAAGCCTCTACAATTTTTTCTGGAACTGGAAATGGAGATTGTCCAAAGCCGAATTGATATACTTTTTTTCCATTAGATATTAGTTCTTTGGACTTTTCATTAATTACAAGTGTAGATGATTCTTTGAGTTTTAGAATTTTCTTTTTTACTTTAGATGACATTTTTACTTTTAATTACCTATACGGGGACTGCCTATTACAAGTCAAATCAATTGTGAAAATTAGAACATTTGACAAAATGATTCGGTCATGTTTTAATCTTATTTTGTTCTCAACATTGGTCTACATATAGTATAAATAAAATTTTCTAACACAAAAATGAATAATCAGTCTCAAAGAATACTTGCTTTACTAGGGCCTACAAATACAGGCAAAACTCATATTGCGATAGAAAAAATGCTTGAATTTGAGTCAGGAATCTTTGGCCTGCCCTTGAGACTTTTAGCAAGAGAAGTTTATGACAAATGCGTAAACAAAGTAGGATTAGAAAAAGTTGCTCTAATAACAGGTGAGGAAAAAATAATACCAAGCACTGCAAATTATTTCATTTGTACCGTTGAGTCTATGCCAAAAAACAAAGAAGTTGATTTTATAGCAATAGATGAAATTCAAATGTGTGCTGATAGAGAACGTGGCCATATTTTTACTGAGAGAATGCTAGAGTCTAGAGGAACAAAATTGACAATGTTCTTAGGTTCACAAGTAATGGCAAATATAATTGATGAGCTAGTTGAAGGTGTGGAATTTGAAAATAAGGAAAGGTTTTCAAAATTAAGCTACTCGGGAATTAAAAAGATATCTCGTTTGGATCGTAAAGTTGCAATCATAGCTTTTTCAATTGAGGAAGTTTATGCAATTGCAGAATTAGTAAGAAGACAAAAAGGGGGAGCTGCAGTGATTATGGGCTCTTTGAGCCCAAAAACTAGAAACTCACAAGTAGGATTGTATCAATCTGGAGACGTAGATTACTTAATTGCAACAGATGCAATTGGTATGGGTTTAAATATGGATATAAACGAGATCTATTTCTCTAATTTAAAAAAATTTGATGGCAAAAAAACTAGACGACTCAATCTAATTGAAATGTCTCAAATTGCTGGCCGTGCAGGAAGATACAAAAATGATGGTGGGTTTGGCACAACAGGTGACTGTGAGACTTTGAATTCGGATGAAATAGAAAAAATAGAAAAACACCAATTACCAGATACGAAATCAATTTATTGGAGAAACTCAAGCCTTAATTTTAGTAACCCAGAAAAGCTTATTGCTTCGCTTGAACTTAGGCCCAATAAAAAAAATCTAATAAGGACAAACGATTCACTCGATGAAAGTGTACTAAGATTTTTTCTTAAAAAAGGAGCAAACAATATAATTTATCACAAAAATCTAGAACTTCTTTGGGAATGTTGTCAGATACCTGATTTTGAAAAAAAAGCTTACGGTCAACATATTAATATTATTGATAAAGTGTTCCAATTTCTTTCTACAAGAAAAAAAAGAATACCAAGTATTTTTATGAGAGATCAACTGAAAGGTCTTGAAAAAGATCATGGGAATGTAGATTTATTATCTCACAGACTATCAAATGTAAGAACCTGGTCATATGTTGCCAATAAAAAAAATTGGGTAGAAAATTCAGATTATTGGATTCAGCTTACAAAAAGTATCGAAGATAAACTTTCAGATAAATTGCATGATGAGCTAACTAAAAGTTTTATTGATAAAAAAATTAGTATTCTCTCACGTAGTCTTAAACAAGATTTAGTCCTGAATACTGAGATCAATGAAGATAATAAAATCTATATAGATGGACAGCTAATTGGTGAATTAAAAGGATTAAAATTTTTAATAGAGGTAACATCAAAAACTTTGGATACAGATATAAAATCAATTAAAAAAGCGGCAAGAAAAGGTATTGAAAAAGAATTAATAAAAAGAGTTGAAAATATTTTAGGTAATTCAGAATTATTAGTTAATAATGAAAATAAAATAATATGGAAAAATAATCCAATTGCTCGATTAAAAAAGGGTAGTAACTATTTAAATCCAGAGTTTGATATAATTGCTGACGACTCTTTAAACGAGGCATCTAAAATAAAACTAACTAATTTTTTAGCAAAATGGTTAAAGAATTATACAAACGACATTTTGGGAGACTTAATTAAACTTACTAAACATAAAATTAATAACCAATATCTAAGAGGTTTAGTATTTCAGCTTTATGAGAAAAATGGAGTAGTTAAACGGAATGAAGTTGATAAAATTGTAAAGTTAATTCCAGCTGAAGAAAGAAAAAAATTATGGGGAATGGGAATTAAAATAGGAAGATATCATATTTACTTACCTAAAATGTTAAAACCAAAAGCAGTAGAATTTAGAATAAGTTTATGGAATTTATTTCACAATTTATCTGGTAAAAATTCTATTCCTAAATCAGGATTAAATTTTTTGGTCGATGCAAAATTAGAAAAAAACTTTTTATTGCTTTGTGGTTTTGAAAAATTTAGAGATTTTTTTATTAGAATTGATATTTTAGAGAAGTTATTTATTAAAATAATAGACAGTACAAAAGATAAGAAGTTTAAAATAGACGCAAGCATGATGAATTTATTGGGCTGTTCAAAAGAAAATTTCTTTAAATTAATGAATTATATGAATTATAAAAAGGATAAAGAGGAAGATACATACATTTTTAAAGGTGAAAAGAAGAAAAAAAAGAAATTATTTACATTTGACAATAAAGAGAATCCATTTAATAAACTTCGTATTTTAAATATTAAATAAATCATGGTTAAGCTTGATAAGGAAAGTGTAATTGGTATATCAGCATTATTAGTGCATGCTGCTAATATTGATGAGAATTATTCAGACCATGAAAAGGAGCTTGTTAAAGAATTTATAAAATCTTATCTTAAAGATGAAAATTCAGATGAAATTTTAAAGAAAGCTGAAGAAATTGAAAAAAACTCAAATCAATTACTTAATTACACAAATATTATAAAACAAAATTCATTAGAGATAAAAAAGGATATTATTGAACATCTTTGGAAAGTATTAATATCTGATAA
Organism: uncultured Pelagibacteraceae bacterium; assembly: GCA_902561585.1. GTDB lineage: Bacteria > Pseudomonadota > Alphaproteobacteria > Pelagibacterales > Pelagibacteraceae > Pelagilacustribacter. The sequence continues at coordinate 44,261 of CACEQK010000001.1, forward strand.
TACTGTCGATCAATATGAATCTAATTTAATGAGACGGATTTGTGGACTCATATATTTTTCAGATAAAGAATGTGCTGAAATTAAACTCAAGTTACAAAATTCATAATGACATATATTGTAAAAGATGAATGTATAAAATGTAAGCTGACCGACTGTGTTGAGGTTTGTCCAGTAGACTGTTTTTATGAAGGTGAAAACATGCTGGTGATCAATCCAGATGAGTGTATTGACTGTGGAGTTTGCGAACCAGAATGTCCAATAGATGCTATAAAGGCTGATACTGATGAAAGCGTCAAAGGAATGGAAAAATGGTTATTGCTTAATAAAAAGTTTTCTGCATTATGGCCTAATATTTCAAAAAAAAAAGAACCAATGGCCGAACATGAAAAATTTAGAGAGATTAAAAATAAATACGATAAGCATTTCTCTGAAAAACCTGGAAAATAAAAAATATGCCTAAAAAGAAAAAAGTAAAGAAAACAAAAAAAACAAAAAAAGTAAAAAAAGTAAAAACTAGAAATTCTGTTAAATCTGTAGCCAAACCAATAGAGAAAAAAAACAATATTCCTGGACAAGATGAAAAACCAGAGATTAAAAAAATTAAAAAACAACCTACAGAAAAACGTATTTATAATTTAAAAGATTTTGTTGTGTATCCGAAGCATGGTGTGGGTAAAATCACAGCTATTGAAAAAGCTAAAATTGGAGAAATTGATATTCAATTTTATAAAATATTAGTTGAAAAAGAAAAATTAACTTTAACTGTTCCTATAAACCAACAGTCAAAGTTAAGACCGATATCCTCTATCAATCAAATCAATAAATGTATTTCTATTTTAAAGACAAAACCAAAAATAAAAAGGACTATGTGGAGTAGACGTGCTCAAGAGTATGACCAAAAAATCAACTCGGGTAAAATTTATGAGTTAGCTGAAGTGGTAAAAGATCTAAATAAGAACACAGATATTATAGCTGATCAGTCTTACTCTGAGAGGCAATTATTTGAAAAAGCTTACGATAGGCTTAAATCTGAGTTTGAGGCAGTTCTAAAAACAAGTCCTGAGGAAGTTCAAAAGAAAATGGATAAAGCTCTAGGTAGAACAAATATTTTAGAGAGTGCATAATAAAAAACGCCCTCTTTAAAAAAATAAAAAGGGCGTTTAGTTAAAGAGAAAACTATCTTTTTCTTCTTCTTTTTTTAGCTTTTTTCTTTTTAGTTTTCTTTTTAGCTTTTTTTCTTCTTTTAGCCATCTTTTCTCCCTTGTTTTAAAACAAATCTTAATGATTCGTTTGTTATTTAAACATTAATTAATAAAAGATTCATGTCAAACATAAATTATTTTATAAAATTGATTCAAAATTAATTTTTTTTATATTAATTTTTAATTTTTTAAATATTTTAAAAAAGTTAGCAATATCAATGTTTTTTTAAGCAATTTATTTTAATTTTTTTTATAAAATTAATAAAGACTTTCTAATTGATGTTTATATTTTTTAATTATTTCTTTTCTTTTTAACTTTAAAGTTGGTGTTAACATTCCGTTTTCAATTGTAAATTCTTCGTTAATTAAAACAAATTTTTTAACTTTTTCTATTAAAGTTAAACTATTATTAATATTTTCAATTATAAGTTTAATTTTATCTTTATTAGTTTCTTTTTCTGTAACTATTAGAGCAACTAAATAGTTTTTCTTATCTCCGTAAACAAAAGATTGTTTAATAAATTCGTTTAAACATAAAATATTTTCAATTTTACTTGGTGAAATATTATCTCCACCTAAATTAACAATAATATCTTTTTTTCTATCAGTTATTTTTAAATAATTATTTTGATCAAGTTCACCAATATCACCTGTATGTAGCCACCCATCTTTTATTACTCTTTCAGTTTCCTCTTTAAGATTCCAGTAACCCAACATCACATTTTCACCCTTTATTAAAATTTCACCATCCTCTGCTATTCTTACTTTATTGGTTCTAAATGGAGGTCCCACTGTTTCAACTTTTACTAAATCCGGTAAATTACAGCTTACTACTGGCGATGCCTCAGTAAGACCGTAACCTTGTAATGTAGGGAGTCCTATAGCATTTAAAAATTCACCGATATTTTGATCTAAGGCTCCCCCACCAGAAACAAAGGCTTGAAGGTTTCCACCAAATTGATTTCTTATTTTTTTTCGAATTAATTTTTCACATAAAAAATTAATGATTTTTTCTCCTAAAGTTAATTCTTCTCTTTTAAGTATTTTTTTTCCAAGATATAAAGTTTGATCAATCAATTTTCTTTTGAGTCCTTTTTGTTTTTCAAAATTCATATTTATTTTTGTAAAGAGGTTTTGATAAAATCTTGGAACAGCTGTCATAATAGTTGGTTTTGCAACTCCCATATTAGAAATTAATTTTTCTAAACTTTCAGCATAAAAAACTTTAGCGCCTACAATGATTTGTATAAATTGTACTGTATGTTCGTAAGAATGTGATAAAGGTAACCAAGTTAAAAATGTAGGATCCTTTTTTTTTGTTAATGTTTCAAGTAATTCGACTGCCCCTTCACAATTAGATAATATACCACCATGACTTAAAATTACTCCTTTAGGATTGCCTGATGTGCCTGATGTATAAATTATACAAGCTGGCATATTCCGTTTTAAATCTTTATTAACTATTTTTTCATTTACTTTTTCATTTAATAATTCTTTAATTAATAAACTGTCAGCGTCTATTTCTTCAAAAGATATTATTTTTTTAACATCGCTATTAATAAATTTTTTAATTTTATTGAATTGATCCTGATTTGATACAAATATCAATGAGGGCTTACAATCATTTAAAATATATTCATAATCGTTTGCTGAATAAGTTGTAAAAATAGGTACTGAAATTCCTCCTGCATTCATAATAGCAATATCGGTCATTAACCAATATGGTCTATTCTCAGAAAGTATTAAACATCTGTCACCCTTTTTTATTAACGATTTAATTTTTACGGTTAGTTTATAAATTCTTTGAGTTATATCTTCCCAATTATAAGTTCGTTTATCTGGTTTTAACCATTTTAAAAATGGTCTTTTGCCATCAACCTCTTCTCTTTTATTAAAGTAAAGTTCAACTAAACTATTTATTTGATTAATCTGCATTTAGACTAATTACCATATTGTTTCAAATTTTCGTAAATATGGTTAGATACTTTTTTATAGCCATTTTCATTGTAATGGCCCCACATTTTAAAAGGAAATAACTCTAATGGATCTTTCTGTTTTAAAAATACACCTTTGTGTATATCGATAAAATTAATATTCAATTCTTCTACTATTTGTTTAATTTGATTATAGTTTGAATTCAAAACTTTATTATTATACCTCTCAAACTGAGGTAAATAAACAAAATGTAGTGTTGAATTATTAGTTTCTACATATTTTTTTGCATTTTTAATAATATTCTTAAATTCTTTAACTGGTAACTCTTTATTTTTATGCCTGATAGTCTGCAAACTAAAGATTTTTTTAGTTTCGTTAAGTCTAATAAATTTTAATAATTTATTTTTCAATTTAGCATTTCTAGTAGCTTGGTCGATGATTCTATCTTCAAGTTCTATGGATTTAAAAATGATTTCATTATTAAGTAAATCAATAATTTTTTGTTTTTTTTTTAAATTTTGACTAAAATTTATATCAGAGAAGTATTTTAGTAAAATTTCATTATTAAGCTCAGATTCTAAATCATTCAGGTCATTTCCCTCAAAATATAACCATAGAACGTTTTTAGTGTTTTTAGGCATATATTCTTTTAAAGTTGCTAGCATTGAAAGCGGGCCATTAGCTTTATAACCTAAATTTATGACGTTTTCGTTTGAAAGAATTCTCAATTGAGATGCGATATCTTTAGGTCGATTTACACAGGCGCCATGTGCGAAGGAGTCTCCTAATATGATATATTTTACGTTATCACTTTCCCATTGATCATTAGGATTATTAAATCCAAACCGGTCACTTAAATAAATTGAAAAATATCCGTTTTCATTACAATCAATTGTTTGATAGTTAGAAGTGCCAGATAAAAAATGTATATTTTTATTGGGATCGTTAAATTTTATTGGAGCTACTGTAACTGTAAATTTTTTATTATCAGCGCTTAAATCTTTAAAAAACTGATACTTAGAACGTGTCTCGTAATTTTGATTACTATTTTTCTCAAAATTTTCCTTTATTTTAACTTTATTAATTTCTGGTAAATTCAAATTTAGAGTTAAATAACTTTCAAATAGATATAAAGAAAGCAAGATGCTTGAAAGTGATATTGCAATATAAGTTTTATAATTTTTCACAATCATTTGGTGGGCGAAGAGAGACTCGAACTCTCAAGGTATTGCTACCACCGGATTTTGAGTCCGGCGCGTCTACCAGTTCCACCATTCGCCCATTTTTGAAATAATTTAATTTATTTTTCTCACTATGAGAACAAAAATAATTGAAGTCAAAAACATAATTAGTGCATATGCAGCTGTTGGCACCATATACACAATATCATCCCATAATTGTGTGGCTACAAAAACAGCCAGGGTTCCATTTTGTAAGCCGCATTCTAGTGAAATACATTTTCTTTGCTCTAATCCCGAAGCTAAAAATTTTGCTATATAGTAACCAATGAAAATCATCGTTATATTTAAGATAAAAGCTACTAGACCTGCTCTTGTAATAAAGCTTACTATTCTGTCCCACTCTTCTACCCAAATAGAGATAAAGACGACTAGAAATAATATTACCGACAATCTCTGAATTAACAAAGTCTTAGATATAATAAAATCTGTCATTAAACTTCTTACGATCATGCCAAAAATAACAGGTACTGTTACTACAAAAAACATTTTAGCTGCAATATTGATCATTGATATTTCTTTAGTTATTTCAAAACCAAGAAAACTTGCTGAATTATAGACGATTAAAGGAACTGTTATCACAGAAATTAAACTCACAACTGCTGTTAAGGTTACAGATAAAGCAACGTCACCATTCGCAAATTTAGTTAGTATATTTGAAGTAACTCCACCAGGAGCTGCTGCAATTATCATTACACCAAGAGCGATTTCTGGTGGCATTGAAATAATATGAATTAAGATAAAAGCGATAATCGGAAGTATTACAACTTGACCTAAAAATCCTATTATAAAATCTCTAGGGATTGTAATTACTCTTTTGAAATCTGTTAAAGTAAGACCAAGGCCCAAACCGAACATTATTATGGCTAGACACACCGGGGCTATTGTTTTTGCTATTTCCATAATTTTAATTTATTTTTAGTTTTGAGTGTTTCATCAAATTATACATGGTTGTTGCATAATTTGAAAAGGATTTTTGATGTATAAGATAATTTTCTTCTAACCCTTTAAGATGTACTGATTGACTGCCCATCGAATATTCTAGGTTTTTATTTCTATTAATCAATTTTTTCTTTTCCATTGTTTTAAGCTTTCTAATTACTGTAGCTCTAGGAATGGCTGAAATATCAGATATCGACGATGCGTTAATACCTCTTTTCGCTTTATGTTTTAACAAATGAAGAAAAAAATCCCTAAAATTACCTGGAGTATCAATAACCTGCTTTTGGGTATTTTCTATTAACTCTCTCATTTGAACTATTGCAATTGAACCCCATACATTCCACGACTCTAAATCACCAAAAAAAGTTCTATGACGGACTAAATAAGGTATTTGAAATCTAAAGAAATATTCCCAGCTTACAGTAAAATGATCATGTATAAACTTTACTATTGTTTCTTGGTTAATTTTATCTCCAAACCATTTTTGTGATGACAGAAAATCTGAAAATTTTGCCAAACACGCTGCGATTAAACCTATCGATGTTACAGGTTTTTGTATCGCAATTTTTGATACATTTAAAAATATAGATTTACCGTCTCTATAAATTATGCCTTGGTTCTGTAAAAAGTTAACTTTTCTTCTTATTGTTTCTTTTGGAATGTTTAAATCTTTTGATATTTCAATTAAATTTATTTTATCTATTGATAGCTTCTCTTGATTATAAAAACTTTCAAAAGACATGTAGTGAAATCGATCAGATAAATTAAGAAAAACTTTATTAATTAAATATAATAACACAAGGTATGTATCAAAATCCTTAAATATTCCGTATGCTTGATTTACCCAAGTTTGTTGGAATTTAATGAAGTGTTTTAAAACTTCGTTATTATTTTTTTGAAAGATATCAAAAACTAAAGAACTATCTATAGATTGTTCTAAATTGTCAGGCTTTGTAAATTGAGCAATTTTTATATCTACAGGTTTGCTCATTGAAAATTATTTTTTCCAAGTAACGCTTTGATTAATAAGAATAGCCATTAAAATCCAAATGATAAAGGTATCACCTGGAGAAAACCCGTAGTCCGCACCAAACATTCCCGCAACTATTACGATAGCGTAGATAACAACTGTCGATAAAATTAAACTTGCGAGGTATCTAAGAATTGTGCATTTTAAATTCATGTTAAAAAAATTATACGATAGATGTGTTGAGCTTGCTAGACATAAATTTTCTAAGCCTTTATTAGGTTTCGTCGCTTTTATTGAGAGCTTTTTCTTTCCAGTTCCGCCAGATTTGATGATCGTGCCAATGGTTGTTGCAAAACGAGACGATTATTTAAAAATTTTTTTAATTGCTACAACTGGATCTGTGCTTGGAGGATTGTTTGGATATATGCTTGGAGTTTTTTTCTTAGATGCCTCAATGGTGATTATCGAGTTTTATGGGTATGAGGAAAAAGTTTTTGAGATGCAAGATAAGATGTCAACAAAAGGTGGTTTCTTAGCTTGGCTTGGAATTATGTTTTTAGCTGGTTTTACCCCTCTTCCTTTTAAAGTCTTTACAATAACAAGTGGGGTTATTGCTTATAATCTTCCTGTATTCTTTTTTATTTGTTTATTTACTAGGGGGCTAAGATTTTTCCTTGTTTCTTACTTTACTTATTTATTTGGGAAAAAGTTTGGTGATTTCATAGAGAAAAGAGGTGCGCTTTGGTTTACTTTAACCGGTATTTTTATTGTAGTTTTAGCTGTTGCTCTGTATATGATTTTCGTCAAATGATGAATAATAATAAATTTATCTTAAATAGTATTTTAGTTTTTAGTTTTCTATCTTTAGCCATTGCCTATTTCATTCAATATAAACTGGGACACAAACCTTGTAATTTATGTTTAGTTGAAAGAATTCCTTATATTTCAGCTTTAATTCTAATTTCATTAATATTTATATTAAATAAATTTCAAAAAGTTATTTCCGGCATATTATTGTTACTTTTTATTTTTGGTGCAGTAGTTTCTTTTTATCATGTTGGAATTGAACAAGGTTTTTTTAGTGAGTCGTTAGTGTGTGATTTAGGTGCATCTTCTGAAAATCTATCTTCAAAAGAGCTTTTAAAACAGCTTGAAAATAAAACAGCTGTAAGCTGTAAAGATGTAACTTTTAGGTTTTTTGGGCTTTCTCTTGCTACAATTAATACAATTATTTCAATTCTTTTAAGTTGTATTATGATTAAAGTTATTAAAAATTATGGAAAAAACTAATAAGAAATATTTAGAAGAAATTATCCGAGTAGATCACGCGGGTGAGCGCGGCGCTATCAAAATATATGAGGGTCAACTTTTGGCTTTAAAAACTTTTAAACAAGATGAATATTTAAAAAGAAAAATTGAAGAGATGAAAGAACATGAAAAAGAACATTATGAATATTTTAATGGTGAAATTCAGAAAAGAAATATTAAACCTACAAAACTTTTACCTTTATGGGATATCTTAGGAGTAACACTTGGTTTTGGTACTGCGATGCTTGGTGAAAAAGCGGCCATGCTGTGCACTGCGTCTGTAGAAGAAGTAATTGATGATCATTATAAAAATCAAACTTACAAACTTGGTGATGATGAGAAAGAGTTAAAAGAAAAGATAATGAAATTTCGTCAAGATGAATTAGATCACAAAGACATTGCTTATGAACATGGAGCAACAAAAAAAGGTTTGTTTGGGGTTTTAGATAAAGTAATTAAGACTTCTTCAAGAATAGCGATTACAATTTCAGAAAAAATTTAATTAAGGTTCTAGCTCGATATCCCAGTATAGATAATCCATCCAACTTTCGTGTAAAAAATTTGGAGGAAAGTTTCTTCCATTTCTATGTAAATCTTCTACAGTGGGTGCATATGGTTTGTTAGCTAAATTAAGATCACAGTCTTTATAAAGCTTTCCACCTTTTTTAACGTTACAACTAGAACAAGCTGTAACAACATTATTCCAATCAGTTAATCCACCTTTTGATTTTGGTAATAAATGATCAAACGTTAAATCTTTTTTATCTCCACAGTACTGACAAGTGAATTTATCTCTCAAAAAAACATTAAACCTTGTAAAGTTCGGATTTTTTGAAGGCTGTATAAAATTTTTAAGTGCAATTACACTTGGCAAGTTCATTTCAAATGAAGGGCTTCTAATTTTTCTTTTGTAGTTAGAAACAATACTTACTCTGTCTAAAAAAACTGATTTGACTGCATCCTGCCAGCACCAAATTGAAAGCGGGTAATAACTTAGCGGTCTGAAGTCAGCGTTCAATACTAACGCTGGACATTTTTCAAGAGGAACTTTATCGACAGCAGAAATAATCATATCTTGAAGCTAACTGATACAAATATTTATATCAAGTTATAATTGTGTAACACTAAAAAAATTAAGAATTAAATTGTTTTTTTATAAATTGTAGGCCCAAACTTGACCCTTCGGTTGGTATACGATGTTCACAGTTTTTAAAAATTTGTGTTTCAATTTCGTATTTATTTTTATTAAAAAAATCTTTAGCCTCTAATAATGAGTCGATAGAGACAACTTGATCAATATCCCCATGCATTAATATTATTTCTGGTCTAGAATTAATATTTTTAGACAAGTGATCAGTATCAATAATTCTACCTGAATAACCAATGATAGAATTTACTGCATCTTTTCTTTTTAAGCCTGTCTGTAAAGTAATCATACAACCTTGGCTAAATCCTCCAATGATAATTTGATTAGCTTGTATATTATTTTTTGTTTTTACCTCATCGATAAGTTTATTTAATTTATTCTCTGCGACCAACGATTTAGCTAAAACTTGCTCTGGTGTTTGATCCATTAGATCGAACCATTGAAAACCAGAGGGGCTTGCCGCACATTTCTCAGGAGCATCAGGACAAATAAATATTGTATCAGGCAAATGAGCTCGCCAATAATTTGCAAGGATTGAGATATCATTCCCATCTCCTCCATATCCGTGGCAAAGTATTACAGCGTTTTTGGGTTTATTTTTAGAAAGAGGTTCTAAAACAATTGTATTTAATGAATAGGTCATGATAGTAGAATATTAAATGTCTGAATTTTTTTTTAACTTTATTGGTTTCACTTTATTAGGTGCTGTAGCCGTTGTTTTAATAATGGGTATATATACTTTATTTAAGGGTGGAAGTACTAGTAAAAAATATTCTAATAAATTAATGCAATTACGTGTCTTACTTCAATTTATTGCAATTATAGTTTTGGTTCTTTTGGCTTATTTTTTTAAAAATTAAATATATTTTTTAATTAAATTAATAAAATCCTCACTTACAAAATCCACTTCACCGATGACCCTGCCAAATTCATCACCGTTTTTATCGATCAAAATGCTTGTTGGCAGTCCTCGCATTTTGAACTGTTTTACTAATTTAAAGTCTGGATCATAATATGTATCTAAACTCACTACGTTGATACTTCTAAAAAAATCTCTTACTTTAAGTTTGTTCGGTTTTTCCGTGTTGATTGCGTAAATTTTAACTTGTGGGTACTGATTAGTTAGTTTTTCAAGCGATGGCATTTCTCTTTTACAAGGAGCACACCAAGTCGCCCAGAAATTCAAGATCATGATGTTGCCTTTTTTATTAGTTAAATCGACATCATTAAGATTTGAATCTTTAAATTTTAATTCTTTAATTTGAGTCGGTTTTTCATGAATTACTATATTTTTTGAAAAATCTTCTGCCCCATAAAGATTATGGCTAAGCAAATATAGAAGGATTATGTGAATATAGATTTTAAAAGATTTACTAATTTTCATATTAATTTAAATTAGAAATAGCACAGTAAAATGAAAAATAAAAACAAAACTGTTTGGTCAAATAGATTTAAAAGTAAAACGTCTCAATCTTTTCAAAAGATAGGGTCTTCAATTCATATTGATAAAAGACTTTATGAACAAGACATAGCTGCGTCTATTGTGCATACTCAAATGTTATCAAAACAAAAGATCATTAAAAGTGAGGATGCAAACAAAATTATCAATGGTCTTAAAAAAATTAAGACACAAATAGATAAAGGTAATTTTGAATTTAAAGAAAAATTTGAGGATATTCATTTAAATATTGAAAAAGCACTATTTGATATCATAGGTCCTTCAGCTGGATATATGCACACTGCTAGATCAAGAAATGATCAAGTAGTTACTGATTTTAAATTATGGATCAAAGATGCCTCTAAAGAAATTTTAAAAGACATCTCTTTAGTTATGAAAAATTTGCTTAAAAAAGCGGAAAAAAATACAGACACAGTGATGCCTGGATTAACTCATTTAAAAAACGCACAACCAATTTCATTTGCGCATTATCTTTTATCTTATTTTGAAATGTTAAAGAGAGATAAAAAAAGATTTGAAAATAACCTAAACCTTTTGGATGAATGTCCTCTTGGATCAGCTGCGCTTTCTGGAACCTCGTATAAGATCGATAGAACTTATACTGCAAAAAAACTTGGGTTTAAAAAACCAACTGATAACTCTATCGACTCTGTATCTGATAGAGATTTTGCAATAGATTTTTTATACGCTTCTGCTGTTTGTGCAATGCATCTTTCAAGATTAGCAGAAGATTTTATTATTTATAATTCTGATGCTTTTAAACTAATTTCTTTTAAAGATAGTATGCTTACTGGTTCTTCAATAATGCCTCAAAAGAAGAATCCTGATCCGGCAGAGCTCATTAGAGGGAAAGTTGGAATAAATTATGGAAAGCTGAATGCAATTTTAACAATTATGAAAGGTCTTCCTATGTCTTATTTTAAAGATATGCAGGAAGATAAAGAATTAGTTTTCAGTGGGTTTGATACTTTAAAAAATACTCTAACCATGAGCGCTGAATTAATTAATTCGGTTAATCCTAATAAATCAAACATGCTTTTCATGGCTAACCAAGGCCATACGACGGCTACTGATTTTGCTGATTATCTTGTAAAGAATAAAAATATATCGTTTAGAGAGTCATATGCCATTTCAGCAAAACTTGTAAATTTTGCTGAAAAAAATAAAAAATTATTGTCTGAGTTGAGCCTGAAAGAAGTTAAAAAATTTTATAAAGATTTGGATAAAAGTGTTTTAAAAGTATTAGATGTTAAAAATTCAATGAATATGAAAAAATCTCATGGAGGAACATCTGTAATTAATGTTAAATCAATGATAAAAAAATATAAAAAGGAAATTTAATGAAAATTATTGCTACTTTTTTCTTAGTAATATTTGTCCTATCAAGTTGCGGAAAAAAATCTGAACCTAAATATCAAGGTAAAATTAATCAGATAAATATAATTTCATAATCAAATGCAAAACTTTAGATATGTTGGTAAAAATTTATTTATTGAAAAGTTATCAATTAAAAATTTCTTAAAAAAACAAAAGACACCTTTTTACATTTATTCAGAAAATCAAATAGTTACTAATTTTCTTAAATTTAAAAATACATTTAAAAAAACTAATCCTTTGATTTGCTTTGCAGCAAAATCTAATAGTAATTTAAATATACTAAGGGTACTTGGAAAATTAGGTGCTGGAGCTGATGTAGTATCAGGCGGTGAATTATTGAAAGCTCTTAAAGCAGGTATAAAGGCAAAAAAAATTGTTTTCTCTGGAGTAGGAAAAACTGAAGAAGAATTGAAAATAGCTATCAATAAAAATATTTTATTAATCAACTGTGAGTCTGAAAGTGAGGCCAAATTAGTTAACAGTTTGGCTAAAAAATTAAGAAAAAAAGTTTCAATAGGATTTAGATTAAATCCTAATATTGATGCAAAAACACACAAAAATATATCAACTGGTAAAGCTGAAAATAAATTTGGATTATCAATTAAGAGCTTTAAAATTTTTCTTAAAAAAATTAATTCTCTAAAAAATATCAATCTTGATGCACTTAGTGTTCATATTGGAAGTCAGATCTTAAATGATGCGCCTTTCAAAAAAACTTTAAATGTGATGAGTAAATTGATCAAAGAATTGAGACTTAATTTAAAATATGTAGATTTAGGGGGTGGATTTGGCATAAATTATACAAATAAAGAAAAGCCAATTAATCTAAATAAATACTCCAAACTTGTAGAAAATTTTTCAAAAAAATTAAATTGTAAAATAATTTTTGAACCAGGTAGATCAATAATAGGAAATACTGGTCTTTTAATAAGCAAAGTACAATTCATAAAAAAAGGAGCTAATAAAAACTTTATTATATTAGACGCTGGTATGAATGATTTTATGCGCCCTGCTTTGTATGATGCATTTCACCAAATTATTCCTGTATCTAAAAACTCGGCAAAGACGAAAGGTAAAATAGAGTTTGTAGGACCGATTTGTGAAAGTACTTGTAAATTTGGAATATACAAAAATTATCAGAGAATAAATGAAAACGACTTTATAGCTATTACTAATGTAGGAGCCTACGGTTCATCATTATCCTCTAACTATAATACTAGACCATTAATTGCTGAAATTTTAATCAATAAAAATAAATTAAGATATATTAGAAAGAAACAAAATTTACTAAAATTGATTAGTTCTTAATGCAATTTTTAAAATCTTTAATCTTTAATATTTTTTTATTTGCTGGGCTCATAACAATTTTTATCCTAGCTATACCAACATTAGGTCTACCTAGTAAATTCACAATATTTTTTGGTAGAGTGTCAGCTAAGTACATAGTTTTTCTAATAAAAATTATTCTTCATTCAAAAGTAATATTTCATGGCGTTGAAAATTTAAAAAAGGTAGATAATTTTTTTGTTGCTTCAGCCCATCAATCAATGTTCGAGACATTTGCATTACAAATACCTTTGGATGGCCCTATCTTTATTTTAAAAAAAGAACTATTAAATATTCCGCTATTTGGTTGGTATTTAAGAAAAATAGGATCAATCGCAATAGTTAGGCAAACAACTACAAAAGAAAATTTAAACTTTTTTGATAAAATTAAAGAAACAATAGATAAAAGTAAAAGACCTTTACTTATATTTCCTCAGGGGACTAGAATAAAACTTGATGAACGGCCGCCATTTAAAAAGGGGGCCGGTAGAATTTATAAAACCTTAAATTTACCCTGCATACCTGTGGCTTTAAACACTGGAAAAGTTTGGCCAAAAAATAGTTTTATGAAATATACAGGTGATATACATATTTCATTTTTAGAACCCATCATGCCTGGTAAAGAAAGCGATGAATTTCTCAAAGAAATAGAAGATAAAATTTATACTGAGATAAAAAAATTAGAGATTAGATAGTATTGAATTAGAACATTTAATGGTATCAGCGTTCCCGCCTAAATCTTTAGTTCTGTTATTTTTTTCACTTAAAGATTTTTCAATAGCTTGAACGATTGAATTGGAAGCTTGTTTTTCTCCTAAATAATCTAACATCATTGCACCGGACCAAATTTGACCTACAGGGTTTGCAATTCCTTTACCAGCAATATCAGGGGCTGAACCATGCACTGGCTCAAATAGAGATGGAAATTTATTTTCTGGATTAATATTCCCAGATGGAGCAATTCCAATAGTTCCAGTGCAAGCAGGTCCTAAATCAGAAAGGATATCTCCGAATAAATTAGATGCAACTACTACATCAAACCATTCGGGGTTAAGTACAAATCTAGCTACCAAAATATCTATATGAAACTGATCTGTTTCAATATCTGGATAATTTTTCTTCATCTGATTAAAACGCTCATCCCAAAATGGCATCGTAATTGAAATTCCATTTGATTTTGTTGCATTGGTTAATTTTTTTCTTTTTCTTTGTTTAGCTAGCTCAAAAGCAAATTTTTGAACTCTATCTATTCCGTGTGCAGACATTATTGTCTCTTGAACGGCTATTTCTCTTTCGGTATTTTTAAACATTCTTCCACCAACTGAAGAATACTCACCCTCGGTATTTTCTCTGACAATCAACATGTCGATATCACCTGGTTTTTTGTTCGCTAAAGGTGGATTAATACCAGGAAATAATTTTACAGGTCTAAGATTAATATATTGATCAAACTCTCTTCTAAACTGAAGCAGTGAACCCCATAAAGAAATATGGTCAGGGACTTGGTCCGGCATACCAACTGCTCCAAAAAATATAGCATCATGTTTTCCTAATTTTTCTTTCCAGTCATCTGGGAGCATTTTCCCGTGTTTTTCGTAATAATCACAGGAGGCAAAATCATATTCTGTAAAATTTATTTTAAATTGATGCTTTTCTGCAGCATCTTTTAAAACTTTTAAACCTTCAGGAACAACTTCTTTTCCTATTCCGTCGCCCGGTATTGATGCTATGTTATATTCTTTCATTAATTAATTCCTGCCAAATCCAGGTTTATCCGTATCTTGTCCAGCTTCAATAATCTCTTTTCTCACTTTTTTTGTCGATGAGAATATTTCTAGAAGTTTTTTACTGTCCTTATTTTTAATAGCGTTTTTAATTTCCTCTAGATTTTTAGAGTAATTATCTAATACTTTTAAAATATTTTCACTATTATCAATAAAAATATCTTTCCACATTAATGGGTCTGATGCAGCTATTCTTGTAAAATCTCTTAACCCACCAGCGCTGTATTGAATAACGTCATTTTTAAATTTGTCTTCATTATTAATTGCTGTTTTGACAATACTGTAAGCTACTGCATGTGGTAAATGACTTGTAAGTGATAAAATATAATCATGATCTTCAAATGACATTAGTTTTACTTTACTTCCAAGACTAGACCAAAACTTTTCTAGTTCATTAATTTTGTCTTTATTAACTTTTTTATCTGCAGATAAAATACACCATCTATTGTTAAATAAACTTGAAAAACCAGCTTCTGGTCCACTGTACTCAGTTCCTGCTATAGGATGTGAAGCAATCCAATTAACATTTTTAAGATTTAAGTTGCTAATAATTTTATTTACTTCTTTTTTAGCAGAGCCTGTATCAGTTAAAATCACATTTTCTTTCAAATTAGAATGAATAGAAAGAAGTATTTCTTTGTAACTACTTAGTGGAGAAGAAATAATTACTAGATCAGAGTCTCTAACTACATCTGAGATATTATTATTTATTTCAACTGAAAAGTTCTTTTTTAAATATTCAGTTACTTTTGAAGACTTATCATAAACACTTATTTTAGATGCTAATTTTTTTTCGTTTACAGATCTTAAGATTGAAGAACCGATTAAACCACAACCAATTATACTAATCTTACTAAACATTTAATATTTTTTTTATTTTAGAAATTAATTTTCTATTTTCTTCACTTTTTCCAATTGTTATCCTAAGTGAATTCTTAATACCATAAACATCCATTTTACGAACTAAAATTCCTACTTTAGCTAATAATTTAAAAACTCTTGATGAATTAATTTTTACTTTATCAAAATTAACTAATAAAAAATTGCTATAGCTTCTATTAGTTTCAATTTTCATTTTTCTAAATTCATTAAACATTTTTTTATTCCAATTATTGACGTGTTTAATTTCTTTATTTAACCAAGCACTATCTTTTACTGCGGCAGATGCGGCAAACAAAGCTGCTTTGTTTACATTAAAAGGTGGCTTAATTTTATTTAACGTATCAATAATTTCTTTTGATCCATACCCCCACCCCACTCTCAATCCTGCTAGGCCATAAATTTTTGAAAATGTTCTTGTCATTACCACATTTTTAAAGTTAGAAAATAATTTTAACGCTGAAGAATAATTTTTTTGTTTTACATATTCAAAATAAGCATCATCAACTACTAACAAAATATTGCTTCGTAGTTTTTTTCGTAAAAACAGCAAATCTTTTTTTGTAACATAGGTCCCGGTTGGATTATTAGGATTAGCTAAAAATACAACTTTTGTCTTGTTAGTTACTTTTTTTAAAATATCTTTTACTGAAACTGTAAAGTTATTTTCTTTTGAATAAATAACTTTTGCTCCATTCATTTTGCTATAAATTCTATAAATAATAAAACTATACTTAGGCACAATTACCTCATCACCTTTTTTTAGGTATGCTTTACAGATTAATTCAAAAATTTGATCTGAACCTGATCCCAAAACAATTCTATTTTTATCTAGTTTAAATTTTTTTGATAAAGTTTCTCTTAAGAAAGTACCATTGGTATCGGGATATCTTGCAAAACTTTTTGATACTTTTATATATTCTTTTTTTGCTTTTGGGCTAGGTCCAAGTGCAGATTCATTAGCTGATAATTTTATCTTTGCTAGTCTATTTTTAAATACGCTCATTCCTGCCACGTATTTTTCAGCTATTATGTTATTTGGTTTAGGTAATCTCATTTATTAATGTAATATCCAAATTGTTAGAGTTTTTCTAGAAGTCTTTATCTTATATAAAATTGACAAGTTTGTGATGATCTAGTAAATAGATATCGCGCTGATTTAACCATATTGCAAGCGCATAATAAATTTAGCTAAAAAGGGAGATGCCCAGTTTAGCTGGGCTTTTTTTTTGGATGAATAGAAAAATTGAAGATATAAATAAAATTATAGTAAAAAAACCACTCAAACTTGATTGTGGTAAAACAATAAATAATTTTCCACTAGCCTATGAGACTTACGGAAAATTAAACGCAAATAAAGATAACGCTATTCTTGTATTTCATGCTTTGACAGGAGATCAATTTGTAACTGGTACGAACCCTATTACAAATAAAGAGGGTTGGTGGGTCACTGCTGTTGGTCCTGGCAAAGCTATTGATACCGATAAATATTTTGTGATTTGCGCAAATGTAATTGGTGGATGTATGGGTTCTCTTGGACCAAAAGATACAAATCCTGAAAACAACCAACCATACGGTTTAGATTTTCCAGTTATCACCATTAAAGATATGGTGAGAGCTCAAGAGTCTTTACTAGAGCACCTTGGTGTAAAAAAACTTTTATGTGCAACTGGCGGATCTATGGGTGGAATGCAGTTATTGCAGTTTTGTGCAACATTTCCTGATAAAGCTTTTTCGGCTATTCCGATAGCTTGTAGTTCAAGTCATAGTGCTCAGAATATTGCACTAAACGAGCTAGCACGACAAGCGATTATGGCTGACCCTGTGTGGAATAATGGAAAATATGTCTCAAAAGATGTGCAACCAAAAAATGGCTTAGCAGTTGCAAGAATGGTTGGGCATATAAGTTATTTGTCTGAAAAAGGTATGCAGGAAAAATTTGGAAGAAAATTACAAGAAAAAGCTGATTATGAATTTAGTTTTAATGCAGATTTTCAGGTAGAGAGTTATTTAAGACACCAAGGTTATGCTTTTGTAGAAAGATTTGATGCGAATTCAATTCTTTATATAACTAGAGCAATGGATTATTTTGATCTTTCTAAGCAATATAAAGATGGGTTAGTTGAAGCTTTTAAAAATCAAAATACAAAATTTCTAGTAATATCATTTTCCTCTGACTGGCTTTATACAACAAAAGAAAATAAGGATATAGTAATTGCATTAAATGCATCTGGCGCTGATGTTTCCTACTCAGAAATAGTAACAGATAAGGGACACGACGCCTTCTTATTAAACGAACCAGAATTTTTAAAAACTCTTAAGGGTTTTATAGACTCAATGTACGAAAAGTTTAAAAATGAAAAAAGAATTTAAAGTAATAGCTGAATTGTTGCCTAACAACACGAGAGTATTGGATGTTGGTTGTGGAGATGGATTTCTAATGAATTTCCTTAGAGAAGAAAAAAATATAGAGGTACGCGGATTGGAACTTAATCAAGAAAATGTGCAACTGTGCATACGTAAAGGATTGCCAGTCATACAAGGAAACGCTGAAACTGAACTTCATCAATTTCCCAATCAATCTTTTGACTATGTTGTGCTAAGTCAAACATTACAAGCTTTTTATAACCCAGAGAAAGTTTTAAAAAATCTTTTGAGAATAGGTAAAGCAGTGATTGTCTCAATTCCAAATTTTGGATATTGGAAAGTAAGAATGAAGCTTTTATTTTTTGGAGAAATGCCAGTTACAAAAACATTACCAAATACTTGGTACAACACTCCTAACTTACATATGTGCACTATTAAAGATCTATTTAAGTTTTGTGATGAAAAAAATATAAATATCAAACAAGTAGTTGGTGTTAATGAAGATAAAACTTCATTAATAAAAAAAAGTAATTTAGAAATAAAAAATCTCTTTTCAAAATTAGGGATTTTTTTAATAGGGTAAATGATAGTAGAGATTATTCCATGCTTAAGTGACAATTACAGTTATTTAATTCATGAAAAAGAAACAGACACTGTTTCAATAGTAGATCCTTCTGAATTTAAAGCCTGTAATAAAATAATTAATAAATATAAAAAGTTAAATTTTATATTAAATACTCATCATCATGCTGATCATGTTGGGGCTAACCTTGAACTTAAAAAAAAATATAACTCAAAAATTTTAGGCTCAAATTCAGATAAAAATCGTATTCCAGGAATAGATATATTGCTTGAAGAAAATCAAAAGCACAAAATAGGAAATCTAGAATTTAAAGTAATTTTTATTCCAGGTCACACAAATGGTCATATAGCTTTTTTCTTTAAAAAGGAAAAAATTGCTTTTACTGGAGATACATTATTTTCTTTAGGATGTGGTAGAGTATTTGAAGGCACTCATAAAGAAATGTTTAATTCTTTAAATAAAATAAAAAAGCTTCCTTCTGATACTAAAATCTATTGTGGACATGAGTACACTTACTCAAATTTAAATTTCTGTTTAAAGCATGATCCAAAAAATACTTATTTAAAAGATAAAAAAATTGACATCGAAAGAAAGCTAAACTCTAACCAGCCAACTATTCCGTCTACTATAGCTGACGAAATTAAAACGAATATTTTCCTAAGGTGTGATGTCCCTGAAATAAAGCAAGGCCTAGGCTTAAAAGATTCATCCGATGTTGAAGTTTTTTCAAAATTAAGAGATTTAAAGGACTCTTTTTAGCTTCAATAATCTTGACTTGCTAGCACTGATGGCTATATTGCGTGGAAATTAAAAAAAGAGATTTTATGTCATTTGCTATAATTGAAACCGGTGGAAAACAATACAAAGTAACTGCGAGTAAAATATTAGAAATAGAAAAACTTAATGCTAAAGTTGGTGAAACAATTAAATTTGATAATGTTTTACTTTTAAACGACGACAAAAGCACTGAGGTTGGAAGTCCTAAAGTTGAAGGTGCTACAGTGGAAGCTAAACTTTTAGACAATATTAAAGATAGAACTATATTAATTTTTCATAAAAGAAGAAGAAAACACTCAAGAAAAAAGAATGGACATAGGCAACGTCATTCTAAAATACAAATAACAAAAATTTTAGCAAAAGGTGGAAAAGTTATAGATGAAGCCAAAATTGTTGACAAAAAGAAACCTGTTAAAGAAGATAAAAAGGTTATAAAAAAGGAAGCAAAAAAATAGGAAATTAAATGGCAACAAAAAAAGCAGGTGGATCATCAAAGAATGGCCGGGATAGTAAAGGTAGACGTCTAGGAGTGAAAAAGTATGGTGATCAAGTAGTAATACCTGGAAACATTATAGTCAGACAGAGAGGAACGAAAATTCATCCTGGCGATAATGTCGGTATGGGTAAAGATCACTCAATTTTTTCTTTGGTCAAAGGAAAAGTAAAATTCAAAAAATCTAAATTAAACAGAACTTTTGTTTCTGTAATCCCCAATTAAATCTATATAAATAACCCAAGTTATTTATATTATAATAAGAATGAAATTTTTAGATCAAGCAAAAATTTATATTAAAGCTGGAAATGGTGGGACAGGTTCTGCAAGCTTTAGAAGAGAAAAGTTTGTGGAATTTGGTGGGCCAGATGGTGGAGATGGTGGAGATGGTGGATCTATAATTGTTCAGTCTGATAGAAACCTTAATACTTTAATTGATTTCAGGTACGCTCAACATTTTAAAGCTCAGCATGGAAAACCTGGGAGTAAACGAAATAAAACTGGAGCTAATGGGAAAGATTTGATTTTAAAAGTTCCATTAGGGACCCAAGTATACGAAGAGGATAATAATACTTTAATTTATGACTTTACAAAAAATAGAGAAAAGTATCTTGTGGCATCAGGCGGAAAAGGTGGACTTGGAAACGTAAGATTTAAAAGTTCGACGAATAGAGCACCAAGAAAAAAAACTAGTGGAAAATTAGGTGAAGAATTTTGGATATGGCTTCAATTAAAAGTAATTGCTGATATTGGAATTATTGGTAAACCAAATGCTGGTAAATCCAGTTTGCTCGCAGCATTAACAAGGGCTAAGCCAAAAATAGCAAACTATCCTTTTACAACAATAAATCCAAATTTAGGAGTGTCTTACTACGGAGGGAAAGAAATTACTTTAGCTGATATTCCTGGTTTAGTAGAGGGTGCACATAAAGGTGTTGGTCTTGGAGATAAATTCTTAAGACATATAGAAAGGTGTAAAATTTTACTTCACTTAATAGATTTATCAGAAGATGATTTATTAAATTCTTATAAGAAAATTAAATCAGAGTTATCTAATTATGATAAAGATTTAATAAAAAAGAAAGAAATCATTTTTTTTAATAAATCTGATTTATTAGATGAAAATGAGATAAATGAAAAATTAAAAGAATTTAAAAAAAAAGTTAAAACAAATTATGAAGTTGTATCTGTTTATTCTAACAATGACATTCAAAAAATAAAAAAATTATTGATTAAATATGCTAATTAAAAATGTAAATAAAATAGTTTTAAAACTTGGATCTGCGACTGTAGTTGACGGTAAAGGTATTTTCAAAAAAAGGTGGGTAGCTTCCCTTATTAAAGATATAAAAAAATACGGAAAAGGAAAAAACTTTGTAATTGTCTCATCAGGAGCAATTGCTCTTGGCCAAAAATATCTAAAGATCAAAAAAGGAAAAATTAAATTAGAAATGAGCCAAGCTATTGCTGCAGTTGGCCAAATTCATCTTGCAGGAGAGTTTCAAAAACTATTTGATAAATATAAGATTAAAACTGGTCAAATTTTAATTAGTCCAGATGACACCGAGCAAAGAAGAAGAGCTATTAATGTAAGAAGAACATTTGATAATTTATTTAAACTTAAAGCTATCCCTGTAGTCAATGAAAATGACTCAACAGCAACTAGTGAAATAAAATACGGAGACAATGATAGGCTGGCTGCGCGAGTGGCTCAAATTATAGGAGCAGATATGCTGATTTTATTCTCTGATGTTGATGGACTATACGATAAGTCGAAAGGTAAAAAAATTGTAAGAGAAGTAACCTCAATTAATGAGAGAGTAATATCTATGATAGATAAAAAGAAAAATAAATTTGGCTCAGGAGGTATTGCTACAAAGTTAGACGCTGCTAAGATTTGTATGAATTCTGGTAGTCATATGTTTATTGCTAATGGTAAGGTAAATAGTCCAATTTCAAATATGATTAAAAATAAAAAATATACTCATTTCTTGCCAAAAATTTCTACATTAGACGCCAGAAAAAAATGGATTATCGGTTCCCTTAATTACAATGGAACTATTTACATTGATAATGGAGCAGCTAAAGCTTTATCAAATGGGAAAAGCTTGCTCGCAGCTGGCATAATTAAGATTAATGGAAATTTCAAAAAGGGAGAAAATGTAATAATCTTAGATCAAAATAATAATCAATTAGCTCGGGGGCTATCATCATTTAGCTCTGTTGAGATAGATAAAATTAAAGGTAAGCAAAGTAGAGAGATAGAAACAATTCTTGGTTATCTAAGCAAATCTGAGGTCATTCATAAAGATGATATGGTATTATTATAAATGAATTATTTAGAAACAGTCGGCAAAAATGCGAAAAAAGCCTTTGAGGATTTGAGGGACGTTAAACATAAAAAAATAAAAAAAGTTTTAGATAATTACAATCAATCTCTACTAAAAAATTCAAATAAGATAATCAGAGAAAATTTAAAAGATGTAAAAAATGTTAAAAGAAAACATTTAGTTGATAGACTGATTTTAAATAAAAAGAGAATAGAAGGTATTAGACACTCAATAAATGAAATAGCAAAATTTAAAAACCCGGTTGGAAGAGTTTTAGAAACATGGCGCAGACCAAATAATTTGACTATTAAAAGAGTTACAACTCCAATTGGTGTCATAGGCGTAATATATGAGAGCAGACCTAATGTAACTGCTGATGTTGCAGCATTATGTTTAAAATCGGGAAACTGTTCTATTTTAAGAGGTGGATCTGAAGCTTTCAATTCAAATAAATTATTAGCTAATTTGTTTAGAGATAATTTACGAAAAAATAATATCAATCAAAACTGTGTTCAATTTATTGAAAATAAAAATAGAAAAATAGTAGATCAATTATTATCTAAAATGAGTGCATACATTGATGTAATTGTACCAAGAGGAGGGAAAGGACTTGTGGCAAAAGTACAAAAATTTTCTAACGTACATGTAATTGGTCATCTTGAAGGATTATGTCACATTTATATTGAGAAAACTGCAAATATTAAAATGGCGAGGGATTTAATTATTAATGCAAAAATGCGAAGAACAAGCATTTGCGGTGCGGTTGAAACTCTTCTAATCGAAGAAAAAGCTTTAAGCTCACACGCTAAAGAAATAATAAACGCTCTTTTAGACTCAGGTTGCGAAGTAAGAGCTGATAAAAAAATTTACAAAATTTTTAAAGGAAAATTAAAAAAAACTACTGAAAAAGACTGGAAGACAGAATATCTAGATGCAATTATTTCAGTAAAAACAGTTAAAAATGTAAAAGGTGCTGTCGAACATATTTTAAAATACGGTACAATGCATACTGATAGTATTATTACTAACAACAAAAAAAATGCTGAAGTTTTTTTAAATGGAGTAAACAGCTCAATAGCTATGCATAATGTTTCAACTCAATTTGCTGATGGTGGTGAATTTGGTTTTGGTGGCGAAATTGGTATCTCTACTAACAAACTTCCACCTAGAGGTCCTGTAGGGATTAATCAATTAACTTCATATAAGTATCTTGTATCTGGAAAAGGAATTATTAGACCATAAATAAATGGCAAATATCCAAAAAAAATACGTCGGAATATTGGGTGGTAGCTTTGACCCTGCACATAAAGGACACTTGAGTATATCAAAAATTGCTATCAAAAAATTAAAATTAAAAAAAATTTATTGGGTTATAACCAAAAAAAATCCCTTCAAGAATAAAACTTTTTATTCTTTAAATGAAAGAGTTAAGTTAGCAAAACAAATATCTAGAACACAAAGAAAAATTCAAACAATACATCTTGAAAATATCATCAAATCCTCCAGAACCATTGATATGATCAATTACTTTATAAGAAAAAAAAATATTAAAAATTTATATTTTATAATTGGTTCTGATAATTTAATCAGATTTCACAAGTGGAAAAGCTGGAAAAAGATTGTAAAATTGGTGAAATTAATAGTTTTTTATAGAAAGGGATATGATAGAAAGGGAATGAAATCAATTGTGGTAAAAAAATTTAAAAATAAAATCATATTCATCAAAAACAAACATATTACAATTTCATCTACACAGTTAAAAACCAAAAAAAATATTAAATAATTAATGGAAGTTGCTGAAATAAAAAAGAATATCGAAAAAATATTAGACGATAATAAAGCTCAAAGCATCACTTCCATAAATCTTAAGAATAAATCCTATATAGCTGATTACATGATAATTGCCTCAGGTACATCTTCAAGACATCTTCAATCGCTTTCAGAAATTCTTGTTAATGAACTTAAAAAAAAAGGAATTGAAAATTGTAGAATAGAGGGAAGAGACAGTAATGATTGGAAATTAGTTGATGCCCATGATGTAATAGTTCACATTTTTCATCCTGAAAAAAGAGAGTTTTACGACCTTGAAAAAATGTGGTCTGAAGAAATACCCAAAGAGAGGGCTACATTATGATAAAATTTTTATTTTTGTTAATATTTATGTTAAATTTAAACACGACTGCGTTCTCCAAAAATGATCTTTATGAAAAAATTGATTTGTTTGGTGAAGTTATAGAAAATATTAAAAAAGATTATGTAGATGAAGTAGATCAAGCTGAAATGATGGACTCAGCAATTAATGGTGTTTTGCAGTCTTTAGATCCTTATTCTGCTTATATGTCTCCTGAGCTTTTTAAAGAAATGCAAACTGATACAAAAGGTGAGTTTGGCGGTCTTGGAATAGAAATTGGAATGGAAGCTGGAGTAGTAAAAGTTATCTCACCCATTGATGATACACCAGCCGCTGAAGCAGGCATAAAAGCTGGTGATTACATTGTAAAAATTGGTAATGATCAAGTTCAAGGTAAAACTTTAATGGAAGCTGTAAAATTAATGCGAGGTCCAATTGGAACTTCAATTGATCTTACAGTTAAAAGAAAAAATGTAAAAAAACCTTTAGAATTTAAAATAACCAGAAAAATAATAGAAGTTAGATCTGTTAACTCTGAAATTATAAGTAAAGAAAAAAATATTGGATACATAAGATTAAAATCTTTTAATGAAAATAGTGATAAACAATTCTTAAAATCAATTAAAAATTTTGAGAAAAATAAAAAAATTAAGGGTTATATTCTCGATTTAAGAAATAATCCTGGAGGACTTTTAACACAAGCTATTAATATAACTGATTTTTTTTTAGACGATGGTGAAATAGTTTCAACAAAAGGTAGAAATGTTTCTGAGACAAGAAAATTTTTTGCTAGAAAGGGTGATGAAGTTAAGGGAAAACCAATTGTAGTACTTATAAATAATGGTTCAGCATCTGCGGCTGAAATATTCGCTGGAGCATTAAAAGATCACAAGAGAGCAATAATTTTAGGTGAAAGCTCTTACGGTAAAGGATCTGTTCAATCTATAATACCACTAAAAAATGGTGGTGGTATTAGATTAACAATTTCAAAATACTACCTTCCATCTGGCAAGTCTATTTCTGAAGTAGGTGTCACTCCTGATATTTTGGTAGAGGAAATAGGCGATGATTTTAAAATTAAATCAGAAAAAGATAACCAATTGAATTACGCTATTAAACTGTTTAATTCTTAAGATGATAGAACAAAGACTCCCATTAAGAACAGGAGTTGGCATAATAGTTTTAAATAAACAAAATAAAATTTTTGTAGGAAAAAGAAAAGATAACCCTGGAAACAAATGGCAAATGCCACAAGGCGGTGTAGATGAAGGGGAGGATTATATCACTGCAATGAGAAGAGAACTGTTGGAAGAAACTAGTATTCAAAATATTAAAATCATCAAAGAAATTGAAAAAATTTATCAATATGAATTACCTGAAAATTTAGTTGGTATAATTTGGAAAGGTAAATACAGAGGACAAAAACAAAAATGGTTTATTACGAGATTTTTAGGAGAGGAAAAAGAAATAAATTTAAATACTAAACACGCCGAATTTATTGATTGGAAGTGGATTGAGCCTAAATTGTTGCCAAAAATTATAGTTAATTTTAAAAAAGATTTATATCTTAATCTTCTAAAAGAAATTAATCTTGTTATTGGCTAATTTCTTTTAAAGTTTCTAATTTGTAAGATGCTAAGTATCTATCTTTATCAGTAGATTGAGTATTTAGGTTTGCTTCTGCTTTTTGGAGAAGTTTGTTAATTTTGCTTTTATCTAGATGGGCTATATCTCTTGCTGTTAAAGTTAAAATTAATAAATTATTATTTGAAAACTCAACTGTTCCCTCTTCTACGTAATATTTTTTTTCGCCTTCAGCCTTAATTGTAATGATCCCAGGCCTCAAAAATGTAATTAGAGGAATATGGTTACTTAAAATTCCCATTTGGCCTTCAAAAGAAGGAATTATTACTTCATTGGTTTGTTGTTTTAAAATTGTTTGATCTGGACTTATTATTTCAACTGTGAACTTATCTGACATTATTTGCCGTCTTTAGATAACTTTTCTGCTTTCTCAATTGCTTCCTCTATTCCACCCACCATATAAAATGCTGCTTCAGGTAAATGATCGTATTCTCCCTTACATATAGCGTCAAAACCTTTTATCGTATCATCTAGGTCTACTAGTTTTCCAGGAGAACCTGTAAATACTTCAGCAACAAAAAATGGTTGAGATAGAAATCTTTGTATTTTTCTCGCTCTAGCAACAGTTAATTTATCTTCCTCAGAGAGTTCATCCATTCCAAGGATAGCAATAATGTCTTGAAGAGATTTATATGCTTGTAAAATTTTTTGTACATCTCTAGCTACTCTATAATGCTCTTCACCTACTACCCTTGGATCTAAAATTCTTGAAGTCGAGTCTAAGGGGTCTACAGCAGGATAAATTCCTATTTCTGCGATTTGTCTTGATAATACTGTTGTTGCATCTAAGTGTGAGAAAGACGTGGCAGGTGCTGGATCGGTTAAGTCATCAGCAGGTACATAAATAGCCTGCACTGAAGTAATAGAACCTTTGTCCGTAGAAGTAATTCTTTCTTGCAAGTTACCCATATCTGTAGCAAGAGTTGGTTGATATCCAACGGCTGAAGGAATTCTTCCTAAAAGAGCTGATACTTCTGAACCGGCTTGAGTAAATCTAAATATATTGTCGACAAAGAATAATACGTCCTGACCTTCTTTATCTCTAAAATATTCGGCAACTGTCAGACCGGTTAAAGCAACTCTTGCTCTTGCTCCTGGAGGTTCATTCATCTGTCCATAAACTAGTGCTGCTTTTGATCCTTTACCATCAGTTTTAATTACTCCTGACTCAATCATTTCATGATACAAATCATTTCCTTCTCTCGTTCTTTCACCGACACCTGCAAAAACTGAAAATCCTCCGTGTGCTTTTGCAATGTTATTGATTAACTCCATGATTGTTACTGTTTTTCCAACTCCAGCTCCACCAAATAATCCAATTTTTCCACCCTTCGCATATGGTGCTAAAAGATCGATAACTTTTATGCCTGTAACTAATTGTTCAGTTTCAGTTGCTTGATCTGTAAATTTTGGAGCTGATCTGTGTATTGGCCATTTTTCTTTTGTCTTAACTTCGCCTTTTTCATCTATAGATTCACCAACAACATTTATAATTCTACCTAGTGTTTCAGGACCAACTGGCACGCTTATTGGTGCCCCAGTATTTATAACTTCATCACCTCTTTTAAGACCTTCTGTTGCGTCCATCGCAATTGTTCTAACGTCATTTTCTCCTAAGTGCTGAGCAACTTCTAAGATCAGTTTATTTCCTGAATTGTTTACTTCCAAAGCTGTATAAATTTCCGGTAAATCAGACTCAAAATTTACGTCAACTACTGCACCAATGATTTGTGTTATTTTTCCTTTTTTGCTCATAATTATAAACTTTCTGCTCCAGATATAATTTCTATTAATTCTTTCGTAATAGAGGCTTGTCTGCTTCTATTATAATCGATTGTAAGTTTATCGACTAAATCTCCTGCATTTCTTGTTGCGTTATCCATCGCAGTCATTCTTGATCCTTGTTCACTTGCTGCATTTTCAAGCAGAGCTTTGAAAACTTGAGTTGAAATATTTTTTGGCAACAAGTCCTCTAAAATTTCATCTTCTTCTGGTTCAAATTCATATAAAAAGTTTTCATCATTACTTTCTTTTAAATTTTTTGTCTCTGCTGGAATTATTTGTTGAGCTTGCGGTATCTGTGTAATTACATTTTTGAAATTATTGTAAAATATAATACATTTATCAAATTTATTTTGATTGAATAAGGATATAATTTCTTTTCCTACCTCATCCGCTTCATTGAAGCTTATATTTTTTTTATCTTTAAAACTAAATCTTTTAATAATATATTTACCGTATTCCCTTTTAATTTGATCGTATCCTTTTGATCCAACAGTAATAATATTAAGCTCTTTTCCTTCACCTAAAATTTTTTTAAAATTAGTCTTAGCTAATTTACAGATATTTGAATTAAATCCTCCACAAAGACCTCTGTCAGCGGTTAAAACTACGCACAAATACTTTTTATCTTCTCCAGTTCCAACTAGCAGTTTTGGTGCACTTTGAGGATCATTAATGGATTTGGTCAAGTTCAATATAATATTTTGCATTTTTTGACTGTAAGGTCTGCCTTTCTCTGCGCTTTCTTGAGCCTTCCTTAATTTTGCTGCAGCAACCATCTTCATTGCTTTAGTAATTTTTTGCGTGGACTTTACACTTTTGATTCTTTTTTTTAGATCGTCTAAACTGGGCATTATTTTTTTTTATATTTCTCTATAACTTGTTTTAATTGATTTTCTGTATCTTCATCTAATTTTCCTGAGGATTGAATAGCCTCAATAATTTCTGGTTTATCATTTTTGATTTTTTCGATTATATCTTTCTCAAATCCTTTAATTTTTCCTAAATCAACGTCATCCAAATATCCTTTTACTCCGGCAAAAACTGAAATTACTTGTTCTGCAACAGTCATTGGAGAGTATTGGTCTTGTTTTAATAATTCTGTTAATTTTGCTCCTCGATTTAATAGTTGTTGTGTAGAAGCATCTAAGTCTGATCCAAATTGAGCAAAGGCTGCCATTTCTCTATATTGAGCAAGTTCTAATTTAATAGAGCCAGCTACTTTTTTCATCGCTTTAGTTTGTGCTGCAGATCCTACTCGCGATACTGATAAACCAACGTTAACCGCAGGTCTTATTCCTTGGTTAAATAATTCAGTTTCTAAAAATATCTGTCCATCAGTTATAGAAATCACATTTGTAGGAATATAAGCAGAAACATCACCAGCTTGTGTCTCAATAATTGGTAATGCAGTTAATGATCCGCCTCCATTAGCGTCACTTAATTTTGCAGATCTTTCTAAGAGTCTACTGTGAAGATAAAAAACATCACCAGGGTAAGCTTCCCTTCCTGGAGGTCGTCTAAGTAAAAGTGACATTTGTCTATATGCTACTGCCTGTTTTGACAAGTCATCGTAAACTATTAAAGCATGCATTCCATTATCTCTAAAATATTCACCTATTGTGCAGCCAGTGTAAGGAGCCAAAAACTGAAGTGGTGCAGAGTCTGATGCTGTTGCGGCAACTATTGTTGTGTATTTAAGCGCGCCTGCTTCTTCTAAAGTTTTAGTTATTTGTGCTACAGTTGAACGCTTTTGTCCAATTGCTACATAAACACAGTAAAGTTTTTTCTTTTCATCAGATGACTCGTTAATTTTTTTTTGATTTATTATTGCATCAATCGCAACTGCAGTTTTACCAGTTTGTCTGTCACCGATAATTAATTCCCTTTGGCCTCTTCCTACAGGTATAAGTGAGTCGATAGATTTTAAACCTGTCTGCATTGGTTCACTAACAGATTGTCTAGGAATTATTCCTGGTGCTTTTACTTCAACTCTTTTTCTTTCTTTAGAAGAGATAGCTCCTTTTCCATCTATTGGATTTCCTAAACCATCAACAACTCTTCCTAATAATTCTTTTCCAACAGGAACATCCACAATTGCGTTAGTTCTTTTTATTGTATCGCCTTCTTTAATTTTTCTATCATCTCCAAAAATTACAACTCCAACATTGTCATTTTCTAGATTTAATGCCATACCTTTAGAACCATCTTCAAACTCAACCATTTCTCCAGCCTGAACATTGTCCAAACCGTAAACTCGTGCAATTCCATCACCAACTGATAAAACTTTTCCAATTTCTGAAACTTCAGCTTTTTCACCAAAATTTTTAATTTGATCTTTAAGTAATTTAGTAACTTCCGAAGGATTTATAGACATATTAATTTTCTAACATTTCTTGTTTATATTTATTTAATTTGTTTTTAATCGAGGTATCGATCATAAAGCTTCCGATTTGAAGTTTTAATCCTCCAATAAGTTCTTTATCAACCTTATAATTAAATTTTATAGTTGAGCTTGTTGAATAAGATAATTCTTTACTTATATTCTCAAGTTCAGTCTCTGATAGTTCTTTAGAAGATATTAAAGAAGCTTTTACTTCCCCTCTTTTTTGCGCACATAATTTTAAAAAACTATCAATAATTTTTTCAACAAAAAATATCCTTCTTTTTTCAATTAATAAAAACATAAAATTTTTTAAATTTTTTGAAAAGTTTAACTTTTCAGCTAATAGTTTTAATACGTTGTTTTGATTTTCTTTACTTTGAGTTGGATTGTGTATGAAATTTTTTATCTCTAGGCTATTATTCAATATAGAGGCGAAGTTCTTGATGTCATTTTCTATTTTCTTTAATTCACTAGCTTCTTGGGCTACTTCAAAAAGTGCGCGAGAGTATCTTTCTGAAGTTTCTGTTGAGAAAGATTTATTTGTGCTCATTTTTTATTGAAATTATTATGAAATAATGAGCGTGTCGTATCATAAGAGTATACCTTGATCAAGTTTCCAAATAATAAATTATCCGAAATTTACGGGATCGACATCAACCGTAAGTTTAATTTTGCTTGAGATTTTCAACGAATTTAGGAGGTTAGAAACCATTTTTTGCTTTAAACTTTTCTCATTAAACTTAATTAATAATCTTGATCTAAATTTTTTTTTTATTTTCAGTAAAGGCGAGTCTACAGGGCCCATAATTTCTAAACCATTAATCTTATTGAGACGTGATTTAATTTCTCTAGCTCCTTCAATACTTAAAGATTGATTATTAGATGATATGATTATTGCAATAAGTCTACAAAAAGGAGGTAGAGAATTTTCTTTTCTCGAAATAAGCTCTTTTTTTAAAATTTCATCAGGATTGTTTTTTATCAACTCATTTAAAGTAATGTTCTCTGGAGATAACGTTTGGTATACAATTAGAGACTCAGAGCTAAATCTACCAGCTCTTCCGCTTAATTGATTATACAATTGAATATTTTTTTCAGTAGTTCTTAAGTCATAACCTCTTCCTGAAAAATCTGCATCAATTACAACTATGCAATTTAGTTTAGGAAAATTAAAACCTTTTGAAATCATCTGAGTTCCGACTAAAATATCTATCTGATTATTTCTGATTCTGTGAAACAAAGAATTAGTGTGATCCTTTTTTTTCATATAATCACTTGAAAAAATTTCTATTTTGCTAGTTGGAAATAATTTACTTACTTCCTCATAAATTTTTTCAACACCTGGCCCATACATTATAAAGTCACAATTTTTTTCATCTTTACATTTATTAGATATTTTTTTTTCAGAGGAACAATGATGACATACAGCTTTATTTTTACTTTTGTGGAATGTTAGATACATCGAGCAATTATTACAGATCTGTTTATATCCGCAATTTTTACAAATTAAATATGGAGCATAACCTCTTCTATTTAAAAAAAATAAAACTTGTTCATTTTTCTCAAGAAATTTTTTAACAATTTTAATGCTTTCATCAGAAACAAAACTATTTTTTATTTTTTTTAAATTTAAATTGACAATTTTTGTTTTTGGTAAAGGATAGTCAGCATATCTTTTATTGATTTTAAAATGTCTAAATTTTTTATTTTGAATGTTATTAAAAGTTTCAAGTGACGGTATCGAAGTGACCAAATGAATTGGTATTTTTTCAAAAGAAGCTCTGGCTATTGCCATGTCTCTCGCATGATATATTACACCTTCATCTTGCTTGTAAGAAGTGTCATGTTCTTCATCAACAATTATAACTCCAAGTTTTTTAAAAGGTAAAAGTAAAGAAGATCTTGCTCCAACTACTAATTTTATATTATTATTAATTATACCATTCCAAATAATTCTTTTATTTTTTGGCGTTATTTTGGAATGCCAAATTGCAGGCTCGAAACCAAAAAAATCATAGAATCTTGTCTTAAATTCATTAGTTAAAAAAATTTCAGGAAGTAAAACTAAAGCTTGCTTATTTTCAGCAATAATTTTTTTTATTCTCTCAAAATATACAAGTGTTTTGCCTGAACCAGTTGTTCCTTGAAGAACAGAAACATCGAATCTGTTATTTTTTGAATTTAAAAATTTTAAGGCATTTTTCTGTTCTTGATTTAAGTAAAATTTTTTTGCTTTAGTGACTCTTAGATGAAAGTTTTTATCAATTTTTATAAATAAATTTTTATTTCCTCCAATAACCATTTTAAGAACAAGCCCCAAGGGTGTTACGTTATACACCGCAAACCATTTCATAAAATTAATGAAATTTTTATTTAAAGAAATTTTAGCTATCTTTTTCTGTATATTTTTAATTTTTATATCTTTTGGAGCAAAACTTTTATCTGGCCACACTACACCAATCACCTTTTCTTTTCCAAAAGGGACTTCAACAATATCACCTGGGGTCAATTTTTCTTTTTTTGTTTCATATGTAAATGAAAAATTAAATATTTTAGGCAGCAGTACTTGCGCTTTCATATTTTAATAGTAGTTGAATTTTTTTTTTTTAAAAATGAATTGGTCTTTTATCAACAGCTAAAGCTGCTTCTTTAATGGCTTCTGTGTGTGTAGGATGAGCATGACACGTTCTAGCAATATCTTCTGAACTTGCTCCAAATTCCATTGCTAAAGCCATCTCTGCAATCATGTCTCCACAATGAGGACCAATGATATGGACGCCTAAAACTTTGTCAGTTTTGCTATCAGCGAGTATTTTAACAAAGCCTTCAGTTTCATTGTTTACTTTGGCTCTAGAGTTGGCAAGAAATGGAAATTTGCCAATCTTATAAGATTTGTTTTCCTCTTTTAATTGTTCTTCTGTTTTTCCAACAGTAGCAACTTCTGGCGATGTATAGATCACACCTGGTATTACATCGTAATTAACATGACCTGCTTGACCTGCTAAAATTTCTGCAACAGCTATGCCTTCTTCCTCTGCTTTATGAGCTAACATTGGTCCTTTGATGACATCACCTATAGCGTAAATATTATTCACTGAAGTTTGTAATTTATCATTAACTTCTATTCTTCCTTTATTGTCTTTTTTAATTCCAACTTTTGAGAGATTTAATCCTTCTGTGTATGGTTTTCTTCCTACTGATACTAAAACTTTATCTACTTCCAATTTCTCTTTTTTTGAACTCTTAACATTTGTATATGAGATAGATACTGAGCCCCCTTGATCTTTTACTGACTCAACTTTTGAGCCCATCTTAAACTTAATTCCTTGTTTTATTAAAATTTTTTGAAATTCATCTGAGACTTCTCTATCCATTCCAGGAGTTATGTAGTCTAAGTACTCTACAACTGTAACTTCAGAGCCTAATCTTGACCAGACAGATCCCATTTCCAAACCAATATAACCTCCCCCAATAACTGCAAGTTTTCTAGGGACTTTGTCAAAAGACAAGGCGCCAGTAGAAGATACAATATTTTTTTCATCTATTTCTATTCCAGGTAATGAGGATACAGTTGATCCAGTGGCTATAACAATATTTTTAGATTTAACGTTAGTTCTTTTATTATTATCTTCATAAACTACAATATCGTTTTTTGAAAAAAGAACACCTTTGCCTTTAAAATATGTCACTTTGTTTTTTTTAAATAAGAACTCTACTCCTTTAGTTAACACTTGAATAGATTTGTTCTTATTAGACATCATTTTTTCAATATTAAGTTTTATTCCGTCAATTTCTATACCTTGTTTATTAAAGTCTTTTTTTGCTTTATGAAAATTTTCAGATAAATTTAATAAGCTTTTAGACGGTATACATCCAACATTTAAACATGTGCCACCTAAGGCCCCTCTTGACTCTATACAAGCTGTTTTTAACCCTAACTGTGCAGCTCTTATTGCGCAGACATAACCACCTGGACCGCCGCCAATAACAACTAAATCAAAATTACTTTCCATAATTATATGTTAAGAAAAAGTCTTTGAGGTTTTTCTAGACACTCTTTTACTATCTTTAAAAATGAAACTGCCTCTTTTCCATCAATAATTCTATGGTCATAAGATAATGCCAAATACATCACCGGTCTAGGTTCAACATTTCCATCAACTACAACAGGTCTTTGTACAATATTATGCATTCCAAGAACTGCTGATTGAGGTGGATTTAAAATTGGAGTAGATAACATAGAACCATATATTCCTCCGTTAGTGATAGTAAAAGTTCCACCTTGTAAGTCTTCTATAGTAATTTTTCCATCTCTAGCTTTTTGACTAATATCGCCAATATTTTTTTCAATATCTGCGAAAGACATTTCATCAGTCTCTTTTAAAACAGGAACCACTAAACCTTTATCAGTTCCAACGGCTATACTTATATTATAATAATTTTTGTAAACGATTTCATTGCCTTGTATTTCAGCATTGATTGCAGGATAATTTTTTAAACCAATTACACATGCTTTTACAAAAAAAGACATGAAACCTAGTTTTACTCCGTATTTATTTAAAAATTCATCTTTATATTGATTTCTCATCGATATAACTTCACTCATATCTACTTCATTAAATGTCGTTAGCATCGCTGCATTTTCTTGAGCTTCCTTTAATCTTTTTGCAATTGTTTGTCTCAACCTTGTCATTTTAATTCTCTCTTCAGGGCCGTATTTAATTTTTCTTTCTGATGGAGAGGGTTTGGAGCCCATTAAACTCATGATATCTTCTTTTAAAATTGTTCCATTTTTTCCTGTTCCTTGAATTTTAGATAAATCTATATTTGACTCTACTGCCATTTTTCTCGCAGAGGGAGCTATTCTTGCTTCTTGCGGGTTTTGAGAAATATTTTTACTAACTGAAACCTCCTCATGTACTTGATCGAGTATCAAAGGTTCTTCTTGCTTAGTAGTTTGTGCTACTTCAATTTTTTTAACTGGTGTTGATTTTTTTGTTGAAGGTGTTTTTTTTATTTCCTCTAAAATTATTTTAGCTTCTTTTTTAATTTCTTTTTCTTGTTTAAAAGGAGGGCTATATTTTTTTACCTCTTTTACCGCTGGTTGATCTCTTTTACCTCCATTAATTGTTCCAAGAAGAGATCCAACATTGACTGTTTCACCCTCTTTTACTGCAATATTACTTAATACACCATTACTTGGTGCTGGCACCTCAACATTTACTTTATCTGTTTCGAGCTCAACAATGGGTTCATCAGCTACGACTTTCTCTCCTTGATTTTTTAGCCATTTTGATACTGTTGCCTCTGTGACTGATTCACCAAGAGTGGGAACTGTTATTTTTTCTGCCATTAGTCTTTTAATATCTTTTCTAATATTTCTTTTTGTTGTGCAAGATGTTTATTGAGATTTCCTGTCGCTGTAGAAGAAGAAGCGTCTCTGCCTACATATTTCACTGATTTATCACCAAGATTAATCATTTCCAAAGTTCTATCTATATAATTTCTTACAGTATTCCAGGCACCCATATTTTTTGGTTCTTCCTGGCACCAAATAAATTCTGCTTTATTGTATCTTTTTAAGATGTTGGCTAAAGTTTTAGCAGGAAAAGGATACAACTGTTCGATTCTAACAAAAGTAACTTTATCATTTTTTATTTTTTCTCTTGCTTCAAGTAAGTCATAGTAAATTTTTCCAGAGCACATCACAACTTTTTCGATTTTTTCATCTCTTTTTTTAAGCTGTAATAAATTATTTACATTTGAATAAGCATCATCTTCTAAAACTCTATGGAACGTACTTTTTTTAGAGAAATCTGATATATTTGAAAGACATCTTTTGTGTCTCAATAAAGATTTTGGTGTCATTACTATTAATGGTTTTCTAAATTCTCTGTGCATTTGACGTCTTAAAACATGAAAATAATTTGCTGGTGTAGTACAATTTACAACTTGCATATTTTCACCAGCACACAACTGTAAGAATCTTTCTAACCTTGCAGAAGAATGCTCGGGTCCTTGTCCTTCATAACCATGTGGTAGGAGCATTACTAAACCACTAGCTCTTCCCCATTTCGACTCACCTGAAGAGATAAATTGATCTATAATTATCTGAGCTCCATTAGCAAAGTCTCCAAATTGAGCTTCCCATAAAACTAAGGTTTCAGGTTCAGAAAGCGAGTATCCAAACTCAAAACCTAATACTGCAAATTCTGAAAGCAAACTATCTATTACTTCAAAATTCTTTTGTCCTACTTTAACGTTATTCAATGGTATGTATCTTTGATGATTATCTTGATTTCTTAGAACAGCATGTCTTTGACTAAAAGTTCCTCTTCCTGAGTCTTGCCCTGATAGTCTTACTGAAAAACCCTCGGCTAGTAGTGTTCCAAATGCAAGACTTTCGGCTGTAGCCCAATCTATACTACTTTCCCTTTCTATTGATTGATTTCTTAAATCAAATATTTTTTTTAAAGTTTTGTGAACAGAAAAACCTGCAGGAATTGTAGAAATTTTTTTTCCAACAGCTTTTAATAATTTGCTTTCAACGCCACTTACTCCTCTTTTATCTTTACCTAAACCTGGCTTAAATCTTGACCATACACCGTCAAACCATTTTAAATCAGATTTATAGCTTTTAGATTTTTCAAACTCGTTTTCTAACCATTTTTTAAAATTAGTTTTATCTTTTTGTAGTTCGTCATCTGAAGTAAGTCCTTCATTACTTAGTTTTTGACCGTATAAAGTAAGTGTAGATGGATGTGACTTAATTTTTTTATACATTAACGGCTGTGTAAATGACGGTTCGTCTCCTTCATTATGTCCAAATCTTCTATAACAAACCATGTCTATCACAACATCTCTGTTAAATTTTTGTCTGTACTCTGTTGCTACCTTAGCGCAGTGAACCACTGCTTCTGGATCATCTCCATTGACATGAAAAATTGGAGCTTGAGCGATTTTTGCGACATCAGATGGGTATGGCGAGGATCTTGCAAATCTTGGAGCTGTTGTAAATCCGATCTGATTATTTACAATGATATGAATTGTACCTCCAATGTTATGGCCTGGCAGTCCGGACATCGCAAAACATTCAGCAACGATACCTTGTCCGGCAAACGCAGCATCACCATGCATTAAAACAGGAATAACTTTTTTTCTTTCTTTATCTTTGTGAAAAAATTGTTTTGCTCTAACCTGGCCGAGCACTACTGGATTAACAGCTTCTAAATGAGATGGATTATCTGTTAAGCTGATATGAACGATATTTCCATCAAAGTCTCGATTTGAGGAGGCGCCTAAATGATACTTTACATCTCCTTCAAAGTCTTTTTTTGAAGAAACTGTTTTCCCAAAAAATTCACTAAATATAGCTCTGTAAGATTTTCCCATAACATTTGCCAATACATTTAATCTTCCTCTGTGCGGCATTCCAATTTTAATTTCTTTCGCCCCAAGATTTCCCCCTCTTTTAATTATTTGCTCTAGTGCAGGTATAAGAGCCTCACCTCCATCTAATCCAAATCTTTTTGTGCCAACAAATTTAACATGCAAATATTTTTCAAATCCTTCAGCCTGAACAATTTTATTTAGAATTGCTTTTTTTCCATTTTCTGTAAAGGTGATATCTTTTTCTGGTCCTTCTATTCTATCTCTTATCCATGCTTTTTCGTCTGGGTCACCCATATGCATAAATTCATACCCAATGGTAGAACAGTATGTTCTTTTTAAAATATCTAAAATTTGATTTAAGTCGGCATACTGAAGTCCTAAAACACCATCTAAAAAAATTTTTCTTTTGTAATCACTTTTAGTAAAACCATATGTTTCTGGCTTAAGTTCAGGGTGCTCTTCTTTTTTTTGTATAGAAAGTGGATCTAAATTAGCAATTAAATGGCCTCTTATTCTAAAGGCTCTAATTAACATTATCGCTCGAACAGAATCTTTTGATGCCTGTTTAGCAGATTTTGAGTCTGTATTGATGTTTTCTTCCACTAATTCTTTTTTATCTTCTAATACTCCTTCAAGTTTTTTTAACTTTTTTTCTGGTGACCAAGTTGGTCCTCTTAAATCATTGAAAACAAGTTTCTCATCATCACTTAACCCATCAAAAAAATTTTTCCAGCTTTCGGGTAATGATTTTGGATCAGAAATATAATCAGCATAAAACTCATTAATAAACTCTGAGTTCATTCCTGCAAGAAATGAAGTTTTTTTATAAATTGTATTATCGTTTGAGAAAGACATTAAAATTTATTTTAACATAAACTATAAAAAATCAACCATTAAGTTTTTGATGAAGTGTTTTTCCAATATCGGCGGGCGATTTAGAAATAGTAATACCAGCAGATTTCATTGTTTCAATTTTATCCTCTGCTCCTCCTTTGCCTCCAGAAATAATTGCACCAGCGTGTCCCATTCTTCTTCCAGGTGGTGCTGTCAAACCAGCAATAAAACCAACCATAGGTTTTTTAACTTTCTCTTTTTTAAGAAATTCTGCTGCCTCTTCCTCTGCTGAACCTCCTATTTCACCAATCATAACAATAGATTTTGTATCTTCATCTTTTAAGAAAAGTTCTAAGCAGTCTATAAAATTTGTTCCATTTATCGGATCTCCACCAATACCTATACAAGTTGACTGACCCATGCCGTTCACTGAAGTTTGAGCCACTGCTTCATATGTAAGAGTGCCTGATCTAGAGACTATACCTACAGATCCTTTTTTATGAATATTGCCTGGCATTATCCCAATTTTACATTCATCAGGAGTTATTATTCCAGGGCAGTTTGGCCCAATTAATCTTGATGAGCTTTTATTTAAAACCTGTTTTACTTTAAGCATGTCTAAGACTGGAATTCCCTCAGTAATACAAACTATCAATTCTATCTTTGCTTCAATTGCTTCTATTATTGCTGCACCAGCAAATTTAGGTGGGACGTATATCATTGTGGCATTAGCTGATGTTATGTCCTTAGCCTCTTGAACAGTATTAAATACTGGTAAACCAAGATGTTTTTGCCCTCCTTTTTTCGGTGTAACTCCTCCTACTAGTTTAGTTCCATAATTTAAAGCTTGTTCAGAGTGAAATGTTCCATGTGTTCCGGTAAATCCCTGGCAAATAACTTTTGTGTTTTTATCAACTAAAACAGACATTTTATTTTATTGCCTCAACTATTTTCTTAGCCGCATCATTTAAATCTGAAGCTGATAAGATTTTTAAATTTGACTTATCTAGTATTTCTTTACCTTCTTTAAAATTTGTACCAGCTAATCTAACAACTAATGGGACAGATAAATTTATTTCTTTTGCGGCATCAAGCACACCTTGTGCAAGTACGTCACATCTCATGATTCCCCCAAAAATATTTATCAATATTCCTTTAACATTTTTGTCTGATAGAATTAGTTTAAAAGCTGCTGATACTTTTTCTTTAGAAGCTCCGCCTCCAACATCTAAAAAGTTAGCTGGTTCTTCTCCATAAAGCTTAATTATATCCATTGTGGCCATGGCTAATCCTGCTCCATTAACCATACAACCAATTGATCCATTTAATTTAATATAAGCTAAATCATGCCTACTTGCCTCTATTTCAGCTGGCTCTTCTTCGTTAAGATCTCGAAGTTTTAAAATCTCTGGATGTCTAAAAATAGCATTATCATCAAAATTCATTTTTGCATCTAAACAAACCAAATTGTTTGATTTTGTAATAATTAATGGATTGATTTCAATTAAGCTGGCATCTTTTTTAATTATAATTTCATAAAGCGAGTTCAATAATTTTGATGCTATTTTTTTTTGCTTATCATCTAATTTAAAAATTGAAATAATATTTTCTATTTCTTTTTCATTTAATCCCTCTTTTTTAAATTCAATCTTATTAGTTGTAATTTTCTTTGGTGTTTCAGCTGCAACCTTCTCAATATCCATGCCTCCCTCGGTGCTAGAAATAAAAACTATTTTTGATGACTCTCTATCAATTAGACAAGATAAATAAAATTCTTTCGAAATATCAGAGGCTTCTTCTATATATAATCTTTTAACTTGTTTGCCTTCAGGTCCAGTTTGATGGGTTATTAAAGTTTTTCCCATCATTTTTTCAGCTTCGGTTTCTAAATCAGAGATATTTTTAACCAACTTTACACCTCCGGCTTTTCCTCTTCCTCCAGCATGGATTTGCGCTTTTAATACAAATTCTTTTGTATTTAGCTTTGAAATTTTTTCTTTAATTTCATCAATAGAATTAATTACAACACCATTAGATACAGGTGCACCAAATTCTTTCAAAATTTCTTTAGCTTGATGTTCATGAATATTCATTACAAAAATTTTATTTTTTACATTTAACTATTTCATGCATAGAAAATCTATATGGAATGATTGTTTTACTTTTAAAGCATGTATCGGTAAAGTAATTTTTAACATTCTTAAAGTTTATTTCATTTTTTTGTCCTAATAAGTAGACAACTTTAACCTTATTTTTTTTAATATTCTTATCTACTAATGACTTATAAAACTCAAAATATTTATGATTTTCTGTTGGATGGGTATTATTGTCCCATAAGTACCACCTATTAAGTATATTAAGAGATTTATCCAAAAAAGTAGATATAAATTGATAATGCGTAATTAGAGTTTTTTCTCTATTATCGTTATCAATAACTTTTAAAGCTTCTTTTATGACTTTTAGTTCATTATTAGGTTGATCAGATTTACTAATCCATTTTAAATTTTTAAAATTTTCATTAATAATATTAGCTTGCACTGCTTTAGTCTTATCAATATTTTCTAAATCGTGAAATTTTCTATCTATATTGAACCTTAAATGGAATTTGATTGAAGCAAATAGTACTACAAATAAAATTAAATAAAATATTTTTGGATCAATCTTTGATTTATTCAAATTTACATGGATTACTGCTGCTAAAATTGGAATTAAGCTAAATATATAAATCTGATTTGCTGTAATTAATTGATTAAAAAAAAATGCGATAGACGAAAAAATAATTACAAAATTTAAAATATTTAAATTTTTATTATTCTTTTTAAAATTTTTCAATGAGAGAAAAATTAATGGAAATAAGAGAAAATGTATAAATTTAAATTCACCAAATATTCTTTTCAAATTTAATTGATCTAATAAACCTATATATGCTGTCTCATCACTGGAAATTCTTCCCTCTCCAATTGTGATCGGAAATAAAATATACTGGTATATAAAATTTATTAATGGAGTTTTTGTTAAAAGTAGAAAAAGGAAAAATAGTAAAATACTTGTAATACTCCCATATAAAAAAAATTTTAAATTTTTAAAATTTCTCTCTTTTAGAAAATAATAAATTATAAAAAATATTAATATTATTAAAATATAAGCTGTTGGGGTTTGCATCGAAAGAAATGCAAAAAAACACACATACGGAAATAAAAACCATAAATAACTATTTTTTTTTTTAATAGCAATCAAGAGAATAAAAATTGCAAGCATAGAGAAGATATATGCATGAATATATGCAAAAGGAGTTCCGCTTAACGGATAACATAACGTAGCAAAACTCAAACAATAAAAAATAATATGAATTGATTTTAATTCGTATTCTTTTAAAAAAAAGTATAGGCCAATAGCGCCTAAAATATTTATGAAAGAGCTGTGAGCTAAGTGACTATTCCAGTTATTACCAAATAGAAAAAGAAATAAAGCCTCCATGTAGTCAACTAATAAACCTGTAAAAATCCAAAAATCTCTTATTGGCAAATGTCCTTTGGTAATACTGTAGCCAGTATCAAGAAACCCAAATGAATCGATAGGCATTATTCCAATATTTCCACTTTGCCAATTTATGAAGTACGAATATATTGAAATACCAATTAGAACTGTGATTTCTTTATATAATTTTTCTTTTTTTAAAAACATGTTTGAGACGAAATTTAATAATATAAAATTAACATTTTTTATCTATAACCTATATAACAAACCAAATGTTAAAAATTTCAAAAAAAATACAGTTTTCAAGTGACGAAAATAAGATGAATTCTTTAGCTAATACAAAAATAGCTCGAGATTTATATTATTCTGCAAAAAGCCAAAATGTGAAGTTTCTTCTAGAAAAAAGATTTTCTTGGATGAACGAATATATTTATGAGAATGATGTTGGAATTGAAGTTGGATCCGGTGCTGGATTTACCAAAGATTTTATTAAAAATAAGAATTTTAAATTAACCGATTTAGGTTCTGATGAACATCTAGACTTCAAAAATATAGATGCACAGGATACTGGATTTCATAATGAAAGCTTCGATTATGTGATCGCATCTAATATGATTCATCATATTCCTTATCCAATGAAATTCTTTCGAGAGATGAATAGAATTTTAAAAAAAGATGGAAAGTTATTAATTTTTGAGTCTCATTGCTCTATAATATTTCAAATTGCAACATCAATTATGAAACA
Source organism: uncultured Pelagibacteraceae bacterium (assembly GCA_902561585.1). Classification (GTDB taxonomy): domain Bacteria; phylum Pseudomonadota; class Alphaproteobacteria; order Pelagibacterales; family Pelagibacteraceae; genus Pelagilacustribacter. The sequence goes on from CACEQK010000001.1 coordinate 86,769, forward strand.
TGAAGGTTTTGATTTTACCTTGAATGTTTGGGATGAAAAAAATCCTAAAAGTGATGAGAATGATGCTTGGCACGGAAATATAGCAGTTCCTCACTTAATTTTTGATGACAGAGAAGGTTATAAAAAATTTTTAGGAAATATTTTTAATGTTGAGTATGACAAATTTACTGAATGTTTTATCTTTTTAAATTCAGGAGGTGTTACGTCAAAGACAAAATGTATACCAATGAATAGATTTTTTCTTAATATTCTGGATTTTATTGATAGGATTATTGTTAAAATTTTCCCAAATATTTTTGGTATGGGAAGAAGAATTGTATTAAAAAAAATTAATTAAAGTGTCGAGTCTATTTTTTTAGCAGCATTGAATAATTCTTTGACTGCGTCAATTGATTTTTCAAAATTTTTCTTTTCATCGGAAGATAAATTCAATTCTATAATTTTTTCAACACCGCCAGATCCAATAATTACTGGTACACCGGCATATATATCTTTGGTTCCATATTCTCCATTTAAATATGCTGCACATGGTAGCTGTTTTTTTGAGTCCTTTAAATAGCACTCTGCCATCTCAACTCCTGAAGCTGCTGGAGCATAAAAAGCCGAACCTTTTTCTAAAAACTTTACAATTTCGGCTCCCCCTTTTTTTGTTCTATCAACTATTTGATCTAGTCTTTCTTTAGACAATTTTCCTTCTTTTACTAGCTCACTAATTTTTTTTCCTTCTACTTCAGTTGACTCCAACATTGCAACCATACTATCCCCATGACCTCCAAGAACAAATGACTTTATTTTATTCACTGGGACTTTTAATTCTTCAGATAAGAAATAAATAAACCTTGATGAGTCCAATATACCAGCCATCCCAACAACTTTATTTTTTGGTAAACCAGAATATTTTTGAAGTGCCATTACAATAACGTCTAACGGGTTAGTAATACATATTACAAATGCACCAGGTGAGGTTTTTTTAATTCCTTCAGCTACTTGTTTAATTATTTTTAAATTAATGCCAAGTAAATCATCTCTTGTCATCCCAGGTTTTCTAGGTACTCCAGCTGTTATTATTATCACATCAGAGTTTTTTGTGTCCTCATAATTATCTGTCCCTGAAAGGTTTACGTTAAAACCTGAAACAGGTGAAGATTGAGCTATATCTAGTGCTTTTCCTTTTGCAATGCCTGATGCTACATCAAACAAAACTACATCAGCTAATCCTTTAAGCGCTATTAGATGTGCTAGAGTTCCACCAATTTGGCCTGCTCCGATTAAAGTTATTTTTTTTCTCATTAATCTCTTATTTATTATTTCATTGTTGGCATAACAAATTCTGGGTCAGATCTGAGACCTGATGGCCATCTAGATGTTATTGTTTTAAGTTTAGTATAAAATCTCACACCTTCTGGACCGTGCATATGTTGATCTCCAAACAGAGATCTTTTCCAACCACCAAAACTATGAAATGCCATGGGAACTGGTATTGGAATATTAATTCCAACCATACCTATTTTGGCTCTATTAGAAAAAGTTCTCCCAGAGTCACCGTCTCTTGTAAATATGCTTACACCGTTACCAAACTCATGGTCATTTACTAATTGTAAAGCTTCATCAAAATCTTTAGCTCTGACTACAGATAAGACAGGTCCGAATATTTCTTCTTTGTAAATCCTCATGTCCTTTGTAACATGATCAAACAAACATCCTCCAATATAATATCCTTTTTCATATCCTTGAATTTTAAAATTTCTCCCGTCGACAACTAATTTAGCTCCTTCTTTTTCTCCAATGTCTACATAGCTTTTTACTTTTTCAAGATGTTCTTTAGTAACTAAGGGTCCCATTTCAGATTGTTTATCCATACCAGGACCAACTTTTAACGCTTCAACCTTTTTTGCTAAAGAAGATACTAGCTTATCTCCAATTCCTCCAACGGCTACTGCTACTGATTGTGCCATACATCTTTCACCTGCTGAACCATAAGCAGCGCCCATTAAACCATTAACTGCTTGATCTAAGTCACAGTCTGGCATAACAACGCAGTGATTTTTAGCTCCACCTAATGCTTGTACTCTTTTTTCATTCTTAGCACAATTTTCATAGATATATTTTGCGATTGGTGTTGAACCAACAAAGCTCATAGCTACAACATCTTTGCTATTAATTAATGCATCAACAGCTTCTTTATCTCCATTCACTACATTTAAAACTCCATCAGGTAGGCCTGCTTCTTTTAAAAGTTCTGCTAATCTAATAGAACAAGAAGGATCTTTTTCTGATGGTTTTAATACAAATGTATTTCCACATGCTATTGCCATTGGGAACATCCACATTGGTACCATTGCAGGAAAATTAAAAGGTGTAATACCAGCACAAACTCCTAATGGTTGTCTAACAGACCAACTATCTACGTTAGTTCCTACGTTTTCAGTAAACTCCCCTTTAAGCATTTGCGGTATTCCACAAGCATACTCAACCACTTCTAAACCCCTTGTTAAAGATCCTTTTGCATCTTCATAAACTTTGCCGTGCTCTGAAACGATAATTTTTGTAAGTTCATCAGATTTTTTTTCTATTAACTCTTTAAATTTAAACATTATTCGAGCTCTCTGCAGTGGAGGTTTATTTGACCAAGACTCAAAAGCATTTTTTGCATTAGCAATTGCTTCATTAACATCTTTAGTGCTAGCTAATCTTACTTCTGCACTTTGTTCTCCTGTGGCTGGATTAAATACTTTTCCTACTTTTTTTGAATTACCAGTAAAAGATTTACCATTTACAAAGTGATTAATCGTTTTCATGATGTTATTGAATAAATAAGGATTTAACCTGTTGCAAGCATTTTCTTAATAGAACCAATTGCTTTTGCAGGATTTAATCCCTTTGGACAAGAATTAGTGCAATTCATGATAGTATGACACCTATATAATTTTAGCTCGTCCGCTACTTTTTTTAACCTCTCTTTTTTATCTCCGTCTCTACTATCGTTAATCCACCTATAAGCTTGCAATAAAACAGCGGGACCTAAATACTTATCGCCATTCCACCAATAACTTGGACACGATGTTGAACAGCAAGCGCAAAGAATACACTCATAATATCCGTCTAGTTTTTCTCTATCTTTTTGGGATTGTTTTAATTCAATTTTTTCTTCACCGGTTTGTTGTGTTTGAAGCCAAGGTTTAATTGACTCGTATTGTTTATAAAGAGTTGTCAAATCACCAATTAAATCTTTTACCACTTTTAAATGTGGAAGAGGGTAAACATTTAAATCTCCATTGATATCTGAGTGAGATTTAATACAAGCTAGAGTATTTACACCGTCAATATTCATTGCACATGAACCACAAACCCCATGAGCGCATGATCTTCTAAAAGTGAGCGATGAATCTATTTCATTTTTAATCTTAAATAAAATGTCTAGTACTTTTGGACCACAATTATCCATGTCCACTTCAAAAGTATCTACTCTAGGATTTTTGCCCGTAGATGGATCCCATCTGTATACGTTTACTTTTTTTAAATTTTTGGAATTTGTTTTATCTTTATAATATGCACCAACTTCAATTTTTGAATTTTCAGGCAGGTTAAATTGAGCCATTTAATAAACTCTTTCCTTTGGTGGAAAGTACTGAACATCATTAGTTAAGGTTCTAGAATGTACATCTCTATACTTTATCTTTACCTTTTTGTCACTTTGCCAAGCCAAAGTGTGTTTCATAAAGTTTTTATCGTCCCTTTTGCTATAGTCTTCTCTTGCATGAGCTCCTCGGCTTTCTTTTCTATTATATGCAGAGTCCATTGTAGTTAAAGCTTGTCTTATTAAATTATCAAACTCCAAAGTTTCTACTAAATCAGTATTAAATAGTAATGATTTATCTTTTACTGATACATCTTGAAGACCGTCATAAGGTTTTCTAATTTGTTCAACACCTTCTTTTAAAGTTTTTTCTGATCTAAACACTGCACATTTTGATTGCATTGTTTTTTGCATCTTTAATCTTAGTTCTGAAGTTTTCGTCGAACCATTAGAATTTCTAATTTTATCAAATCTATCTAAACACTTGTCGGTTTCAGATTTTGAAACTTCTTCATGCGGCATTCCAGGTTTAACAAGTTCTGATGCTCTTTTTGCGGCCGCTCTTCCAAATACTACAAGATCAATTAATGAGTTAGAACCAAGTCTATTCGCACCATGCACTGAAACACATGCAGCTTCTCCAATTGCCATTAATCCTGGAACTGTTTTTTCTGATCCATTTAATGTTAAAACTTCCGCTTTATAATTTGTTGGTATACCTCCCATGTTATAATGTACAGTAGGCACAACTGGTATTGGTTCTTTATTAATGTTAACATTAGCAAATGTTTTTGCTGCTTCTGTAATTCCTGGAAGTCTTTCTTCTAATACTTCTTTATCTAAATGATCTAAGTGTAAGTTAATGTGATCTTTATCCTTTCCAACTCCTCTTCCTTCGTTAATTTCCATTTCCATTGATCTACTTACAACATCTCTTGAAGCTAAATCTTTTGCGTTAGGAGCATATCGTTCCATAAATCTTTCACCTTTTCCATTAACTAAAAAGCCACCTTCACCTCTTGCTCCTTCAGTGATTAAGCAACCAACACCATAAATTCCTGTTGGGTGAAACTGAACGAACTCCATATCCTGTAACGGCAAACCTGCTCTTAAAACCATCGCGTTTCCATCTCCGGTACAAGTATGAGCTGATGTTGCAGAGTAATAAACTTTTCCATAACCACCTGTTGCTATAATTGTTATATGTGATCTGAATCTGTGAATAGTTCCATCAGTTAAGTTCCAAGCAATCACTCCTTTGCACTCACCGTTTTTCATAATTAAATCTAATGCAAAGTATTCAATAAAAAATTCTGTATTATGCTTCAATGCTTGGCCATAAAGTGTGTGTAGAATTGCATGACCTGTTCTGTCAGCAGCTGCACAAGTTCTTTGTGCTGTTCCATTTCCATAATTTTTTGTCATTCCACCAAAAGGCCGCTGATATATTTTTCCATCATCTGTTCTGCTAAATGGTACGCCGTATCTTTCAAGCTCTACAACTGCTCTAGGTGCTTCTTTACACAAATATTCTATTGCATCTTGGTCTCCTAACCAGTCTGATCCTTTAACAGTATCGTACATATGCCATCTCCAATCATCTTCACCCATATTTCCAAGGGCTGCAGAGATACCTCCTTGAGCTGCAGAAGTGTGACTTCTAGTTGGAAAAACTTTTGAAATACAAGCAGTTTTTAATCCTGCTTCGGATAAACCAACAGCTGCTCTTAAACCTGAGCCGCCAGCTCCAAGTACAACAACATCATATTCATGATCAATAATTTTGTATGCAGTCATTTATAAATTAAATATTCCAATAATAGTAATTAATGGCATTAATATAGCAAATATATTAAGTAGTTTATTTGCGACATTTTTGATTTTTTCATCCTGTACATAGTCTTCAAATATCTCACTTATTGTTAATGCTGAAAAAAAGAAGGCTATAATTATAAAAATCGAGAACAGAATTTGAGAAGGCTGTTCTGAAAAGAATAAAGCTACCTCTGTGTAATTATTTTTGTAAATGGATATAAAGTTCAAAATAAACCAAACCATAAAAGGCAAAAGCAAAAATGAGCTTAATTTAGTGAATAACCATTTTTTTGTTGAAACGTGCATATTAAAAAAAATTAGCTCCTATTAAATAAAATATGATTGTTAATATAAAAGAACCAACTAAAGCTAACACTCCAGTTATCTTTGATATTTTTAAATCAAATCCATAGCCGAGATCCCAAAATAAATGTCTTAGCTCATTTAGGATATGAAAACTAAAAGTCCAACAAAGTCCAATCGCTATAAATTTTCCAAAAAAACTGTTAAAAAATGTATAAATGATTTCATAGCTTTCTCCTCCTAGTAATAAAGATAAACTCCAAAAACAAATTAGTGTAATTGCAAAAAAGTTTACTACTCCAACTATTCTATGAGTTATTGAAAGCAAAGATGAAATTTGCCATTTATAAATTTGAAGATGTGGACTTAAGGGACTTTTATTATCTTGCATAAAGAATTTATAAACTAAAGTTATAATTTTTTCACTAAACACTCTGCTATTTGCACAGTATTTAAAGCCGCTCCTTTTAATAAATTATCAGATACAACCCACATATTAATAGCTTTCACATTTGAATTATCTTTTCTAATTCTAGAAATGTAAGTGGTATAATCTCCTTCTACTTCTAGAGGTGTTATATACCCACCATCACTACGATCATCGACCACTTTACAACCTGGAGCTTTTTTTAAAATTCTTATTACGTTTTCTAAATCAAATAAATTATCAAATTCAATATTAATTGACTCCGAGTGTCCGGTTTTTACAGGAACACGCACACAAGTAGCAGTAACATCAATGTCTTCATCTAATATTTTTTTTGTCTCATTTGTCATCTTAAGCTCTTCTTTTGTATAACCATCAGCACCGAAAGTGTCTATATGAGGTATCAAGTTAAAGGCAATTTGTTTTGTAAAATTTTTTGAATTTATTTTTTTTTCATCTAAAAAATCTTTTGTCTGAGAAAAAAGTTCATCCATTGCAGCTTTTCCAGCGCCGGATACAGCCTGGTATGTTGATACAACGACTCTGTTTATTTTATACTCATCATGTAGAGGTTTTAATGCAAGAACCATTTGCATAGTTGAACAATTAGGGTTTGCAATTATATTTTTATGTTTGTCTAAAGCTTCTGGATTAACTTCAGGTACAACTAAAGGAATTCCTTTCACCATTCTGAAGTAACTAGAATTATCAATAACAACAGTTTTTTTTGCTGCTTTATGAGCCCACTCTTTTGCAATCTGACTTCCTGCTGCAAAAAATGTTATTTTTGCTTTAGAAAATTCATATTTTTCTAAATCAATTATTTCGATCTCTTTGTCTCTAAATTTAATTTTTTTTCCAGCACTTTTTGCTGATGCTACTAAAAAAAGTTCTTTAAATGGAATTTTAGATTTCTCTAGAATTTCTATGGTTTTTCTACCCACATTTCCAGACGCTCCAATTATTGCAAAGTTCATAATAACTATATTATTTCAATTTTGCTATGATTGCATCACCCATATCAGATGTAGAAACTTCTTTCATGTTTTTAGACATGATATCTTTGGTTCTTAGACCGTCATCTAAAACACTTTGAACGGCTTTATCTAATTGATCAGCTTCTTTATCTAGATCAAGAGAATACTTTAATGCCATTGATAAACTTAATATTGTTGCAATAGGGTTAGCTATATTTTTTCCAGCTATATCTGGCGCCGATCCATGAACGGGCTCATACATTGATCTAATTTTTCCATTCTTATCTTTTGCCCCGAGTGAAGCTGATGGTAATAAGCCTAGTGAGCCGGTTAGCATAGCTGCTTCATCAGATAAAATATCTCCAAATAAATTATCTGTAACAATCACGTCAAATTGTTTTGGATTTCTTAAAAGTTGCATTGCACAATTGTCAGCTAACATATGGTCTAATTCAACTTTTTTGTATTCTTTCTCTTTAAGAGCTTGGACTTCTTCTCTCCATAAAATTCCAGCTTCCATTACATTTGATTTTTCACATGATGTAACTTTATTTTTTCTTTTCTTGGCTAAATCAAAAGCAACTCTTGCAACTCTTTGAATTTCACTTGTCGTATAAGTATGAGTATTAATTCCCTTTCGCTCACCATTTTCAATAGGTTCTATGCCTCTAGGTTCGCCAAAATAAATTCCACCTGTTAGTTCTCTAACAATCATTATATCTAAACCTGAAATTATTTCTGATTTAAGAGATGAGGCTTCCACTAATTGTTTAAAACAAATAGCTGGACGTAAATTAGCAAAAAGTTTTAATTCTTTTCTTAGTTTTAAAAGTGCTCTTTCAGGTCTTTTTGAGAACTCTAAGTTATCATATTTAGGTCCTCCTACAGCCCCAAGAATTACAGCTTCGCTTTCAAGTGCTTTATAAAAAACTTCATCTGTAATAGGTATTTTGTGTTTTTCATAAGAGGCCCCTCCAACTAAACCTTCTTCAATTTTAAAATCTAAAGATTTGTTTTTGTTAAACCATTCTATGATTTTTTTTACCTCTCTTACTACTTCAGGACCTATACCGTCTCCTGGAAGAAGTAAAAGCTTTCTATCTTTTACTTTAATCATTCTTTAATAGCCAAGGTGAATTTTCTTTTATATTTTTTTCAAAATTATCTATTTGTGATGTTTTTTCTAATGACAGGGCAATATCATCTAATCCTTCTATCAGACATTTTTTTTTAAAAGAATCGACTTCAAATTTTATAACTTTATTTCCATATTTAATTTCTTGTTTTTCTAAATCAATTTCGATTTCTTTTTTTCTTTTTGAATACTCTGATAACTCCACAACAATTTGTTCGTCGATTTTTATTGGCAAGATTCCATTTTTAAAACAATTATTGTAAAATATATCAGCAAAGCTAGAACTTATTACACATTTAATACCAAAATCTGAAAGTGCCCATGGAGCATGTTCCCTGGATGAACCGCATCCAAAATTTTTTCCTGCTAATAAAATTCTAGATTTATTATAAGGTTCTTTGTTTAAAATGAAATCTTGAATAATTTTTCCATTTTCATCATATCGCATTTCATAAAATAAGCTTTTGCCTAAACCGGTTCTTTTAATGGTCTTTAAAAACTGCTTAGGAATTATCATATCCGTATCAATGTTCTGTAAAGACAAATAAGAAGGGATTGATTTTAAATTTGTAAATTTTTCCATTTAAATTTTTCTCACATCGGCTAAATGCCCTTTAATTGCAGCTGCAATTGCCATACCTGGACTTACTAAATGTGTTCTTCCTCCACGTCCTTGTCTACCTTCAAAGTTTCTATTTGATGTTGAGGCACATCTTTCTTTTGGTTTTAATTGATCTGGATTCATTCCTAAACACATGGAGCAACCTGGTTCTCTCCATTCAAATCCAGCGTTCTTAAAAATTTTATCTAATCCCTCTTTTTCAGCTTGTTCCTTTACTAATCCTGATCCAGGAACGACCATTGCACTCACTTTTGAAGAAATTTTTTTACCTTTTAAAAGATCAGCTGCCAATCTTAAATCTTCAATTCTACCATTGGTGCAACTGCCTATGAAAATTTTATCAATTTTGATATCAGAAATTTTTGTATTAGCTTTAAGACCCATATATTCAAGTGATCTTTCCATAGCAATTTTTCTATCTTCATTTTTTTCATTAGCTGGATCTGGTACTACTCCTGTTATTGGAGAGACGTCTTGAGGAGAAGTGCCCCAAGTAACAAGAGGTTCGATATCTTTTCCTTCGATGTTTATTTCTTTATCAAATTTACAATCTTTGTCAGAATACAAAGTTTTCCAAAATTCTAATGCTTTTTTCCAATTTTCTCCTTTTGGAGACATTGTTTTTCCTTCTAAGTATTTAAATGTCTTCTCATCTGGTGCAATTAAACCTGCCCTTGCTCCTGCTTCTATTGTCATATTACAAACGGTCATTCTCTCTTCCATGCTTAAGTTTTTGATTACATCGCCGGCGAATTCAACTACATATCCGGTACCGCCAGCAGTTCCGATTGTCCCTATTATTTTTAAAATTACGTCTTTAGCAGTTACACCTTTAGGTAATTCTCCATTGACATTAATTCTTAAATTCTTGGATTTTTTTTGAATCAAAGTCTGAGTGGCAAGAACATGTTCCACTTCTGAGGTGCCTATTCCAAAAGCTAATGAACCAAATGCTCCATGGGTTGCTGTATGACTATCACCACAAACAATAACTGTTCCGGGCTGAGTAAACCCTTGTTCTGGTCCAATGATATGAACTATTCCTTGTCTTTTATCATTTACATCAAAAAGTTCTACTCCAAATTCTTTACAATTTTTTCTTAGTGTTTCAACTTGAATTCGAGATTCCTCATCATCGATTCCTTTTGATCTATCAGTTGTAGGAACATTATGATCAGGTACAGCTAAGGTAAGTTCTGGTCTTCTTACTTTTCTTTTTTGTAATCTTAAACCTTCAAATGCCTGCGGGCTAGTTACTTCATGAACTAGATGTCGATCAACATAAATTAAACACGTTCCATCATCTTGTTTATGAACAAGATGGTTTTCCCATATCTTATCGTATAGAGTTTTAGACATTAAATCTTATTTTTTTTCGCTAGCTGGCTTTTCAGATTTAGTTTCAACTTTTGGAGTTTCTTTTTTTTCCTCATTAGCTTTAACTTCTTCAGTTTGTGGTGCTATTGAGGTTACTTTTGGTTCTTCGGGTTTTACTGAAACATCAACACCAATTTTCTTTTTAATTTTTTCAGCAATTCTTGCAGATTTTCCTTTTCTGTCTCTTAGGTAATAAAGCTTTGCTCTTCTTACTTTTCCTGATCTTATGACCTTAATTGACGCAACGTTTGGACTGTAAAGTGCAAAAGTTCTTTCAACTCCTTCACCAAATGATATTTTTCTGACTGTAAAAGAAGAATTTAAATCTCTATTTTTTTTGGCAATACACACACCTTCAAAATACTGAATTCTCTCTCTTTTTCCTTCGACAATTTTAACACCAATTTTTATTGTATCTCCTGGAGAAAACTCAGTGATTTTTTTGTTAGCAGTTAATTTTTGTATAGCTGCTTTATTTATGTCTTCAATATTTTTCATTTTTTTTTAAGTATTTTTTCCATAGATCAGGTCTCTGGCGACGTGTTATAGCCTCAGATTGGGATAAACGCCACCCCTTTATTTTAGCGTGATCACCAGAAAATAGCACTTCTGGCACTTTTTTTCCCTCCCATTCTCTAGGTTTAGTGTATTGAGGATATTCTAAAAGATTATTTTCAAAACTTTCCTCTAAAGTTGAATTCTCATTACCAAGAACTCCTGGCAGAAGTCTAATCAAAGCATCAATTAAAACAAAAGAAGCACTCTCACCACCTGATAAAATAAAATCACCAATGCTATATTCCTCAATATTCCTTGTTTCGAGAAGTCTTTGGTCTACACCTTCAAAATGACCACATAGGATATTTATATTTTTCAACTTGCTGAAAGATTTTATTGTATGTTGATCAAGTTTTTTTCCTTTAGGTGAAAGATAAATAATCTTATCTTTTGGAGTAACATTTTTATCTATTGCAGCCGCAACCACATCTGGCTTAAGAAGCATCCCACTACCACCACCAAATGGAGTGTCATCAACCGTACGATTATTATCAAAAGCGTAATCTCTTATATTTATTACTTCAAGACTCCATTTGTTATTTTCTTTTGCTTTTTTATATATTCCAACATCAAGCAATCCCGGAAATAAATCTGGGTACAAAGTAAATAATTTTACTTTTAGCATCTTTAAACCTCGGTTTAAGCTTTAGGCTTTTCCTTTTTAGCTTCTGCTTTAGGCTCTTCCTTCTTAGCTTCTGCTTTAGGCTCTTCCTTTTTAGCTTCTGCTTTAGGCTCTTCTTTATTTTCTTCGCCTGCTTTTTTTCTATCTTTTTTAGGAATTGCTTTATTAGGATTATTACCAGGTTTAGGCATTGGCATTATTTGCGCCTCACCTAAAATTCTAGAAACTCTAAGAGTTGGTTGAGCTCCTTTACTCATCCAATACTTAACTCTTTCTGCCTCTACTTTTATTCTTTCTTTTTTATCTTTTGGAAGCAATGGATTGAAAGAACCAATTTTTTCGATAAATTTACCATCCCGCGGGTATCTGCTATCGGCTATAACTATTTTATAGACTGGTCTTTTTCTAACTCCTCCCATTGATAGTCTTATTCTTAACATTTTATACCTTTCATTTTAGTTGATTGAGCATTTCATCTGGTATCATTCCAGATGGAATTTTTTTTCCTTGTGACATCTTTTTCATCATATCTGACATCATTTTAAATTGTTTAAGTAATTTATTTATTTTAGCAACATCTACTCCGGCTCCTTGGGAGATTCTTTTTCTCCTAGAACCACTTATGATTTTTGGATTTTCTTTTTCTTTTTTTGTCATAGATAAAATTATAGCCTCATTTTCAATAAGCATTTTCTCATCTATATTAGCCTGATCCATTTTAGCTTTCATTTTATTTACACCAGGTAGCATCGACATAACTCCTTCCATGCCTCCCATTTTTTTCATTTGTCTCAATTGGGAAAGATAAGAGTCCATTGTAAAAATACCTTTTTTAAAATCTTCTTCAGTTTCTTTAATTTTTTCTTCACTTAAATCTTGAGCTGCTTTTTCAACAAGTGTAACGACATCACCCATTCCAAGGATTCTGTTTGCTAATCTGTCTGGATGGAACATTTCAAAGTCAGATACTTTTTCACCAACACCTATATATTTTATTGGTTTACCAGTAACGTGCTTCATACTTAAAGCGGCTCCCCCTCTTGCATCACCGTCTACTCTAGTAAGTATTATTGATGAAAGATTTACTGATGTATCAAATTCTTTTGCAACGTTTACAGCTATTTGACCAGTTAAAGAATCAGCAACCAGAATAGTTTCGGCTGGTTTCGTTAAATCTTTAATTTGTTTTATTTCAGACATCATTGGTAAATCTATCTGAGTTCGGCCAGCAGTATCAAAAATTATAACATCCGAACCACTTAGATTTGCTGCATTGAGCGCTCTTTTAGCAATATCAATCGGTTGTTGATTTTCTATGATCGGTAGATTTTGTATATTATTTTTTTCTGCTAATAATTTAAGTTGTTCTTGAGCAGCAGGTCTATAAACGTCCAAGCTTACAAGCATAACTTTTTTTTTATGATTTTTTTCAATTAACTTAGCTAATTTAGCGGCTGAAGTTGTTTTTCCTGACCCTTGTAAACCTACCAATAATATAGAAACTGGTGGAACCGCTTTAAGATTAATTTCCTCATTCTTTGAACCAAGTATGTTAACTAATTCATCATAAACAATCTTTACTATCATTTGACCAGGTGAGGTTGATCTAATGATTTCCTGGCCAATAGCTTTTGGTTTTACGTTTTCAATGAAATCTTTCACAACTGGCAAAGCTACGTCGGCCTCTAATAAAGCTAAGCGAATTTCTTTAAGACCAGAGTCCACTTGTTCTTCCTTTAAGGAAGGTGCACTTTTTAGTTTAGAAAAAATATTTTCTAATTTATTTGTTAAGTTTTCAAACATTTTTATAACGTCCAACACCTATCGCACTAGTGGGCGAACCTTCGCTGACTAGTGTCGACACTCTTGTTTTCAAGAGCACCGCAAAAACTTAAGTATTTGCGGAAAGTTTGAGGAACCTACAATTTGGGGTTTTAAAAGTCAATGAATAATTATACTAATCTACTGTTATGCCTTTGATAAATGCTTTCAGAATGGATGGTTTAGGTAATAGATTTATCATCATAGATAGAAGAGAAAAATCCATAAATATACCAAAAGAAAAAATAATTCATTTGGGAAATTTAAAGTCTTTTCATCGTAATATTGTATTTGATCAAATTATATTTATTGAAAAAGAAATTAATAATACTTTTCCAATAACCATTTTTAATTCAGATGGTGGTGAAGTAAGTGCATGTGGAAATGGTAGTAGGTGTGTAGCTTACTTGTTAGGCAAAGATTTGAATTATAAAGAAATTAAATTAAAAACTAATAATAGATTGCTTAATGCAAAAATTGTTGGAGAGTACGATGTTCAACTGGAAATGGGGAAACCTGTATTTGAGTGGAATAAAATTCCATTAAAAGAAAAGTTAAATCACAAAAATATAACTCTTGATATTGATGGTAAAGAATTCACCGATGGATTTAGCCTCAACGTAGGGAACCCTCATATAGTTTTTTTTGTTAAAGATTGTTTCGAGAATGATTTAAAGATATTAGGACCAAAAATAGAGCATCACGAATTATTTCCTGACAGAACCAATGTTACTTTTGCTCAAATAGATGATGAAAATAATATTACAGTTAATGTTTGGGAACGAGGTGCAGGATTAACAAAAGCGTGTGGAACAGCTGCTTGCGCTACTGCTGTTGCAGCGTTTATCAAAAAATTAACTAAAAATGACATCAATATTAAATTTGAAGAAGGAAGTTTAAATATTAAAATTGATACGGATCTTAATATATTTATGAGAGGCCCGGTTTCAGAAATAAAACATACTAGCCTTGAAATCTAAATGGGTTTATTTGATAAATTTAAAATAGGATTAGGTAAAAGTTCAGATGGGCTCTCTTCTGGCTTTAAAAATATATTTTCTAAAAAAAAAATTGATGAAAATGTTCTTACAGAATTTGAAGAATTAATTATAACATCTGACGCGGGAGTAGAAGTTGCAAAAGAACTTAGAAAAGATTTTGAAAACTTTAAAGTTGATAAGAAATTAGAAGATCATAAAGAAATTTTAAAACTGATAGCGGATAAATTAGCAATTAATCTTCAAAAGTACGAAAAAGATCTAAGCCTGATGGGAAATGCAAAGTCTGTTGTGATAGTTGTATCTGGTGTAAATGGGGTTGGAAAAACAACTAGTATCGGAAAACTTGGAAAGTATTTTAAAGACAATAACAGATCTGTTGTTTTTGGAGCAGCGGATACTTTTAGAGCGGCCGCCATAGATCAATTGCAAGTTTGGGCCGCAAAAGTCAAAGTTGATATTATTAAATCTGAAATCAATAGTGATCCGGCTTCTGTAGCTTTTAAGACTGCTGAATTTGCAAAAAAAAATGAAATTGATGTAGCTTTGATTGATACAGCAGGAAGACTTCAAAACAAAAAGAATTTAATGGAGGAATATAAAAAAATTATTGGTGTACTTAAAAAAATTGACCCTTCATATCCTAACGAAGTAATTCTTGTCTTAGATGCAACAACAGGACAAAATGCACTTAATCAAGTTGAAGAATTTAGCAAGATACATGATTTAACTGGTCTAATTATTACTAAACTTGATAGTACTGCTAAAGGTGGGGTTGTTTTAGCAATTTGTAAAAAATATAATTTACCTATAGTTGCAGTAGGGATGGGTGAAAAGGAAACTGATTTACAGCCCTTTAATGCTGAATATTTTTCAAAGGCTTTATTAGGTATTGAAAACTAAAAACTTTTTTAAAGAATTTAAAAGTTGATCATTAAATTCCATCATATGATCATCGATATCAGAAAAATAACTAAACTTAGGTTGATTAGCATTTTCAAATAATTTTATCCCCATTTCGAAAGGAACAACATTATCTTTCTTACCGTGCATCACCAAGATAGGAACATTTATATTTTTGATTTTTTCTAAAGAGTCGTATCTGTCTTTTATTAATAAATCGATTGGCAAATAAGGATAATAAATTTTTGCCGCATCAGCAATCGAGGTAAAAGGTGACTCTAAAACAATTCCTGCAAAAGAATTATTCTGACCCAATTCTGTAGCTACACCTGTGCCTAGTGACTCGCCATATAAAATTATATTTTTATTTGTAACGCCGGCCTTGTTAAGCCATTCGACTGATTTTCTAGCATCATTATATAAATTTTTTTCTGTAGGCTTACCTGGATTACCACTAAATCCTCTCCATGAAATTATAAGAATATTTACATCTAGTTTATTAAGTTCATTAAGCTTATGAACCCTATTAGTTAGATCACCTGCATTACCATGAAAGTATAAAATGGTTTTATTTTTTTTTAGGTCTTTTTCCAAAAACCAAGATTTAAGTTTTACATCTTTATCAACTTCAATAAAAACTTCTTTGTAATCAAATTGAATTTCGTCTCCCGTGTAGTTATTTTCACTTGGGTGATAAAGTAATTTTCTTTGGTATAGATAAGTGAAAAGTACAATTATAATGTAGGCTAATATTATTGATGATAAAGCTAAATAAAAATACTTCATACTTTTTTCCTAGCTAAATAAACTCCAGTAAACACCAGTAAGCCTCCTAAATAATGAAAATTGAGAAGGGGTTCTTCAAAAATTATAATTCCAAAAATAGATCCATAGACTGCAAATAAATATAAAGTAAAACCGGCAAAGGAAGCACCTACATATTTTTGTAATCGTGTATACAAGGAAAAAGCTATGATACTAGGAGAAATAGCTGCAAATATAATCCAGAACAAAAATGTCTGATTATAGTTTGTCTTTGCAAAGTAAATATTTTCTAAAATAAAAAATGGGAAAAGTGATATAAATCCAAACATGGCGATTAAAGTAAATCGGGCCATCAAACTAAATTTTGATTTCCAATTTAATAAATAAATTGAGTAAAGAGCCCAGCCTAAAGCTGCTCCCAAAACCCATAGATCGCCAGTTGTAAAATTTAGATTAATTAAAAAATCTAAATTACCTTTAGATATAATTGTAAAAACACCTGTAATACAAATTAATAAGCCTAATATCCTTAAATAATTAATTTTTTCTTTAAAGAATAGAATTGATAAAAAAATTATTATTACTGGTGAAGATGTATATATTATACCAATATTGGCCATTGTTGTTGTCATACCTGCAAGATTTGGGAAAGCTCCACATATACCACATCCCATTGAACCTAAGAAAAACAGCTTAGAAAATTCTTTATTAAATTCTTTTTTATGTTTTAAAATTTCATTAAAAAAAAAAGGAAATAATATGATGAATACTGTAAACCATCGCCAAAACGCTAGAGAGATAGGAGGCACGAACTCCACACCTCCTCTTGCAACAATAGTATTTGTAGCCATAAAAATTGGCTGGATTAACAAAAGTAAATAAGGAGCGTAAGGATTATTTTTTGTCAATGAAGGCTTCATAAAACATCATTACAATTACCATACCCATTAAAATGTAAACAGGAAGCACATCAAAAAAACCTATCATCATTGATCTAGTTAATGTCGTAGCTAGACCAATTAAAAAAAATGTACAGAGTGCAACTCCAATAATTATTGTAACTTTATCCTTCATCTTTGCAACTTTTCTCTAACCAGTTCGCTGTTCCCAAGAATCTTAAGTCATCAAGTTTGTCACCAACTACCTGGACACCTAATGGTAGGTCATTTTCACCTGTAAGTAAAGGCAAGGAAATTGTGGGTAATCCAAGATAAGTCCAAATCTTTTGAAAGTCTGCACTTCCAGTAGATTTTAATCCTTTGTCAGCAACACCGCTTGATGATGGAGTTACAATTCCATGATAATCTTCAAATACTTCTTTGTATGACTCATAGCTTTGCTTCATAAAATCTGCAGCGTCTCCATATTCTTTTGCTGAATATTTTAATCCTCTAGAAATAGCTTCTCTCATTTCTTTTGATAGTTTTGTTTTATCTTTTTTATAATAAACCTGAAAATTATTTGCCATGTCAACTTCATGAATTATTTGATGATACTTTGGAATATCATCAAAATATGATGGTGTATCAAATACCTCAATATTCTTTTTAAAATTTTTAATTAAAAATTCAAAAGCCTCTTGAGATTTCTTGTTTATATTTTTCCAATTTTTTGTTTTATAAAAAATAAACTTAGGGTCAAAAACGGGACCTTTCTCACATTCCTCCACCATCTTTTCAGCAGCAAAATAAACTGTGGAAGGATCGTGTAAATCTTTTCTAATTAGTGACTTAGCAAGTAAAGCAACATCTTTAACCGTTTTACCAAATACACCCATTGTATCTAATTTGTCTGAAACCTTTAGGACGCCATTTCTTGAGATCAATCCATAAGAAGGTTTATAACCAACAACTCCACAATATGATGCTGGTCTTATTACTGAACCTCCAGTTTGAGAACCAACAGATAATGGCGCCATATGAGCTGCTACTGCAGCTGCTGATCCACTTGACGACCCTCCTGGTGTTCTTGAGTAATCAAAAGGATTTTTAGTTTTAGAAGGGTGTATGTATGCAAGTTCGCACGTAACAGTCTTACCCATTATAATTGCTCCCGAATTTTTTAGTAAATTTACAATTTCAGAGTCTTGTGAATTCGACATTTTTTTTCTAAAAACTGTCCCACATTCAGTTGGCATGTCATAAGTTCCAATAATATCTTTTATTGCGACTGGCATACCATGCAATGGCCCTAGTGGTTTTCCTGATTTTCTATAAGTATCTGCTTCCTCAGCTTTTTCTATTAAAAGTTTTTTATCTATAAATTGCCAAGCTTGAACATCTTTTTCAAATTTTTTTATTCTATCTAAATAAGCTGTGCAGAGATCAACGGAAGATATATCACCTGAATGAAGTTTTTGAGATAATTCGTAAGCACTTAAAGATGTAACGTCTATCATTTAAATTCATTAATTAGCAAATAATGTATCTGGCAACCAAAGAGCTATTCCTGGGAAGAGGTACATTAAAAACATAGCTAATATTACAATACCTAGAAAAGGCATAATACCTTTGAATATATCTAACAACTCGACGTTTTTAGTTTGCACACCTTTCAAATAGTATGCAGACATCGCCATGGGTGGAGTTAAAAATGAGGTTTGTAAATTTAGTGCTATTAACATTGCAAAAAAGTAAGGGTTAACGCCAAAAAATTCCACTAGAGGTAAAAATATTGGAACAAAAATAATTAATATCTCTGTCCACTCTAATGGCCAACCTAGTAAGAAAATTATTATTTGCGTTATTACTAGAAACTGCCAAGGCTGTAGGTTCATTGATTTAAAGAAATGTTCAAATACTTCGTGTCCACCTAAATACGAGAAGACTGATGCAAAAGTCCATGATCCAATAAATAGCCACATAATCATAGCTGTCGTTTTTGCAGTTAAAAATACTGACTCTTTGAAGTTTTTCCACTTAAGCGTTTTATAAAAATACGAGAGCACTAACGCTCCGAATGCTCCAACTGCTGCTGCCTCTGCAGGTGTTGCAAGTCCTCCTAAAATAGTTCCTAAAACTAATATTATTAATGAAAACAATGGTAAAAAAGAAACCAACACTTCTTTGAGAATTACCGATCTTGGTGGAATATCTTCTTTCGGAGGTTTAGGTGCGATCGAAGGATTAAAATAAGCTAAAGTTACAGCATAACCGATATAAAGTCCTGCTAATAATAATCCTGGAAAAATTGCTGCAGCAAATAATCTTAGAGGAGAAAGTTGAGCAATTACTGAGTAAACGATTAACATGATACTTGGTGGAATTAAAATTCCCAAACAACCTCCAGAACAAATTACTCCAGATGCAAATTTTTTGTCATATCCTGCTTTAATCATTGCCGGCCAAGCAAGAAGTCCCATTAATGTAACTACAGCTCCAATAATTCCAGTCGCTGTAGAAAATAATGCACATGTAACTAATGCAGCTACTGCCATTGAGGCTGGTAGTCTATGAGAAGCTAATCTAATTGCGAAAAACAATCTGGATACTATACCTGCTCTTTCAACCAGATACCCCATAAACAAAAAGAGTGGGACCGCTGTTAAAACTGTATTATCCATCACGGTGTATGTATTTTGGACAAATAGTTGAAAAATTCTATTATCAAGAAGATGTTCCATTCTTGTTGGGTCAAAATAAGCGTAATAACCAAATCCAACGCCCATCGCCATTAATGTAAATGCTATTGGGAAACCAAGTAATACCGCAAACAGGAATATTCCCATCATTAGAATTGCAATTTCAGGATTTGTTAAACTAAATAACATCTTTTTGGTCCTCGTCTTGTGAAGTTCTCATTAACATTTTTTCTGTCTCTTCTGCTACAACCATTCGAGCAGGCCAATGACCGGTTTGAATACAAATTAGTGATCTACAAACTTCACTAATACCTTGAATAATTAATAAAATTCCTGCAGCAGGAATTAAAGATTTAGCCATGTAAATTTGAATTTGTGCAGGACTATTCCAGCTTGTTTCTTTTATCTTCCAAGCAAGAGCTGCATATTCGTAACCATAAAATGCAAGAGCAAGCACACCTGGAAAGAAAAAAATAAAATATAAAACTAAATCGATGTAACCCTGAGTTCTTGGTTTAAAAAGTCTATAAATTACATCACCTCTTACATGAGCTTCTGTGGATAGAGTGTAAGCACCTGCCATCATAAAAATCGCGCCGTACATTTGTAAGCTGAAATCAAAATTCCATAAGGTTGGGGCATTAAAGGCATATGCCATAACAACTTCATAACAAGTTCCGCCCATCAAAATTACGATACACCAAGAAAACGCCTTCCCAACGGAAGTGCTTAGAGTATCTGCAAAATGAATAAATCCCCTCATGAATTTTTAAACTATGCTAATTTTTTTATTATTTCCATAAAAAAAGGGGGTGAAAAATCACCCCCTTTTAAACGTTTAAACTTATAATTAAATTTTAACTTTAGCTATAGAGCCGAATTCATTCTCATAAGCCAACTTGTAATTGGGTTGGTTCATGAGTAAGTATTTCATAACTCTTTTCGCGTAAGCTTTTTGTGAATCTACAATCTTTTTAAAGAACGGATCTTTCTTATTGAAATCACCAATTACTTTATCCCAACCTTTTAATTGTTGAGCTAAGATCGCATCAGATGTTTG
Organism: uncultured Pelagibacteraceae bacterium; assembly: GCA_902561585.1. GTDB lineage: Bacteria > Pseudomonadota > Alphaproteobacteria > Pelagibacterales > Pelagibacteraceae > Pelagilacustribacter. The sequence continues at coordinate 107,309 of CACEQK010000001.1, forward strand.
ATACACATTTACTTTATGCTGATTCATCAATTTAGATAAGTCAGCAGAGTATCTTACTAATGCTTTAAAGTAGTTATCACTGTTCGCAGCATAAGCAGCATTTTTTAGAATAGCCTGATGTTTAGGCGATAATCCATTAAATGTCTTCTTGTTTACTGGAATTTCAAACATCTCTTGTGATTGGTGGAAGCTTCCTAAGTGATAGTGCTTAGAAACATCTTGCATACCAAACTGAGAGTCTGATGTTGGGTTGTTAAACTCAGCAGCTTCAATCAAACCTGTTTTCATTGCAGGCTGAATTTCACCACCTGGTAATTGTCTTACAACCATTCCCATTGCTGTTAATACGTTAGTAGCTAATCCTACTGTTCTGTACTTCATACCTTTTACATCAGATACTTTTGTCACGTTCTTTTTGAACCATCCAAAAGGCTGTGCAGGCATAGGCATATGGAAGAAACCAATATAGTCGAAACCTACTTTTGCAAGTGTTTCATCGTAAAGTTTTCTACCTCCACCATACTCAATCCATCCCATGATTTCTTGAGATGACATTCCGTATGACGGACCAGTACCGAATAGAGAAGCTGCTGGATTTTTTCCATACCAGTAAGCTGTTACCCAGTGTCCCATATCAAGTACACCTGAACTTACTGCTTGTCCAATCTCCGAAGTCTTAACTACAGCTCCAACTGGCTGAAGATCAATTTTTAATTCACCTCCAGACATGTCGCCTACCATTTTTGCGTAGTCGCCAGCCATTTCAAAGAAAATGTTAGCGCCTGACGGCCAAGCCGCTTGCATCTTTAAAGTTTGAGGAGCACCTAAAGCAATGTTTGGCATTGCAACGGTTGCTGCCGCTGCAGCACCCGTAGCTGCTGCTGCTTTAAAGAACTTACGTCTTGATGGAGTTTTTACTCCTTTTATTTTTTTTGACATATGTCCTCCGTTAGTTAATTAACTTAAAGATTTAAGCATAAACTCAAATCAGAGTCTCCATATTTTTTTAGAATTATTTTAAAGTAAATTAAGAAGATTCAATCTAAAGGTGTATTAATTTACCTGATCTTGTGGTTTTTTTCCTAAAAAAAAATCTTCCAAATTTTTTGTAGCTCTAAATGCCATATCCCACCTTGTCCTTTTTGTTGCACTTCCTAAATGTGGAAGTAAAAAAATATTTTTTAACTTCAAATATTCAGGATGAATTTTGGGCTCCCCATTATAAACGTCTAAGCCATAAGCGAATACTTTTCCGCTTTTTAATGCTTCAATCATCGCATCATCATCAACTATATCTCCTCTGGCTGCGTTACCTACAACAGTATTTTCTTCTAAATAACTTAGTGTTTCTTTATTAACAAGTTTTGTTGTTTCAGGAGTTGCAGGACAATTTATAGATAAAAATTCACTTTGCTTAAAAAGACTTTTTAGATCTTTATGATAAATTGCTCCATCTTCTAATTCTGGTGAAAGTTTAGATCTGTTATGATAATGAATTTCCATATTAAAAGCTTTAGCTCTTTTAGCAACCGCCCTACCTATTCTACCCATTCCAAGTATCCCAAGTTTTTTATTAGACATTTGTTTTCCTAACAAGAAATCCCATGACCATTTCCAATTTTGAGTTTCGGCCGCTAAACGTCCCTCATAAGCTTTTCTTGAAGCACCTAATAAAAGTAAAATCTGAATATCTGCTGTAGCATCTGTAAGTACATCAGGTGTATTCGTTACGGTAATTCCTTTTTCTTTTGCAGCTTTTATATCTATATTTCCAAAACCAACTGCGCCATTAGCAATAATTTTTATGGAACTCGAAAGTTTAGAGATGGTATCAGCGCTGATAGGATCAGAAACAGAACTTAATATCCCGTCAAAATTTTTGGAGCCATCTATTATTTCTTGAGGTTTATAAATCTTATCGTCTTTATTTAAAGTAACTTCAAATAATTCTTTAAGTTTCTCCTCATTTTCTTTGAGAAGTTTTCTTGTAACAAAAATTTTTTTTTTCATTTTAAGAATTATTTAGTTTATACGGCTTGGGTCCTCCGGTAAACCAATCAAGTAACTCTACGGTATGGATAATTGGTATTCGAGTACCAGCTGAAATTTGTGTCATACAACCAATATTACCTGTTGAAATAAAATCAGGTGAAATTTTTTCTATATTATTTACCTTATTCTTTAAAAGTGATTTAGCCATCTTTTGATGTAAAATATTGTAAGTACCCGCGGAGCCACAACACAAATGTCCTTCTGGAATATCTAGTACTTCGTTACCAGTTTTTGAAATTAAATCTTTTGGTTGATCGTGAACTTTTTGTCCATGTTGCATCGAACATGCTGAATGATACGCTATTCTATATTTTTTTTCTGAGTTTAGATTTATGTTTAATTTTAAATTTTCGTCAAGGTATTCGGTAATATCTTTAGTTAATTCTGAAATTTTTTTTGCTTTCTTTTTCAGGTCTTTATCATTTTTAAAAATATGACCATAGTCTTTTAATGTTGTCCCGCATCCAGATGTATTACTTATTATCGCATCCAATCCATTTTTAAGATACTCTTCGTGCCAGCTCTCAATATTATTCTTAAATGACTCGTGTGCTAATTTTTGTTTACCCAAATGATGGTTTAAAGATCCACAACAATTAATGTCTGGCATTACTACTACTTCAACATTATGCCTATTTAGAAGTCTTATAGTAGCTTCGTTTATTTCAGGAGAAATAACTCTTTGAACACAACCAGTCAATAAAGCGACCCTTGAAACCTTCTTACCTTTATTAACCTCATAAACTTTTTGATCTTTTAATTTTTTTCCTGGGATTTTATCTGGCATTAAATTTAATGCATTTCTAATAAATTTTGGAAATAAAAAACTAAATGGTTTAATTAGTTTAGATGATAAAGCCATTAACAAAAACATTTTTGGTCTCGGTAGTACAAAAGAAAGTATATTTCTAAATACTCTATCTAAAAAAGGCCTTTTGTAAGTTTCTTCAACATAATTCCTACCATGGTCAATTAAATGCATATAGTTCACTCCTGAAGGGCAAGTCGTCATACATGAGTAACAGGATAAACAGCTATCAATGTGTTTTGCTATTTCTTTTGTGGCTGGTTTTTTATTCTCTAACATATCTTTGATAAGATATATTCTTCCTCTTGGTCCTTCTAACTCCTCTCCATTTACTTGATAAGTAGGGCAAGTAGCATTACACATGCCGCAGTGTACGCATTTCCTTATAATTGTTTCACTCGTTTTATTATCTTTGTCTTGAAGTTGTTTATCTGTAAATGATGTTTGCATTTAAATTCCTGTGTACATTTTCCCTGGATTAAAAATTCTTTTAGGGTCAAAACTCCTTTTAATTTTTTCACTTATTTTATACTTAATTGGATCTATTGTAAAAATATCAGCAGAAGCTTTTAGATCCTCTTCAACTTTTATTAAAGTAATATATCCTTGATGTTTTTTTACCGTATCCTTGATTTCACTAAGAATTTTTGTGTTCAATTGATCAAATGAGGCCCAGATTAGACCGCCTCCCCAATCAATAAAATATTTAATCTCAAAATTTTTAAGTTTTTGGATAACCTGCAAGGTTTCGCTCATTGGCAAAACTATTCTTAATAAATTACTTTTTAAACTTTTAAAAACCTCTAAATTTTTTGTCCTACTCCAAAAAATATTACTTTGCTCACTATCTAAAATAGAAAGCTCGTGATCCAAAAGACCTAATTCTTTAGACAATCTGTTTGCTCTTTGATCCACAGAATTTGTTGGACCTTCAATCCTTATAGCAGTTAAGCCTCCATCGTGTGTAAGATCATTCAGAACAAAATCTTTTCCAAAATAGTCTGGATAAAAAACTCCACCGGATGGATCTGTAGAAGATGACAATGCTCTTCCAAGAAAGTCTAGTGCTTTTTTAAGATGAGGATTCTTAATAATTAAAGTTTTACTTGTTTCTGGTTTTGGTAAAACTTTTATTGAAAGCTCAGTTAATATCGTGAGTGTGCCAAAAGATCCTGATACTAATTTACTTAAATCATAACCGGTAACATTCTTAACTACTGTTCCTCCTGATTTAATAGTTTCACCTTTTCCGTTAATCCCTTGAAATCCAAGTATGTGATCTCGAACACTTCCAACTTTAAATCTTCGTGATCCGGCAAAATTACATGAAACGACTCCACCAATCGAACCGCTGTTACTTTGTCCAGAAAATAAGTAACCAAAATCATTCGGTTCAAAAGCTAATTGCTGATTATTTTTGTCTAGCTCCCCTATTATTTCTTTCAAAGATGTGCCAGCTTTAACTTTGATATAGAGCTCTTCAGGTTTGTAATCAATTATACCTTTGTAATCAGAGAGATCTAAAGTTTTTTCAGATTGAAAATTTCTTCCAATTTTATTTTTTGATTTTAATCCATTTATTTCTAGAGGTATATTTTTCCTATAACAAGTTTTAACTATCTCAACTATTTCCTCTCTTGAAGTAGGTTTAAAAATATTTTGATTAAAATCTAGGGATGTCTGGGAATTTTGTTTTTCCTCCATGGACATGAACTCTCCCTTCCTCAGCACATTTTCTAAGTATTGGATAAACTTTGCCTGGATTTAATAATGAGTTTGGATCTAAAGCAACTTTAATTGTTAATTGTTGTTGTATATCTCTATCATTGAATGCTTCACACATTAATTCTCTTTTCTCTATACCAACTCCGTGTTCACCAGTTAGAGCCCCGCCGACTTTTACACAATACTTTAAAATATCAGCTCCAAACTCCTCACATTTCCTTAAAGACTCTTTGTCATTTGCATCAAACATAATTAGAGGATGGAGGTTTCCATCTCCTGCATGAAATGCATTGGCAACTGGCAAATTATATTTTTTAGAAAGTCTTGAAATTTCATTTAAAACCTCAGCAAGTTTTCCTCTTGGTATTGAACCATCCATACACATGTAATCAGGCGCTAAAACTCCACAAGCCGGAAAAGCTGCTTTCCTACCAGCCCAAAATTTTAATCTCTCTTCATTTGTTTTACTGATTTTTAAACTTGATGAATTATTTTTTTCAGCAATTTCTTTTGTCTTTTGAATGTAAGCTTCAACTTCATGTTCTGTTCCATCAAATTCTACAATCATCATCGCCTCTGCATCAGTTGGGTAACCTGCTTTAGAATAATCATTAGTTGCTTTCGTCAGAGCTTTATCCATTATTTCCATCCCAGCCGGTATACATCCCTCTGCAATTATTTCAGCAACACAGTTTCCTGCATCTTCAATTGATGGAAACCCAACTAAAGCGGCTTTAACAACTTCAGGCGACTTTAAAATTTTTACAGTAACCTCTGTGATAACTCCAAGTAAACCCTCTGAACCTGTCATCAAGCCTAATAAATCATATCCCTCCGCGTCCATAGCTTTACCACCAAATTTAGTTACAGTTCCATCCATTAAAACTACTTGAATACCCAAGAGATTATTTGTAGTTGCACCGTATTTAAGAGAATGAACTCCGCCTGAATTTTCAGCTACGTTTCCGCCTATGGAACATGCTATTTGACTTGATGGATCCGGAGCATAATAAAAACCTTTGTCTTGGACAGCATGAGTGATTGCTAAATTTGTTACACAAGGTTGCGTAACCACACATCTATTTTCATAATCAATCTCAATTATTTTATTAAATTTTCCCATTGCCATTAGAACACAATCTTCTAAAGGCATCGAACCACCAGATAAACCTGTACCTGCTCCTCTTGGGACTACTTTAACTTTGTTCTCATTACAATATTTTAAAATTTGACTAACTTCCTCAACTGTCTCAGGCATAACTACTAAAAGAGGCATTTGTCTATAAGCCGTCAAGCCGTCAGTTTCGAAAGGTCTTAATTCATCAGGATTCGAAAGAACATTTTTAGAATTGATAATTCCACGAAGATCCGATGCAATTTTATCTTTTTTAGACATAATTGCGTTATCAACTTTTGGCATTTGTAAACTGCTCATAATCAATCCTACTTAAGCATTTTTGATATTTTATCTAGTGCTTTTTGAATGTTATCCCTTGATGCGGCGAAGCTAAAACGCACATAATCTACTGATGTTTTGCCAAATGCTGTTCCTGGAACAATTGCCACACCTGCTTCGTGCATACATTTCTTTGAAAATTCACTTCCACTCATACCTGTTCCCTTTACATTTGGAAAAGCGTAAAACGCTCCTCCAGGCATACTGCATTCAACACCAGGTAAATCATTTAAACCTTTGTGAATTAATTTTCTTCTTTGATCAAACTTTTCCATCATATGATGTATAGAGTCGTCGGGTCCATCTAATGCTGCTATTCCAGCAAATTGTGAAGGCGCATTTACGCAAGAAAAACTATTTATAGCTAATTTAGTTACATGAGGAATTAAATTTTCTGGCCACACGCTCCAGCCCATTCTCCAGCCAGTCATGGAGTAAGCTTTGCTCCATCCATCTAAAACTATCAACCTGTCTTGTAAATCTGGGTAATTGAAAAAAGTCGGCATCTCTTTTCCATCGAAAATTTGTCTGCTATAAATTTCATCACTAAGAATTGTAACGTGTGGATGTTTCTTTAAACCTTCAGCAAGAAAATCAATTGCAGGTTTTTCAACAAAACTTCCTGTTGGATTATTGGGATTAATCAGTATCACAAGACGAGTTTTGTCTGTTATCAAAGATAAAATTTTTTCAGGATCAAATTTTAAATCTTTTTCTTTTGTTAAATCATATGGAACTGCTTTGGCACCAGTATAATTAATCATAGACTCATAAATTGGAAAACCAGGTGTTGGATGAACTATTTCTGCGCCAGGCTCGCCGATCATTTGAATGGCAAAGTACATTGTAGGTTTTCCACCAGGCATAATCATAATCCGCTCGGGACTAACTTCTTTTTTATATAAACTTTTTATTTTTCTTGAAACTGCTTGCCGGCATTCGGCTATCCCGTTAGCTAAAACATAACCATGATGTCCGTCATCAATTGCTTTTTTTGCTGCGTCCATAATATGTTTAGGAGTCATAAAATCTGGCTGACCTAAACCTAAGTGAATCATTTCTTTACCTTGAGCTTCCAGCTTCTTAGCTTCAGCTAAGACACTAAAAGCAGTTTCTGTTCCAAGTCTATCTAAATTTTTTGCTAATTTCATATTCTAAACCTAGTATTTATTTACACTTTTGAAAACCAGTTTTTTTGCATCACCTATAGACAATTTTTGTTTTATTTAGCTCTTTTATGCTTTTACATCCCAATAAAATCATGTCTCTTCTAATCTCATCCCTCATTCTCTTTAAAATTTGCTCAACTCCTTTTTGGCCACCAGCCCCTAATGCAAATAAAAAACCTTTTCCGAAACTACAAGCTGTTGCTCCTAAAGAAAGTGCTTTCAGAACGTGAGTGCCTCTTCTTACTCCTCCATCTAAAATGATTTCTATTTTACCCCCAACTGCATCAGCTATTGCGGGCAACTGATCAAAAGGCGATCTGGACCCATCAAGTTGTCTACCTCCATGATTTGAAAGCATTATTGCCGAAGCTCCAATTTCAACCGCTCTCTTTGCGTCTTCTACTGACATTACTCCTTTTAAAGCAAAAGGTCCTCCCCATCTCTTTACAACATATTCAGCGTCTTTCCAGCTCATTGCCGGATCGTATTGTTCGTTGATGTATTCCATTACCCCTTTTGCAATGCTTGAACCTTTTTTAGTCCAGTGAGAAACGTTTGCGAGTTGAAATTTTTCATGTGTTAAATAATTGAATGCCCATTTAGGATGCGACGCAAAACTCATCAAACTTTTTAAAGTAAGCTTTGGCGGCGTTGTAAATCCCCATCTATGGTCTCTTTCTCGATTACCTGCAACCACAGTATCGACAGTTAAACACATCGCTTTAAATCCAGAACTTTTACACCTATCAATTAGGTTGTCTGTTAGACCTTGGTCTTTATGAATGTAAAGTTGAAAAAGTTTTGGACCCCCTGAAATGTTAGCCACTTCCTCAATTGAAGAAGTTGCCATAGTAGACATGCTGTAAAATGTTCCAAATTTTTCTGCAGCTCTAGCTGAAGCTTTATCGCCATCATGATGATATAAACGTTGCATTGCTGTTGGCGCTAGAAAAAGTGGCATATCAATTTTTTGACCAAATACAGTAGTTGATAAATCTGGTTCTCCAACACTTGCTAAAATATTTGGAACTAGATCACATTTTAAAAAAGACTCTGTATTTCTTTTAAGTGTAGTCTCATCATCTGAACCACCGTCAATGTAATGAAATATAGGTGCTGGTAAATTTTTTTTCGCTAGTTTTCTAAAATCTTCAAAATTATAACAATCTTTTAGACTCATTATAATTAAAAGTTTTTAGAAAAAGTTATTTGTTGATTATCTGTTCCTGGATTTGTATCACCCCAATCATTATTTGAAATATGACTATAGCTATAACTCAATTTTGAGTTCTCAAATAATTCTAAACCAACTTTAATTTCACTTTTAAATTCTAAGACGCTACCTAAATCTTTTCCATCACCTTTTTCATAATATCCAGGTGTAAAGCTAGGTAAAATTTTTAATGGACCAATACCGTATTGTCCTTCTACACCAGTATAAAGATAAACAGAACTATCACCTGTCATAAATGCTCCTGTAACAGGTTTAAATTTTCCTAAAAATGTATCTCTAAATAAATTTGGATTTTTATGTTCTATTCCAAACAAAGAAGTTTGATCGTCACCTTCTTTATCAATTACGTCAAAAGTTCCAGTATAAAATGAAATATCAGCGTCACCTTCATCTGCAACTAAATTACTTGTTGCGAATATTGTGAATACTAAAACTAACAGGCTTTTTAAATTCATGCGAAAAAATACAACTAATTGTTTAATAAGTACAGTTTACTTTGCTATTTTATTTTTTTTTTAAAAAGTTTAATTATAAAAAAACTACCTAAAATTAAGGCCATATAAGGCAAGATCCATAATAATGAATTTTGAATATTTAATTTAGGCTTAAAAACAATCCACTCACCATATTTATCCGACATAAAGGAATATATCTCCTCCTCGGTTAAACCTTCATTAATCAAATCATCTACAACCATTTTTATAGTCTGAGCAAAATCAGAATTTGAGTCAGAAATTGATTGACCTTGACAAACTAAACAACGTAAATTTTTCTGAATCTCCTTCGGATCTATCTGTTTTTCGGATGCAAAAATACTTTGAGAAGCTAATAACAATATAATTAAGAGATATTTTATATTCATTACTTAATAATCTCCTTTATATAATTGAGATCATTTACAGATAAAGGTCCCACAAACTTTTTTATTACAATAAGCTGTTTATCTATAAGAATACTTTCTGGAATTCCATAAATTCCAAATAAAACTGATTGTTTTCCACTCGTATCTTTTGTGGACACGTCATATGGATTACCTAGCTCACCTAAAAATTTTTTTGCTTGCTCTTTTTTATCTTTAAAATTCACACCAACTATTTTAATATTTTTCTCTTCAGATAATCTAATTAATATTGGATGTTCAATCCGACAAGGAGCACACCATGATGCCCAGAAGTTAATTAATGTAAAATTATTTTTTCTTAAATCATTTTTTATAAAAAAATTTTCTTTATCAAGGTATGAAACTTTAAAATCTGGTATCTCTTTATTAATTTGATTAGCAGTATTGTAATTTGTGTCTCTATTTAAGCCTATAAAAAATATACTTAATATAAATAAAAAAATAAGAAAAATTATAGTCTTAACTATTTTTTGCATTTTTTAAAAATCTTAATAAACCTCCAATAACAATCATGATTACAGAAAGCCAAATCCAGATCATTAATGGTTTTTCTTGAAACTTAATATTATAATAATCTGATCTATCAATATTACTCATGGTCAAATAATAATCTTTAATAAAACTTGTTTTTATTGAAGCTTCATAAGTAAGAGTTTTTGGATTACTATAAATTCGAATTTCTGGCTTTAAAATATTTCTGTCTTTTTCTTTCAATATTTCAAATTCACCGACTACAGCTTGATAATTAGTGAAATTTTTTAATTCCAAGTTTTTAAATTCAATTGAATAATTATCAAATTTTTTTATCTCACCAATTTTCATATTATAATCTTTTTCAATTGAGAAAACATGATTTAAGCCGATGAACAAAACTAAAAACCCAAAAGAAGCATGGGCAATTATTCTAGCTAGGTTTAAATTGTTCTTCTTTTTTGAAATAACAAAATCTTTTAAGGATGAGAGAATTAGAAATAAAGCGCTTATAATTATAAAATTTGATAAAACACTAAAATTTTTAAAAAATAAAATAATCATCAAATTTATTAAAATTGCTCCGAGAAGTATTAAAAAATATAATTTAATGTTATCAAATTTATTTTTTATCCAGCTTGCATTAGGTCCTATAGCCATAAAAATTAAAAAAATTACAACTACTGGAAAAATAATAGCATTGTAAAAAGGGGGGCCTACTGAAATTTTATTTTGAGAAAGGGCATCAGTAAAAATCGGATAAATTGTACCTAGTAAAACTGTTACTAAGTAAAACATCATGAACCAGTTATTAACTAAAACAAACGTTTCTTTACTGTTTTGGTTCAAATTATAATTTTCAGTTTTATATTTCTTAAATAGAAGAAAAACTGAACCAAAAATCATTAAACTTAAAAAAGATAAAATATAAATTCCTCTTGTAGGATCGCTCGCAAAAGTGTGCACTGAGTTTAAAATTCCAGATCTAACTAAAAATGTTCCTGTAACACTTAAAATGAAAGTCATTAGGCATAAAATAATTACCCAAAAATAAAATAAATTTCTTTTTTCAAAAACTATGATGGAATGAAATAAAGCTGTCATTGCAAACCAAGGGAGCAAAGAAGCGTTTTCAACCGGATCCCAAAACCAAAACCCTCCCCAGCCTAATTCATAATACGCCCATATAGATCCAACCAAAATTCCAAGAGTTTGAAAACTCCAAGAAATTAATATCCAATTTTTTATTGAACTAGCAAAATTTTTTTCAGAATAATTAGATATTAAAGATGCAATTGCAGCAGAAAAATAAATAGATGAACCCACAAAGCCTATATAGAGTAAAGGCGGGTGTATAGCTAAAGCAGGATCTTGTAAAATTGGATTTAACCCAAGACCTTCTTTAGGTATTGGAGATAAAGGACTAAAAGGATTAGAATTTATTATAATAAAAAACAAAAATCCTAATATCAAAATATTCTGAATAATTAATGTTAATAGTCTAAATTTTTTCGGGTGATTTTTGTTGTAAATTAAAAATAAGAATGAAAAAATTGTTAAAATAATTACCCATAACATTAAGCTCCCCTCGTGGTTTCCCCAGGTACCAGTAATCTTATATAAAATTGGCTTCATTGAATGCGAGTTTTGATAAACTGTAATTAAAGAAAAATCAGAAACAATAAACGCCGCTATTAAAGTAAAAAAACAAATTATAACTATAGTGCTTTGAATTAAACTTAACTGAAAAATGTTTTTTGTAATTTGATTGCCATTTAATTTAAGATTTTTGTTTGAGAGATAAATAATACTTAAGCTTAAAACTACACTTATAAATAATAATAAATTTCCAAAATTACTTATCATTGTTATTCATAATAGATTGAAGTTCCGGTGGCATATAATTTTCATCATGTTTTGCCAATATTCTATCAGCAATAAAAAATGATTTATCTTGTAGTTTGCCTTCAGCAACAACACCTTTTTCTTCAGAAAATAAATTGGGCACGGTTCCGCTGTAACTGATCATTAATTCATTTTTAAAATCTGTAATAACAAATTTTATCTCCTGCTCTTTAATTTCGAGAGAGTTTTTCTTTACCATTCCTCCAATTCTGATTTTTTTTTTAGAATGTATATCTTGATCATTTTTAATATCTGTCGGAGATTTAAAATATAAAATGTTCTTATTTAAAGTTTGTAGAATAAAAAAAATTGCTAATATTGATACTAACAATAAAGTAGCTAAAAGAGACGCTCTTTTTTTAACTTTCTTTTGAAGCATTTAATGCTTTAGATAGTTTTGCTATATGAAGATATAACTTGTGAAGCTATTTTTGAATTTTCAATAACAGAAGCTTTTTGTTGTCTAGATAATTCATTAATTTCTTTTGCAAATTCACTCTCATATTTTTTTAATGTTTTATAAGTTTTGTAGTAAACAACTCCACACACAAGAAATGTTATCGCAAAAGATGACCAAACAAAAATGCCGTAACCATTCATTGAAATTAAATTTTGAATCATAATCTTTTTAAATTTTTTTTCTTAATTCTAATGATTTCTGTCTTATATTTCATCAGAAAAATTAACGCACAATATAACAATAACACAAAAAACATAAGAAATAATGGCATTAGCATTGAGGAATGTATTGTGCTTGTTCCTGTAAGTTTAATACTTGCTGGTTGATGTAGTGTATTCCACCAATCAACTGAGTATTTGATAATTGGCACATTAATAAAACCAAATATTGCAATTAAACTTGAAACCCTGTCAGCTTTATCCTCTTGAGCTATTAATTTATTAGCTAAAATAAACCCTATATAAAACAAAGAAAGTACTAACATAGAAGTTATTCTCGCGTCCCAGGCCCACCAAGTTCCCCAAGTTGGCTGCCCCCAAATAGCTCCTGTAACTATAGCAAGACATGTAAACATAAGTCCTATTGGGGCAATACTTTTAGTAATTAATTTTATGTTTTTTATTTTAAAAATAAAATTTGCTAAAGATAATAACGCAATTGTTGAAAAGGAGGCTAAACCTATCCAGGCTGCAGGAACGTGCACATACATTATTCTCACGCTATCCCCTTGTAAGTAATCAGGCGGAGATAAAATTAAAGCAAAAGAGAGTGCAACTAATAATAAAATAAAAAAAATTGAACTAATAAATTTAGTTAATTTTTCTATCCAAATAAATGTGTTGCTTAAACTAAAAATCTTAAACATCTAAATTGATTACAATAATATTAATTTTATGGGAAGGTGTTTTTAAGCCCAACTGAGAATTAGGAGGGAGTTAACTAAAGAAGTTTATCCTCAATTGGGCTAAAACATTATTAATTTAAATAATATCTTTGACTTCTATTTGAATAAAAATTGTTAAATTTTAGGCAGGGAATTAATTAGATATTTTATGGTAACTGGAGCCTTTTTTCCCAGAAAAAATTTCTTCAATTAGGGGATGTTTAACTGGTTCTTTAGATCGATCCAATAATAGATTTTGCTCTGAAACATATGCTTCGTAAGTCACATCATTGCTTTCAGCTAATAGATGATAAAAAGGTTGATCTTTTCTAGGTCTCACCTCTTTAGGAATTGACTGATACCATTCCTCTGAATTATTGAACTCGAAATCCACATCGTAAATAACACCTCTAAAATCAAAGTGCCTATGTTTTACGACATCGCCTATTGAAAATTTTGCAGTATTGCTTGTAGCCATAAGTAATAGTTAGTAATTTTTTTGTTAAAATCAATATCTAATTTATTAAAATTTTATAATGTGTTAAAAATCTTACTGTGAATAAGTCTTTTTTAAAATTTATCACCGATTTTGGACCTCTTCTTATATTTTTTATTATTTATTACAAGAGTGAAAATAATTTAAAAGCCGCTATTCCTCCACTAATAATTTCAACATTGATTGCCGTAGCGATAATGTACGTAGTTGAGAAAAAAATTCCTTACGTTCCTTTAGTTGGAGCCGTAGTAATATCTTTATTTGGAGGATTAACTTTATATTTTGATAATCCGATATTTATTTACATGAAGCCCACTATAGTAAATGTAATTTTTGCATTAATACTAATAGTCAGTAAGGTTTTTTATCAAAAAAATTTTCTAAAATTTTTTTTACAAACAGCTATTCAATTAAATGAAGAGGGATGGAGCAAGCTTAATTTTAGATGGGCATATTTTTTTATTTTTTTAGCAATTTTAAATGAGATTGTCTGGCGAACACAACCTGAAACAACATGGGTAAATTTTAAGGTTTGGGGAATGTTGCCAATCACAATCATTTTCACTGCAATGCAGGTTCCTTTAATTAACAAATATAAAGTATGAGTAAAATTAGATTAGTAATAAATAATAATAACCAACAAAGAGAAAAAGAAAAATTTTTTATTAAAAAAGAATTACAAAGTATATTAAATTTATATGCAAAGATGGTTTCTAATGGTTCGTGGAAAGATTATTCTTTTTCGTCAGGTATCAAAGAAGTTTCATTTAATGTCTACCAAAGAGCATCTGAAAAACCTGTAATAAGAATATCGAAAAATCTTAAACCTAAGTATTTTAATGAAAGATATTTTATTAAAGATAGAGACGGGACTATTCTAAAAAAATCAGAAAACCTAAATCAACTTATTAATAAAATGAGTTGGAATAAATTAAGAATTATAAAGTAATTATCTTCTTTGACCAAAAAGTCTTAGAAGCATTATGAAAAGATTTATGAAATCTAGGTAGAGTGTTAATGCTCCCATAACAGCTTTTTTGCCCATTAGCTCTCCGCTGTCACTAACTAAATACATGTTTTTAATTTTTTGAGTATCATAAGCTGTTAATCCAACAAAAATTAAAACACCAATGATTGATATAACAAAATACATCATAGGTGATTTCATAAATATATTTACTAATGAAGCAATTATAATTCCAAAAAGACCCATCATCAAAAATGAACCAAGTTTAGTTAAATCTCTTTTAGTAGTGTAACCATAAATGCTCATTGCTCCGAAAGTACCCGCGGTTATGAAGAATACTCTAGTTATACTCGTGCCGGTGTACATTAAAAAAATTGAAGAGAGCGAAGCTCCCATTAAAGCTGCAAAAATCCAAAAAGTTGTTTGTGCCTTAGCTGCAGACATTTTTGCAATTCCAAAACTCATATAAAAAACTATAGCAAGTGGAGCGAGCATAATTACCCACTTAAGCCCAGATGCATAAATTGTGTTTCCAAAATTTGTTAAACCAACAATTTGCCCACCATCGGAAGTTACAACTGCCATTTTAAAAAATGCTAAAGCAATAAAGCCAGTTAATAGTACACCTGAAGCCATGTAGTTATAGACTTTCAGCATGTATGATCTTAACCCCTGATCTATAATTGCTTCTGAAGCGGAAGATCTTACGGTTGATGTTTGTTTGTTAAATTCCATACGTTATATATAAGATTTTTTAATAACTTTTCAATAGGCAAAATATGACCTAAAACTGTTAAGAAAACATTACAAATTAATGAAATTCAAAAAACTTGGAAATACAGATCTAGATGTAAGCTTAATTTGTTTGGGTACTATGACATGGGGAACTCAAAACACTGAAAAAGATGCTTTTGAGCAAATGGATTATTCTGTCAGTCAAGGAGTAAATTTTTTTGATACTGCAGAAATTTATTCAGTTCCACCAACTTCTGACTCTTACGGAAAAACAGAGGTCATGATTGGTAATTGGTTTGAAAAAAGAAAAAATAGAGACAAAATAATTTTGGCTTCTAAAGTAGCTGGACCTGGGTGTGATTGGATAAGAGGTGGCGGGAATAATTTTGATGAAAAGAAAATCGGAGAAGCAATAGATGGTAGTTTAAAAAGATTAAAAACTGATTACATCGATTTATATCAGTTACACTGGCCGGAACGTTCGACTAATTTTTTTGGAAGAAGAGATTATTCATTTAATAATAAAGAAGGTGAATGGAATAGTTTTGAAAATATTCTAGATGCTCTAGGCAAATACATAAAGAGTGGTAAAATTAGGTATATAGGCATGTCTAATGAAACACCCTATGGATTATCTAGGTATCTTGAAATTTCTAAAAATAAAGGTGCTCCTAGAATGATGTCAGTTCAAAATCCTTACAACTTAGTGAATAGAACTTATGAAATTGGAATGTCTGAAATCTCAATTAGACAGAAATGTGGTTTGCTTGTTTATTATCCTCTTGCAGCTGGAGCATTGTCGGGAAAATATAGAAATGGCAAGATGCCGGAAAATACTAGAATGGCTCTTTTCAAAGGTTGGGAACGTCATTTAAATCCTTTAGCAATGCGAGCTTATGATGAGTATTACAAACTTGCCAAAGATTTTAATTTAACTATGGTTCAACTTGCACAGTCTTTTGTTAACTCAAGACCATTTGTTACTAGTAACATTATTGGGGCCACAACGATAGAGCAACTAAAAGAAAATATTGACAGTGTTAATATTGATTTCACAGATGAAATGATGGAAAGGGTTGATAAAATTCACAATGAAAATCCAAATCCTTCACCATAACAATCTTTATAATAGAATAGATTTAGTATAAAAAAGAATCATGTCCTTTAATAAAATTTTGGTATTTATTTTCTTCATTACTTTCTCTCTGGAGGCTGTTGCTAACACTCCAAGATCAACCGGAAAATATAAAAACTGGGAAAGTTTTGTTGCAGAAACAGATCAAGGAAAAATATGTTTTGCACAAACAAAACCTACTAAAAGAGCTCCTGGTGCTATTAAAAGAAATGAGTCAAAATTATTTGTAACCTTTAGACCTGCAGATAGTATAAGCGATGAAGTAAGCATTACAAGTGGCCATGATTACAAAGCTTCGAGTGTTTCTGCTAGCTCAGGGAAAAGAAAATACTCATTCTTTTCTCAAAAAGATTTCGCCTGGTTACTAGATGATCAAGAAGAAAAAAATTTCATCAAGTTAATGAAAAGAGCAACAGATTTAATTGTAAAAGCTAGAACTACTAAAGGCGCAGAAACTACTGACCATTATTCCATGATGGGATTCACAAAAGCTTATAACACGGCAAAAAAAACCTGCGGCTAAATGAAAAAAATTGTTTTAGCTTATTCAGGAGGTTTGGACACCTCGATTATTCTTAGATGGTTACAAGAAAACTATAAAGCAGAAGTAATTGCTTACACTTCTGATATTGGTCAGGAAATTGATAGAAAAAAAATCATTAGGAATGCTAAGCGCCTAGGTGTTAAAAAAATAATTATTGAAGATCTAAAGAATATTTTTGTAAAAGATTATGTCTTTCCCATGATAAGAGCTCATGCGGTTTATGAAGGAGTTTATTTACTTGGAACATCGATAGCTAGACCTTTGATTGCTAAAAGGCAGATTGAAATAGCAAAGAAATTTAAAGCATATGCTGTATCACACGGGGCTACTGGAAAAGGAAATGACCAGGTAAGGTTTGAGCTAGGTTATGCTTTTTTTGGCAGTAAAAAAATTAAAACCATTGCTCCATGGAGAGAATGGAAATTACAATCAAGAGCAGATTTAATAAAATATGCAAAGAAAAATAATATTCCGATACCTAAAGACAAAAAGGGTGCGCCTCCCTTTTCTGTAGATGATAATATTTTTCATACTTCAACTGAAGGCAAAGTTTTAGAAAACCCAAAAAACTCAGCTCCAGAATTTATTTTTCAAAGAACTATGTCTCCAGAAAAAGCTTCTAACAAAAAAACAAAAGTAAGAATTACTTTTAAAAATAGTGATCCTGTAGCTGTTAATGGAAAAAAATTGAAACCAGAAAAAATTTTAGAGAAATTAAATATACTCGCAGGCAAAAATGGAATTGGAAGAGTTGATCTTGTTGAAAATCGCTTTATCGGCATAAAATCAAGAGGTGTTTATGAAACACCTGGAGGAACTTTGTTATACACTGCTCACAGGGCGATTGAGTCTGTAACTTTAGATAAAAAAACAGCACACGAAAAAGAAAGAGTAATGCCTGAGTATGCTGAGCTAGTTTACAATGGATATTGGTTCTCCAAAAAAAGAATAAAACTTCAAAAAATAATTGATAAAAATAAAAGTAAAGTTTCTGGAGATATAGTTCTTGGATTATATAAAGGAAATATTACAATTCTCTCAAGAAGGACAAAAAATAAAGCTTACTCTATGAAAAAAGTTTCATTTGAAGAAAATAAAACCTTTAATAAGAAAAAAGTTGAAAATTTTATAAAATTTCATTCTAAACAGTTAAATAAAAGTTAAATTTTTGATACAGTACTATTAAATGAACAATTCGATTCGAAATATTCAACTAGTTGCTGTTGTTATTGTCTTAATCTCAACAATCGTTGCTTTCTTTTTGGAAATGAGAGAAATGTACGAGAATAGAGATATTACATTAGCAGATTTGCTTTTAATGTTCATCTACATAGAAGTTATTGGATTAGTTAGATCTTATTGGGAAACAAGAGCAGTTAGAATTACTTATCCTCTAGTAATTGCAATAACAGCCTTAGCCCGATTTATTATATTACAAGACAAAGAGAGTGATCCTACGAACTTAATTTATATATCTGTTGCGATTTTAATCGTTGCCTTAGCTACTGTAATAATTAGATTTAGAAACAGTAAGTACTTAAAAATTGATAAAACAAAGTCTAACGAGCTTTAAAACAGTCTAGAGTATTTTTAAGTAAACAAGCAATAGTCATTGGTCCCACCCCTCCAGGTACTGGAGTAATAGCTTTGGATTTATCTTTTACGGCATCAAAATCAACATCACCAACAATTTTATCTCCTACTTTATTTATTCCTACATCAATAATTATTGAGTTTTTTTTTACCCAATCTTCTTTCACTAACTTAGCTACTCCAACTGCAGCAACTAGAATATCAGCTTTTAAGCACTCTTGTTTTAAATCTTTTGTTTTTGAATGAACAATTGTGACTGTACAATTTTCTTTTAAAAGTAATTGAGCCATAGGTTTACCATTTAAATTTGATCTACCAATAATAACCGCATGTTTTCCTGATAGATTTTTTTCAAACTTTTTTATCAAATACAAGCATCCTAAAGGTGTACAAGGAACTAAAGCATTATGACCAGATGAAAGATTGCCAACATTTATAGGATGAAATCCATCTACGTCTTTTTTGGGACTTACAGCATTAATAATTTTTTCCTTATTAATTTGAGGGGGCAAAGGTAGTTGGACTAGTATGCCAGAAACATCGGTGTTATTGTTAAGTTCTTCAATCTTTTTTAAAATTTCTTCTTCAGTAACCTCTTTAGGATATCTGACAACATTTGAATTAATTCCGACCTCTTTGGCGCTTTTTTCTTTGTTCTTAACGTAAATCTGACTTGGCGCGAAATCACCAATTAATAAAACTGTTAATCCAGGGATTTTATTGTTTTTAGATTTTAGTGACTCAATTTCTTTTTTAATCTCTTGTCTTAAAATTTCAGCTTCTTTTTTTCCATCAATAATCATCATTAAAATAAACTTGGGGCAAACATTTCAAAAATAAAATTT
Source organism: uncultured Pelagibacteraceae bacterium (assembly GCA_902561585.1). Classification (GTDB taxonomy): domain Bacteria; phylum Pseudomonadota; class Alphaproteobacteria; order Pelagibacterales; family Pelagibacteraceae; genus Pelagilacustribacter. Next base: position 126,688 of record CACEQK010000001.1, read on the forward strand.
CTTATAAACATTAGTGCTAAAATTAATATTACAGGAGAAATATCTATCGAGCCTAAGTTAGGTAGAAATCTTCTTATATAGTTAAGAGCTGGGGCAGTTAATCTGTAAGAAAAATCAAGAACAGCATAAACAAACCTGTTTCCTGTGTTTAAAATGTTGAAGGCGACCAACCAACTTATAACCGCGTTAATGATCAGTATCCATATATAAAGTGTAATTACATTATCGAACAATATTAAAACTGATTTCATTAGTTTTTCTCCACATAAACTGATGTGCTTGGGAAAGCAAATGAAGCTTTATTTTTTTCTACAATATTTTTAATCTCTAAGGCTAAAGTATCTTTCACATTAAGCCATTCTTGAAAATATTTTGTTTTTGTAAAACAAATTAGTCTTATGTCTATAGAGCTTGCAGCAAATTGGTCTATTTTAACTGACAACATAGTATTTTCGGATTTAACGAAGTCATCACTTTTTTTTATATAATCTTCAATTTCTTTCTTAATATTTTTTAATTGCTCACTAGTTGTTCGATACTCTAAACCTATCATCCAATTAATTCTTCTATTAGTTGTTTGAGTATTATTAATCACTGCATTTTCGGCAAATTGAAAATTTGGAATTGTTGCTAGAGATTTATCAAATCTTCTTACTACAGTTGATCTAAAGCCGATACTCTCTACAGTTCCCTCGATTACTCCTTCAACATATATCCAATCGCCAACTTGAAATCTTCTCTCAACCAAAACTAATATGCCTGATATTAAATTTTTAAAAAGATCTTGAGCTCCTAGTGCAACCGCTACACCAAATAAACCTAAACCAGCAATAATGGGACCAATTTTTATTCCCCAAAGTTCTAGGACTGCTGCGGCTCCTAAAATAAAAATCAAAACCTTTATAGCTTTTATGATCCAATTTATTAAGTCTTTAGAAAGCAGACCGCCAACTGATTTGATAACCACAGATAAAGGTCCAATAACTTGATGAAATGTCCAAAATATCAAAATAGTAATTAAAGATCTATTTACTGTTTCTAAAAACTCAGCTGCCTGTGTTTCTATAGTTAAGTAACTTGTTGAAACAAAAAATCCTAAAACGATAGGAAAAAATTTTGCTGGACCCTCCATTGAATAGACAAGAGAGTTATCAAAGTTATTTGAGGATTTTGAAACGTAATTTTCAAGCCTTTTTACTACAAATTTTGAAAAAATTCCTCTTAAGAGTAGAAAAAATAAAAAAATTGCTAATGCTATAATTATTTCTGAAATATTTACTCCAGAAATTCCTTTAGTCCAAACATCAAAAAATAAATCTTTAAAATTTTGTAAAACTTCCATCTAAGACTCCAATTTTATAATTTCTTCACCTGGTTCAAATATTTCTAATTTTTTCCACCCTAATTGCTTGAATACATTTAAAACTTTTTCACTTATACATAATACTCTCGAGCCTGTCATTAAACCATTCAAGGCGTATTTTTTTATTAATTCTACAAAGCTTTCTGCGCTTCTTTTAGAGTAAACAAAAATTACATCAGGAGGGTGATTGTTTAAGATTTTTTCATTTTCATTATTAAGATCTACAATTTTTTCAGAAGAGTAGTTAATTACTTTATCAATGAGATATCCTTCTCTCTTTAGTTCTAAGTCTAAATCTGTTGATATATAGTCTCCACAAAAATAAGCAATTTTTTTACTCTTATTGAAGTCAGAATTTAAAATAATGTTTTTTAAGGCATTCACATTTCCTCCAGCAGAAATAGTATTAGAATAACCTTTTTGCCTAACTATTTTTTCTGTAATTGAACCAACGCAAAAACAAAGTTTTTTTTTATCTTCATTAATTAATTTTAAATTTCTAATCGCATTTGCGCTTGTAAATATAAAAGCATCATAATTTTTTGTGTCACATTCCTGGTTAGTAACAGGTTTAACTTTTAATGTTGGTATATGAATAATTTTATGACCTAAAGAAAATAATTTTCCCATTAAATCTTCGGAGTCAATTAAAGGTCGTGTGATTAATATATTCATTTTTTTTTAAATTTATCTCCTGCTTTTAGCATAATCTCCTCACCAACTTTTTTACCTATTGATATTGCTTGATTCAAGTTTCCAGTCATTTCATATTCAAAACTCTCATCGCCTCTATCAGAAAATAATTGAGCTTTTAATGTCACCTTATTATCTTTAACAATCGCTAAACCCCCAACAGCAGTTTCACAGTCCCCTCCAATAGTTTTAAGCATTGATTTCTCAGCTTTTGCACAAAGTTCAGTCTCGTGATGATTTATTTTTTTCAAAAGACTTTTAATATTATCATTATCCCTTTTACATTGAACCGCTATTACTCCTTGACCTGCAGCTGGCAAAACTTGATCTGTTTCAAATGTAAAAGCTATATGGTTATCCAAATTTAAGGACTTTAAACCTGCGGCAGCTAAAATTATACCATCTAATTTATATTCATCTATTTTTCTTATTCGGGTATCAATATTTCCTCGAATATTTTTAAACATAATTTGATTATTAATCTTTCTTAGTTGAAGTTCTCTTCTTCGAGAACTTAACCCTATCTTTAACTGATAATTTAATCCTTTTAAGTTTTTTATTTTTTTACTTACCATTACATCTCTATAATCATTTCTCTTAATGTAAGCTCCAACTAAAAGTTTGTTATTTTCAATGGACTCCATATCTTTTAAAGAATGGATAGCTATATCAATTTCATCTTTAAGTAACTTTTCCTCAATCTCTTTACAAAACAAATTTTTACCTCCGATTTCAGAAAGCTTTATGTTTTGGTTAATATCACCTGATGTTTTTATGGTTTGAACAATAATATCTTTTTCTTTGAGATTTTTATGTTCTTGTAATAATAAATTTTTAACTTTTGCAACATAAGCTAATGAAAGATTACTACCTCTTGCCCCAATTGTAATTTTAGTCATTTATCGTTTATATATTTGAAAGAACTAATTTATACTATTAAATTAATAATCGCACGATAATGAAAAAACTAACTTTTTTAGGAATAGAAACCAGTTGTGATGAAACAGCTGCTGCCGTAATAAGAGAAAATGATAACGGTACCGCAGATATTTTATCAAATGTTGTCTCTAGCCAAATTGAGGAACATAAAAAATTTGGGGGAGTTGTACCTGAATTAGCAGCAAGAGCTCACATAGAGAATATTGAATTTATAATAGAGTCTGCTTTATCTGAGAGTAATGTTTCGATTAATGAAATTGATGGAGTGGCAGCAACTGCTGGTCCTGGTTTAATTGTATGTCTTACAGTTGGTTTAAATATTGGAAAATCTATAGCAGCTTTTGCACAAAAACCATTTATAGGAGTAAATCATTTGGAGGGGCACGCTTTAAGTCCTGGGCTTGACGAAAAAATAAATTTTCCTTATTTGTTATTACTAATTTCAGGTGGCCATACACAATATTTAATAGTTAAGAATATTAATGAATACGAACAACTGGGTACAACTATTGACGATGCCCTTGGGGAAGCATTTGATAAAACTTCTAAAATGTTAGACTTAGGTTATCCGGGTGGACCTAATGTAGAAAAATTTGCAAAATTAGGTGATGAAAATTTTTTTAAACTACCCGAACCGATTATTCATAAAGCTGGCTGTAATTTATCTTTTGCTGGTCTTAAGACAGCTGTACTAAGAGAGTCAAAGAAAATTATTGGGGATAGGAAATTAAAATATAATTTAGCTGCTTCTTTTCAAAAAACTACAATTAATATTTTGTGCAAAAAAACTAGAAAAGCAGTAAAAATGTTTTTAGAAAAAACACAAGTAAAAGATTTTTGTTTTGTTGTAGCAGGCGGTGTTGCTGCGAATAATTCAATTCGAGAAAATATTTTAAAGCTTTCAAAAGAATTAAAATTCAAGGCTATTTTTCCAGATATAAAATTTTGCGGTGACAATGCAGCAATGATTGCATGGACCGGAATACAAAGATTTAAAAAAAATCTTTTCAATAAAATAGATATTCCAGCTAAATCTAGATGGCCCCTAGATAGTAAAGCGCCTTATATGAAGGGACCTGGGTTAAAATTATAATGTTTCAATTAAACTGGAAAATTAAATCGTTTTTCTTCAAAATTTTAAATTTTTTTAATTTATATAAGCCATTGTATTTTATTCAAAAAAGAGTCACGAAAAGATCAAAAGTTGAGATAGAAGCTATAGTTTTCTATTGGGATTTTCATTTAAAATACCTAAGGGAAAATAAATCAAAAAAAATTATTGAAATTGGAGCTGGAAAATCTTTAGCTCAAAATATTTATTTAAGCTATATGTTTGATAAAAAAATCGAACAAACAGTGATTGATGTATCAAAAATGATTGATTTGGATTTATTTAATGATGCAAATAAACAAATTTCAAAAATACTAAACTTAAAAAAATTTCCTGATATTAAGTCTGTCAGTGACTTAAAAGAAAATTATAATATAATTTATTTGGCTCCGATGAGTTTAAAACAAGTCTTTGATAATAATTTAAGATATGATGCATGTATTTCTTCAACTACGTTAGAACATATCCCTAAAGAAGAACTTATTGAAAATTTTAAATTATTAAAAAGAATTATAGAAAATAACGGTATCATATCTGCAACTATAGATTATTCTGACCACTATTCACACACTGATAAAAATATAAGCGATTTAAACTACTTGAAATTTAATTCAAACGAATGGAAAAAATATAATACTCCAATGTTATTTCAAAATAGATTAAGGCATCAGGATTACAGAAAAATTTTTGAGTCAATAAATTACAAAGTAGAAGAAATTAAAGGAGATTTTGGAAAAAGTCCTAAATATATTTCAGATGAATTTGATAAAAATGATAAAGAAACTTTTATGCTGTGGGGTCATTTTTTGCTTAAGCAATAACTAAAATGTTATATTGGCTATTAAAATCTGAACCACATGTCTGGTCTATAGAACAACAAGAAAGATCAGGAGTTAAAGGAGCTACCTGGGATGGAGTAAGGAATTATCAAGCAGCCAATAATCTCAAACAAATGAAAATGGGTGATTTATGTTATTTTTATCATTCCAATTTAGGAAAGGAAATTGTTGGAGTTGTAGAAATCATAAAAGAGGCATTTATAGATGAAACTGACCCCAAAAAAAAATTTGTTGCTGTTCAAGTTAAGTTTAAAAAACGCCTAAAAAATCCAGTAACATTAGAAAAAATCAAAAAAAATAAGGCTCTTTCTCATTTAGCCCTTATCAGACAAAGTAGGTTGTCAGTAATGCCGATTGACTATAAAAGCTGGAAAATAATTGATAAGATGAGTAGAATAAAACCTGTTTAGGAGAAATTGTGGCTAAAAAGAAAAAAAAGAAAAAGAAGAAAGTAAGAAAATCCAGAAAAACATCAAAAACTAGAAAAAAAACTAGAAAAGTAAAAAAATCTAGAAAATCTTCTAAGTTTAGGAAGAAAAAAAGAAAGAAATCAAAAACAAAATCTAGAAAATCTAAAAAAACTAGAAGATTAAGCTTTAAGGCACCAAAATTAATTGAAGATGGAGATGGGAAATCTCTAATAAGAGTTTCTGATAGCTGGGCTAACCATGCATATGTAAATAAATCTCAATATTTAAAAAAATATAAACTTTCAATAAAAGAAAATGAAAAGTTTTGGGCTAAAGAAGGAAAAAGAATTACTTGGATTAAAAAATATTCAAAAATTAAAGACGTTAAATACAGTAAAGAAGAAGTAAAAATTAAATGGTTTTATGACGGAACATTAAACGCATCAGCTAATTGTATTGATAGACATCTTAAAAAAAATCCAAGCAAAACTGCAATAATCTGGGTAGGTGATGATCCAGCTGACTCTAAAAAGATATCTTACAAAGAGCTGCATCAAAATGTTTGTAAAGCAGCTAATGGTTTAAAAAGTTTAGGCATTCAAAAAGGAGATAGAGTTACAATTTACTTAACAATGATACCCGAATTAGCATACATTATGCTTGCCTGCGCTAGAATTGGTGCTGTTCATTCAATTATTTTTGGTGGTTTTTCTCCAGACTCTATTGCAACAAGAATAACTGATTGTGAATCAGAATATTTAATTACTGCAGATGAAGGAGTGAGAGGTGGAAAAATAATTCCTTTAAAAAAAATAGCAGATGAGGCTCTAGATCAATGTCCAAACGTTAAAAAGTGTGTTGTAGTTGAGAGGACAGGTAATCAAGTTAACTGGAACAATGAAAGAGATGTTTCATATAAAAAATTAGTTTCATCAGTACCGACTAAATGTGATCCTGAGGAAATGAGTGCTGAAGATCCGCTATTTATTCTTTATACTTCTGGTTCCACTGGTAAGCCAAAAGGTGTTTTACATACAACTGGTGGGTATATGGTCTATGCTTCAATGACTCATCAGTACATTTTTGATTATAAACCTAACGACATCTATTGGTGCACTGCTGATATTGGGTGGGTAACAGGTCATAGTTATATTATTTATGGTCCACTTGCTAATGGGGCTACAACTATAATGTTCGAAGGTGTTCCTAATTATCCGGACAATTCAAGGTGGTGGCAAATTGTAGATAAACACAAAGTTAATATTTTTTATACTGCCCCAACTGCAATTCGTGCACTGATGAGAGAAGGTGATGGTCCGGTAAAAAAAACTAGTAGAAAATCTTTAAAATTACTTGGAACAGTTGGTGAACCAATAAATCCTGAGGCATGGATGTGGTATTACAAAACTGTTGGTGACTCAAGATGCCCTATAGTTGACACATGGTGGCAAACTGAAACCGGAGGAATATTAATAGCGCCTCAACCAGGAGCTATTGATTTGAAACCTGGCTCTGCAACCAAACCCTTCTATGGAATTAAGCCTCTATTAGTGGATAAAGATGGAAAAATCATAAAAGGTGAAGGACAGGGAAGATTGTGTATGGCTGGATCTTGGCCAGGGCAAATGAGAACTGTTTACGGTGATCATCAAAGATTTATTGATACATATTTTTCTCAATTTGACGGTAAATATTTTACAGGAGATGGATGTAGAAGAGATAAAGACGGGTATTATTGGATTACAGGACGTGTTGATGATGTCATTATTGTATCAGGACATAACCTTGGTACAGCTGAAATAGAAAGTGCTTTTGTTGCTCATCCAAAAGTAGCAGAGGCTGCAGTGGTAGGCTTCCCGCATAGTATTAAAGGAAACGGATTATATTGTTACGTAACTTTAAATGCAGGAGAAAATCCAACAGGTGATTTAGAAAGAGATTTAAAACAATGGGTAAGAAAGCAGATCGGTCCTATTTGTTATCCAGATGTAATTCAATTTGCACCAGGTTTACCTAAAACAAGATCTGGAAAAATAATGAGAAGAATTTTAAGAAAAATTGCAGCTAATGAACCCGATAACTTGGGCGATACAACTACATTAGCAGATCCTAGTGTTGTTGCTTCTCTGGTAGAGAATAGGCAAAATAGAGATTAATTAAATTTTAAATTTTTAGTTAATTTTTTAAATTCATCAATTTTTAAATTCCATTTTAATCTCATAGAATTTAAGACTATTTCCTTATCTAAAATTTTTAATTCATCTGCAATTGGGGCCCAATTGTAAAGAGCCAAACAGCTTTCTTTAAATGGATTTTCTAAATAATATTTATTAAAATTTATTTTATCGTATCGATTTAAAAATTCTTGTTTTGCTCTTTGATAAATTTCATCGGTTAAACCGTTTGTTTTCTCATTTTCTATAATGTCTAGATAAATTTCTTTACAATCATTTTCTTTAAGATTTTTTTCTGCTATCAAATATGAAAAAACATAAAAAGCACAGTCAGCTATTGCAGTCATATAAATATTCCATTTAGCAATATTTATTGATTTAGAAAAAACATCATCTTCAACCATCGCTGTAAATTTGACACCAATTCTTGTCTTCAAATAGCCATACAAGGTAGTCTGTGTGACGTGTGCTGATCTTTGTTGAATAAATTTTTGAAGATCTTTTTTTGAATTTAAGCTTTTAAAATAACTTGTTACTTTCTCTACAGGAAATAAATATTCTCCCATTGTTTTTAGAGTAATTCTAAGTTTTTCTAGATTCAATTTCACGTTGTATTTTAAAAACCCTTATTTTACTTAACTTATAGCATTTCAAATTGGTTTTAGGGTCCTTTTTTCCCTTTTAATTCAACTCATAATGGGTATGGTTTCAGCAATTAAAGTACTTTTTACGTAAAAAGTTAAAAATAAATAGGGGGAAATATGTCAAATAAAGACGCATATTGGGAAAAAACTAAGAACCACATGTTTGTAACATTGGCTCTTTGGGCTTTTTTCTCGTTAGTTGTCTTCATGTTCGGTTCTGAATTGAACACGATGTCTTTTCTTGGCTATCCACTAGCATATTACATGACTGCGCAAGGTTCACTTCTTGCCTTTGTGATAATTTTGTTTTGGACTGCAAATAAACAAGAAAAAATCGACGAAGAACATGGGTTCTCAGAGAGAGGAGATAACTAATGTTTAAAGGTGATTTTATAAAAAACCTTCCTAAAATATACGGGACCTACACTGGTGGTTTCTTAGTATTCATCATTTTGATGGCTATTGCGGAACAAGCAGGTGTGTCAGCTAAAAACATCGGAGTGATGTTCGTAGCTTTCACGGTTTGTATATATGCCTTAATCGGGTATTTATCACGAACCATAAATGTAGACGCCTACTATGTTGCAGGAAGACAAGTGCCAACCGTATTTAACGGGATGGCGACAGCAGCTGACTGGATGTCAGGTGCTTCTTTCGTAGCCTTAGCGGGTGGAGTTTACTTTGGTGGTTATACTTATATGGCCTTCTTAGTAGGTTGGACAGGTGGATACGTACTTGTTGCAACTCTAATGGCTCCGTACCTAAGAAAATTTGGATGTTACACAGTTCCTGATTTTATCGGAACACGATACGGTGGTAATCTTGTAAGAGCTTGCTCTGTATTCGTGCTTTTCATAGCATCATTTACTTACGTAACAGCGCAAATTAACGCTACGGGAACAATTGCTTCTAGAGCTCTTGGTATTCCATTCGAAGCAGGTGTATGGGTAGGATTAGTAAGTATCCTTATCTGTTCAATGCTTGGTGGAATGAGAGCCGTAACTTGGACTCAGGTTGCTCAGTACATTGTATTAATCATCGCTTACTTGATACCAGTATTCTGGATCAGTTCTAATGTTGGTGGAGGAATTTTCCCTCACTTAATGTTAGGTGATGAAGTTGCAAGACTTGGTGAACTTGAACAACAATTTGGACTAGTTAAAAACAGCGCCGCAGATATGAAAGCAGCTGGGGTACCAGGAGGATTGAAATACATCTCTGGATCTCACTCTGGAGTACCTGAAGGTGGAATGGCTGTCTGGAAATACTTATCGTTAGCGATTTGTATGATGGTGGGAACTGCATCGTTACCTCATATCTTAATGAGATACTTTACAACTCCTTCTGTTAGAGCAGCAAGAAAATCAGTAGCTTGGTCGCTATTCTTTATTTTCTTACTTTACTCTTCAGCGCCTATGTTAGCGACATTGTCTAAGTTGGCATTGATGGATCCAAATCTACCAACTGGAATTATCGGAAAATCTATTTCTGAAGTTCAGTCGATAGAATGGGTACAAAGATGGTCTGAAGTTAAACAAGTGTTTATCGCAGACTTTAATGGTGACGGTATACTTCAGTTGAACGAATGGTTCATGAGAGGTGACGTTGTAGTATTAGCTACTCCAGAAGTAGCGGGACTACCGTTTGTAATCTCTGGTCTAGTGTTTGCTGGTGGTATGGCTGCTGCCATGTCAACTGCAGATGGTCTTGTGTTAGCGATATCAAATGCTTTATCTCATGATATTTACTACAAAATCATAGATCCAAAAGCTGATACAGCTAAAAGACTTTTAGTTGCTCGTGTACTATTAGTAATAATCGGAGCTGCTGGTGCTTACATAGCCTCTTTCAGGCTAACAAGTATCTTAGGTTCGGTTGCTTGGGCGTTTGACTTTGCAATGTCAGGCTTGTTCTTCCCACTTGTACTTGGTGTATGGTGGAAGAGAGCTACAAGACAAGGTGCAATCGCTGGTATCATAGCTGGAATTGTTTCAGGAACATTATACTTAACGTGGGTGTTCCCTAAATTCTCAGTGCCAATGTGGGGCGGAGTGAACACTCCATTCTTAGGTATCGACCACTTAAGATTTGGATTAATCGGTGCTCCTATCTGTTTAGTAGTAATGGTTGTAGTTAGTTTAATGACTAAAGAACCATCTCCTTCTGTACAGAAAATGGTGGATGATACTAGAATACCAACGGGTAAACCAATCCTTGGTAAACAGTAGTACCAACTAATTATTTAAAATTAAAAGGGGCGATTTTTTCGCCCCTTTTTTTTTAACTAAATCATGATATTTTAAAAATATGATACCTACTTGGGCAATTGTTTTAGATTATGTTCTTGGAACAATAATGTGGACACTGATTGGAAGAGCTTTCATGAACATATTCCAAAGAGAAGATTCTACTTTCTTTTTTATGAGAGTTTTTGTTAAGTACACTAATCCGATCATAAACCTTTTCAAATTTATAACCCCAAGTTTTTTATTTGGACCTTTTATTGCACTTTATGTTGCATGGTTTTTTTACCTTTTTAGATTTTACGCTATGCCATACATTTTAGGTTATGACGTCTGGGGAATGTTAGCGTTTCCCTTAGAAAGCGATTTTTCAAGACAGCTATATCAGTTATTCAACTAGACTTTTAATTTTTTTGACAAAGTTTTAGTTTAAAATATAAACAAAATATGAGCAGTTTAATTAAAATTTCACCTTCGGTTTTATCTGCCGATTTTAGCAAATTAGGAGAAGAAGTAGTCTCATTAGAAAAAGCTGGAGCTGACTATATCCATATTGATGTGATGGACGGACATTTTGTGCCAAATTTAACTATTGGTCCAGAAGTCATAAAAAAACTTAGACCGCTGACAAAAAAAATATTTGATGTTCATCTAATGATTTCACCCGTTGATAATTTTGTCAAAGACTTTGCTAATGCTGGTGCAGATATCATTACTTTTCACCCGGAGGCAACCCCTGATGTTTCTAATACAATTAAATTAATTAGAGAACATAATAAAAAAGTTGGTATTTCACTAAAGCCAAAATCAAAAATTGATTTGATAAAGGATCATTTAAATCAAATAGACTTGGTGCTTATTATGAGTGTTGAGCCTGGATTTGGAGGTCAAAAATTTATGCCAGAGGTTTTAGAAAAAACTAAGGCTGTAAGAGAATTAATTAATAAAAATCATTTTAATGTAGATGTTGAAATAGATGGTGGAATTAATTTTGAAAACTGTTCTAAAGCAAAAAATGCTGGCGCGAATATACTTGTATCAGGGTCAACTATCTTTAAAGAAAATAATGGTGACCTTAAAAAAAATATAGAAATTCTTAGAAATAATTAATAAATGTTTGGACTGAAAAGTGCCTACTTTTACTTGATTGCCTGTCAAATAACATTAATCAAATTTTTTAAAAAGATATATTTCTCATCAAAAAATTACAATAAATCTTTAGAATCTAAAACACCACAACAAGTCTATTATAATCCAAATTCTTTTTTATTATCGATAATCACTTCATACAGGACTCACTCATTTAAGATTAACGATATAGATCCAAATATTTTTTGGTTAGAGGATAAAAAAAAGGATGAAAAACAAATGCATAGTTTTTTATGGCTTAGCCTTATAGATAGAAAAACTGACCATACTAAAATAAAAAAAATTATTTATATTTGGATGTTAAAAAATTCAAAATATAATAAAAAAACTTGGGAAACCTCGACATTAAGTACAAGAATTATTAGCTGGATTTTAAATGTAGATATTATTTTAAACAATAGCACTTTTGATTTTAGGAGAAATTTTTTAAGTTGTATAGTTAGCCAAACCAATCATTTAAAAAGAAATATAAGATTTGAAAGTGATCTTAAAAAAAAAGTTGAGATTTTAACTTCTATTATACTGACTGGACTTGTTTTTAAAGAGTATGAGGAAAATTTTAATATTGGTATCAGAGAACTAGAAACACTAATTAAAGATTTTTTTGATAATGATGGTTTCCCACTATCTCGTAATACAACTGATTTATTATTTTTTGCAAAGTATTTGATATTTTGTAAAGAGCTTATTAAAGACAGCCAGAAATATGTACCTGAATTTTTACAAGACATAATAGATAAAAATTTAAATTGTATTAACTTTATAAAAACGCCAGATGAACAACTGCCACTATTTAATGGGGCTTCTTCTGTAAGCTTAGATCAGATTCATAAATACTTAGAAAAATTAAAATCAAATAATAAAATTAATAACCTTGGTGGTTTATATAAAATAAAATATAAAAATCATTATTTAATAATAGATACAGAGGGACCACCCAGTAAAAAATTTTCAAATGCATATCAATCAGGACCTCTTTCCTTTGAATATTATTTAGATGGTATAAAAATTATAACAAATTCAGGATTTGGTAATCACATCTCAAAAAAAGCTGAAGCACTGAGTAGACTTACAGCGTGCCAATCAACATTAAGTATTAATGATACATCTGTCACAAAATTTGAGAAAAGTGAAATGATAAACAAAGTATTTGGAAGCTCTATCAAAGATACTTTTAAATCTTTTGAATTTTTTTCTAAAGATGAAAATGGACTAATAGGTTGTTCGTCTTCTAATAATGGATATGAAAAAAAGTTCGGATGCACTCATAAAAGAGAAATTTATATAGATAAGGAAAACGACTATTTAAAAGGGATAGATCACATCATTAAAGCAAAAGATGGATATCCAATAAGATATGCATTTAGATTTCACATTAATCCGGAGCTTAATGCTGTTAAGACCATGAGCGGAAACAGTGTTCTAATTCAAATTTCTAAAAATAAATCACTCATCTTTACGGCTATTGATGAAAATTTAGAAATTGAAAAAAGTATATTTTTAGGTGGAAAAAAAATATTAGATAATACTTGTATAACAATTAGTGGTAATTTAGTTAATAAAAATAAAACTTTTAACTGGGAAATAAAAAAAAATATTTAATTATGAATTTAAAAATTAAAAATGCTTTGATATCAGTTTCAAATAAAGAAAGTTTATCTTCGCTCCTTAAAACTCTTAAAAAATTCAATATTAATATTATAAGTTCTGGAGGAACTTATGCTTCAATTAAAAAGCTAGGATTTCGATGTACAGAGCTATCTAGATATACAGGTTTTAAGGAGATGTTAGACGGAAGAGTTAAAACACTCCATCCAAAAATACATGCAGGAATTCTTCATGATAGGCGAAATAAAAAACACAGAAGTGAAATGTCTAAACAAAATTTTCCTGCCATCGATCTTATTGTTGTAAACTTTTATCCTTTCCAAAAAATTGTTTTAAACTCAAAAAATTCAAAACAAATTATTGAAAATATTGATATTGGCGGGCCAACAATGGTAAGAGCAGCAGCTAAAAACTTTAATAATGTTACAATTATAACAAACAAAGATGATTATAGATCTCTAATTGATGAATTAGAAAATCTTAAAGGGAAAACTTCCTTAAAATTTAGAGAATTAATGTCCTCAAAGGCATTTGGATTAACTGCATATTATGATGCACTTATCGCTAATTGGTTTAATAAAAAACTCAAGATTGAGTTTCCTGAAAGAAAAACAATATTTGGAAGAAAATTGCAAAAATTAAGATACGGCGAAAATCCCCATCAACAAAGTTCGATTTATATAAATGACTATAATGATAAACATCTAAAATTTGATCAAATTCATGGAAAAGAACTGAGCTACAACAATTACAATGATATGTCTGCCTCTTTAGAGATCTTAAATTCTTTAAAGAAAAATTCTGGAACTGTGATTATTAAACATGCAAACCCTTGTGGTGTATCAGAAAATAAAGTTCCTTTAATATCTTTTCAAAATGCTTATGCTTCAGATCCTATTAGTGCTTTTGGTGGTGTTATAGCTTGTAATTATAGGGTAAATAAAAAAATAGCTTTAGAAATAAATAAAAACTTTTTAGAAGTTATTCTGGCTAAAGGATTTGATAAAGATGCCTTAAACATTCTAAAAAAAAAGAAAAATTTAAGAATTATTGATATTTCTAATTTTAATCTAAAGGATCCCTCTTCTATAAAAATATTTGATGGTTCTTTTTTAGTACAAAGTAAAGATAATATTGTGATAGATAAAAAAAAATTGAAGTGCGTAACTAAATTAAAACCAAACAAAAAAGAATTAGCTGAAATAGAATTTGCTTTTAATATTTGTAAATATGTGAAATCTAATGCGATAGTATTATGTAATAATTTTACAACAATTGGTATTGGAGCGGGCCAACCAAGCAGATTAGATAGTTGTAAAATTGCCGTGCAAAAAGCAAAACAATTTCAATCTTCAAAAATTAAAAACTCAATAGCAGCGTCGGACGCATTCTTTCCTTTTGCTGATGGAATTAACACCTTAATTAAAGCAGGTGTAAAATCAATTGTACAACCAGGAGGTTCTATTAGAGATCAAGAAGTTATTAATGCCGCCAATAAGGCTAAAATAAAAATGATTTTTACCGGGATCAGACATTTCAATCATTAATTTAGTTTATCAATCTTTGCTGCTAATATAAAATCACTCTCAGCTAATCCTTTAATAGCATGGGTAAAAATTTTTATCTTACAATAGCCCCAGCCAAAGGAGATGTCTGGGTGATGATTTTCTTGTTCAGCTATTTCTCCAACCTTGTTTGTGAAATTTAAGCTTTCTTCAAAATTCTTAAATTTGAAATTTTTAATTAAATAATAGTTTTTATCGTCATTACTTTTTACTTCCCAATTATCAACTTTTTTTAAATACTTGTGTATTTCACTCGTATCAAACGGTGGAATATTACCGTCACATGCTACACATTTTTTTTTCGATAAATCTTCCATTATTTTGGAGCGGGCAAAGGGGCTCGAACCCTCGACCTTCTCGTTGGCAACGAGACGCTCTACCACTGAGCTATGCCCGCAATTAAATTAGTATAATATAGGCTGCAACAAACGGTCAACCATTATAAAATGCCGCTACCCGCAAGTTATTTTTTTTAATATAATATATTTATGAAAAACTTACCTTCAACCCTTCCTGTGTTTCCATTGAATGGGGTAATTTATTTTCCTAGAACTAACTTGCCATTGAATATATTCGAACAGAGATATTTAAATTTAGTTAATGATGCTTATAACAAAGATAAATTAATGGGCATGGTTCAATCAAAAAAAGAAAGTGGAAGTGTTTATCAAGTAGGTTGTTTGGGTAAAATAAGTGATTATCAAAAAAGCAAAGATGGTAGAATTTTAATAAACCTTACAGGGATTTCCAGGTTTAAAATTTTAGAGGAAATTTCTAACGATAAATTGTACCGAGAATTTAAGGTCGATTATAAAGATTTTAACGAAGACAATATTGAGACAAACAATCTGATTGATACGAAATCTTTAATGGATAATGCAAAAAATTTCTTTAAAAGAAATGGACTTTTATTAAATTGGAAAGAGTTTGAAAAGTTAAATCAATCTCAAAAAATTAATACTTTGGCGATGATTGCTCCGATTACAAATGAAGAAAAGCAAAAATTATTAGAGTCAATATCTTTAAAAAACAAAGTTGACACATTAGAGAGTATAATTAGTTTTTATTTACACGAGACGAATTTCAATAATCAAACGGTGCAATAATATTAATTAGCAGATTTGTTCATTGAATCGAAGAAATCGGCATTATTTTTTGTATTTTTTAATTTTGCAATTAGAAACTCAATACCATCCATTGTACCCATTGGACTAATTATTCTTCTTAGAACGTTCATTTTAGAAAGATCATCTTTCTGGAATAATAACTCTTCTCTTCTAGTGCCAGATCTTGTTATGTCAAGTGCTGGATAAATTCTTTTATCTGCTACTTTTCTATCAAGGATTAATTCTGAATTACCTGTTCCTTTAAATTCTTCAAATATCACTTCATCCATCCTGCTTCCTGTATCAATTAAAGCTGTAGAAATGATAGTTAGTGATCCGCCTTCCTCCACGTTACGAGCTGCGCCAAAAAATCTTTTAGGTCTTTGGAGTGCGTTAGCATCAACACCACCAGTTAAAACTTTTCCTGAGCTTGGTATAACAGCATTATAAGCTCTTCCTAATCTTGTTATCGAGTCTAATAAAATTACTACATCCTTTTTATGTTCGACTAGCCTCTTAGCCTTTTCGATTACCATCTCTGCCACGGCTACGTGCCTTGAAGCTGGTTCATCAAAAGTTGATGCCACTACTTCACCTTTTACCGACCTTTGCATATCTGTTACTTCCTCTGGTCTTTCATCAATTAAAAGGACCATCAAATAACATTCAGGATGGTTTGCTGTAATCGATTGTGCAATGTTTTGAAGAATAATTGTTTTACCAGCTCTAGGGGGTGAGACAATTAATGAACGCTGTCCTTTGCCAATTGGGCTAACTAAATCTATAAGTCTTGCCGTGTTATCCGGTTTCTTTTCAACTTTTGTACTTTCAACCTCTAACTTTATTCTCTCATTTGGGTATAGAGGTGTTAAGTTATCAAATGCAATTTTATTTTTTCCTTTTTCAGGTTCATCAAAATTAATTTTATTTACTTTTAATAAAGCAAAATATCTTTCTGCATCTTTCGGCCCTCTAATTTCTCCCTCTACTGAATCTCCTGTTCTTAGACCGAATCTTCTAATTTGACTTGGACTCACATAAATATCATCTGGTCCTGGTAGATAATTTGACTCAATTGCTCTAAGGAAACCAAAACCATCTTGCAATACTTCTAATACTCCTGTGGCTGTAATTTGCTCGTTCTTCTCAGCTAATTTTTTTAGTATGGCAAAAAGAATTTCTTGTTTTCTTAATGTACTTGGGTTTTCAATACCAAGCTTTTCAGCTTCGTTAATAAGCTCGGCCGGGTTCTTCTGTTTTAGTTCTTGTAAGTTCATGAGATTGTATTGATTAGTAGGAAAGTATTAAAAATATATGTTTTTTTTAGAAAAATTCAAGACCTATTATAAAGGTTTAAAAATAACAGCAAATACAACAACAATGAGTATTATTGTGGGTACTTCGTTAATAATCCTAAAGAACTTCGAAGACTTAACATTGTTATCTATTGCAAAATTCCCAAGATATTTTCCAAGTAAAAAATGGTAAAAAGTTAATATAACAACTAGCACTGTTTTTAATTGCATCCATAATTCGGAAAAAACACTGAATCCAAGACTATGAATTAATAACACACCAAACAACCAAGATAATATCATAGCCGGCATCATGATATAATTATAAAGTTTTCTTTCCATGATTTTAAATACTGTTTTCTGAGACTGATGGTCTGCCTCTGAATGATAAACAAATATTCTTGGTAAATATAAAAGTCCAGCCATCCATGAAACAACTGCTATTAGATGTAAAGATTTGAACAAGAGGTAAGTATTCATCCTTAAATATATTTTTTAACTAGCTTTTCAAACAAATTAATATGATCTTCATTATCATTAAGGCATGGTATTAAATCAAAATTTTCACCGCCATTTTCCATAAAGCTTTCTCTTCCTTGAATGTCAATTTCCTCTAAGGTTTCTACACAGTCAGAAGCAAAACCTGGGCAAATAACTAATAAGTTTTTAACTCCTTTACTCGGTAAACTTTCTAAAGTTTTATCTGTGTAGGGTGTTAACCATTCTTGTGGTCCAAACCTTGACTGAAAAGTTGTCTGAATATCTACTTCATTGAAATTTTCCTTCATCAGCCTTGTGGTTTTATGGCAATAGCAATGATAAGGATCTCCTTTATCAAAATATTTTTTTGGAATACCATGATACGAAGAAATAATTAAATCTGGTTTCCATTTTATGCTCACTAATTTTTCTTTTATACTTTTAATAAGAGCATTTATATAAATGGGCTCACTTTCATAGTGAGGTACTACTTGTAAACTTGGTTGCCATCTCATACCCATAAGTGATCTGTAAACCTCATCACATACAGTTGCTGTTGTTGCAGCTGCGTATTGTGGATACAAAGGAAGAATAATTACATTCTCACACCCAGCATTTTTAAGAATATTAAGTTTTGATTTTATACTTGGATTGCCGTATCTCATTGCGAAATCGACAAATATTTTTTCACTTCTTATTTTGCTATTTAATTTTTTTGCCTGGCTTCTTGTAAAATAAAGCAAGGGAGACTCGTTTGACTCTTTTCTCCAAATTTTTTTATATGCATGGGCGGTTTTAGATGGTCTGAATGTAAGTATAAATAAATTTAAAATAATTTGCCATAAAACAGGGTTAACCTCTATTACTCTCCTATCAGATAAAAATTCCTTTAAATATTTTCTAATATCCCACCAACTAGTTGAGTCAGGGGTCCCTAAATTTATTAGTAAAACACCTGTTTTACCAAATTTTACCTCGGGATGATCTTTTTGCATCATTAGTATTCTCTATAAAATTTTATTAATCTATCTACTTTGTCCGGGTTTGTTTCTGGTAGCATACCATGTCCTAGATTAAAAACATAAGGCAAACCTTTGAATGCGTCTAAATAATTTCTAGCGCTGTTATAGATTTCTTCATCAGGTAATAATAAAATTTTGGGGTCTAACCCCCCTTGAATTACTGTTCCTTTAAGATTTTCTCTAGCCCAATTAGGATTAACATTATAATCTATGTTTAGTCCGTCTGGTTTTACTAGATTATTAAAAACTTTATAGTTTTCTTTAATACCTTTTGGAAAACAGATTACAGGTATTCCTTTCTTTTTACAAAACTTTACAATTTTGGAATTTGGAACATAACAAAAACTATTAAGATCTTTTTGTGGTATCAATCCAGCCCAAGAGTCAAAAATTTGAACTACATCAGCTCCAGCTTTGATTTGATTTTCGATATGTAAACAGAGATAATTGATTAATTTTTCTAGTATAAGATCAATTTCATTATTTTTTTCATTGATTATTTTTAAATCAATTTGATCTTTATTTTGCTTTGCTCCAATCATGTATACTAATAAAGTCCATGGAGCTCCTATAAAAGATATTAGTGATTTATTTTTACTTAATTTTTTTCTAGTAATTTCTATCGCTTTATAAACTGGTTTAAGTTTTTTAATAAAATCAAGATCATTATTTTTTAAAAATTTATCTAAATTAAAGATTTCCAGTTTTGGTCCATGATTTTTTAAAAATTCGACTTTCTGGTTAAGTGCATATGGTACCATTAAAATATCGGAGAAAATTATTGCAGAGTCTAAATTAAATCTCTCGATAGGTTGTAATGTAATTTTAGAACTTAACTCGCTATTCAAACAAAGATTAATAAAATTTTGGTTTTGTGATCTTATTTTTCGAAATTCAGGTAAATAACGTCCTGCTTGTCTCATAAACCAAACAGATTTACAAATTTTTTTATTTATTAATATTTCTTTAAGGTTACTCATTAAATAATAAATAGTTTTAAGTATAATAAATGCTTTAGGTCCTGTTATTTAGTTATATAACGAATTATTCATTTTTTATACATAGGACCGTTTATAACTATCCTTTATATGAGTGATTTTCGAACGTTTACTGATTTTATAAACATCAAAAAAACCATATTATTAACATTCAACAAAATGTTTAAATAGTGTTAATTAATGTTAGTTATTTTTTCTTTTTTTTTTTAAATATGTAGAAAACTAACTAATTAATATTTTATTAACAAAGTTATGAACGAAAAATACAATGTATATCTTGTGTCTGATTCAACTGGTGAAACATTAGATAGAATATTTTTATCTTTAAAATCTCAATTTGCTAACTTCGAGTATGATAAAAAAGAATTTGCTTTTGTACGAACTGAGCAGCAAATTGATAAAATTATCAAAGAATGTAATCAAATAGATAATGCTATAATATTATATACAATTGTTGAGACTAAATTGGCTAAATATCTTGCAAATCAGAGTGAAAAATTTTCTGTTCCTTGTTTTGGTGTTTTAGGAAACTTAATTTTAAGCTTCTCTAAATTACTTAATCAAAAAGCTATTCATAAACCAAGTGCTCAACACGTATTAGATGACGATTATTATAGGAGGATAGAGGCTATTCAATTTACAATGTCCCACGATGATGGAAAAAAGATAGACGATATTAATACTGCAGATGTAATTTTGTTAGGTGTGAGCAGAACCAGTAAAACTCCAACTTCTATATATTTAGCCAACAGGGGTTACAAAACAGTAAACATTCCTCTAGTTTTGGATCAAAAAATACCTGAAAATCTAAAGTCCAACGATACTTCTTGTATAATAGGTTTGGTGGCAGACCCGGAAAGATTATCTGATATTAGGCGAAATAGAGTAGCAATAATGAAAGACCAAAAACTTAAAGAGTACACTGATCTGGATGCTATAAAAAAAGAGGTTGAGGATTCTAAAAAACTTTTTAAAAAAAATAATTGGCCAGTTATAGATGTTACAAGGAGATCTGTAGAGGAGACGGCTGCTTCGATCTTAAAGATCATTGATATAAAAAGAAATAAATGAAAATAATTTTAGCCTCTAAAAGCGGTGTTAGAAAACAAATTTTAGACAAATATAAGATTGATAATGAGGTGATGGTTTCAAGCGTGGATGAAGATGAAATTAAAGACTCACTTCTCGCAGAAGGAGCTGACCCATTAATTATATCTAAAAATCTTGCTGAAATAAAATCTATTAAAGTGAGTAATAAAAATCCAGATCGTATAGTACTTGGTGCTGACAGTGTAGTCTCATTAAATAATGAATTAATAAATAAACCTAAATCAAGAGAGGAAGCCCTCTCAATTCTAAAAAAACTTAATAACTCGATACATTACTTAATAAGTTCTGTTTGTATTTCGAAAAACGGAGCTATGATTTGGAATCATACCGATTCTTCGGAATTGAAAATGAAAAATTTAGACGATTCTATGTTGTTAAAATATTTAGATAAAATAAAAACAGAAACGTTATTAGCTTACGGAGTATACCAAATCGAGGCAGACGGATTAGAATTATTTGAATATGTTAAAGGAGATAGAGACTCTATTATGGGTTTACCTATTAAAGAAATAATAAGTTATATTGATCAATTAAAAAAATGAAAAAAAAATTTGGAATTATTGGAAATCCTATTAATCATTCTCTTTCACCCGTGTTGCATAATTATTGGTTCGATAAGTACGGCGTGGATGCAAGCTATTCAATAATAGAAGCAAAAGATGAAAATTTAAAAGATATTGTAAAGAAAATTAGAAATCGTGAATTGGCGGGCATCAATGTTACTTTACCTTTTAAACAAAAAATAATTAATCAAACCGATAAAATTGTTAATGATGCTGAAGTTACAGGGTCGGTAAATACTGTTTTGTTAGATAATGGTAAAATTATTGGAGAAAATACTGATGTGTTCGGATTGCAGGCTGCATATCTCAAAGAAATTGATAGCAGTTTACATAAGAGTGCCCTGATTATTGGAGCTGGAGGAGTGTCTCCGTCGGTAATTCTATCTCTTCAAAAATCAGGGATTAAAGAAATATCAATAACAAATCGAACTAATGAAAAATGTATTTTTTTAAAAAAAAGATTTACTTTTCTCAACATAGCTCCATGGAGAGACTTGAAAGATGAGATAAAAAAATTTGATATAATCATAAATGCTACAAGTTTGGGTTTAAAAAACGGGGATGATTTTGATTTCAACTTTTCTAACACGAAAGAAAATATTTTTTATATTGATACAATTTACAATCCATTAGAAACAAAAACGTATAAATTTCTCAAAGAAGAAGGCAGAAAGGTTTTCAATGGTCTTGATATGTTTATTTATCAAGGACAAAAATCTTTCTATTTATGGAATAAAATTAATCCAGAGATTGATAATAAGTTAATCGAACTATTAAATTCAAAGCTTAAATGATTAAAATTGGCATCACAGGTTCATTGGCATCTGGCAAATCTACAGCTAGTAAGTTTTTATCTGGTAAGCGTGGCCCATTATTTAGCGCTGATAATGCGGTCAAAGAACTTTATAAAAGTTTTAGCTTCAGGAGCTTGGTAAGTAAAAAATTCAAAATAAAAAACAATAATCAAATTAAAAAAAATCTTAAAAAAATGATTTTAGATAATAGCGGCGAACTTAAAAAACTTGAAAAAATTATTCATCCCTTGGTTAGGGAAAAAATGAAAAAATTTACCCTTAAAAATAAAAATAAAAAACTTTTATTTTATGAAATTCCATTACTAATCGAGAGTAGGCTTATGAAACATTTTGATAAAATAATTTTTATTAAATCAAAAAAGCAACTTAGATTAAAAAGATTTAAATTAAAAAATAGAGATAAAAAACTATTTAATTTGCTAGACAGCAAACAGATGAGCGATAATGTAAAAATTAAGTCTTGCGATTATGTTGTTGTGAATGAAAAGAATTTAAAGATTTTAAAAAAAAATTTATTAACTATAATATCTAAATATGAATGAAGTGTTTTTAGATACTGAAACTACAGGATTGTCATTTAAGGAAGGTCATAAGATTGTCGAGATTGCTTGTATTGAAACTAAAGATTTAATTCCTACAGGAAAAGTATTTCATAAATTAATTAACCCAGAAAGAAGTGTGCCAAGTGAGGCATTTAAAGTTCATGGTTTTTCAGAAGAATTTTTAAAAGACAAACAAACATTTGATATTATTGCTGATGAATTTTTAAATTTTGTAAAAGATAAAAAAATTATAATTCATAATGCACCCTTTGATTTAGCATTCTTAGATGGAGAACTAGGATTACTTAAAAAAGAAAAAATGGATAGAAAATCAGTAATTGACTCATTAGAAGTCGCTAGAAATAAATTTCCTGGAACGTCAAATTCACTAGATGCATTATGTAAAAAGTTCAATATAGATCTATCACGAAGAACAAAACATAATGCTTTATTAGATTGTGAGTTGTTAAGGGAGGTCTACATTAATTTGTTAGATGCTAAAGAACCAAAATTTGAACTTTCAAATAATATTGAAGCGGAGCGATTAAATCAGACCAATGATTATAGCAAAACAATTGTGAAAATCTCAGAAGATGAAATTAGAAAACATAAAGATTTTTTAAAATCTGAATTAAGAAAAAATTTCTATTGAACTTTTCTCATTTGATATAATTTCTCAAAGTCTACAGACTCGTTTATTTTTACATCTTTGAAACCACAATTTTCAAATAAAAAAACGAAAATTTTTCTTAATTCAGAGTAAATTTCATTTGGGACATTTATTAATATAATTTTTTCCATTTCATGCTTTTGAATTTTTTCATTTTCTAATTCGACAATAGTTGAATAAATAATTTTAGTATTTATACTTTCAAAATCATCTTTTGTCGGTGTTAGGCTTAAACTAGTTAACACTTCAATTATATTTTCTTTAATCTGTACACTTTTGATATCAATATTTATTTTGTAGTTAGATATATTTTTAGAGAGAAGAAAAAATGTTTTCGGATTAGGAATGTTAAAGTTTAATTCCTTTATGTATTTTCCAATTATTTTATAGTTCATCTTTTTTGTGATCTACTATTTCTCCATCAATAGTCTCATCTTGAGGTTTCACTTTTGTTTGAGATTTATTTAAAATCAAACTAAATATTATTTTTCTTGTAAAAGGTATTAACAAAAAGAAACCAATTAAATCAGTAAAGAAACCTGGTATTATCAGAAGTAGTGCCGCTATAGCTATGGATGCCCCGGACATGATTTCGTAAATAGGCATTTTATTTTGGTATAAATTAACCATTCCAGATTTTAATGTTTGAATTCCTTGTAATTTTGCAAAATAGATACCAATAATTGCAGTTAGAAAAATAAGTGCTACAGTATTTAAGGCGCCTACCCGCCCATCTATTTCAATAAATAGAAATATTTCAAGCGCTGGAAGAGCTATAAATAATATAAAAAATGGGTTCATTTGTCTGATACAAAAATATATGATTAATGTATATTTATCAAATTATGAGTAACAGTTTTGGTTATATCGACATAATTTTATTAGGAATGATTGCAGGATTCATAATCTTACGACTTAGAAGTATTTTGGGTAGAAAAACAGGCCATGAGTCAAAAGTTTATCCAAGATTCGCAGAGGAAAAATTCAACATACCAAAAAAGGAGATAAAGACAGTCAAACAGAATCTTGAAACTTTAGAAGGTAAAGATAAAAAAGATTTCTTAAAGGGAGCAGAGATTGCTTACGAAACTATTCTTACAGCTTTTGCAAGCGGAGATACTAAAAAATTTAAAGGTCTTTTAACAGCAACAATGAGCAATAACTTTAAAAGTGCTATTGATGCAAGAAATAAAGAAAACATGAAATCTGAATTTACATTCATCGGAGTAAAAGAATCCTCAGTAGAAAAATATGAAAAAGTTAAAGACGATCTATTTGCAACAGTAAAATTTGTAGCTGAAGTTATCTCTGTCAAAAAAGATAAAAATGATAAGATTATCGAAGGCAGTCCAGATAAAATTAAATTTGTTTCAGATGTTTGGAAATTTACGAAAAATATTAAAAATTCAAGTCCTAACTGGTATCTAGCTGAAATCGTTAGTCAGTGATTAAGAAAAAAGACCTTTCAAAAGAAGATAGCGAAGTATGGCAATCTTATATTAAAAATCCAGCAGACGTTTATGATAAAGATTTAGGGAATAAATCTATAAATAGAAAAGAAAGATTTAAATTTGATCTTCATGGTTATACATTGGATGAAGCAAATAAAAAAGTTAAAGAAATTATAATTTCTTGCTCTAAAAATAAATTTAGAGAAATTTTATTAATAACAGGTAAAGGTTTACACTCAACATCTGGTGAAGACACATATGTTTCTAGTGATCTAAGTAAATTAAGGTATTCAGTACCTGGATTTATAAGCTCTGATGACGAATTAAAAAATTATATTATTTCAATTGAAGAGGCTGAAAAAAAAGATGGAGGCGATGGAGCAATCCTTATTAAGCTCAAGAACTTATAAGATAAACTTAGAAAGATCTGTATCTTTTACTAGATTACCTAAATTGTCTTGTACGTATTTTTGATTAATAGTTATAGTTTCACCTGCTCTATCAGTCGCGTTAAAACTTATATCATCTAGAACTTTTTCAATAATAGTATGCAATCTTCTTGCTCCAATATTTTCTACTGAGGAGTTGACCTCAGCTGAAATTTTAGCAAGCATATCTATACCGTCTTCCGTAAACTTTAAATCTACGTTTTCCGTTTTAAGAAGTTCTTTATATTGCTTGATTAAACTATTATCTGGTTCTTTTAGAATTCTTTTGAAATCCTCTTCTTTTAATGCATCCAACTCAACTCTTATAGGTAGCCTTCCTTGTAATTCAGGTAATAAATCAGATGGTTTTGCTAATTGAAATGCTCCTGAGGCAATGAATAAAATATGGTCTGTTTTTATTGGACCATGCTTAGTGCTTACAGTTGTTCCTTCTATAAGAGGTAGTAAGTCTCTTTGCACACCTTCTCTCGAAACATCACCTCCAACCCTATCACTTCTCGCAGATACTTTATCTATTTCATCTAAGAATACTATTCCATTTTCTTCCGTAGCTTTTTTTGCTTCTGTTATAATCTTATCTTCCTCGATCATTTTGTCTGACTCTTGCGCGACTAGAATGTCGTGTGACTCCTTAACAGTCATCTTTTTCTTCTTACCTTTTTTACCACCCATAGATTTTCCAAGAATATCTCCGAGATTTACCATTCCAACATTCCCGCCAGGCATCCCAGGTATTTCAAAACCTTTAAGTGGAGAAGAAGTATCTTGCACTTCTATTTCTATTTCATTGTCATCCAGATCACCGTTTCTCAATCTTTTCCTAAAACTCTCTCTTGTGGCAACACTTGCTTTATTGCCTACAAGTGCGTCTAATACTTTCTCTTCGGCTTTTAATTCTGCTTTAGCTTTTACTTCTTTTCTCTTTTTCTCTCTTTCCATAGCAATAGCTATCTCAATTAAATCTCTAATGATTTGTTCTACATCTCTTCCAACGTAACCTACCTCTGTAAATCTAGTTGCTTCAACTTTTATAAACGGAGCTTCCGCTAATTTCGAAAGTCTTCTTGAAATTTCTGTTTTACCAACACCTGTTGGTCCAATCATTAAAATATTTTTTGGAAGAACTTCATCTCTCATTTCATCTGACAAAGCTTGTCTTCTCCATCTATTTCTTAACGCAACGGCCACTGCTTTCTTTGCATCCTTTTGGCCAATAACGTATCTATCTAACTCAGAAACAATTTCTCTAGGAGATAAAGCGCTTACTCTAGAAGTTTCTTTATTTTTATTTTTTACTACTTTTAAATTTGTAACTTTATTAGTTGGAGTCATATTAAACTTTTTCTACTGTAATGTTATTATTTGTAAATACGCATATGTCAGATGCAACTTTAATAGACTTTCTAGCTATATCTTCTGCGCTCATATCTGTTTCAGTTAATACTTTTGCAGCAGCCAAAGCATAATTACCACCTGATCCAATTCCAATTATTCCATCTTCTGGTTCTAAAACATCTCCTGTCCCAGAAATTATAAAACTATGTTTTTTATCTGCCACAGCCATTAAAGCTTCTAATCTTCTTAAAAATTTATCGCTTCTCCAATCTTTTGCTAATTCAACGGCAGCTCTTTGCAGGTTACCTGCATGTTTTTCAAGTTTAGCTTCTAACCTTTCAAATAAAGTTAATGCATCAGCAGTTGAACCCGCAAACCCAGCGATCACCCCTCTGCTTTCAATCTTCCTTACTTTTTTTGCTTTGCTTTTTAAAACAGTGTTGCCAAGGCTAACCTGACCATCTCCTGCAACTACTGTTTCGCCATTTTTTCTAAGCAAAACAATTGTAGTACCGTGCCATTTTTCAGCTGTATTCATAACGTTATATGTGGAGATTAATTTAAGATCTTCAATAGGTAATCTGTTTTATTGATAAAATGAATGAATATATGTATATCAAATATTAATCTGCGTTATTATGGCAAGAAAAGCAAAAATAAGTAGAAAAACAAAAGAAACCAGTATTTCAGTCGTTGTTAATTTAGATGGTAAAGGTAAATACAAAATTAAAACTGGAATTGGTTTTCTAGACCACATGCTAGAGCAGCTTTCTAAGCATTCATTAATAGATTTAGAAGTAAGTGCCAAAGGTGACACGCATATTGATTTACACCACACCACCGAAGATACAGGAATAGCAATTGGTGAAGCTATTAAAAAAGCTGCAGGCAACCGAAAAGGAATCACAAGGTATGCCTCAACTATGATTCCAATGGATGAAACACTTAGCCGAGTTTCATTAGACGTATCAAATAGACCCTATTTAATCTGGAAAGTTAATTTACCGGTTGAGAAACTTGGTGAGATGGACACAGAATTGTTTAAAGAGTGGTTTCAAGCATTCTCTCAATCTGCCGGAGTTACCTTACACGTAGAAAACATTTACGGTGAAAATAGTCACCACAAAATTGAGTCTTGTTACAAAGGTTTAGCTAGATCATTAAAAGATGCGTTGGCGATTGATAAAAGAATTAAAAACTCAATACCTTCTACAAAAGGTTCTATTTAATTTTGATGAACGTCACAATCGTTGACTACCAATCGGGCAATATAAGCTCAGTTATAAACTCTTTTACAGAAGTTTCTAAAGGTAAAGTTAATCTAGAAGTAACTTCTGAAATAAATAAAATAAAATCCAGTGATAAGATTGTTTTACCTGGCCAAGGATCATTTAAAAGCTGTGTTGATTCTCTAAATAGTATTAACGGATTAGTAGATACGCTGAAAGATTTCGCAATTACAAACAAGAAACCACTATTAGGAATCTGTGTGGGCTTACAAATGTTTGCTGATATTGGCTATGAAGAAACAGAAACAAAAGGTTTAGGATGGATTGCCGGTAAAGTTTCTAAAATTGATAATCAAAACGGAAAATTTAAACTACCACATATTGGTTGGAATGAAATTGATATTCAAAAAGAGAGCAAAATTTTTAAAGATATTGAAAATAAATCTCACATGTATTTCGTGCACAGCTACGAATTTATTCCTCAAGATAAGTCGGTTATCTCAGCAACTACAGATTATTCATCTGAAATTGTTTGTGCGGTTGAGAAGGAAAATTTATTTGGAACACAATTTCACCCTGAAAAGAGTGATAAAACTGGATTAAAAATAATTGATAATTTTTTAAAATTATAATGAAAATATTTCCAGCTATAGACATAAAAGATAAAAAATGTGTGAGGTTAATTAAAGGTGATTTTAAAAATAAAACTGAATACGAAACTTCACCTATCGATCAAGCAGGTAAATACAAAGATCATGGCTTCAAAAATTTACATATTGTTGATTTAGATGGAGCTTTAACTGGAAAGACAGTTAACCTAGATATTATTAAGCAGATAGTTAGTAAATATGATTTAAAAATTGAAATAGGTGGTGGTGTAAGATCACAGGATAGCATTAAACAATATATTGATTCAGGTGTTGAAAAAGTAATTTTAGGAAGCGGTGCTATAAAAAATAAAGAATTTTTAAAAGAAGCTTGTCAAAAATTTAAAGATCAAATTGCTCTAGGATTAGACGCGAAGGATGGAAACCTTTCCGTATCGGGTTGGAGAGAAAATCTTAATATTAAAACCACAGACTTTCTTAAAGAAGTGAATAGTTATGGTGTGAGTCGAATAGTTTATACAGATATTAATAGGGATGGAATGAAAACTAGTCCTAATTTTGAAGAGACTATAAAAATTGCAGAACTTGCTAATTGCCCTGTTGTGATCTCAGGAGGCGTCTCTTCAATAAATGATATTAAGAAAGCTAAAAAATTAAATAATAATAAAATTGAAGGTATCATTGTTGGAAAAGCTATTTATGACGGTGATATCACACTTGAAGAATTAGCGAAGGAGATCAGTGCTTAAAAATAGAATTATACCTTGCCTTGATGTTAAGAATGGAAGAGTAGTTAAAGGTATTAACTTTGTTGAATTAAAAGATGCTGGTGACCCAGTTGAACAAGCAAAAATTTACAGCGATGGTGGAGCAGATGAGATTTGTTTTTTAGATATTACTGCATCAAATGAAAACAGAGAGACAATTATTGATATTGTAAGAAAAACAGCAAAAGAATGTTTTGTTCCTTTAACTGTTGGTGGTGGAGTTAGATCAATTCAAAATATAACTGATTTATTATTAGCTGGTGCAGATAAGGTTTCTATAAATACAGCAGCAGTTAAAAATGTAAATTTTGTTAAAGATGCATCTAAGAAATTTGGCTCTCAATGTATTGTAGTAGCCATCGATGCTAAAAAAGTTTCTGAAAATAAATGGGAAGTTTTTACTCACGGTGGGAGAAACAAAACAGGTATTGATGCTGTTGAATTTGCTAAACAAGTAGAAACAAACGGTGCTGGAGAAATTTTATTAACCTCTATGGATAGAGATGGAACTAAGTCAGGCTATGATGTTGAACTATTAAAAGTTATTACAGATAGCACTAATATTCCTGTTATTGCTTCTGGGGGAGTAGGAACTTTAGATCACCTTTATGATGGTATAGTTAAAGGTGGTGCGAGCGCTGTTCTAGCTGCTTCTATTTTCCATTACGGTGAATTTAAAATTAAAGAGGTTAAAGAATATTTGAATTCCAAAAATGTATCGGTAAGATTATAAAATGTTTGAAAATCTAGAGCAGTTAATGAAAATTATCAGAGAGAGGAAAAATTCCTCTCCCGATAAATCCTATACAAATAAACTTCTTAACGATAAAAAGTTAAGTGTTGCAAAAGTAAAAGAGGAAATAGGGGAATTAATTGAGGCTGTAGACCATGACTCTAATAAAATTCATGAAGCTGCGGATGTTCTTTATCATTTAATGGTTTACCTAGAAGCCAATAATATTAAGATCGAGGACGTAATGAGTGAACTTAAGAAAAGACAAAAATGAGTTATGACAAAAATAATATATTTGCAAAAATTCTTAGAGGGGAAATACCGTGTAAGAAAGTTTATGAAAATGATTACGTTTTATCTTTTCACGACATAAATCCTCAAAAAAAAATTCATGTTTTGGTAATACCTAAAGGTGAATATAAAGATTTGGACGATTTTACTTCTAATGCGTCTGATAAAGAAATAGTTGAGTTTAACAAAGCTATTACTCATGTTTCAAACTTAGTTGGCGCTAGAGAGTCTGGATATAGAGCATTAACAAATTTAGGAAGTGATGGAGGGCAGGAAGTCCCTCATTTGCATTTTCATATTTTTGCTGGTGAAAAAATTGGAAAGATGGTGAATTAATGGTTTCAAGAGTTCAAAGATATTTTCTAGAAATAAAAAATTTTAGTAAACCTATCGATCTAAACTTGCCTGAAAATCATAAAATAATTTTGGATGATAAAAAAGATTTTCAATTAAATAAGTTTTTTTACAAACAAATTGGCATTGATCATTATTGGAGAGATAGACTTCTTTGGTCTGATAAAGAATGGTTTAAATATGTTTCAAATAAAAATTTAGAAACTCATATATTAAAAAATGGAGATGATTTAATTGGTTATTATGAGCAAGAATACCACCCAGAACTAAACGAGGTTGAACTAATAAATATGGGAGTATTAAAAGAATTTAGAGGACAAAAATTAGGTTCCACACTTTTAAACCATGCAATAGCTAGTGCTTCTAGAAAAAATCCAAATAGAATGTGGGTACATACTTGTAGCCTAGATCACAAGCATGCTTTGCAAAATTATAAGTCAAAAGGTTTTGAAATTTTCAGAGAAGAAGAAATAGATTTTGTTGCTTAATTTATTTCAGGTATTTTAAAAGTATTTTTCTTGTAGACATCGTTTTTAGCTACAATATTTAATGTAAAATTTATATTATTATTGTATTGATCAATAATTTCCCATCCTTTTAAGTCTAGATTTTTTCTATCAAATAAAACTGAAACTCTATTTTCACTTAAATAATTAAGCCTGATTATTTGATCATTTATTTCTAATTCTCCTGATTGAACTATTTCTAATAATTTATCTTTATATAAGATATTTAAAAATGGAGATTTTGATATGGGGTAATAGTAAGTTTTATTATATTTTTTTTGAGTAATTGCTAATTTCTTATTATTTATAATTAATTCTTTTTCTTTATCATCAAAGTAATTACATTTTAATTTTCCTGGAAACTTTAAAAGACAGCTACCTTTTTCCGACTTATCATTGATTAATTGATCAAATGTAAATTCTAATGAATTTAAATTATTCAGTTGATTTATTATTTTATCTTTTTCATTTGCAAAGAGATTTACAGTTAGAAAAAAAAAGATTAAGAATATTTTAAAAGACCTCACGTTTACCAACATGATTTGCTTTACTTACAATACCTTTCTCTTCCATCATATCAATAATCCTTGCAGCTCTATTGTAACCAATTTGAAGTTTCCTTTGTAAGAAACTTGTAGAAGCCTTACCTTCTGATTTTATAATTTCAACTGCTTGAGTATATAATTCATCTTCATCAACATCGTTTTCTCCAGTAAAAGCACTTCCAGCTGTTTCCAATGCTGTAATTTCATCCATATAATCGGGCTCGCCTTGAGCTCTTATAGAGTTAGCAATTTTTTCTATCTCATTCTCTGATACAAATGGACCGTGAATTCTGACTATTCTGTTTGCTGATGACATGAAAAGCATATCCCCTTTTCCTAAAAGTTGTTCTGCCCCCTGTTCTCCTAAGATCGTTCTACTATCTATTTTAGAACTTACTTGAAAAGATATTCTTGTTGGAAAATTCGCTTTAATTGTTCCAGTGATAACATCAACACTTGGTCTTTGAGTTGCCATGATAATATGAATTCCAGCTGCTCTTGCCATCTGTGATAATTTTTGAATATAATTTTCTATTTCTTTGCCAGCAACAAGCATTAGGTCTGACATCTCATCAACGACTACGACAATGTAAGGCATTTTTAATTTATGTTTAGCGTTGTAACCATCTATGTTTCTTACCCCCACCTTACTCATTAACTTATACCTGCTGTTCATTTCTTTAACTGTCCACGCTAGTGCTGAAGTTGCTTTTTTTGCATCAGTGATAACCGGAGTTAATAAATGTGGTATTCCTTCGTAAGTTGATAGCTCTAACATTTTAGGATCGATTAAAATAAATTTACAAAGATCAGGGTTCAATTTGTAGAGCAGAGAAACGATAATTGTATTGATACAAACTGATTTACCTGAGCCTGTAGTTCCAGCAATTAAAAGATGAGGCATGGTTGTTAGATCACCTACAATAGGCATCCCCGAAATACTTTTTCCAAGTGCGATAGGAAGCTTTATATCTTTCTTCTGAAATTTTTCATAAGAAATTATTTCTCTAAGTGAAACACTTTCTCTTGTTTCATTAGGTATTTCTATACCAACTGTATTCTTGCCTGGTATAACCGAAACCCTCGCTGATGTTGAACTTGTATTCCTAGCTAAATCCTCTGATAGATTTATAATTTTTGAAACTTTTACTCCTGGCGCAGGTTCAAACTCATATAAACTTACCACAGGCCCATTATTGATAGCTTTAATTTTTCCATCAATACCAAAATCTAATAATATTTTTTCCATAAATTCACCATCAGGACGATTTTTATTAAGTTCTGAAGCACTTAATTTTGAAGTGTTTTTTTCAAGATAATCAATCGGTGGTAATCTATATTTTGATCTCGGTTGAGCAGTTTCTCTATTAAGAGTTAATTGTTCATCAAAGGCAAAAGATTGTTGTGGTCTTTCGATAATTTCACTTTTTTCTTCTAGGGGCGTATTTTCCAAATTCACTTCTGGTATTGCTGCTTCTTTTCTTTTGAATAAAGAAGTTATGAAATACCAAAGACCTAAAAAAATTTTTTTAAAGCTAATATCAGATGAAAAAATAAAAAATGCTAAGGTTAATATTAATAAGCCATAAGTTGTATAAATCTCATCTGCCCAAGGAAACCATGAGCTTAAAAAACTATAACCAATTTTTCCTACAAAGCCTGAATTGCCGTTATCGATTAACCAAAAAGAATTATTAAACGTTATATAAATAAATACTGTGCCTAAAGTTAAGTAGCTAATTACAAGAAATAATTTTAGAATAATTCTTTTAAGTTCTTTTTTAAAAACTAGGTTGATGCCCCAAGATAGAAAATTAATTAGAAGTAAAAAAGAAACGAGCCCAAAACTTTGTAATAAAAAATCAGCTACACTACTTCCGTAAATCCCAAAAAAGTTTTTAATTTCAAATTCTTTGTCACCATACACTAATGAAGGGTCTTCAGGTGAATACGTAGAAAAAGCAATAGCTAGACCAATACTTACAGAAATTAAGATTAAACCAATAAATTCAAAGGTTCGTTTTTTTAGAAAATTTGTTACACTATTAAAAAAGTTTGTATTCATATCGAATCGTTTTACGTACTTTTTATCATTTTTATGAAATTGAGAAAAATTTAAATATGAAAAAACAGAGAATTTGTATAGTTGGAGACGGCCTTTCAGGTTTAATGACTGCTTTAGCTTTAAATAAACTTGATGGTTTAGAAGTTCATCTAGTGTCTAAGACAAACAAGCTTATAAAAGACAAGAGAACTACAGCTGTTTCAGCCTCGAACTATGAATTTTTGAACTCAGTTGTAGGTAAGCTTGACAAAAAATTATTTTGGCCGTCTAACAAGATCAATCTTTTCTATGAGACAAAAAATCAGAATATGAATTTCTTAAATTTTAATGAAGACAAAAAAATTCTCATGTACATCTTTGAGAATGACAAAGTTAAAGTAAAATTACTTAAGGAAATAAAAAAGAAAAAAATCAAAACCTTAAAAAAAAATATAAATAACCTTAAAGATCTTAGTGGTTACGATTTGAAAATACTTTGCTTAGGTAGGTCATCTAAGATTTATCGAAATATCATAGACAAAAGATCATTAGATAAGGATTACAAAGAAGTTGCTATAACTGGGTATGTTAAACACAGTATAAAAAATCTAAATACTGCTCAATATTTTCTGAAAGAAGGACCCTTAGCTATACTCCCTTTTTCAAAAAATAGTTTTTCTTTTGTATGGAGTATAAATGAAAATTTCCCAAAAAAAGATATTAGCGCTGTTGTAAAATCTAAAATCTGTGAAGTTTTAAAAACAAAGAATATTAAAATATCAAACCAGCAATCTTATCCTTTGATGCTCAATTTAAAACGAACATATTATAAAAAAGATATTTTAATATTAGGAGAAGGCTTACATACAGTTCATCCAGTAGCTGGCCAAGGTTTTAATCTTGTATTGAGAGATATAAATAAATTACAAGAGATTTTTAAATATTATACTGGCTTAGGCATGTCTTTAAAAAGTTGTTCTGCCCTTGAAGATTTTACAAGTAATAGAAAAGCAGAAAATATTATTACTGGTATTGGAATAGATTTAACTCACAATTTCTTTAAACAAAATAAACTACTAGACCCTTTTAAAGAAACTATTTTAAAAAATGTTTCAAAAAACAGTTCATTTAAAAAGATAAGTAAGTTTATTTCTAATCAAGGTTTAACTATTTAATTCAATGAACATTTTTGCTCTTTCATCAGGCAGAGGCCCGTCAGGAATAGCTATTGTTAGAATCTCAGGAAAAGACACTTTAAAAGTTTGTAAAAACCTAACTAAATTAAAAGAGATAAATTCTAACGAGGTAAATTATTGTAAATTTTACGATCCGAAAAATGACAGTGTAATAGATCCAGAGGCTTTATTATTGTGGTTTCCAGGGCCTAATAGCTATACAGGAGAGGATTTAGCTGAATTTCAAGTCCACGGAAGCAATGCTGTTATCAACGCTTTATTAAAGGCACTGTCAGAACAAGGAAATTGTAGATTAGCTGAACCGGGAGAATTTACAAAACTAGCATTTCAAAACGATAAGATTGACCTCCTAAAAGCAGAGAGTATCGGAGATCTAATTCACGCTGAAACAGAAATGCAAAGACAACAAGCTGTTAAATTAGTTCAAGGAAATGCTTCAAATTACTATAATGAATTAAGAGAAAAGCTTATTAAATCTCTGTCTTACATTGAAGCAAAAATAGATTTTGCAGAAGATGATTTGCCTGAAAAAGTTTTAAAGGAAGTACATTACTCTATTAAAGAAATTCACAAAGATATTCATAAGATTATTGAAGATAATAAAATTGGAGAGAAAATAAGAGATGGATTTAAAGTTTCTATTACAGGTGAAGTTAATGCTGGTAAATCTTCTCTGTTAAATTTAATAGCAAAAAGAGACGTAGCTATTGTTTCAGATGAAGCAGGTACTACGAGAGATGTAATAGAGACATATCTAAATATAGACGGTTATCCTGTAATCTTAGCTGATACAGCAGGCATAAGAGATGTTAAAAATGAGGTTGAAAAAAAAGGTATATCTTTAGCGTTAGGCAAATCAAAAGAAGCAGATTTAAATATTGTTGTTATAGATAATTCATCAAAAAGCATAAACAACGAAATTAAGAAAATGATTAATAAAGATACAATCGTTTTACTGAATAAATCAGATATACAGAATAAGCAAAATCATGAATTTGATGCAGATACTGTATTAGCTTCAGTTAAAGAAAATAAAAATATTGATAATTTGATTAAAAAGATAAAAGAAAAATTAAGTAAAAAATTTACCTCTAATAATAATGCATTAATATCCAGAGAAAGACATAGAATTAAACTTAATGAATGTTTAAAGGAAATAGATAACTTTCTTAAAAAAGA
Organism: uncultured Pelagibacteraceae bacterium; assembly: GCA_902561585.1. GTDB lineage: Bacteria > Pseudomonadota > Alphaproteobacteria > Pelagibacterales > Pelagibacteraceae > Pelagilacustribacter. Next base: position 162,714 of record CACEQK010000001.1, read on the forward strand.
TCAAAATAAAGATTTAGAACTAGCCGCCGAAGACTTAAGAATGGCTACGAGACATCTTGGAAGTATTGTTGGCAAGGTTGATGTAGAGGAAATCCTTGGATCGATATTTAAAGACTTTTGTATAGGTAAATAAAATATCTCTTGTATTCCTAATATACCACGTTACATTCATATTATGGCTAAACAGAGCTATGATGTAGTAGTAATAGGCGGTGGACATGCTGGATGCGAGGCAGCAGCAGCATCTTCTAGAATTGGCGTAAATACAGCCCTTTTTACACATAAAATAGAGACAATTGGTGAAATGTCATGCAATCCTGCCATTGGAGGACTTGGAAAAGGCCATCTTGTAAGAGAAATAGATGCTTTAGATGGTGTAATGGGCGTTGTAGCCGATAAATCAGGTATTCAATTCAGATTATTAAACAGAAGTAGGGGGCCAGCAGTGCAAGGGCCACGTACTCAGTCAGATAGAGCTCTTTACAAAGAGCATATGCAGAAGATTTTACTAAATTACAAAAACCTGGAGGTAATTGCAGACCCAGTCATTAAATTTATATTTGAGGAAGATAAAATAATAGGTTTTGTATGTCAAAGTGGAAAGGAAGTGAGGACTAAGGAGCTAATATTAACTACTGGCACTTTTCTTAATGGATTAATACATATTGGTGAAACTCAAATACCAGCTGGTAGGTATGATGAGAAACCATCTACAGGTTTAAGTGAACAATTAGCAAAATTTAAAATGCAAATAGGAAGATTGAAGACAGGAACACCACCTAGACTTGATGGTAACACAATTAATTACGACGATTTGGAAATGCAGCCAGCTGATGATGATCATTACTACTTTTCTTTCCTTACAAGCAAAATTGATAACGAACAAATTAAATGCGGAATGACTTATACAAACAATGAAGTTCATAAAATTATAAATGATAATATTTCTAGAAGTGCAATGTATTCTGGAAATATAAAAGGTGTTGGACCACGCTATTGTCCCTCAATAGAAGATAAAATTGTTAAGTTTAAAGAGAAACAGCAACATCAAATATTCTTAGAACCTGAAGGATTAAAGGACAATACTATTTACCCAAATGGTATATCAACATCTTTACCTGAAGAGATACAGCTTAAAATATTAAGTAAAATCAAGGGTTTAGAGCATGTTAAAATGAAACGTGCAGGTTATGCGATTGAGTATGATTACGTAGACCCAAGAGAATTAAAAGCAACTCTCGAGACAAAAAAAATAAAATCTTTATTTTTAGCTGGTCAAATTAATGGAACTACTGGATATGAAGAAGCTGCAGCACAAGGACTTGTTGCTGGAGTGAATGCAGCATTAAAAGTTAAAAATAAAAAAGAATTTTTATTATCTAGAAGTAATTCATACATCGGAGTTATGATTGATGATCTTATTACAAAGGGTGTCAGCGAGCCTTATAGAATGTTTACATCGAGGGCAGAGTATAGATTAAGTTTAAGAGCAGATAATGCTGATCAAAGATTAACAAACTTAGGTAGTGACGTAGGTTTAATTTCTGAGGAAAGAAAAAAATTCTTTGACGATAAGAATAAAAAACTTTCAGAAATTAAAAAACATCTTACGTCTAATTTCATTACTCCTAATAAGGCCAAGGATCATTCTATTAAAATAGCAATGGATGGTGTGAAAAGATCGTGCATGGAGGTGATAGGTCAGAGAAATGTCAAATTATCTAAACTTAGAGAAATTTTCCCTTCAATTCCTTCTTATAACGCCTCTTTTGATAAGCAGGTTGAAATCGATGCCCACTATGCAGGATACCTTCCAAGACAGCAAAGAGATATTAATGCTTTTAACAAAGACGAAGCTTTGCAAATACCTACTAACTTCAATTATGATCAATTAAGTGGGCTGTCAAATGAAGTTAAAAGCAAATTAAACAAAATTAGACCTAGAACCCTAGGACAAGCGCTCAGGATTGATGGTATTACCCCTTCTGCAGTAGTTATTATACTTTCCAACATTAAAAAGTTGCGATCTAAGCAATCTGCTTAATGGATATTTTTTTCGTTAAGAAATATCTTCGGGAAAATCTTGGTTTTTCTGATGATAAAATTGATAAAATTAGTAAATATATTAATTTATTGCTGATTTTTAATAAAAAATACAATTTAATCAGTAAAAGTACAGAAAAAGAGGTCTGGAACAGACATATTCTAGATTCTGCTCAAATTATCAAGTATATTGACTTTAAAAAAGACCATATTTTATCTGACCTCGGATCTGGAGCAGGTCTTCCAGGAATTATTCTCTCTATAGCTAATACTAATCCTAATTTTCACGTGAAACTATATGAAAAATCTCCTGTAAAAAGAGCCTTTCTAAGCGATATTCAAAAAATTACTAAATTTGATATTGAAGCAAACGTGTACGATTATAAATTTATCAGAACCGATTACATTGTTTGTAGAGCTTTTAAAAAATTAGATCAAATATTTGATATTTCACGTGAAAAAATAAAAAATCCACACAAATTAATCATTTTAAAGGGTAAAAAAGCTCTAAATGATCTCAAAAAACTTCCAAAAGACAAAAATTATAGATATAAAACAGTAGATAGCATCACTGACAAAGATTCGAAAATAGTAATAGCTACGAAAAATGGAAAATAAAATAATTTCAGTTATTAATCAAAAAGGAGGGGTGGGAAAAACTACTACAGTAGTAAATCTTGCAGCTTCACTGTCCATTATGGGTCATACAACACTAGTTGTAGATTTAGATCCCCAGGGAAATGCCACGACAGGATTAGGAAAGTCAAATACTAAGGAAGTAAATAATATTTATAACCTTTTGATAGGAAACATAAAATTAAATGAAGCAATTATAAATACGGATATTAAAAATTTAGATTTAATAAGCTCGACTGTAAATTTATCAGGCTTGGAAGTTGAAACAGCTACTAATGAGGATCGTGCATTTAAATTAAAAAACATTTTTGCCTCTAATTCGAATATTTTAAACAAATATGATTATATATTTATAGATTGCCCCCCTTCACTTAGTCTCCTTACGGTGATCGCCCTAGTAGGTTCTAATGAACTTTTGGTTCCACTTCAAACTGAATTTTTTGCCTTAGAGGGCATAACGCAACTAATAAACACGATAGATAGAATAAAAGAAAAATTAAATCCGCAACTTTCATTAAGAGGAATTCTACTAACAATGTTTGATAAGAGAAATAAATTATCAGGTGAAGTTGATATAGAAGCTAGAAATCATTTTAAGTCGAAGGTTTATAATACGGTAATACCAAGAAATGTAAGGTTGTCCGAAGCTCCTTCACATGGATTACCTTGTGTTATTTATGATAAAACTTGTGTTGGTAGTAAAGCATATTTTGATTTAGCAAATGAGTTTTTAAGTTCTAACAAAGAAGCATCAGCAGCTTGATTATGAAAAAAAAGAAAAGTTTAGGGCGAGGTTTATCAGCATTATTCGGTGATGAAAAAATTGAAAATAAACCAAAAACAAAAAATATAACATCTAATACCAAAGCTTTAATAGGGGATTTAACTAGAAATCCATATCAGCCTAGACAAATTTTTAATGAGGAAAAACTTGAAGAATTAGCTAATTCTATAAAGAAAAACGGAGTAATTCAGCCGATTGCAGTTAGGTCAGATAAATCTAATGAGGGAAAATACCAAATAGTTGCCGGTGAAAGAAGATGGTTAGCAGCTCAAAAGGCAGGACTGCATGAAATACCTATAGTTATCTTAAATCTTAATGATAATGAAAGTTTGGAAATTGCTATTGTAGAAAATATTCAACGAGATGATTTAAATCCAATAGAAGAGGCGAAAGCTTATGAAAGATTACATAAAGAGTTTGAGTACGATCATGAAAAAATTGCAAGGTTCATGTCAAAAAGCAGAAGTCACGTTAGTAATACTTTAAGATTATTAACCTTACCAGCTGATATTATTGGAATGATGGAGGAAGGACTAATTACTGCGGGACAAGCTAGACCGTTAATAGGAGTGCCAAATGCTTCTGCAATTGCTGAAGAAATTATTTCAAAAAAGCTCAGTGCTAGAAGTGTTGAATATTTGGTAAGAGAAAAAAAAGGTCCCCAAAAAGTAGGTCATACACGTGTTGATGCTAATGTTCTAGAAGAACAAAGACAAATGGAAGAAAATTTAGGAATGAAAGTTGATATTATTAATAAAAAAAATAATTCAGGGAGATTAACTATTAATTATAAGACCTTGGAACAATTCGAGCTTATTTCAAAACTTCTTAAGCAGCGTTAGCAAGTATGCAAACGTCAATTATCAGCTTCTTTATTATTATTTTTTTATCTATTTGTGAATTTGACTTAATAATATACTCTGTATCGTAAGTCTTATTGATTGCCATATATAATTTCTTATCGTTCCAAACTTTCGCTTGTTCTATTAAAATTGGCTTGTCTTTCCAAAATATGGGAGGTTTCATATTATTTACCACTTCTTCTATATTTTTGGATTTTATCGTAATTATTTCTTTTAGTTTAAGAAATCTATTAATGAACATTGAAACATAATATGCTGCTTTTTCTGGTTCTATAATCATACTTTGAAGCAATTTATTAGTTTTACTGTTGTTACCAGTCAAAGCCGAATCTCTTAATAAATTAATATCATCGTCCTCTTTAAGGTTAAGAAGTTCTGTTAATTTTCTAATATCAATACTTTTATTTTGAAAATATGATTTAATTTTTTTTATTTCGTTATAAAGTTTTGTTCTTTGGCAACTACAACTATCAATTATAGTACTAATTATTACGGGTGTTAAACCTGAAAACCCTTTTAAATTTTTTGAAATTATTTTTTTTATCGTTAATTCATTGTCAGGATAGCAAGGAACAACGTCAACTCCTTTTTGTTTTTCAAAAAAACTTCTTAGTTTTGATCTACTATCAAGCAAATTTGAAAAAATATATAACTTGTTATCTTTAATTTCATGCAAAATTTTATTTACGAAGTTTAAGATTTTATCGTTTGCGTTTTGAATGAAAAAAATTTTTTCTTCTTCAAATAATGAAAGATTTTTAATTTCATTGATTATTAAATTTTCATCTTTTAGTATATCGTCTTGTGAGTATTTAAGAACTTTATTTTTTGAATTTGAATTTATTTTATTTTTAAAATCATCTAATAATCCTAAATTTTCCCCATAAAACAAAATTAAATTATTTTTTAATAATTCAATATTATCCTCTATTAAATAGCTTTTATGTATCATTTAATTGAATATTTATTTCAGATATTATTCTATTTACTAATTTCTCAGATAGAACTTTTATTAAATTTTTTTCATTATTTCTTGTTTCAGAATTTTGTGAAGAAACATCGTATACACCGGCTTCAGAGATTGTAAAATTATATTTTTTATTTTCATCAATTTTTACAACTTCTATTAAATTATTAATAACTATTTCATATTTTGTAATCTCATTTTTAATATTTTTTTCTTTTATTATTCTTTCTTTTTCAGTTTTTATAAAAACTGAAATTTTTGTTTTATTCGAATTATTTACTATCTTTTTTAAATTATTTTTAATTATATAATTTATTCTTTTTTCTCCCACTGTATTTATTTCTGCGATATTAAATTTGTTTTTTTCTGACAAATCTACAATCTTAAATCCACATCCCGTAATGATTATTAAGATTATTGTGAAAATTAAATTTTTCATTTATCTTAAATTATGTAATTTATTATTTTATTTTTCACAAATATAATTTTTTTTATTTTAAATCCAATAATGTATTTTTTAGCTTTCAAACTATTTTGAGCCAACTCCCTAACTTCTTCTTCAGATGCATCTTTATCTATTTTAACTATATCTCTTGTTTTACCATTGATTTGAACTGCTAAATTAATATTTTCATTTATACTCAAATCAACCTTTGGCCATTGATAAATATTTTTACAGTTTAAAAGATTTAAACATTCAAATGCTATGTGTGGTGAAAATGGAATTAACAATTTCATAAATTTTATCAAATTTTCTTCTAAAATATTTTTTTCAATATTGGTCTGAATGCTCTCTTTAAATAAACTATAAAGCTGATGAAATAATGCAATGCTTACATTAAATCTAAAATTTTTAATTGAAGTATCAATTTTATATACAAAAACATCAACTTTTTTTGTAAATTCACTATCTAAACTAGTTTTGCCGATTGTTTTTTTTCTATTTAACACTGAGAAATTTAAATTCCATAACTTCTGCAAAAATTTATTTGCCGATGCGACCCCTGTATCTGACCATTGAATATCTTTTTCAGGTGGACTATCAGATAAAATGAAAAGTCTTACCGCATCCGCTCCGTACTGATTTATCATTTGCTCTGGATCTACAGTATTTTTTTTTGACTTCGACATAGACTCTGGTGGACCAACGGTTACTTTTGATTTATCAGACTTTTTAATAAAAATATTATTTTCTGTTTTTTGCACTTCTTCTGGATATAACCAGTTTTCTTGATTATCTTTGTAAGTCTCATGGCATACCATTCCTTGAGTAAAAAGATTTTCAAAGGGCTCTGAAATATTTATTTTTTTATTAATCTTATTAATACATTTTGTGAAAAAGCGAGCATATAGTAAATGCAAGATTGCGTGCTCTATTCCACCAATGTACTGGTCAACCGGCATCCAATATTTTGCATCATCCTCATTGAAGGGTGAAAATTTATGATTTGGTGAACAAAATCTTAAAAAATACCATGATGAGTCTACAAAAGTATCTAATGTATCAGTCTCTCTCGTAGCTTGTTTACCAGTAACTTTATGTATAGTTTTTTTCCAAGTAGGATGACTGGCTAAAGGATTTCCTTTCGATGACAAATCAACATCTTGAGGTAATTCTATAGGCAATTCACTTTTATCAACAGGCACGACTTCTCCATTTTCTAAATAAATCATCGGTATCGGACAACCCCAATAACGTTGTCTAGAAATGCCCCAGTCTTTAAGGCGAAAAAGAGTTTTCTTTTTTCCAATTTTTTTTTTCTCTATCTCATCAATAATTTTATTTTTTGCATCGTCTATGTTGAGATCATTCAAGAAATCTGAATTAATGATATTTCCATCACCTGTGTAAGCTTCTTTTAACTGATTATTATTTTTTTTACCATCAGACACTACTTTAGTAATTTCCAAATTATATTTTTTGGCGAAATCAAAATCTCTTTGGTCGTGAGCAGGGCATCCAAAAATTGCTCCGCTACCGTAATCCATAAGAACAAAATTAGCAAAATATACAGGAAGCTCTTTATTCTTTATAAAAGGATGTTCGACTTTTAGATTTGTAAGATACCCTAACTTTTCTGCATTAGCCAAAGCTTCTTCTGTTGTTCCAAATTTATCGCACTTCTTTTTAAAATTAATAAAATCTTTTTTATTGCTAAATTTTTTATTTAATGGATGGTCAATAGATAGTGCAATAAAACTAGCGCCAAATATTGTATCTGGTCTAGTTGTGAAAATTTTTATTTTGTCTTTACTGTTACTAATTTTAAATTCTAGATCACAACCTACCGATTTTCCAATCCAATTTTTCTGCATTAATTTTACTTTATTAGGCCAACCTTTTAAAAGATTTAAATCGTTTAAAAGTTCATCAGAAAATTTGGTAATATTAAAAAACCACTGTGAAAGTTTTTTTCTCTCAACATCAGCATTTGATCTCCATCCTTTCCCGTTTATAACTTGTTCATTAGCAAGAACAGTATTTTCTACTGGGTCCCAATTTACGTAAGTTTCTTTTTTAGAAACAAGACCTGCATTATAAAAATCAATAAAAAGCTCTTGTTGATGTTTATAATATTCTTTATTACATGTTGAAATTTCTCTTTCCCAATCTATAGACAAACCTAATAATTTAAGTTGTTCTTTCATTGTTTTAATATTTTGATTTGTCCACTTACTAGGATGTAAATTGTTTAATTTAGATGCATTTTCAGCTGGGAGTCCAAATGCATCCCAGCCCATAGGATGGAGAACATTAAAACCATTAAGAAACTTATAGCGTGCTATTACATCACCAATAGTATAATTTCTAACATGACCCATATGAATTTTTCCAGATGGATATGGAAACATTTCTAGGCAATAATATTTTTTATCAGAACCTGACTTTTTAACGGAATTCACATTCTTATTATTACGCCACTTTTCCTCAACTTTATGAAAGTTGTATCTCTCCATTATAAGTTATTATTTTTTTTTTTGTTCTTTAGACTCTTTTTCTAGACGCGCAGCTTTTCTTAGAATAGATTGACGTAGTTCTTGTTGGAGACTTGAGTCTATTTCATTAACAGCACAATTTTGATCAGTTTTACATTTTTTATTATGAACTATTATTTTTATGCTATCCGACCTTATTTCGTTTGACAAAAAACGCACGGTTATTTTTATAGACTCATCATAATTTTGACCATCACTATACCAATCAGTAATTATTATACCTCCAGAATAATCTACCGTAGACAGAGGCATAAAATCAATTATCTCCAAAGAAGCCCTCCATAGAGGATTTGATGTACTAAATTCATAATTTGTAGAACCTTTACCAAATGCCCCTTTCAAACTAACACCTCTTCCTTCAGTAACATTTTGACGAGCTCTCTCTTTTGCATTTATTGGCGCATTGTTTTTGACTTTGCTAGGCTTTGCAAAATCAGGGACACCACAAGATGTTATGATAATACTTGTGATAATTAGGAATGAACTTATTATTCTCATTTTTTTGGTTTTTTTTGATTAATATCTCACAATTAGATAGGTTTCACACTTAAATTAGTGGTATAGCTCAAAAAAGTTAATAAATACAATGTTTTTAATAGTTGCAATAATACAACACTGGTAAAAAAAAGATTGTTACACAACTAAAAATTAACTTTTAGATAAGAAATTAGTCTAAAAAATAGCAGTTTAATTTAACTATAAGGAAAAATATGAAAATAACTAAAATACTAGTTGCTCTATCTTTCTTGTTCGCAATTACAACAGCTAATGCTGGTGAATTAACTGTAACAGGTAACATGGAAACAACTTATCACGCACAAAGTGATAAAACTACTGGTAACCCATTCGGTATGGACAGAGAATTAAAATTCGCTGCTTCTACAGAATTAGATAACGGTGTTACAGTATCTGTATTTCAAGATACAGGTGATAGTTTAACATACGGAAACTCACAAATTATGTTTGGTGGAGTAGGCGGTATGTTTGATATCTACGTTGGTTCAGACAGTGATCCAGTAGATGCTATCGATGACGTTACTCCTTCAGCTTATGAAGAAGCTAATGGTTCAGGATCTGGTACATACACATCGAATGATATTGGTGATAATGCAGGTCAAATGGGAATTGGTTTAAAAGTTAGCTTACCAGTTTTAGGTGCTTTAAACTACAAACACTACCCTAGAGTTGACTCAACAAAAGTAGCAGACAATGCGAGTTCAGGTGATGCTAACGCAACATCTGGTTCAGCGTACTCAGCATCTTTAACAACTAACTTAGGTGAATTACCAATAGTTGGTTCATTCTTAGATGGCGCTACGTTAAGAACAGGTGTGGCTGAAAAAGATCACTCACAAGTTGCTAACGTAGATGATGCGTACGATGCAACTGTTGCTCTTACATACAGTACAGGAAATGTATCTTTAGGTGTACAAAAGAAATTACACAACGAAGGTGAAGGTGCAACTGCTGCAACAACTGATGCAACATTCTACAAAGATACAGCGATCGGTATTGCTTATGCAATAAACGATAACTTGTCTATTTCATACAACAAATACGAGTCTTACAGACACGCAAATGCTGGTGAACCTGTACAAGAAACTGATGCATTTAACATTGGTTATACAGTAGGTGGAATGACAATTGGTTTCCAAGAAGCATCAACCGATAACGATGATTACACTACAGACGCAAAAGATGATACTAGAACATTAGGTATCGCGGTAGCGTTTTAATTAGTAGTTCTTAAACATTCAAAAAAGCCGGCTAAATATTTTAGCCGGCTTTTTTTTTATCTCAGACATTAAGGCGAAACCATTGCATTTGATCTGATTTAGATTATTCAGATTATTTAAATTTATTCCTCCAAGAGGAACTAAATTTTTATTAGTTTTTAAAAAATTATTAAATTTAATAACCCCTAAAAAAGAAGCTTTTGGGTCATAATTTACTGAAAATAGCTTGGAAAAAATTATTGAATCACAACCTTGTTTTATCTTCATGTAAATTTCTTTGTGATTATGAGCCGATCCAATTATATCAAAATTTTTATTTTTAAAAGATAGAGACTTTAACGATTTGTTATATGAAGATAAATAAATACCATCCGCGCTTAATTGAGTTGCTAGTTTGAAATTATTAGCCACATAAAAGTCCATTTTTTTATATTTGCAATCATTTCTAAATTTTAATAAGTCTTTCTCATTTTCAAGGGCATTTGATTTTCTATAAATAATTGAAAACTTTTTGGGTTTTTTTATGTTTTTTATATTTATATCTTTGATACTCTCTATTATTAAATAGTATTTTTTTTTGATAACAAACATATGAACACAATAATAGAAAGATATAATAAAATAAAATTGAATATTGCTTCTGTTAAACCACTGCAGCAAGTAAATATTATAGCTGTAAGCAAAACTTTTCCTTTAGAGTATATAAATCCTTTAATTGATAACGGTCAGACACATTTTGGTGAAAATAAGGTTCAAGAAGCAGTTGTAAAATGGACGGAAGTAAAAAAAAAAAATGAAAATATTAAACTTCATATGCTTGGGAAGCTCCAAACTAATAAAGTTAGAGATGCAGTTAGACTCTTTGATTATATTCATTCGCTTGATAACCAGAAATTAGCCGATACTTTAGCTAAACATCAAATTAATCAAAAAAAAAAATTAAAATATTTTATCCAAGTTAATATTGCAAATGAAACCCAAAAGTCTGGAATACCAGTAAATGATTTAGATCCATTTTATAATTACTGTAAAAATGAAATAAATTTAAATATTATAGGACTTATGGTCATTCCGCCAAATGATAACAATCCTAAAAGATATTTTAAATCTTTGAATGAACTAAATAAGTCACTGGCGTTACAAGATCTTAGCATGGGTATGTCTTCTGATTATATGGAAGCCGTTGAGTACGGTGCTACTTTTTTAAGAATTGGTAGCTCTATTTTTGGGAAAAGATCTTAACCTTTGTACTTGGATTTATCTCTTTTATAAGTTTAATTAAATTTGCTTTTTTTATTGCAACACAACCTTTAGTTTTTTTAAATTTATTTTTTGCTATATGAATGAATATAGCGCTACCTTTATTTTTTTTTACTGGATTCGTATTATAATTGAGAACTAAAATGATATCGTAAATATTTTCATGTTTATAAAGCTTTTCATGATTGTAATCAAAAGGCAATTTAACAAGTTTATTATAATAACTTGATTTAGGATCATCACACCAAACCATATTTTTTCTTATAACCTTTTTCTCCAATTTTGTTGAGATTTTAACTCTATCTTTTCTATATAAAATATATTTGATTTTGAATTGTCCTCTTGGCGTTATTAAATCGCCTTCCTTCTTTTTAGAACCAATTCCCTTTTTTCCTATCGCACATTTTACTTTTAATTTATTATAAGTAAGGTAATTCTTATTTATTAAAATATGCATCAATTAAACGTTTTAATTTTGGGTCCTGTTTCATTTTCTACTACTTTAAACGAACTAAGACCTTTTTTAAAGTTCAATACTCTTAGAGGTAAGCAAACCTCTAAATTAGATGCTATTTTATTTCATGAAGATGCTTTGAATAATAAAGAAGATAACAAAATTATTATTAATAGCAATATTATTAAAATTTGTGCTTCGACAAAAAAAATGTCTTCAAATAATTTCGATGCATTTCTACATTTACCTTCATCTTTGGGAGAAATTAATACCGTCGTTGAAAGTGCAGCAGCAAAAAAGATATTTAGTAACAACTCATCAATAGAAATAAAAAAATATTTATTAAATAAAAATGAAAAAAAATTATCAAAAAATGAAAATGAAATTATTCTTACAGAGAAAGAAATACAATTATTAGAGTTGTTTTTAAATAATAAAAAGCCTTTATCAAAAAATAAAATACTTTCATCTGTTTGGAACTACTCATCGGACGCTGACACCCACACTGTTGAGACACATATTTATAGATTAAGGAAAAAAATAAATGACAAATTTTCCGATGAGAATTTTATAATTAACTCTAAAGATGGCTATTCTTTATGAAGAAAAGAAATAAATTTGCAAAAGATTTATTTACAAGTAAGTACAGAAAAAGAGTTGTTAGACCAAAAAAAGGTAAAGGAAGTTTTAAAAGGAAAAAAAAATAAATTATTTGTTTATCCTTGCGCCAATTATTTGAATAACTTTTGAAGACATATTTGTTCCAGTTTCTAAGCTGTCTTTAATTGATTTTTTATTTATATGGCCATGTAAAAAACCAGCAGCAAATAAATCGCCTGCGCCGGTTAGATCTTTGATCTTAAGATTTTTTTTTGCAGAACACTCTGTAACCTCATTATTATTAATTGCTACAGCTCCTTTATCACCTCGGGTAATTACAAGTAATCTGTTAATTTTTTTTGCAAAACTAATAACTTCTTCAAACTTTTTAACGTTAATCAATGACATGATCTCTTGTTCATTTGCAAAAGTAATATCTAATTTATTCTTCACTAGATCCAAGAAATGAGGTTTATGTCGTTCTACACAAAATAAATCTGATAATGACATAGCAACTTTATTTGAGTTATTAATTGCCTTTTCAAAAGCTTTTTTAGGTTCACCTTCATCCCAAAGATATCCCTCTAAAAATAGAATTTCACTGTTCTTAACCGCATTAGTATCAATATCATTTTCATTAATTTTTCCTGCAGTTCCAAGAAAAGTAATCATGGTTCTCTCAGAGTCAGGTGTTATTAATATTAAACATGTTCCAGTTGGAATTACTTCCTTCTTTTTTGAATAAAAATATTTTACATTTTCTTTTTTTAAACCCTCTTCGTATTTATTACCCAGATCATCATCACTTATTTTTCCTATAAAACCCACTTTGTTTCCAAGTTGTGAGAGACCAACTATTGAGTTTGCAACAGAGCCACCAGAAACAGTTTCTTCAATTTTAAGTGTGGATAAAAGCTTCTTAAATTCAGCCTCATCTACTAGTTTCATTGTGCTTTTTGTTAAATTGTTTTGTGTAATAAAGTTGTCATCAACTTTACAAATCACATCTACAATTGCGTTACCTATTCCTAAAATTTTCACTTATTAAGCTTTTTTTGTTTTAAAAGGTTTTTTTCTATTGGGATAACAGCTTTTACAAATTTTACAAGTTATTCCATAACAATCGCGAGCTTTACAATATTCTCTACCATACCAAATGATTTGCAAATGTAGTTTATTCCAATTTTTTTTAGGAAAAATATTTTTTAAATCTTTTTCAGTTTGAACAACATTTTTTCCACTAGTCAGTCCCCATCTTTGTGCCAACCTATGTATATGGGTATCAACAGGAAATGCAGGAAAACCAAAACCCTGAGACATTACTACACTAGCAGTTTTGTGCCCCACCCCAGGCAGTTCTTCTAATTCTTCGTAGGTTTTTGGTACCTTACCATTAAATTTATCAACTAATGTCTTTGATAAATAAAAAATACTCTTTGCTTTAATTCTAAAAATCCCAATTCGTTTTATTAATCTTTCAATCTTTTTTCTTCCAAGTTTAACAAAGTGTTCAGGTTTGTAATAATGAGGATAAATATCTTTCGTGACATTATTTACATTTACATCTGTGCATTGTGCAGAAAGCAAAACAGAAACAAGCAATGTGAATGTATTTTTATAATTTAAAGGTGTTGGTATTTTAGGATAAGTCGTATTCAAAATTTTTTGAATTACTTTAGCCTTTTCTTTATTATTCACTTGAAATTAAGCAAATCTCTCATTGAATAAAGCCCGGCCTTTTTTTTCATCAACCATTTTGCAGCTGTTAGCGCACCCTCAGAATAAAGAGCTCTATCAAAAGATTCATGATTTAATTTGATGATCTCTTTTCCACTAAAAAAACTTACTTCATGTTCTCCTATTACTGCACCTTTTCTAATAGAATTAAAGTTTATTTTTTTAGCGTATGGAAATTGTTTCTTATTTAAAAATTTTTTTCCAATTATACTAAATAGATTTTTATTTTTTCCATCAGCAATTCCTTTTCCAAGCATTAATGCTGTACCTGAAGGATAATCAATTTTATGTTTATGATGAACTTCGTAAATTTTACTCAAAAAATTATCGCCTAGAGATTTAGAAGCAATTTCAGTTAAGTACATTAATAAGTTCACACCTAAACTCATGTTTCCAGCTTTAAGAATTGGAATTTTTCTTGAAAACCTTTTTATTAAAAGTTCTTCCTTTTTATCAAACCCAGTTGTTCCTATCACTACCCTTTTTCTTAATTTTGTAGCTAATTTTAGAACTTCTAATGTACATTTTGGAACAGTAAAATCTATTATAACGTCAGTATTTTTAAATGAACTAATATCATTTAGACTTGGTTTAATTCCTAAAATTTTTTTATTAATAGCTCTACTTTCGGTTAGAGAAAATAGCTTAAATTCTTTTTTCTTTTTGGAAGATTTAATTATTTGCTGGCCCATTCTTCCCATACAGCCAGTGATTGATAAGTTGATTTTTTTCATCCGCCTACAATGTAAATGATTACAATAATAACCAAAGTAATTATAGTCCAAATAGATAAATTTTTTAAAAAATCCTTTATTTTATTATTTGTAGATAAAAAACCAGGTAAGATTAAAATCAAGACTGCAATCAAAAAAATTGCAGACATTATCTGCTCAGTGCTCATTTAATTATGAATTCTTCCAAAATTTCTTTGCTTTTTCAAAAAAGGTTTTAATTACAGGATCTGGTTTATTTCCTTCAATTTCATTAAACTCTTCAAGAATTTCCTTTTGCCTCTTAGAAAGTGATGTGGGAACTTGTGTATTAATTCTAATATAAAGGTCACCGAAAACACTTCTCCTTAAAATGGGCATACCTTTCCCTCTTAGTCTAAACTGTTTACCGTGTTGAGTTCCCGCAGGTATTTTTATCTTTGATTTACCACCATCAATAGATGGAACCTCAACAGAGGTACCTAAAGCTGCATCGGTAAAGGATATCGGCAATTCGTAGTATAAATTTTCTTCAGCTCTTTTAAAAATTTCATGATTATCAATTGAAACAAAAAGATATAAATCACCACTTGCACCTCCTTTAGAGCCAGCTTCACCTTTTCCTGATACTCTTATTCTTGTTCCGTCATCAACACCCTTTGGAATTTTTACAGTAACGTTTTCATTTGCTTGAACTTTTCCGTTTCCACTACATTTATTGCACGGTTCACCAATCATTTCACCGTAACCACTACATTGAGGACAGGTTTGTTGAACTGTGAAAAAACCTTGATTTGTTCTTACTTTACCTCTACCTGAACAATAATCACATCTTATCGGCTTTGAGCCTTTCGCAGCTCCACTGCCTGAACAAGATGAACATGATTTGTAAGTTGTATACTTAACATTTTTCTCTATCCCTTTATAAGCTTCCTCTAAGTTAATATTTACATCATACCTTAAGTCGTTACCTCTATTGCTAGATCTTCTGCTTGATCCTCCGCCACCAAAATCACTGAAAAAGTCTTCAAATATATCTGAAAAAGAAGACGTATCGAATCCACCAAAACCTTGACCACCTCCACTTCCACCTTCAAAAGCAGCGTGACCAAACTGATCGTAGTTCGCTTTTCTCTTTTCATCTGAAAGAATATGATAAGCTTCGCTAGCTTCTTTAAATTTTTCCTCTGAGGACTTGTCACCTTTGGTTTTGTCTGGATGATATTTTAATGCAAGTTTTCGGTAAGCTTTTTTAATATCATCTTTAGATGCAGATCTTGGTACACCTAAGACATCATAACAATCTCTTTTAGCCACAGGACGTCTCCTTTATTTTCTTAGGCGCTTTTTTCTTTATCTTCTTCTTTTACGTCTTCAAAATCAGCATCAACTACGTTGTCTTTATCTTTAGGATTAGCATCTTTTGGACCATCAGCTTTTCCAGCTTCAGGTTTTTGTTGGCTCTTATAAACTGCTTCTCCTAATTTCATTGAAACTTGGATTAAACTTTGTGTTTTTTTCTTAATATCTTCTGCATCGGTTCCTTCTAAAGATTTTTTCAGATCAGCAATACCGTTTTCAATCGCTTTTTTCTCTTCAGCTGAGATTTTATCGCCGTGTTCTTTTAAACTTTTCTCAGTAGAAAAAACAAGACTATCGGCTTGATTTCTCACATCAACTGACTCTCTCTTCTTTTTATCTGCTTCTTTATTGGCCTCTGCATCTTTGACCATCTTGTTTATCTCTTCCTCAGATAATCCACCTGAAGCTTGAATTTGAATTTTTTGTTCCTTTCCTGTGCCTTTATCCTTTGCAGAAACATTAACTATTCCATTTGCATCAATATCGAATGTTACTTCGATTTGAGGAGTTCCTCTTGGTGCAGGAGGTATTCCTACTAACTCAAAGTTACCTAATATTTTATTATCTGCAGCCATTTCTCTTTCTCCTTGTAATACCCTAATTGATACTGCAGGTTGGTTATCTTCAGCAGTTGAGAAAACTTGGCTCTTCTTAGTTGGGATAGTTGTGTTTTTTTCAATTAACTTTGTAGACACTCCACCTAGCGTTTCAATGCCCAGAGAAAGCGGTGTTACATCTAAAAGCAAAACATCTTTTACATCTCCCTGCAAAACACCACCTTGTATAGCAGCGCCCATTGCAACTACCTCATCAGGATTTACGCTTTTATTTGGTTCTTTTCCAAAAAAATTTTTAACTGTTTCAATAATCTTTGGCATTCTTGTCATACCACCAACAAGAACTACTTCATTAATCTCAGCTGCAGAAAAACCAGAATCTTTCAAAGCAGTTTTGCAGGGTTCTAATGTTCTATCAACTAGGCTTTGTACAAGGGCCTCTAATTTTGCTCTAGTAAATTTTAAATTTAAATGCTTAGGGCCAGTTTTATCTGCTGTAATAAAAGGTAGGTTAATTTCAGTCTGTGCTGCAGATGAAAGTTCGATTTTAGCTTTCTCAGCAGCTTCTTTTAATCTTTGAAGAGCAAGTTTATCTGTTTTTAAATCTATGCCATTATCTTTTTTAAATTCTGAAGCAAGGTATTCTACTATTGCATCATCAAAATCTTCACCACCTAAGAAAGTATCACCATTAGTTGATTTTACTTCAAATACACCGTCACCTATTTCTAAAATTGAAATATCAAAAGTACCACCACCTAAATCATAAACAGCAATTTTTTTTCCGCCTTTTTTATCCAGACCATAAGCTAATGACGCTGCTGTTGGTTCATTAATAATTCTTAAAACCTCAAGACCCGCAATTTTTCCTGCATCCTTGGTTGCTTGTCTTTGTGAATCATTAAAATAAGCAGGAACAGTAATCACAGCTTTTGTTACTGCTTGTCCTAAATATTTTTCAGCTGTTTCTTTCATTTTTTGTAAAACAAATGCAGAAATTTGCGCTGGTGAATATTTTTTTCCTTTGCCTTCTACCCATGCATCACCATTATCTGATTTAACGATCTTGTAAGGCACCTTCGAAATATCTTTTTGAACAGAAGGACCATCAAATTTTCTTCCAATTAATCTTTTTGCAGCAAATATTGTGTCGCCTGCATTAGTTACTGCTTGTCGCTTTGCTGGTTGACCAACTAGTTTTTCCTCATTTTCAAGAAAAGCTACTACAGAAGGAGTTGTTCTGGCACCTTCTGCATTTTCTAAAACTTTAGCTTGTGTACCATCCATTATGGCTACACAAGAATTAGTAGTTCCTAAATCTATTCCTATAACTTTGCTCATAAATATTCCTTATCAAATTCTATATGGGTGTTTTTTCCCTAACTACAAGTCTATTTTTGGTCTTTTTTTTCCTTATTTTCCTCGTTTTTAATCTCTCTTTTTTTTGCTACGCTTACTAAAGCAGGTCTTAACAATCTCTCTCCTAACATATAACCTGCTTGAATTTCTTGAATTATTGTACCTGGTTCAACTTTATCATTTTCGATTTCAGACATTGCTTGATGAAAATTTGGATCAAACTTTTTGTTTTTAGAGTCAATTTTCTTAATTCTATTTCTTTCAAATATAGAAATTATATCTTTCTCAATTATGTTTATATTTTCTAAAAATTTATCTAAGTCTTTATTTTCCTTTAGTTTTTCGTCATTTTTTATAGCTTCCCTTGCTCTTTGAAGATTGTCTAAAGTTGCTAAATTTTCTTTGGCGAAGTTAAAAGAACCAAATTCAAATGCGTCTTTAATCTCTTTTTCAAATCTTCGTCTTTGATTTTCGATTTCAGCAAGTGATCTTAGTAGTTTTTCCTCAGCTTCTTTTAATTTTTCTTCAATTGATTTTTCTTTTGGAGGAGTTTTCGGATTATTATCCTTGTTTGTAGCTTCGTTTTTATTGGTCTCTGATTTATTTTGATCTGAAACTTTTTTATCTTTTTCTTCGCTCATTTGATTTGCTATATAATAAGTAGTTTTAAAATTACTAGGTTAAATATGAAAAAAATATTAGTTGGAACTCATAATAATGGGAAATTTAAGGAAATTGCTTATTTATTACCAAAAAAATACAAGAAAATTTCTCCTTTAGAGCTTAAAATTAAAAGCCCAAAAGAAACAGGAAATTCATTCAAGTCTAACGCAAAGCTTAAAGTAAAATTTTTCTCTAAGTTTGTCGATTATGCTGTTATTTCAGACGATTCTGGACTTTGTATAAAAGCTTTAAATAACAGTCCAGGTATCTTCTCAGCAAGATTAGCAAAAAAACATGGAAGTTTTTATAGGGCAATGAAATTTATTTTAAAAAATTTAAAAAATAAAAAAAATAGAAGTGCCACTTTTGTTTGCAGTCTTTCGTATAAAAGTGAGAAAGGAAAAATAACTACAGTTCAAGGAAATTTAAAAGGAGAAATTTCAATGAAAATTAAAGGGAATAAAGGATTTGGCTATGACCCTATCTTTATCCCTAAAGGTAAAGCAATTACATTTGGGGAGATGTCTAAATTTAAAAAGCTAAAAATGGATCATAGATTTTTAGCGTATAAAAAACTTATAAAAAAAGTTAAAATTTAATAAACTTTTTATTTTCAGTCTTATAAATATCTAACTCTTGGATTACTTTTTGATTTTTAAAACTGAATGTACCTATTTTTCCTTTAATTTTATTTTTAAAAGAAAAATCATTTATTGACTTAATCATTCCATTTTTTTTCCAAGTGTAATAGATTAATCCTAAAGCATCATAGGTCAAAATAGTAATTTCGTTTGGATAAACATTAAATTTTTTAAAATAATTTTCGTTATATTTTTTAAACTCTTTAAAATTAACAGAAGGGTAATATAGATCTTTAATAGTATTTTCATAAAATATACTCTCATCAAACCATTGGTTAACAGTCGTAAATAGTACATTTTTTTGGTTTACGTCTGTGTAAACTAATGAAGTTAAAACACTTTTAAGATTATTCCCAAAATCAATTATTATGACAGAGTCGAAATTTACGTCACCTAGAGTGTATAATTGCTCTAATCGTTCTAATTCCTTTACTGACTGATCATCTTCTTTGTCTTCGAACATTTTTTTTCTTAATTCTAAATTTCTTTTTCTTTGAGCGTATTGAGTTAGTAATTCAATTTCGCCTGTAAGTATTTCTGGATTCGGGCTATAAATAAATGTTCTAATATTTTCGCTATTTAAATTTTTTAGTTCTTTTTCAATCAAATCTAAAAATTGATTCTTAGGATACATTATAACTGTTTTACTTTTCTTTTGTTTCTTAATAAAATTTAGTAAGGCTAATAATTGGGACTCCAAACTAATACCAATACTTATTATATTGTCAGAAAATTTTGAATTAATATTAGATGGTGAAATAAATATTAGATCATTATGCTTTTCCGCTATTTCGAACTCTTCGTTAGTAATTGGTCCAATTACAACTTTAACATTATTTGATTTAATTTCATTAATAGCTTTATTAAGTTTTTCTTTTTCATTAAATCCAGAGTCTCTTGGAATTATTATTACATTCTCATCATTTATTTCTTCAAGAGCCAGTTGCAGAGAATAAAGCAAAGAATTACCAAGCTCACTATATGTGCCGGTTAAAGGCGCTAACAATCCTATTCTAATAGATTTATTGTTTTCATCAGCATATAAGTTAAAATTAATTACTATTAAAAAAAAAGTAGCAAAAATTTTTTTTTTCATTATGCAGGTTACCTCTAAAAACTTATATATTGTTTCAACACCTATTGGAAATCTAGAAGATATCACATTAAGAGCGTTGGAAGTTTTAAAAAAATCAGACATAATTCTCTGTGAAGATACTAGACAATCTATAAAATTACTAAATCATTATAAAATTAAAAAAAAATTGGTTTCTTATCATAAGTTTAATGAGAAAAAACAAACAACATCTATAATTAAATATTTTAATGACGGCAAAATTTTGTCTCTTATTTCTGATGCCGGAACTCCCTTGCTATCGGATCCAGGTCGTTTATTAGTAAATGAATGTTTGATAAACAGCATAAAAGTTACACCAATTCCCGGAGTATCATCAATAACAGCTGCGATGAGTGTATCTGGCTTTAAAGACCAGTTTTTATTTTATGGTTTTTTGCCAAAAACCATTAATGAGTTAGAAAAAGCACTTGATACACTTTCAAGTGTCAACTTCACACAAGTATTTTTTATTCCTTCAAAAAAAATAAATTTTTATATCAATAGTTTTAAAAAATTTTTTTCTGGAAGAAAAATAATGATCGCTAAAGAAATTACAAAAGTACATGAAGAATTTTATAGAGAGGATGTTGATAAACTAAAGATGATGAATAATTCTTTAAAAGGTGAACTTACTATTATAATTTCAAATCATGACAGTAATACAAAAAAATTTAATGAAGAAAAAATTGTTAATAAAGCAAAAAAATATTTAAAAAAATACAGTTTGAAAGATACTGTTGAATTAATTTTAGAAACAGAAAAAATAAATAAAAAAAAAGCTTATAATTTATGCCTAAAAATTAAAAATGAAAAAAATTAATTTAATTTTACTCATCTTAATATTTGCTTGCACAACACCAGTTCAGTTTGGAACAGGAGTTAATATAACCTTTGACCCAAGAACTATAGGAATGCAGATAGATGATACAATTATGCAAAAAAATCTCTCAGCAAGATTAGCTCTTGCAGATAAAAAGTATTTTTTATCTATACAGTCAGAGGTTTTAGACGGGCAAATATTTCTATCCGGAAAAGTTGATGAACCTGAGGAGAAAATAAAGATAACTAAAATGGCTTGGGAAACTAAAGGAGTGAGGTCAGTAAAAAATGCAATTACAATTAAAGGTCAAAGTAATTTTAAAAGTACTGCAAAAGATATTTTAATTACAAGTCAATTAAGAACCGCATTAATTTTAAATAAAAAAACCAAGGCGAGAAATTATACTTTGGAAACAGTAAATAAAAATATTTATATTTTTGGTATTGCGATGGATGAGGAAGAAAAAAAAGAAGTAATTAATGAAGCAAATAAAATTTATGATGTAAAAGAAGTTATCCCATCAATATATCTTGCAACTGAATTAAGTAGAACTAAATTTTAATTTGAATAATCAATAACATCAGAGGAATAAGCTGCAATTGACGCTAAATTTAAAATTTCCGATGTTGAAGCTCTAAGAGGAGCAACTTCAATGGGTTGGCCCAACCCAATTAATAATGGACCTATAGTTTTTCCTCCACCAAAAACTTTCATTAATTTAGTTGAAATTGCTGCACTGTGGAGTGCAGGCATGATTAAGATATTTGCGTTACCTACAATTTTTGAAAATGGGTAAATTTCCTTGTAAATTGGATTTAAAGCTACATCAGGCTGCATCTCTCCATCAAAATCAAAGTCAACTTTTTCTTTTTTCAATTTTTCAATTGCTTCTCTTACGTGCCTAGTATTTCTAGAAATAGGTTTTCCAAACGTTGAGTGAGATAAGAAAGCAACTTTAGGTTCAAAACCAAACAAACGTGCGATACGCACACATGATTTAGAAATATTTACCAATCGCTCGGCAGATGGTAACTCTGTTACGTTTGTGTCTGCCACTAGAATTGTTTTTCCTCTAGAAACAATCATCGTCATACCAAAAATTTCTTCGTTTTTTCTTGCGTCTACAACTTTTTTCAATTTTTCTATTGAGGCAGCGTAATGTCTTATATTTCCAGTGACCATTGCATCAGCATCCTTACAGGCAATCATTGAAGATCCCCAAGCAATTCTATCGTTTCTTACGAGGCGATCTACATCTCTTTCTAACTGGCCTTCTCTTTGAAGTTTTTCATAAAGATGTTTAACGTATTTCTCTCTTTTTTCTTTGTCAGTGGAATTAACAATCTCGATTTTATAATTTTCATCTAAACCAATTTTTTTTAGTTGCTCTTTAACTCTATTTTTAGCACCGATAAGTATTGGTACTCCAAGTTTATTTTTTCCAAATTCAATTGCTGCCTTAAGCATATTTTCATCCTCTCCCTCTGCAAAAATAACTCTTTTCTGATTTTTTCTAATTTTTGCATTTATACCCTGCATAATTGACATTGAGGGATCTAACCGATTAGTTAGCTGATCCTTATACAATTGAAGATCATCAATTTTTTTTCTTGCTGCTCCACTTTTCATTGCTGCTTCTGCTATAGCGGCAGGTATTACACTTATTAATCTTGGATCAAAAGTTGAGGGGATTATGTAATTTTTTCCATATCTTGGTCTATCACCGCCATAAGCTGCTACTACTTCATCTGGCACATTTTCCCTTGCTAGCAAAGCTATAGCATTTGCTGCAGCAACCTTCATTTCCTCATTAATTGCTTTAGCCCTAACATCTAATGCACCTCTAAAAATATAAGGAAAACCAATTAGATTATTTACCTGATTTGGATAATCAGATCGTCCTGTTGCTATGATTGCATCGTCTCTCACTTCTTCAATTAATTCTGGTTTTATTTCTGGATCCGGATTTGCACATGCAAAAATAATCGGATTTTTTGCCATTGATTTAACCATATCTTTGGAAACAACATCTTTTGCTGACAAACCTAGAAAAACATCTGCATTCTTCATAGCATCACTTAAAGATCTAAATTTTGTTTCAATAGCATGTGCTGATTTGAATTGGTCAATATTTTTTCTTCCTTTGTAAATCACACCTTTGCTATCACACATGATAATGTTATCGCTTTTTACACCAGAACTTTTAAAAAGATTTGCGCAAGCTTGGGCAGATGCTCCTGCTCCGTTAACGACTATTTTTACTTCTGAAATTTTTTTCTTTGAAATGTCTAATGCGTTTATTAGAGCTGCTGTAGTTATGATAGCAGTTCCGTGCTGATCGTCATGAAAAACTGGAATATCTAAAGTTTCTTTTAATTTTTGTTCGATAATAAAACAATCTGGCGCAGCTATATCTTCAAGATTAATGCCACCAAATGTTCCGCTAATATTTTTTATTGTCTCAATAATTGAATTTGTATCTTTGTTATCAATTTCAATATCAATTGAGTCTATATCGGCAAAACGTTTGAACAAAACTGACTTACCTTCCATTACTGGTTTAGATGCAAGTGAACCTAAGTTTCCTAATCCTAAAATTGCACTTCCGTTACTGATAACTGCTACAAGATTACCTTTACTTGTATAATCGTATGCAAGATCAGGGTTATTTGCGATTTCTTTGACAGGAGCAGCAACTCCAGGTGAATAAGCTAATGATAAATCTCTTTTAGTTGTTAAAGGTTTAGATGATCCAATCTCAATTTTGCCTGACTTTCCTTTTATATGAAAATCAAGAGCTTCTTTATCCGTGTAATGATCAATCTCTGTTTTTTTTGGCATTTAATTAAATGAGTATGTAATATAAAAAATGATAATTCACTAAAAATTTATGGCTTAATTGAGATAATTTATGAACTTATTTTCTTCAGCGACATTATTTAGTTTTTTTACTCTTATCAGTAGGATTTTAGGATACCTAAGGGATATTTTGATTGCAATTTTTTTAGGAGCTTCAGTTTTTGCCGATGCTTTTTTTGTCGCTTTTAGGCTTCCAAATACTTTCAGAAGATTATTCGCAGAGGGAACATTTAATGCAGCATTTATTCCAAGCTATGCATCAGCAAAATTATCAAGCAAACAACAAGGAAAAAAATTTGCAGACGATGTATTTAGTATTTTAATATTAATTTTATTATTTTTAGTTACAATAGTTGAAATTTTTACCCCATATCTAGTCTATATAATTGCTCCAGGTTTTGTTAATAGTGGGTTAAAGTTTGAAATAGCAGTAGAATTAACAAGAATTACATTTCCATTTTTACTTTTTGTAAGCTTATCATCTTTTTTTTCCGGTATTCTAAATACCAACAATAAGTTTGCAGCTGCAGCTGCTGCACCTATAATTTTGAATATAGTTTTAATTAGCAGCCTTATCATTTCGTTTTACTTTAATTTAGATTATGCAAAACAACTATCGTATGGAGTAACTTTTGCAGGAATATTACAATTAATTTTTCTGAGTTATGTTTCATTAAAATATTATAAACCTAATTTTTCATTAAATGTTAAAATTACAAAAAAAGTAAAATTATTTTTTAAAAAACTATTACCAAGTATATTGTCATCAGGTGTAACTCAAATTAATATTTTGATTGGAACAATTATTGCTTCTTTCCAGGCTGGTGCTGTGTCTTATTTATATTATGCAGATCGAGTTTATCAGATTAATCTAGCTATCGCCGGTATAGCTGTTGGTACAGTTTCATTACCTGTACTATCAAAAGCTTTTAAGTCAAATAATATTAATAAAGTTTCTAAGATTCAAAATAATTCATTTGAACTTTCGTTGTTATTTTCAATACCTGCAAGTTTCGGTTTAGTTATAGCTTCGGAGGAGATAATAAGTGGTCTATTCGGATATGGTTCATTTTCTAAAGGTGATACACTGATGACAGCAGCTGCACTAAAATATTTTGGTTATGGTGTACCAGCGTTTGCACTTATTAAAGTTTTGTCTAACTTCTTTTTCGCAAGAGATAATACAAAAACACCTTTTTATATTTCTTTATTTATTGTTGTAATAAATGTTCTAATAAGTGTATCTCTTTTTTCAAGGGTAGGTTTTTTAATAATTCCTATTGCAACTAGTATATCTACATGGCTAGGCGTTTTTGCTTATCTATATTTACTAGAGCAAAAAAATTACTTACTTATGAAAATAGAGCTAATAAAAAACTCATGCAAAATAATGATTTCAACCTTAGTAATGTCATTTATACTTATTTTTACTTTAAAAGCTTTTTCTAATAGTTTGAACTATATGAATAACTATAAGGCAGTTTATTTAATATCAATAATAAGTTTTGTTGGTTTTATTTATTTGCTATCTTGTTACTGTTTGGGAATTTTGAATTTTAAAAAATATAAAACTAATTAATGAGTAAAAAAAAATTAGCATTTTCAGGTGTTCAGCCAACTGGAAATTTGCATTTAGGTAATTATCTTGGCGCATTGAGAAATTTTGTATCATTACAGAATGAAATGGATTGTATTTATTGTGTAGTGGATCTTCATGCTATTACTGTTTTTCAAAAACCAAATGAACTTCATGATAATGTTTTAGAAACGACAGCAAGTTTTTTAGCAGCCGGTCTTAATCCCGACAAAAGTATAATATTTAATCAATCTTCAGTATCAGGGCATGCAGAATTAGCTTGGATACTTAATTGTGTTTCAAAAATTGGTTGGTTAAATAGAATGACACAATTTAAAGATAAAGCGGGATCAGATAGAGAGAAAGCTAGTGTAGGTTTATACATTTATCCAAACCTGATGGCAGCTGATATTCTTCTTTATAAAGCAACTCATGTTCCTGTTGGGGATGATCAAAAACAGCACTTAGAACTCTCAAGAGATATTGCTCAAAAATTTAATAATGATTTTAATTGTAAAGATTTTTTTCCATTACCAGAGCCTTTAATTTCAAAAAGTATTTCTAGAGTAATGAGTTTAAGAGATGGAACTAAAAAAATGAGCAAATCTGAAGAGTCTGACTATTCAAGGATAAATTTAAAAGATAGCGCTGATGAAATTAACAAGAAAATTAAAAAAGCAAAATCAGACTCAGAACCTATCCCTGATAACATAAAACTTTTAGAAAAAAAACCAGAGGCATTAAATTTATTAACCATTTACGCGGAATTATCAAAAACTGATTTGAAAAAAACTGTTTCTGAAATGAGTGGAAAAGAATATTCATTTTTAAAAAAAAAATTAACTGAGGTAATAACTGAAGAGATAGCTCCAGTAAGTAAAGAAATTAAAAAACTACTTAACGATAGGTCACATTTGAAAAAAATTTTAAAAAAAGGTAGTGAAAAAGCTAATATTATTGCTGAGGAAAACCTTAAGAATATACGTGAAAAAGTTGGCTTGATATAATATAAGACCTAGATGATACAAACAGAAGCTACTCCAAACCCTGACTCACTTAAATTCTTATCTGAAAACGTAATTTCAGCTGCAGGAACCGAGGAATTTCATGAGAGTAAAAAAAATGAAATAACAAATCCATTTATTAAAGAATTATTAAACTTTGGTGGTATAGAATTAGTATTACTTTCAAAAAACTTTTTATCTGTAAAAAAAACTAAAGAAGCTTCATGGGAAAAATTAAAACCTATGGTAATTTCACATCTAAATGACTATTTTGAAAAAAACAAGCAACCAATTTTAAAAGATAAAAGTATAGATAGTAATGTTAACAACAATGATGAAACTGTTAATAAGATTTTAGAAGTTTTAGATACAAAAATTAGACCAGCCGTGGCAAGAGATGGTGGAGATATCAAATTTAAGTCATTTGAAAATGGTGTTGTTAAAGTTGAACTTCAAGGGAGTTGCTCAGGTTGTCCAAGTTCATTGATGACACTTAAACAAGGAGTTCAAAATTTACTTAAGCATTATGTTAAAGAGGTTAACTCCGTAGAGGCTATCTAGTATGAAAAAAAAACTAAGTTACAGAGATAAACTTATCGAACTTGCCTATATTTACGATGTAAAAGAAATTAAAGAATATGTGAAGAGTAGAAAAAACTTAACTACTGGACAACTTGAACTAATTTTAAAAAAAAACAAAATAATTATTCCAAAAGATTATAAGTCTAATTTTTTTAAAGATACTTTTATAAAACCAATTTCAAAAGCAAAATCAAATTTGATTGAGTTTAAAGAAGATAGAATAAAAGCAAAAAATAGAATTATAAGAAAAGCTGAGAATTTAAAACATGATACTAAAAGAAATATTAATAGATCACTACAAAGTGCATGGAATGGAATAGGAAAAATTGGATTAAATTTTTTAAACATTATTCCAGAATTAGGTAAAGTTGTTTACGCCTTTTTCGGAGATTTATTTACAAATTTATTCAACGCAATTTACAATCAGCAAATAGATCCAAAAAAAGCAAGAAATGTAATTATAGGATTCTTTGTAATCGTTTTTGCTACATCTATAACAATAAGCGCTGTTAATTACTTTGGAGACGGTGAATCGATAAAAAAAGCAGTAATTAAAAAAGAAGTTAAAAAACCAGAGGCAAAAAAACCAGAAATTCAAAAAGAAGTTAAAAAACCAGAGGTAAAAAAACCAGAGGTAAAAAAACCAGAAATTAAAAAAGAAGTTAAAAAACCTGAATTAAAAGTTAAAAGAAAAGATGTAAACGAAGTAGTTCTTCCAAACCTAAATTTAAAAACTGAGACAGTTTTAAATCTTTTTAAAGACGTTGATTACACTTTAAGTAATGTAAGGGTACAAAAACTTGTTAAACCAATTTATTTTACACAATTTCCTAGAGACCTTGAGACTATTCAAAGTTCAAAATTAAAAAAAGAAACATTTATACAAATTGTGTTGCCTCTAGTTGTTGCGGAGAATGAGAGAATATTAGAAGATAGGGAAAAATTAAAACTTCTATCTAAGAAAAAGTTTACCACTGATTTAGAAAAACAATGGTTAAGGCAAAAGCTTTTAGAGTACAAAGTTAAAAAAGGAGATTTAAAGGAATTAATGGTAAGAATGGATATAATTCCAACTTCGATAGCTTTAGCGCAAGCAGCAAAAGAGAGCGGATGGGGAACCTCTAGATTTGCACTAGAGGGTAATGCCATTTACGGACAATGGACTTGGAGCGGGCAAGGAATTGCTCCGTTAGATAGAGACAGCAATAAAAATCATAAAATTCTTAAATTTCCAATACTAAGAGCTTCAGTAAAAGCTTATAAAAATAATCTTAATACTCATAAAGGTTATAAAAATTTCCGCGAAAAAAGATTACAGTTAAGAGAAAAAAATAAAGAGATTAAAGGTTTAGAATTAACAGAAACACTGAAAAATTATGCCCAAACAGGATCTGAATACACAAAAATTTTAAATCAAATTATCACTCAAAATAGATTAACTGACTTTGAGCCTGTAAAATTAGTTGGGTCTGTAAAACAAATAGAGTTAAGCTCTTAATTATTTATCGCTAACCACAAACTGAATTCCAAGCCATCTCCAAAAACCACTAGGATCCCTAAGTGAACAATTTATTCTTCCTCGTTCTCCAATAAATTTTTCATTAATATTAATTTCTAAAGTAGTATCATTTAAGAAATTTATTTTTGATTGTCTCCATTTATCGTTTTCATTTGAAAAACAATTTAATGATTTTAAATTTTTTATACCGTCATAAAATTCAATTTTAACATCAGGAGGATTTTGATTTTGTAAAAGATATTTTTCTTCAGGTAGAATTTTTTTATATTTAAAAGGAAGTGTTTTCATTAAGGATTTAAATCTTGTAATCTCACCGTACTTTTCATTAATAGGAAACCTTGGAAACTCATAGAAGTCTTTGGTTTCATCAATAACACCAGAGTGTTGTCCTAAAGCATATTTAAAATTTAAAGATTTAATTATTTTTTTAAATTCAATACTATACTCTCCAAAAGGGTAAGAAAAAAAATCAGAATTTCTACCAAGTTCTTTTTTAAAAATTGATATAGATTTTTCAATATCATTTTGTATAAGTTCATTTTTCTCTTCAACTAAATATTCGTGTGTGTGACTATGATTTCCTATCTCTACAAAATTTTCTTTGCTAATTTCTCTAATCTGGTTCCATGTCATATAATTAAAAGCACCAACTTCTCTTGTACTTACAAATAATATAAAAGGTATTTTTTTTCTTTTTAATATAGGCCAAGCATTTTCGTAAAAGGATGAAAATCCATCATCAATAGTTAAAAGTATTTTCCTTTGAGTTTTATTCTTCTTTAGTTCATTTTCAAAATTCTTTGGATTGATAAAATTTATATTATTTTCTTCAATTATTTTAATATGTTCTAAAAAATCTTTAATTCTAATATTTGTGGATGGATATTTATTTTCTTCAAACCTGTGATACATCAAAGAAATTATTCCATAATCCTCTATATCCTCAGTTGAATCACTTGAATATAAATAGCTTTGAAAAGTTAAAAAAGTTATAGATAAACTTATGATTAAAGATTTTATAATTTTAAATTGCATTGGGAAAGATGACAAAATTGGTTTGCGTATAAATGAAAATTTTTACATTCATAAATTAGACTATAAAGTTAATAAAAATGATCAACTAGTTTCAAACATATTAAATCTAGTAAAAAAATACAAAGTAAATATTGATAATAAATTTTCCATTATTATTAATGTAGGTCCAGGAAGTTTTTCTGCAATTAGAACGTCTATATCAGTTGCAAAAGGGATGAAGATAGCAAAAAAAATTAATTTATATGGATTTAAAAACTCTGATTTAAAGCAATTTGACCTTGCAAATATTGAACTTTTGATAAGTGAGAAGTTAATACAAAATAAATTGATTAAACCAATATATTTAAGTTAAATTGCTTCAAATGAATGCGATAGAAGAAAAATGCTTAAAAAAAGGTGTCAGACTCACAGATCAAAGAAAAACTATTGCTAGGGTAATTTCGGAGTCCAAAGAAGTTTATGGCTCAAGAGATCATCCTGATGTGGATGAGTTACACAAAAGAGTTACTGCAATAGATAATAAGATAAGTATAGCTACAGTTTATAGAACAGTTAAACTCTTTGAAGAAGCTGGAATCTTAGTTAAGCATGATTTTAAAGCCGGTAAAGCTAGATATGAAATCAATGACGACCATAATCATTTAATAGATATAAATAGTGGTGAAATTATCGAGTTCGTTGATAAAGACATCGAAGAACTTCAAGAAAAAATTGCAAAAAAATTAGGCTATAATCTTGTAGATCATAAACTTGAACTTTATGGTTCTAAAATAAAAAAATAAATTGCTAAAAAAAATATTCATTAAAACTTTTGGATGTCAAATGAACGAATACGATAGCAATCGTATTTTTGATTTAACAAAAAAAATAGATTATCTTAAAACAGAAAATTTAGATGAAGCTAATTGTTATGTTTTAAATACATGCCATATCAGAGAAAAAGCAACGGATAAAGTTTATCACGATATAGGTAGAATAAAAAAAAAATTCAGAAAAAAAATAAAGCCTATTGTATTAGTAACTGGTTGTGTGGCGCAAGCAGAAGGGGACATTTTATTAAAAAAGGAAAAATATATCGATGCTGTTATTGGACCACAATCATTTCACTTAATAAATAAAATTATATTAGATATAGAAAAAAAACAAAAAACAATTAATTTCACTGAATTTGATGTAATTGAAAAATTTGATACTTTAAATTCTTTAAAAAATTCGTGCAATAAAATTTCATCTTTTTTAACAATACAGGAAGGCTGCAATAAGTTTTGCAAGTTTTGTGTTGTGCCTTACACAAGGGGAGCAGAGTATTCAAGATCAATAAAAGAAATAATAGAAGAGGCAAATCAATTAGTTGATAATGGTTCAAAAGAAATCACTCTTTTAGGTCAAAATGTAAATGCTTACAATTTTGAAGGTAAAAAACTTTCGGATTTGATATTTGAAATCTCAAAAATAAATGATTTAAAAAGAATTAGATATACAACTTCTCATCCAAAAGATTTTACACAAGATTTAATTGATGCCCACAAAGATTGTGAAAAGTTAATGCCATTAATTCATTTACCAGTTCAAAGCGGATCAAATAAAATCTTGGAGGCAATGAATAGAAAACATACAATTGAAGAATATTTAAGGATAATTGAGAGATTAAATAAAATTAATTCCAGTATAAAATTTTCAAGTGATTTCATAATTGGATATCCCGGAGAAACTTTGGAGGATTTTAAGCAAACTGAACAGTTAATAAAAAAAGTGAAATATATAAATTCTTATTCATTTATTTTTAGTGCAAGACCAGGTACACCTGCATTTGAATTAGAAAAAATTAATAAATCTGAAGCAATAAAAAGATTAATCATTTTTCAAAGTATTGCTGAAGAAATTAAAATAAAATATAGAGAAAGTTTGATTGGCAACATATCTAATGTTTTATTTGAAAACAAAACCAAAGATGGAAATAAGTATTTTGGTAGGGATGAATATCTAAATTCAGTGATAGTAAAAAGTAAAGAAAGTTTAGTTGGGAAAATAAAAAAGGTTAAAATTATAAGTGGGAATCATAATACACTATATGGTGAAATCGATTCTTTTTTGAGTCAAAATAATTATGCAGCATAAATTATAAATGTCAGAAATTAGCAAATTAGAACAAAAACTAATCATAAAGAAAATTGATAATCAGACAGTCAATATCTCAATTAATGACAACGAGATGTTAATGTCGATTGTAGGTCAGTTTGATCAAAATCTAAAACATCTTTCAAAATTAACTGAGACAGATGTATATTTTAGGGGAAATTCAATTACATGTAAGGGCAATAAAGAAAAAATTAACACTTTTTGTGAAGCAATTAAATTTTTAATTAATAAATATATTTTGACAAATATCTTAGAAAAAGAAGATATACTTTTGTCAGTGAAAAAAAATATAGAAATAGAAAAGTCTAATGTTAAATCTTTTAAACAGTTAATTAAAACACCTAGAAAATCAGTTAT
The DNA here is from genome assembly GCA_902561585.1 of uncultured Pelagibacteraceae bacterium. Classification (GTDB taxonomy): domain Bacteria; phylum Pseudomonadota; class Alphaproteobacteria; order Pelagibacterales; family Pelagibacteraceae; genus Pelagilacustribacter. Next base: position 195,088 of record CACEQK010000001.1, read on the forward strand.
AGCTAGATCAGAAAAACAATCTGATTATATAAAAGCTTTAAAGGAAAATGATATTGTAATGTCATTAGGACCAGCTGGCACAGGAAAAAGTTTTTTAGCAGTCTCAGTGGGCGTGACTTTATTAATGGAAAAGAAAATTGATAGAGTTATATTATCTAGACCTGCAGTCGAAGCAGGAGAAAAGCTTGGATTTTTACCGGGCGATATGAAAGAAAAAGTCGATCCATATCTAAGACCCCTCTATGATGCTTTATACGAACTTTTTGGTGCAGATAAAATAGATAAAAAAATTGAGGATGGTGAAATTGAGATCGCACCACTAGCATTTATGAGAGGAAGAACATTGAAAAATTGTTTTGCAATTCTAGACGAAGCTCAAAATGCTACAGAAACTCAAATAAAAATGTTTTTGACACGTATAGGAGAAAATTCAAAACTAGTTGTCAATGGTGATCCTAGCCAAATAGATTTGTTGAATAAATCCCACTCTGGTTTAATTAAATCAAAAGAAATTCTTAAAAATTTGAAAGAAATAAAAATTATCGAATTTGATCATAATGATGTTGTAAGACATCCTTTAGTTTCAAAAATTATTAGAGCTTATCAAAAAAAAAGCACTGATGATAAAAGCTAATGTAATAATAAAAAACGTAAGCTGGTATAGATATATCAAAAATCCAAATAATTATATTAAAAGGCAGATTGATAAAATTAATAATAAAAATAAAAAATTAAATAAAAAAAAAATTTATTTTACACTGTTATTGTCAGGAGAAAGAGGAATTAAGATTTTAAATTGGAAATTTAGAAAAAAAAATAAATCAACAAATGTTCTCTCTTTTCCTTTTTACACAAAAAAAGAATTACACAAAAGACTTATCGAAGAAAAAGAAATTTATCTTGGAGATATAATTATTAATTTTAATGAAATTAAAGATAAAAAAAAATTGAGGAATTTTAAAATCGAATTCAATAATTTGTGGATACATGGCCTTGTTCATTTATTTGGATATGATCATAAAAAAGAAAAAGATTATTTAGTGATGAAAAAAATTGAAAAAAAGTATTCTAGTTTTATTAATGATTAAGAAGTTATTTGAAAAACGCTACTTTATTTTATTTATTTTCCCATTTTTAATTGGTTCTTTAACTGTTTTATCTTTTCAGCCTTTTAATTTAACAATCATTAATTTCATTATAATTCCCTTATTTTTTTTCATTATTGTTCATATTTCTAAAAAATCTCAGTCTATTTACAGAAAAAAGCCATTAAGAATAAATTTATTTTTATTTGGTTTATCTTTTGGGTTCGGTTTTTATTTAAGTGGTATCTCTTGGATTGTTAATTCATTAACATTCGATGAAAATTTTAAGATCTTAATTCCTTTTGGATTAATTTGTATTCCATTGTTTTTAAGTTTGTTTATAGCCATTCCGACTTTACTGATTGGCCAAAATCTGCGTTTAAATTTTTCATCATTAATTATTTTTTCAGGCACTCTAGCTTTTTCAGATTATTTGAGGGCAAAACTATTAACGGGCTTTCCTTGGAATCTGTGGTCTTACAGTACATCTGGGATAATAGAAATCGTACAAATTTTAAATCATATAGGATTCTATGCTTACAATTTAATAGTTGTGACGTTATTTACTTTGCCAATAATTTTTTTTTTTAAAATTAGCAATATAAAGAAAATATTTACATTATTCTTTTCAGTATTATTTATTTTAAGTTTGTATATCTATGGAGACTACACTTTAAATAAAAATGAACAATTTCTAGAAACAGTAGAGAATAAAAAATTGATAAAAGTGATTTCACCAAATTTTGAATTACGATATGGTTTAAATGAAAATGAAATTAGAGAAAGGTTGAAAAAAATTATTAGATATAGTGAGCCAAATAAAGAAAAATCCACATTATTTGTTTGGCCTGAAGGTGTGTTTAGCGGTTACAGTTACAACGAAATCTTAATTTTTAAAGAACTTATCAAAAAAAGTTTTTCAAAAAACCACTTCATTATTCTTGGTTCAAATAGGTTAGATTCTAATTCAGGACAGTATTTTAACAGTATGATGGTTTTAGACAATAATTTAGAAATTGTTGATAATTATAACAAAAGAAAACTTGTTCCGTTTGGTGAATTCTTACCATTTGAAAATTTTTTAAATAATTTTGGCCTTAAAAAAATTACTGAGGGACATGGTTCATTTTTAAAAGGCAAAACAAATAAAAATATTGTAATTGATAATTTTAATATATTACCATTAATCTGCTATGAAATAATTTTTACAGACCTTATCCAAAAATCAAAAACAGAAACAAATTTAATTGTTAATATATCAGAAGATGGATGGTTTGGTGACACAATTGGACCTAACCAACATTTCTCAAAGTCAATTTTTAGAGCAATAGAAAATAATACTTTTTTAATAAGATCAGCTAACAAAGGAATTAGTGCCATTATTGACAATAAAGGTAATATTATCAAACAACTAGACCGAAATGAAGCTGGAAATATTGAATTAGAAATACCGTTGATAAAATCAAAAAAAATTAAAAATGATTTGATATTTTTTAGTCTTTTAATTACATATCTTTTTATCTTTTTTATTTTAAAAAAAAAAAATGTCTAACAATAAATATTTATTTACAAGCGAATCTGTTTCTGAAGGTCATCCCGATAAGGTATGTGATCGTATTTCTGATATGGTTGTAGACTCTTATTTATCTAAAGATCCAGTTTCAAGAGTAGCCTGTGAAACGCTTACAACAACAAATAAAGTTGTTTTAGCTGGAGAAACAAGAGGTCCAAAAATTGAAAAAGAAGAATTAATCTCTAAAGTTAGAGATTGCATTAAAGATATTGGCTACGATCAAGACGGATTTAGTTGGAAAACTGCTAATATTGAAACATTTCTTCACGAACAATCCAAAGATATTGCAATGGGCGTTGATTCTAAAGACAACAAAGATGAAGGAGCCGGAGATCAAGGCATAATGTTTGGATATGCCTGCGATGAAACAAAGGAACTTATGCCAGCACCAATACACTATTCCCATAAGATATTAAGATTGATGGCGGAGGATAGAAAAAAAGGAATTCTTGAAGGTATTGAACCTGACTCAAAAAGCCAAGTAACAATGTTATATGAAAATGAAAGACCAATTAAAGTAACATCAATAGTTGTATCAACACAACATTCTAAAGATTTAAATCAGGAAAAAGTGAGAGAAGCTATTATCCCATATATTAAGAAATCAATACCAGAAAATTTTTTAAAAGAACTCGATCCTAAAGAAATTTATATAAATCCTACAGGCCAATTTATTATTGGAGGACCTGACGGCGACACTGGCCTTACAGGTAGAAAAATTATTGTTGATACATATGGTGGTGCTGCACCACATGGTGGGGGAGCATTTTCAGGAAAAGATCCAACAAAAGTAGATAGATCAGCAGCCTATGTATCGAGATATTTGGCTAAAAATATTGTTGCAGGGGGTGTTTCCAAAAAATGTCTAATTCAACTTGCTTATGCTATTGGAGTATCAAAACCTTTATCTATTTTTATCAAACTAGCAAATGGCGATGAAAAAAAAGTTGATAAAGTAAAAAAAATAATTGAAGATAATTTTAACCTTTCACCAAGAGGCATTAGAGAGATGTTAAAACTAAACAAGCCAATATACGAAGTCACATCGGCTTACGGACACTTTGGAAGAAACCACACAAATAAAGGTGAATTTACTTGGGAAAAGACCGATAAAAGTGATTTATTTAAATTGTAATCTTGAAAAAACTCAAAAATTCTTCTAAATAAACATAAATAATTAAACTTTCAAAATGGGCTTTTGCCCATTTTTTTTTAGGAGACATATAATGCTTAACAAGGGATTAGATAAACTAGAACTTTTAAGAATAGTTGAAGCTGTAGCAAATGAGAAATCCATAGACAAAGAACTTGTAATTGGATCAATGGAAAGTGCTATTCAAAAAGCTGCATTAACTAAGTTTGGAAATGATAATAATATAGAGGTAGTTATTGATAGAGAAAGTGGAGAAATAAAGATTCAGAAAGTTTTAGAAATAGTAGAAAAAGTTGAAGATTCTGCTAGAGAAATTTCATTGGATGATGCAAAAAAAAATACCCCTGAAAACAAAAATTTAAAAGTTGGAGAAAGAATATTTGAAGAATTGCCCCAAATAGATTTTGGACGTATAGCTGCTCAAAGTGCAAAGCAAGTCATTAGCAGCAGAGTTAGAGAAGCTGAAAAAAATAGACAGTATGAAGACTTTATAGATAAACAGGAGCAAATTTTAAGTGGCATTATTAAAAGATTGGAATACGGTAATGTAATTGTAGATTTGGGCAAAGCCGAGGGTGTAATAAAAAAAGATGAGCTTATACCACGAGAAATATTGAAAACAGGAGATAGGGTAAAAGCATATTGTTATGAGGTAAGAAAAGAACTTAAAGGTCATCAGATATTTCTTTCCAGAGCTCACCCACAATTTTTAGCTAAATTATTTTTTCAAGAAGTACCCGAAATATATGAAGGAACAATTGAAATCAAGTCTGTAGCTAGAGATCCAGGTAGTAGAGCAAAAATTTGTGTTCATTCTCAAGACTCATCAATTGATCCGGTAGGAGCTTGTGTTGGAATGAGAGGGAGCAGAGTTCAAACCATTGTTAATGAATTGCAAGGTGAAAAAATAGATATTATTAAATGGACTGAGGATTTGCCAACTTTAATCTCCGAGTCTTTATCTCCTGCTGAAATTCAAAGAGTTCTTATTGATCAAGACAACAAAAGAATAGATATTATTTTGACCGAAGAAAATTTGAGTAAAGCAATTGGAAGAAGAGGTCAAAACGTAAGATTAGCTTCTAAGCTAACTAATTATGAAATAGATATACTTACGGACAAAGAGGATTCAGAAAGAAGACAATCTGAATTTAAAGAGAGAACCGAAACATTAATTAAAAATCTAGAAGTAGATGAAACTTTGGGACAGCTGTTAGTATCAGAAGGTTTTGTATCAATAGATGAAATTGCTCAATCCAACCCAGAAGATATTTCTAAAATTGAAGCAATAGATGAAGATACGGCCAAGGAATTAATTAATAGATCAAAAGAAACTCTAATAAAAGAAAAAGAAGCGGTAGCAGAAAAATTAAAGGAGCTTGGCGTTGAGGAAAAACTCGTTAACCTCAAAGGAATTACTCAGGGAATGCTTGTTATACTTGGTCAAAAAAATATCAAGAAATTGAGTGATTTTGCAGACCTATCTTCAGATGAATTGATAGGCGGATATGACGAGATAAAAGGAAAAAAAATCAGAATAGATGGATATTTAGAAGAATTTTCACTTTCAAGAAAAGAAGCTGATGATTTAATCATGGCAGCAAGAGAAATAGCTTACAAGTAATGTTATGGATAAAATTAAAAAAAAAACACTTACAATTTCATCAAATTTTAGAAAAAAAATAGATACTTCATCAATATCAACAGGTAGCAAAAAATCTTTTTTAGTAGACAAAAAAAAACCATACAGACCTAATAAGCAGTTTAAAAAATCAGGAGTAGCTCCTAACATTATTTTAGACAAAGATACAAAGAAAAAAAATTTTGTAAGAAAATTTGTAGAACAACAAGCTACTAAAGATTTCATTAAAAAGGACAATAAACCTGCAGGCAAAAGTAAATTAAAACTAAAGGGTCCGGTTGACAAACGAGATTTTAAACTAACAGTCTCAAGAGCATTAAATGTTGAAGAAATAGAAATAAAACAAAGAAGTTTAGCATCTGTTAAGCGTGCGAGAATGAAAGAAAAAAAGAAACCAGATGGTGGTGTTGAAGAAAAGAAAGAATTTAAAAAGGTTATTAGAGAAGTAAAAATTCCTGAACAAATTACTATACAAGAACTTTCAAATCGGATGGCAGAGAAATCTAGTGATATAATTAAATTTTTATTTAACATGAAAGTTGTAGCTACGATTAATCACAACATTGATAAAGATACTGCAGAATACATAGTTAAAGAATTTGGACACAAACCTATTTTGGAGGAAAAACCATCAATAAACTCAAATAAATCAGAAAAAAAATTTATTGGTGAAGTGAAAAACAGGCCACCTGTTGTTACAATAATGGGACACGTGGATCATGGAAAAACTTCTTTGCTTGACTCACTTAGAGACACCAATGTTGTATCGGGTGAACATGGAGGGATTACTCAACATATTGGGGCATATCAAGTAAAAACTAATGATAATAAATTAATTACATTTATAGATACACCAGGCCATGCGGCTTTTACTGAAATGAGGGCTAGAGGTTCAAAGATTACTGATATTGTAGTTTTAGTTGTAGCTGCAGATGACGGTATAAAACCTCAGACTGTAGAGGCCATAAGACATGCAAAAGCAGCTAAAGTACCAATTATAGTAGCTATTAATAAATGTGATTTGCCCGAAAAGAATATTTCTAAAATTAAGAATGAAATGATGCAATACGAATTAATCGCTGAGGATCTTAGCGGAGATACCTTATTTGTTGAAGTTTCAGCATTAAAAAAAATGAATTTAAATAAATTAAAAGAGAGTATTCTTCTACAATCTGAAATTTTAGATTTAAAAGCTTCTTTTAGTGATAAAGCTAAAGGAGTAGTTATCGAGTCTAAAATTGATAAAGGAAAAGGTCCTGTCTCAACTATATTGATAAGTAATGGAAAGTTAAAACGTGGAGACTATTTCATTTGTGGTAATACATGGGGAAAAATAAGAGCGATGATAAACTTTGAGGGTAAAATGGTAGATGAAGCTTTGCCATCTATGCCAGTTGAAATATTGGGAATGAATAGTTCAGCTTACGCAGGAGCAGAATTTTTGGTAACAAAAGATGAAAATGAGGCCAAAGCATTATCTGAATATAACAAAAATATTTCAGCAAAAAATAAAGTTTTAGTAAAAGATAAAGCGACTCTATTTGAAAACGCAAATAGTAAAGATGAATTAAATATTATAATTAAATCTGATGTTCAAGGCTCGAGTGAGGCTCTAAAGATGGCTATTAATAAAATCGAACATAAAGAGGTAGAAGCAAAAATAATTTTATCTGATATAGGCATGATTAACGAAACTGACGTGGCATTGGCAATGGCATCTAAAGCAATTTTAATTGGTTTTAATGTGAAACCTAACAGGGAAGCTAAAAAATTAGCTGAAGAACAAAAAATTGATATAAAATATTTTAATATTATTTATGAAGCCATTAACTATGTAGAAAAATCTTTATCAGGCCTTTTAGAGCCTGACATTAAGGAAACAGTTCTAGGTAGCGCAGAAATTCAAAAAATTTTCAAAGTATCATCAGCTGGAAAAATTGCTGGATCAAAAGTTATTAGTGGTGAAATTAAGAGTAAATCTAAAGCTAGAATTATTAGAGATGGAGTCGTTGTTTATAACGGAGAAATTTTATCAATCTTCAGAGAAAAAAATCAAGTAAAAGAGGTAGGAACTGGACTAGAATGCGGTATAAGCGTCAAAGATTTTTTAGATTTTAAAGAAAAAGATGTCATAGAATCTTATCTGTCAGAGAAAATACAAAGAACAATTTAAAATGATGAATAGTCAATTTAGGCAAAGACCATTTAGCCAAAGACAGTTACGAGTTGGTGAGTTAGTAAAGCAAAATTTGGGAGAATTATTTATTAGAAATGAAGCTAAAATACCTTCAATTAACACAAAACTAATTACAGTCACAGAAGTTAGAATGACACCAGATTTAAAAACAGCAAGAGTATACGTAATTCCTCTAGGAGGCGTTGATACTAAAGAAACAGTTAGGATCTTGACGGAGTTCTCTCATCTTGTTAGAAGAGCCTTATCTAAAAGGCTAGATATTAAGTTTCTTCCTAAACTTATTTTTGTAGAAGATAACTCATTTGAATATGCTGAAAAGATTGAAAAAATTATAAAAGAAAATAATAAAAATGATAAAGAAAAAAAAAGATACAATTAAATTTCTAGCTCTTCATGAAAAAGATGTTGGCTCTACAGAGGTGCAAATAGGTTTGCTTACAGATAAAATCATTAAATTATCTGAACACTTTAAAAAATTTAAAAAGGATAAACATTCTACTTTGGGTTTGACTAAATCAGTAAATAAGAGAAAGAAGCTTTTAACTTACCTTAAAAAGAAAAATATTGACTCCTACCAAAAAGTCATCAAACAATTAAATTTAAGGAAATAATGTTCAAAATACATAAAGAAGAATTAGAAGTTAATGGTAAAAAATTAACTTTAGAGACAGGAAAAGTTGCTAGACAAGCAGACGGAGCTATTATTGCGTCTTTAGGCGAGACAGTGGTGATTGCCACAGCGGTAGGTGCAAAAAAATTAAATGACGGGCAGGATTACTTTCCATTATCCGTTAATTATCAAGAAAAATATTATGCTGCAGGTAAAATTCCAGGTGGGTATTTCAAAAGAGAAGCAAGACCTACTGAAGCAGAAACCTTAATTTCAAGATTAATAGACAGACCTATTAGACCTTTATTTCCTTCAAGTTTTCTTAATGAAGTTCAATTACTCCCAACTGTTTTATCTTATGATGGAGAAAATCAGCCTGATATTCTGTCGATTATCGCATCTTCTGCTGCATTAGCTATTTCTGGTTTACCATTTCAAGGACCTATAGCTGCAAGTAGAGTTGGATATAAAGATGGTAATTATCTATTAAACCCATCAATAGAAGAGTTAAAAGAATCAGAATTAGATTTAGTAGTTGCAGGCACTAAAGATGCTGTTTTAATGGTTGAGTCTGAAACATCGGGATTATCCGAAAAAGTAATGTTAGACGCTGTAAAGTTTGGCCACGAAAAATTTATTCCAATAATTGAGTCAATAGAAAAGTTAGCAAAAAAAGCTGGTAAACCAAAATGGGAGGTGGAAGAAGTTGATCACTCAGAAGTTAAGGAGAGAATTTCCAAAAAATTTGAAACTGGTTTAAGAAGCGCATTCAAAGAGATAGATAAAAAGAAAAGGTCAACAGCAATATCTGAAATTGAATTAAAGTGTAAAGAAATGTTTGCTGAAGATGATTCACTAACAGAAAACCAAGTAATGGCCCAACTAAAATCTTTGGAAAAGGATATAGTTAGAACTGCAATTTTAAAAGATAAAAAAAGAATTGATGGAAGAGGTTTAGCAGATGTTAGGCAAATTAAATGTGAAGTAGGCGTCTTACCAAGAACTCATGGATCTGCATTATTTACTAGAGGAGAAACTCAAGCACTTGTAGTAACTACATTAGGTATGTCAGACGATGAACAAAGACTAGAAAGCTTAGAAGGTATGCAAAAATCTAACTTTATGTTGCATTATAATTTTCCACCATTTTCTGTAGGAGAGTGTGGAAGAATTGGAACAGGAAGAAGAGAAATAGGTCACGGAAAATTAGCATGGAGAGCAATAAACTCATCACTACCCAAAAAGGAAAATTTCCCATACACATTAAGAGTTGTTTCTGAGATAACCGAGTCCAATGGATCTTCATCTATGGCTACGGTTTGCGGAACTTCTTTATCTCTTATGGATGCAGGAGTCCCTATCAAAGAGCCAGTAGCTGGGATAGCTATGGGACTGATCAAAGAAGGAGATGATTTTTCTGTATTATCAGATATTTTAGGTGACGAAGATCATCTAGGAGATATGGATTTTAAAGTTGCAGGCACGAAAAATGGAATAACATCGTTACAAATGGATATTAAAATAACAGGTATTACTTTCGAAATCATGGAAAAAGCTTTAGATCAAGCGAAATCCGGAAGAGAGCATATTCTTGGAGAAATGAATAAAGCTATTAAAACATCAAGAAAAGAATTTTCAAAACACACTCCAAAAATGGAAACAATAAAAGTAGATAAAAAAGATATAGCTACAGTAATAGGTAAAGGTGGAGCAACAATAAGAGAGATTGTGGAAACTTCAGGAGCTAAAGTAGATGTAAATGATACAGGCGAAGTAACAGTTGCAGCTCCAGACGAAGCTTCAAGAAATAAAGCATTAGAATTTATTAAAAATTTAATTGCTAAACCTGAAATGGGAAAAACTTATAAAGGTAAAGTTGTAAAAATTATGGACTTTGGAGCTTTTGTAAATTTTTTAGGAAAACAAGACGGTTTAGTTCACATTTCCGAGTTAGCAGATAAAAGAGTAGCAAAAGTTGGTGATGTTGTTAAAGAAGGTGACGAAGTCTCAGTTAAAGTTGTTGGATTTGATAGAGGTAAAGTTAAATTATCAATGAAGCAAGCTGGAAGTTAAACTATATAATCTAAATCACTATCAATATATTGAATATTATTAAAATCTTTGCTTAAACAATTTAAAATATTTTTATCTTTTGAGTAAAATGCAAAATTGAGATTTGTTTGCCCAGGTATTAAATTATCAAAAAATCCTTTTTTATTGGAAATAAATGCGAATAAATCTATTTCATTTTTTTTCAAAAATTTTAAAAGTACATTAGTAATTTCAGGCGTAATACCAGAAGTAGAATAGATTACATTTAAAATTTTAAAATTCTTTTTAAATCTCAAATGAGCAACTAAATATTGATCTTTAATTTTTAAAATATACATATCTTTTTTATAGGGACAATCAATTAATCTCCATTTAAACCAATTTTCATCTCTTAGAATTCCAGAGGCTTGTCGTATTTGATTATGGTCATTTATTTCAATAATTTTACTGATTGTAGAGTTGCTCAATTCTAAACATTGTAAATTTTCTACCTCCTTATGATTGTTAGAATAGGTAATGCTTCTAAATTTAGGTATTATATTTAAATAATTATTAAATTTTACTTTTCTAATAAATTTTTTGCTATTTATCCAGTTATACTTTCTAAAAACTCTTAAAGAGTCCTCGTTGCAAAGAGTTATTTGTACTGGACATATCTTCATCCATTCTTCAGTGAGCAACTTTCCATATCCTTTTGATCTATAATTCGTATTAATAAAAAAGTCAGTAAACCATATAGCATTATGTATTATATTCTTAACTTTTATTTTTGCAGGTATTAATCCGGCGTGCCCACAAATTTGATCATCAATAATTAATACTAAAGGTTCGTAATCATTAAAGCCTAGACGATATCTCCAATTAAAATTTTCAATTACACCGCTCTCAAACCGAAAAGATCTTTTATAAAACTCAACTAATTTATCTTTATTAATTTCAGAGATTTTTTTGATATGAATTTTTTTCACAATAATTTAAGATATATTAAATATGTTCAATTCAATTAAAAAAGCAACAGACAAATATACCGGGTTACTAATAAGAATGGATGATATTACGGAATGCATGAACTGGGAGAAGATGAATAAATGTGAGGACCTTTTTGATAAATACAAAATTAAACCTTTATTAGGAATAATCCCAATCAATAAAGATCCAGAATTATTGAAATTTCCGAAAAATATTGACTTTTGGAATAGAGTTTCTAATTGGAAAAACAAAGGTTGGGAGATTACAATGCATGGATACAACCATCTTTACACTCAAAGGTCTGACAAAAAAAAGGATTTATTTAATTATGGGGGAAACTCAGAATTTTATGGATTAGATTATAACACTCAACTTAATAAAATTAAAAAGGGTTTAGAAGAATTTAAAAAAAGAAATATCAACATAAGAAGCTTTTTTGCACCAAATCATATTTATGATGAAAATACTTTAAAAGCTCTTAAAAATTCTAATATTAAAATTATTATTGACGGTTATGGTTTATTTCCATTTTATAAAAATGATATATTATTTATTCCCCAGCTTTTTTATAAAGAAATTTTTTTGCCAATTGGTATTCAGTCAACGCAGATGCACATTAACGATTGGAACGACGAGTCATTTAAAAAATTCGAAGAATTTATTGAGAAAAATAAACCAAAAATCGTCAATTTAGATTATATAATTGATATCGCCAGAAATAGTAGATTTCAAAACTTAACAAACTATTTCGTAGAGAAAAGTTTAAAAACTTTAAGATATTTTAGGAAATATTCTTAGGATCTGGCATACCCACTTTATTATATCCTGCATCAACGTAATGAATTTCTCCAGTCACGCCAGCAGCCAAATCACTTAATAAGTATAAAGCTGAATTTCCAACATCATGAATATCAACATTTCGTTTTAAAAAGGAATGATCTTCATTCCACTTATATAAAAATTTTGCATCACCGATAGCTGAAGCAGCTAATGTTTTAATAGGGCCAGCACTTATTGCGTTAACTCTCAGTTTTTTTTGTCCTAAGTCTCTTGCTAAATATTTCACACTTGCTTCAAGTGCAGATTTACAGACACCCATAACATTATAATTAGGGATTGCTTTTGTTGATTCATAAGTAAGCGTTAATAAACTTCCATTTTCTCTCATGATTTTTGAAGCCTCTTTTGAAACTTCAGTGAATGAAAAACATGAAATTAGCATACTTCTTAAAAAATTTTCTCTAGTTGTGTTCAGGTATTCACCTGATAATTCTGATTTGTCTGAAAATGCCACGGCATGTACTACAAAATCAATTTGACCCCATTGTGATTTGATATCTTCGAATAATTTTATTACTTCTTCTTTTTTTTCAACATCACAACTAAAAGTAACTTTAGAATTTAGTTTTTCTGCTAAAGGTATAACTCTTTTTTTCAGAGCATCACCAAGATAAGTAAATGCTAACTGCGCACCAGCTTGTGATAATTTTTGGGAAATACCCCAAGCTATTGAACGTTCATTAGCAACGCCCATAATTAAACCTTTTTTTCCTTTCATTAAATCCATGATTTATACCTTTTCAAAAATAAGAGCAGCGTTTGTTCCTCCAAAGCCAAAACTATTTGACATAACTGTATTTAATGTTGCTCCCTTTTCAGTCTTAGAAACTATTGGAAATTTTTTTGCTTCTTCGTCCATATCAGAAATATTAGCTGAGGCTGTGATAAAGTCATTTTTCATCATTATTAAACAGTAAATAGCTTCATGAACTGAAGCTGCCCCTAAAGGATGACCGGATAAAGATTTTGTTGAACTAATTTTTGGTACATTTTCTCCAAAAGTTTTTCTAACCGCATTTAATTCAGTAATGTCACCAACAGGTGTAGATGTCCCGTGAGTATTTATATAATCAATTTTATTTTTTGCCGTAGACATTGCCATTTGCATACATCTAACTGCACCTTCTCCAGATGGAGCCACCATATCGTAGCCATCAGAAGTAGCACCATATCCAGTAAGTTCGGCATAAATTTTTGCACCTCTTGCTTTTGCGTGTTCGTACTCTTCTAGAACTAAAACACCGGCTCCACCAGCGATTACAAATCCATCTCTTGTTTTATCATAAGCTCTTGAAGCAGTTTCAGGTTTATCATTGTACTTAGATGACAATGCGGTCATCGCATCAAACATCGCAGTCATTGCCCAATGAACTTCCTCACTTCCACCCGCAAAAATTACATCTTGTTTACCCATTTGAATTAATTCCATTGCATTACCGATACAGTGACCACTAGTTGCGCAAGCAGAACTCATTGTATAATTTGTACCCTTGATTTTAAATGGAACAGCAAGTGTTGCTGATGCAGTACTTGCCATTGTTCTAGGAACAATAAAAGGCCCCATTAGTTTTGGAGTTTTTGCTCTAGTTTTATCAGCAGCCAAAATTACATTCTCTATTGAAGGACCACCAGATCCCATGATAATTCCAGTTTTAATATTACTAACTTCACCATCCTCTAATCCAGAATCATTGATGGCTTCTTTCATAGCAACGTAGTTATATGCTGAACCCGATCCCATAAAACGAATTGATTTTCTATCTACGTGATCTGAAAGTTTAATATTTGGCTTACCATGAATATGGCTTTTTAAATTATGCTCTTTATATTCCTCACAAAAAGAAATACCAGATTTTGAATTAAGTAAAGATTGATGAACTTCTTCTTGATTATTCCCTAAACAAGAAACTATACCAAGTCCTGTAATTACCACTCTTCTCATGATTTAAACAATCCTACTTTTAGATTTTCTGTTTTATAAATTATTTTTCCATCTGCACTTAATATTCCATTAGCTAAACCAACACATGTGCCTTCTTTTTTTAAAACTCTTTTCATATTTATTTCGTAGGTTGCCATTTTTACTTTTTTCAAAACTTCACCAGTGAATTTTACAGAATTTACCCCTAAAGCTCTACCTTTTCCTGGCTCGCCGATCCATCCCAGGTAGAATCCAACCAGTTGCCACATAGCATCTAGGCCTAAGCAACCTGGCATAACTGGATCTCCTTTAAAATGACAATCAAAAAACCATAAACTATCTTTGATATCTAGTTCCGCTTTGATAAAACCTTTTTTAAACTCTCCGGTATCATTTGTTATTTCCGTAATCCTGTCAAACATCAACATTGGAGGAAGTGGAAGTTTAGCATTTCCTTCTCCGAATAATTTTCCCTCTCCACACGAAATTAGATCGTCGTAGCTATAACTATTTTTTTGCATAATTTTTAGACTGTTTTACTTGATTTAAGAAAGTAATGGTATATATTTATAATTTAGAATAATTATAAACTACAATTTAATAAGTGAAAAAAACAAGTATTTTAAACAAATTAAGATCTTCTGGTTTAAGACCTACCAAACAAAGAGTAGAAATAGCTAAATTATTGTTTAATAGAGACAAGACATTTCATTTTACAGTCGAGAGTTTAGGCAAACATTTAGCAAAAAAAACTACAACAAAATTTGCTCTTGCAACAATTTATAATACAGTACACGCTTTTAAAAAAGCAGGTCACTTAAGTGAAGTACACTTAAGAGGCAAAAACAACACTACTTACTTTGATACAAATATTTCAAACCACCATCATTTTTATGACAGTGAAACATCGGAGTTGATTGATATTAATGATAACGAGATAAAATTTGATAAAATTCCTAAAGCACCTAACGGCAAAACTATAAAAAATTTAGAGGTAATCATAAATTTGAAAAACTGACAGTTTGTCGCTTGGACTTACTTTAGAACTATTATAAACTTTAAAATATAGGAGAATACAATGAGCGTAGAATATAAAAAAGATAGCAACGGAAAATGCCCAGTAATGCATGGGGGCGTTACTAAAGCAGGTGAGTCAAATACTTCTCGACTTTGGCCTAATAGTATTAATTTAGATATTTTGCACCAACACGATACAAAGACAAATCCTCTTCCCGGATATGATTATAAAAAGGAAGTTAAAAAATTAAATTTTAAAGCTTTAAAAAAAGATTTATTGAAGTTGATGACAGACAGCCAAGAGTGGTGGCCAGCAGATCTTGGAACTTACAGTGGATTAATGGTTAGGTTAACTTGGCACCAAGTTGGTACTTATAGAGAATTCGATGGAAGACCTAATGTTGGATCACATAGATTCTCACCTCAAGATTCTTGGCCTGACAACACAAACTTAGATAAAGCCAGACGTCTTTTGTGGCCGATTAAAAAAAAATACGGCAACAGATTAAGTTGGTCAGATTTAATGGTGCTAGCCGGCACTATGGCTTATGAGCATGCTGGATTTAAAACTTTTGGTTTTTCATTTGGAAGAGAGGATATTTGGGAGCCTGAAAAAGATGTTTACTGGGGGAAAGAAACAGTTCCATTAGCAGTTAACAGATACGGAGATCCACAAGATAGATCTTCATTAGAAGCACCTCTTGCAGCTTCCCATTTTCAATTAGTTTACGTGAACCCCCAAGGTGTTGAGGGGAAACCTGATCCGTTAAGAACTGCGATGGATGTAAGAGAAACTTTCGGAAGAATGGGAATGAATGATGTTGAGACTGCAGCACTTACAGTTGGAGGTCACTCTATTGGAAGGGCGCATGGTAATGGTAATCCTGACAACTTAGGGCCAGAACCTGCTGGAGCTGATATTCATGAACAGGGCTTTGGCTGGAACCAGGAAAATGGTACTGGCGCAAATCAAATTACATCAGGTCTTGAAGGAGCCTGGACAACAAATCCTGATAAGTGGGATCATCAATATTTAGATCTTTTACTAAATTATGAGTGGGAAAGTAAAAAAAGTCCTGCAGGCGCTTGGCAGTGGGAACCAATCAATCTTGAAGAGGAAAAAAAACCAAAAGACTTAGGAGATCCTAATAAAAAAGCTAGATTAATGTTTACTGATGCAGACATGGCAATGGCAATGGATCCAGAGTATAGAAAAATTTCAGAAAGATTTTATAAAGATCCAAAATTCTTTGAGGACTCTTTCGCACGAGCATGGTTTAAGTTAACTCACAGAACGATGGGAAATAAAGAAAACTATATTGGACCTTGGGCTCCTAAAGAAGATTTGTATTGGCAAGGTAATGTTCCAAAACCTAAAAAGAAATATAATGTGGAGAAAGTAAAGAAAATGATTTCTTCGTCAAAATTAAATTCTTGTGATTTAATTACTACTGCTTGGGATAGCGCAAGAACATATAGAAGAACCGACAAAAGAGGTGGAGCTAATGGAGCAAGAATTCGTTTAGAACCAATGAACCAATGGGAAGCTAATGAGCCAAAAAAACTCTCTAAAGTTTTAAAAGTGCTTGAGGGGATAGCTGAAAAAACCGGAGCAACAATTGCTGATACAATAGTATTAGCAGGAAATGTAGGTCTTGAAAAAGCTATTAAAAAAGCCGGTTCTAAACTAAAAGTCCCATTTAACCCTGGAAGAGGTGATGCTACACAAGATCAAACAGAAATTAAAAGCTTCAAATGGTTAGAACCTCATCATGATGGTTTTAGAAACTATTTTAAAGCCGATTATTCAGTAATGCCTGAAGAACTTCTATTAGAAAGAGCTTCTCTTATGGGGTTAACTGCACAGGAAATGACTTGTTTAGTAGGTGGAATGAGAGTGCTAGGAACAAATCATTCAACTGCCAAAGAAAAAGGCGTTATGACTGATAAAGTTGGAGCACTTACAAATGACTTTTTTGTAAATTTAGTTGATATGAAATATACTTGGAAACCAACTGGAAAAAACTCATACGATGTTATTGACCGTAAAACCAACAAAGTTAAATTTACAGCCTCTAGAGCTGATTTAGTCCTAGGATCAAATTCGATTCTTAGATCCTATGCAGAAGTTTATGCACAAGACGACAATAAAGAAAAATTTATTCAAGATTTTATTAAAGTTTGGACAAAAATCATGAACGCAGATAGGGTTAACCTTAAGAAGCTAAATTAATATGGAAATTGTTAAAACACAAAACTTAGAAAAGTTGAGTCAAAATATTAAAGATGATTTTTTTATTGTTCCAAATCTTAAATTTGATGTTAAAAAATTAAGAACAGATTTTAATTTAATCCTCAAAAAAAAGAAATTTAACACACTTGGTATTAAAAATTTTGGTGCGATTGCTTTAAATCAAATTCCAGGTGATAAATCTTCTATCGAAGGTCATAATGTAAGAGGCACTTATTGGACAATTCCGGATGAAGAGGGAAAAGAGATTGAGAGAGATAAACCTGTAGACGAGACAAAGTATACTGAAATAGTTCCAGAATTTAAAGGAACATATTTTGAAGAAGTCTATAATGTTATTAGTAAGCATTTTAAATTAGGACGAGTTAGAATTTTACTTAAAGAACCTAGATCAACTTTAAGCTGGCACAGAGATCCAGAACCAAGATTACATATACCAATTATAACAAATAAAGGATGCAGAATGGTTATAGAAGAGGTTTGCAGACACATGCCTGCAGATGGATCAGTAACTATCACTAATAATACAAAATATCACAACTTTTTTAACGGAGGTGAGCAAGATAGAATTCATTTAGTTGCTTGTGTTTTGGAAAATCCTTTTAAGAAAAGCAACTAATTAAAATAATTTCATGACAGAGTTTAGTAGTGGTATATTCAAAGTTATAGCGAGCACGAGTGCCGGAAGAGCACTTGTTTACACTGTTGGACACGTCATAATAGCTATGACAGTTGTTTCTGTGCTTACAGGAGCAAGCTTATGGGAAGCAGGATTAGTAGCTTTGGTAGAACCGACTATTAATGGATTTTGGTATTATATATTAGATAAAATTTGGTCTGCGAAATTTAAAAATTAAAATTACAACAATCCCCATAAGCTATCTTTCTTAACCCAACCTTTAAATTTATCTACCGTTATATTACACCATTCGCCTTTACATTTTTTTATTTTACAAAGCCGACCTTTTTTTAAAATTACTTTAGGAGTTGAATATATAGTTGGTCTATTAAAAACTAATACGTCGTCATCTATTGTTATGGCTGCTTTTTTCTTTGAAAGTTGAGAAATATGGATCCAACCAGAATTATTTTCATGATCTCTTATTTTTCTAAAAGTATCTGATTTATCTTGAATTAGAACAGGCAAAAATTTTTTTTTGTAAAAAATTTTTACCGGATAATCAAATGATGGCCCTTGGCGTAAATTTACTATTTCGTTTCTTAATGTTAGAAAATACTCCTCTTTTGCAAACAAATTATGTGTAAAAAAAAATAGAACTAATAAAAAAATTATTTTTTGCATTTATTTTTACAGTTTTTATTGACACTTATTTTTACTGTTCTCAAGTTCATTTTAAGAGAGTTAAATATTAACATATTTGTATTTAAATCACTTTTTAAATTTAAAACTGTTTTTAAAACTTCATTGGCTTGTAGCGAGCCCATCACACCTGCTACTGGAGAAAAAATTCCTTCTGTTTCGCAATTGTTTTCCAAAATTGGTTGTTCTGGCATAAAACATCTATAGCACGGTCCTTTTTTTGTAAAATTGAATTTTAACAGATGTCCATCAAATCGACTTATAGCGGCAGAGATTAGAATCTTTTTATTTTTTTTACAAAAATCATTTATTAAATATCTAGTTTCGTAGTTATCGGTACCATCACAAATTATTTCATAATTCTTTAGAATAGATTTTATATTTTTAAAAATTAATCTAGATTTAAATGTTTTAATTTTTATATTTTTATTAATTTTTTTTACGTGAGCTTTAGCCTGTATAACTTTATATTTATTTAAATCACTACTATTAAATAATATTTGTCTATTTAAATTACTTAATTCGACTTTGTCAGGATCGACTATACCTACATGCCCAATACCTGAGGCTGCTAAGTAAGCAAGTAGCGGACATCCTAAACCGCCCATCCCGATAATTAAAATTTTTGCTTTTTTAATTTTTTTTTGACCTTGTATGCCAACTTTTTTAAGAATTATTTGTTTTTCGAATCTCTTGAATTCTTTAAAATTAAAATTCATTTTTTATTTGGTTCCAGTTGAACCAAAGCCACCAGAACCACGTTCTGTATCTTCTAGTGTTTTTACTTCTTTTAAATTAGCTTTAACTATAGGGCATAAGACCATTTGAGCGATCCGTGTACCATTCTCCACTAAAAAATTTTTAGCACCTAAATTAATTAAGATTACTTTTAATTCTCCCCTGTAATCAGCATCAATAGTTCCTGGGGTATTCAAAACACTTAGTTGATTTTTTGCTGCTAAACCAGATCGTGGCCTTATCTGAATTTCAAAGTTTTTAGGTATCGAGACAGCTAATCCTGTTGGAATAATAGCTGTAGACCCAGGTTTAATCTCAATACTTTCGTTTATATGAGCCGCAAGATCTAACCCAGAAGATCCCTCTGTTTCGTATTTGGGCAATACAACTTTATTAGAAAGTCGCTTAATTAAAATTTCTGTCATCAAGTAATCTATCTAACAAAATTTGTGCAATTTTATTAGCTATAAAACTTTTTTTATTTTTGGGAAAATGTTTTATATTTCCTTTTTTATCAATCATTGTAACTTTATTGTAATCAGAGTTAAATCCAATATTCTTTTTAGAAACATCATTTGCAAAAATAAAATCACAATGTTTGTTTTTAATTTTACTTAAAGAGTTTTTAGTTAAATTATCCGTTTCAGCTGCGAACCCAGCTACTATTCGAGGTCTGCTTTTATTATTTTTAGATAAAAATTCTAAGATATCATTATTTTTTTTTAACATTATAGAATTAGATTCGATTTCATCCTTTTTAATTTTTTTATTTTTTTTAAGTATTGGTTTAAAATCTGCTACAGCAGCAGCACAAACAGCTAAATCTACTGGCAAAGA
Organism: uncultured Pelagibacteraceae bacterium; assembly: GCA_902561585.1. GTDB lineage: Bacteria > Pseudomonadota > Alphaproteobacteria > Pelagibacterales > Pelagibacteraceae > Pelagilacustribacter. The sequence goes on from CACEQK010000001.1 coordinate 215,294, forward strand.
TTCTTTGACATTAAGCATCATTTCATCTGCAGAAGTTACTTTTTTGACCTTAATATCTTTAGGAGTTTTGTAATTTGACGGACCAGCAATAACTGTTGTTTTAATGCCAAGTTTATTTAATGCCACAGCTATTTCATAACCTTGTTTTCCACTAGATTCGTTTGAAATATATCTTACCGGATCAAGATATTCTCGCGTTGGTCCTGTTGTTACTAATGCTTTTAAATTCTTTTTTTTAACAATGTCTTTTTTATCGAAATAATTCTTAAGATAGGAAAATATCTGTCTTGGACTAGACATTTTTCCCTCACCAAATTCACCACACGCCATTTCACCTTTTTCAGGACCAATGAATAAATATCCAAAATCTTGTAAAACTTTTAAATTAGCTTGAGTGGCTTTATGTAACCACATCCTAACATTCATAGCTGGGACTAATAACACATTCTTATCTGAGGCTAGCAAAACAGTTGTTGCTAAATCTTCGGCTTTTCCAATTGTCAGTTTACTCATAAAATTGGCTGTTGTTGGCATTACAATTATTATGTCGGCCCACCTTGATAAAGCTATGTGATCAATTTCAGCTTCAGCATCTTGATCGAATATATTTTCATATGTTTTAGATCGAGTTAGGGTGGTAAGTGACAAAGGTGTTACGAATTCTTTTCCACTTTTAGTTAGAATTGTTTTTATTTCTGAGCCATTTTTTTTTAACAATCTAATGAGGTCTAAAGACTTATAGGCCGCTATTCCTCCGCCAATGATTATTAAAATTTTCTTATTTTTTAGTTCCATTCTGAGATTAAAATACCAATAGCATAACAATTACAATACCAAAAAAACTCATAATAATGTTATTTCTAAAGTTTTTAATTTTCATCTGTTCTAATTCTAGATTTTTATTGCTGGGTCCAACACTTATTTTTCCTTCTGCCACAAGTTTCAAAGCGTGGTTAGCTTTATCCATTAACTCAGGGAAATCAGGAATTCTTTTAATTATTTCTGCGGAAGTATTTATTGCAGTATCAATAGTCTTTTTAGGCCCTTTTAAATTCTTTAACCAGTCTTCTAAGACTGGTTTTGACACTTCCCAAATATTTGTTTCAGGATATAGTTTTCTCGCAACACCTTCTACTACTACCATATTTTTTTGAAGCAACAACAAAGATGGTTGAGTTGCCATGTTAAACTTTTCTGTTATTTCAAATAGTTGAGCTAGTAAATTTCCACCTGAAATATCCTTAATAGACTGACCAAATATAGGCTCCCCAACAGATCTTAGAGCTTGGGCAAATTCATCTCTAGAAGCCTCTTGAGGAACAAGTCCAGCTTGAAAATGTACATCGGCAACTTTAACGTAGTCTCTTTGAATAAATCCGTATAAAATTTCTGCTAAATATTTTCTGTTGTTTTTATCCAACCTGCCCATTATTCCAAAATCAACAGGAACAATATTTCCTTTAGAGTCCACAAATAAATTACCTTGATGCATATCTCCATGAAAGAAACCATCCCTCACAGCTTGTTTGAGAAAATGTTGTATTAAATTTTCTGCTAGTTTTTTTAAGTTAACACCTTGTTCTTCTAATTTTTTATGTTCCCTAATAGAAATGCCTTCAACTTTATCTAATGTAAGTATTTTTTTTGTTGTGTAGTTCCAGTAAATTTTAGGAACATTAAAACCAATATCAGATTTTGTATTTTCATATAATTCATTTGCAGCAGCGGCCTCAAATCTTAAATCCATTTCAATATTAGTTATCTCTCTTAATAAATGAACAACCTCAATTAATTTAAGTCTTTTTGCTTTTGGGATTGCATTCTCAACTATGTATGCAAACAACATGAGTGCATCTAATTCTTCGTTGAACAGTTTTTCTATTTCAGGTCTTAATATTTTTATTGCAACTTGTTTTTCTTGGTTCTCATTCTTTATTTTTGCGAGGTGAACTTGAGCAATAGATGCAGCTGCAATTGGTTCACTTATTTCAATAATATTATTAAATTGTTTTTCTCCTATCTCTTTTTTAATTACTCTCTTTGCCTCATAAAGATCAAATGCTGGCACTTTATCTTGAAGTTTCTCTAAATCTTTAGCCATTTGATCTCCAATAATATCTGGCCTTGTAGCAAGGAACTGACCTAGTTTGATAAAAGTAGTCCCCATGCCTTGTAAAGCTAAACAAAGTTTTTCACCTGGTTTTTGATTGTTCTCAAATCGATTACTTTCTGCTCCAATTGAGATAAGGCTAAAAAATAAGTTTATTGATACAGGAATTTGATAAACTTGATTTATAATATCAACAGCTCCCGAAGTAGATAGCCTTCTAGCAATTTGAAACAATTTAAAAACTCTCTTTAACATTATATTTTCCAACCAGAATGGATCGCTGAAATTCCATTTGATAAATTTCTATATTCAACATTAGAAAAACCATTTTTAATCATCAACTCACACAGTTGTTTTTGATTGTAAAATGAATCTATGCTTTCCACTAGATAATCATATGGTTTAGAAGAACCCACAATATATTTACCTGCTAACGGGATAATTTTAGAATATTGCTTATATAAAAAATTTAATGCTTCATTATCTATTTTTGAAAATTCTAAGCACATAAATCGGCCACCTGTTTTTAAAACCCTGTAAGCTTCTTTTAAAGTTTTATTGATATCACTAACATTTCTTATCCCGTAACTTATAGTGTAATAATCAAAAGAATTATCTTTAATAGGTAAAACTTCAGCTGCAGCTTTTATCCATTCAATATTTTTATATTTTTTCAAATTTTTTTTCCCTTCCTCGAACATATCATTATTTGGTTCTACACAGGTAATTTTTGCAGAATGATTTATATAATTTGAAAACAATTTTGCAATGTCGCCTGTGCCAGATGCAACATCAATAAGATTTGAATTTGGAGATGGGTTAAGCCAGTTAATATATTTATCTTTCCAAATACGGTGAATACCTAAAGACATAACATCATTCATCAAATCATATTTCTTATAAACTTTTGAAAATACCGAATTGACTAATTTTGTTTTATCTTGAATATTGTTTTTCATAGAATAATTATATGCCAGAATTACCAGAAGTTGAAGTTGTTAAAAGGTCTCTGACTAGCAAAATCCAAAAATTAGTCGTTGAGAAAATAACAGTTAAAGATGAAAAATTAAGATATAGAATAAATAAAAAGAAATTAAAAATTCTTTTAGGTCTTAAGATTATCAAAATTTTAAGAAGGTCAAAATTCTTATTATTTGTATTTGAAAAAAACACTGTGATGCTTGTGCATCTTGGTATGACAGGTAAATTTTTTTTTCTTAATAGAAATGCCAAAAAATTTAAAACAAGTTTTTACTATAATATAGATGAGTCTAAAGATAATAAACATAATAGATTGATATTCTCATTATCTAAGAAGCAGAAATTAATTTATAATGATGTAAGAAAATTCGGTTTTATTAAAATCTTAGATAAGAGACAGCTACAAGACAATCTCCACCTTAAAAATTTAGGTCCCGAACCATTAGGTAATAGCTTTGATTTTAAATATTTTAAAAATTATTTAATTAATAGAAACAGAACAATTAAGGATATTTTAATGGATCAAAAATTTGTATCAGGTTTGGGTAATATTTATGTGAATGAGGTACTTTTTTTAAGTAAGGTTAAACCAACAAAAAAAACTTATTTAATTAAAAATAATGAAATTCATAAAATAATTAAGAATACCAAAAAAACGTTAAAAAAAGCTATATCTTTGGGCGGTTCGTCCTTAAGGGATTTTTCTAGTAGCGATGGAAAAAAAGGTGAATTTCAACAGTATTTTTATGTTTATGGAAAGAAAGGAGATAATTGCTTAAATAGAAACTGTAATAAAAAGATTATAAAAACGATTATAGGAAATAGAGCTACTTTTTACTGTCCGAAGTGCCAAAAATAATAAAGTTGACCGTATAAATCCATTTCTATATACAATCGTAAAAAATGCCTAACACTAAATCAGCAATTAGAAGAGTAAGAAGAGTTAAAAAACAAACTCAAGTCAATAAAATTAGAAAAAGCAAGTATAAAAATGCTGTTAAGCAAATGGAACTTTTAATTAAAAACAAAGAAAAAGATAAAGCAAAAAAATATTTTTCAAAGTTCCAATCAATTCTAATGCAGGTTGCTAAGTTAGGTATAATTAATAAAAATACAGCTTCTAGAAAAATTTCTAGAATTTCAAAAAAAATTTCTTCTAAATAACAATTTAGAGTTGTTCATCTAAAAAAATTTAATCTACATTTAGTATCTTCTAACCAAATATAGAAACTTAAATCAGCAAGTTGAAATTTTTTTTTAATTCTATCTGAACGATTAATGTACAACCAAAAAATAATTTTATTTTCGATTACAACCTCTGCTTAGTTGCAAATAATTAGTAAAAGTCGTTTAAAAGAATCTCTTTACGAAACTCTACATGGAAAACAAAATTACAAAAAAACAAAACACGTTTATTTCTGAAGAGGAAAAAACGTTAAACTGGGAAGATATACAAGCTACCTTTAAGAAAACTTTTGGAACAGAGGTCTATAATAGTTGGTTACAAAAAATATCTCTTGTCAAAGAATATAATGATTACTTAATTTTAGGTGTGCCTACCAGGTTTTTTAGAGATTGGATCGTATCAAGGTACTTAGATAAAATTTTAGAACAAGTAAAAAGCTTTAAATTAAGTTTAAATAGAATTGAGTTTAAAATAATAGATGATAATAAGCAAAGCCAAGAATATTTGAAGATTACCGAGTTAAATAATGTAACTGAAATTAAAGACTCTATTATTAATTATAATAGACTAAATCCAAGTCTTAATTTTGATAGTTTTATCAAGGGAAAAAGTAATGATATTGCTTTGTCCTACTCTAAAAAAGTATGTGAGCATATAGCAAGATATAACCCGTTATATATTTGTGGTGGCGTAGGTCTTGGAAAAACTCACTTATTAAATGCTATTGGTTTAAGGTTACAAAATAATAATAACGTGATGTTTATTTCTGCAGAACGATTTATGTACCATTTTATAAAATCAATTAAAAAGAATGATATGGTTAATTTTAAAGATTTTTTCAGAAAATCTTCAGTTTTTATAATAGATGATATACAATTTATAAGTGGAAAAGAGAGCCTTCAAGAAGAGTTTTTTCATACTTTTAACAGTCTTATAGACAAAGGATCTCAAATCATAATCTCTGCAGACAGACCACCAATGAAACTTGATAGAGTGCAAGAAAGGATTAAATCTAGATTAGCCGGTGGACTTGTCGTTGACATTGATCTCCCTGACTTTGAATTGAAAGTAAAAATAATTAAAAAGAAAATTGATGAAATTCAAAATCAATTTAAAGAGAATATTATATTGAGCGAAGATGTAATCAATTACATTGCAACTGAAAGTAAAACAAATATTAGAGAACTAATTGGTGTCCTAAACAGAGTAGTTGCTTTTAGCAGAGTCCATAATAAAGAATTAACAATCAATGACTGTAAAAATATTTTACGAGATGTCTTTAGTCAAATTAGGGTTATTACTGTAGATAAAATACAAAATGTTGTTTCAAACTATTTTAATATTGCTTTAACCGAAATGTTGTCTCAGCGAAGATCTAGACCGCTTGCAAGACCTAGACAAGTAGCGATGTATTTAGCAAAAAAAATGACAACTAGATCTTTACCAGAAATAGGAAGGAGATTTGCAAATCGTGACCATACCACGGTTATTCATGCCGTAAAAACAATTACACGTTTATCCGAACAAGATGAGGAAATGAAAAAAAATATTAATCAGATTAAAAGTTTACTTTTAGAACAATAATTGAATGCAATTCTCAATAAAAAGAGACGTTTTATTAAGATCTTTAAATTTTGTTCAGGGCGTCGTTGAAAAAAAAAATACGCTTCCAATTTTGTCCAATGTTCTTCTACAGCTAAAGGATAAAAAATTATCAATAGTAGCTACTGATTTAGATATAATATTTTACAATGAAATTCATGATGTAAAAATAGTTAATGAAGGAAGCACAACAACATCTGCAGCTATTCTTTATGATATTTTAAGAAAGATTTCATCTAATTCTGAATTAAACTTTGAATTAAAATCTGAGAATAAGCTTAGTCTTAAAAGTGATAATTCAGATTTTAATTTACTTTGTCTACCAACAGATAATTTTCCAACTTTTGCAGATGAATTTGAAGGCCAAGAAATCTCATTAAATAATAGTAGATTTCTAAAATTATTAAATAAAACTAAAATTTCAATATCTAATGATGATACAAGACATTATTTAAATGGAATTTTCCTCCATTTGACAGAAGCTCATGGTAGACAATTTTTAACTGGTGTTGCTACTGACAGTCATCGACTTTCTTCAAGTAGTTTAGAAATTGATAAAAATGACTTTAATTCTTTAATTTTACCAAGAAAAACAGTTTTTCAATTATGCTCGTTATTAGCTGAAACTTCTGATCAACTTACAATGCAATCAAGTGAGAATAAAATTAAATTCACGTTAGGTAAGATGAAATTAATTTCAAAAGTAATAGATGGAAAGTTTCCTGATTACAAAAAAGTTGTACCAACTTCAAATGATAAAATATTAAATGTTTCATCAAAGGATTTTGTCAGCTCAATAGAAAGAGTGGCGAGTGTTTCTCTGGATAGGAAAGAAGGTGTAAAACTGACAATTAATAAGGATAATGTTCAATTATCAGTTAACAGCGCTAATTCAGGAGATGGTAACGAAAAAATTAAAGCCGAATTTAGTTCTGACAGTTTAAATATTAGTTTCAATTCAAAATATTTAATAGATATTGCATCGGAAATTGAGGATAAAAATTTAAAAATTAATTTTAAAGACTCAGTATCACCTGTTCTTATAGAGGATCTTTCGGATAAAAATAGTTATTACGTTATAATGCCAATGAAAATTTAAGATTTTCAAAATTTAGAATAAAAATTTTTTTTTGCCCTAGAATTGTTGATACATAATCATTCTAAGTCATCATAGCCAACAGCTATTTTATCTTAAGTAAAAAAAATGATATAAAACTTTATCAAAAAAAATGTCAAAAAGTTCAGTTTTAAAAAATAAAAAAGCGTCTTACGATGCAGAGTCGATAAAAGTATTAAAAGGTCTAGACGCTGTAAGAAAAAGACCGGGCATGTATATTGGTGATACCGATGATGGATCGGGATTACATCATATGGTCTTTGAGGTTGTAGACAATTCTATAGATGAAGCATTAGCCGGTCATTGTAAAAATATAACAATATCAATAAATTCAGATAATACTGTTTCTGTTGAGGATGATGGTCGAGGAATTCCAGTTGATATACATAAAGGTGAGAAAATGTCGGCTGCCGAGGTTATAATGACCCAATTACACGCTGGAGGTAAGTTCGATCATGACTCATATAAAGTGTCGGGAGGTTTACATGGAGTTGGAGTTTCAGTCGTAAATGCATTATCCGAGAAACTTGATTTAAATATTTACAGAAATGGAAACGAGTATGAGATTCAATTTAAAGATGGCAATTCGATAAAACCTTTAAAGAAAATAGGAAAAACTAAAAAAAAAGGAACAAAAATTACTTTTTTGCCTTCTAAAGAAATTTTTTCATCAATTAAATTTAGCTCTTCAATTTTAGAGAAAAGAATAAGAGAGCTTGCATTTCTTAATAAGGGGATAGGAATTAAGTTAATTGATAAAACATTAAAAAAATCTAAAGAAGTTTTGCATAAATATGACGGAGGAATTCTAGAATTTGTAAGACATTTAAACAATAAAAAAGCTATTTTATTTAACAAAAATGAGAAAGAGGTATTTAAAAAACCAGTGTATGTTACAGCCACCAAGAATAATGTAGTTGTTGAGTGCTCTTTTGAATGGAATGCAGGATACTCAGAAGAAGTTCTTCCATTTACGAATAATATTCCCCAAAAAGATGGAGGAACTCATTTGTTAGGGTTTAGAAGCGCTCTAACAAGAATAATTAACAAATATTCATCTGATAAAAATAACAAGAAAAATAAAATAACCTTATCCGGTGAAGATATCAAAGAGGGTTTAACGGCAGTTTTATCAATTAAAATGCCTGATCCAAAATTTTCATCACAAACAAAAGATAAATTAGTTTCCTCTGAAATTAGAAACGTAGTTGAACATGTTATTAATGAAAAAGTATCTACCTGGTTTGATCAAAATCCTTCTATAGCCAAAACAGTTTTAGAAAAAATTACACAAGCGGCAATGGCAAGAGATGTTGCTAGAAAAGCAAGAGATAGCGTAAGAAGAAAAGGAACTTTCGAACTATCAGGTCTTCCAGGAAAACTAGCAGATTGTCAGATACAAAAAAGAGAAGGAACAGAATTATTCATTGTAGAGGGAGACTCAGCGGGAGGTTCTGCAAAACAAGGTAGAGTAAGAGAATATCAAGCAGTACTTCCACTTAGGGGAAAAATTTTAAACACCTACGTGAATGGTAAAAGTAACGGTGAAGATCAATCAACAAAAGCATTATCAAAAATGATGTCATCGAACGAAATAGTAACATTAATCAATGCTTTAGGTACAGGATCTAAAGATTTTAATATTGAAAATTTAAGATATGACAAAATTGTTATAATGACTGATGCCGATGTTGATGGTTCTCATATACGAACATTGTTATTAACTTTTTTTAATAATTATCCATTTAATCAGTTGATCGAGAACGGTCATATATACTTAGCACAACCACCTTTATTTAAAGTAACAAAAGCTAATAAGAGTGTTTACATTAAAGACGAGAAAACATTAGAAGATTACATTCTGCAAACAGGAAAAGTAGATAAAAAAATTAAAAAAGGAAGCGCTGAATATAAAAAATATATGCAAGAGCAAAGAGAAAAGTTATCTATACAGCGTTTCAAGGGTTTAGGAGAGATGAATCCAGAAGAACTTTGGGAGACAACTTTAAACCCAGACAACAGAACAATGCTAAGAGTTCAGTATTCTAAAGGTACAAAAGAAAAATCTAAAGAAGACCAAAAAATGATTAAAGTTTTGATGGGAGATGAAGTTGCTCCAAGAAAAGATTTCATTACCAACAATGCTTTAGATGTAGCTAATTTAGATATCTAGTTAAATGGATTTTTCTACTCTCTTTAGGACAAAAGAGAATTTAAATTTAGATAAAAGCACTCTAACAATTTTAAGATATATTGCGATAATAGGCCAATTTATCGCAATAAATATAGTCTATTTCTACTTGTCCTTACCTTTTCCAATCGAACTAAGTTATTTAATAATTTTTATCGGTTTATTAACAAATATTTACCTTCAATTTGGAATAAAAATAAACCAACTTAAAGATTTATATGCTGCTATATTTTTAATCTATGATCTTATTCAATTAAGTTTTTTGCTTTATCTAACTGGAGGAATTTTCAATCCATTTAGTTTTTTGCTTATTATTCCAGCAATTGTTTCCTCAACTTTTTTAAGCATGGGAACAACTATAATTTTAGGTTTTGTGACCTCTTTGTTTCTTTTAGTTATTTCATTTTTTTATTTACCTTTACCAGGAGAGGACATGAATTTACTTCATTTTCCAGATTTCTATAAAATTGGTATAATAATTTCAATTTTAATCGGTTTAATGTTTCTAAGTTATTTTGGAATTCGTTTCGCTGGTGAAACAAAAAAAAGATCAGAGGCATTAAATAAATTGCAAGAAGTCATCGCAAAAGAATACGAGCTTGAGTCTCTAGGGGGTCAAGCAGCTGCAGCAGCTCATTCATTAGGCACTCCTTTAGCAACTATTGCTGTTGTTGCAAAAGAATTAAAAAAAGAGATCGGAGATAATAAAGATATTTCAAAAGATATTGATTTGTTAATAAGCCAGACAAAAAGATGTAGCGAAATTTTAAAAAAGATATCAAAAAAACAAATTGAGGAAGACATATTTTTAAGTTCCATCAAACTAGAGGATCTACTAGAAGAAATAATAGACTCATTTAAAGAAACATCTTCAAAAAAAATAGATTTAATTTTAGACGATGATAATAACAAGATAAATATCGAGAGAACTCCTGAAATTATTTATGGATTAAGAAATTTTATTGGAAATGCTGTTAAATTCTCTAAAAGTAAAGTTAAAATTAATTTAAAAAGTGACCCAAATAAAATTGAAATAAAAATCAACGATGACGGGCCGGGAATACCCGATGATATCATCAAAAAAATCGGTGAGCCTTATATTAAATCTAAATCTATAGAATTAAGTTCTAACTCAGGATTAGGCCTTGGAACATTTTTGGGAAAAACACTATTAGAAAGACAAGGTGCAAATTTATCATTTAGAAGAAATAATGATCTAGGTGGAGCACTTGTAATCATTAGGTGGGATCCAAAAAAAATAATTAATTCTTAAATTCAAAAGAATAAGAAATAATTTTATAAGCTAATTTAGCAACAAGAAAATTATACGAGTCGAAATTTTTTATTGGAGCCAATTCGTTAATATCAGCCCCAACTACATTTGAAATCTGACAAACTTTTTTAATTATAGGCAAAACATCTTCCCATAGCATACCACCGGGCTCAGGCGTACCTGTTGCTGGCATTATGCTTGCGTCGAATCCATCTACATCAAATGTAATATAGACAATTTTATTTTTAAAAAATTTATCTAATAGGGATAAATCCCATGTTTGCTTATCTTTTCCCCAAAATATTTCAATTCTATCTCTATTATTATTATAAAAATCCATTTCTTTTTTAGATAAATTTCTAATACCAAAAGAAACTACTTTTAAATTTTTATAATCTAAACATCTCTTAATAGCTGAAGCATGAGAGAATTTTTCACCCTGATAGCTTTCTCTTAAATCTGCATGAGCATCAAAATGTAAGAGTATTATTTCATCATATTTTTTTGCAAAAGGCTTGATAGATCCAGGTGTTATAGAGTGTTCTCCACCAAAAACTAAAGGAAATTTATCAATTGATAGAATATCTTCATTAATTTTTGATAATTGATCTAAAGCACTTTCTATTTTATTCTTAATAGCAAAAGGTTTTAATGTTTTAATTCCTATTTCTTTATGAGGCTCCTTATTAAGTTCTTCATCAAATAATTCTACTTGGTGAGAAGCTTTAATTATTTCTTTTGGACCATTTTTTGTACCACCTCCATAACTTACAGTTTTTTCTAGCCCAAATGGAACTACGATTACTTGAGGAGATCTACTTAGTTTAGCGTCAATACCTAAAAAACCTTTTTTGGGACTGAGGTATTTCATTTAAGATTTAAAAATGTTAGAGAAATTTCTTTTATCTCTTTTTTTCCAATTTTCTCGGTGATAGGCATCACTTGCAATCAAAGGTAACACACTTGTTGCTTCTGCAAAAACCATTTGCTCTTTTGTAATATCAACTTTACCCCACGAGCTTGCTTCTTTTAGCGTAGAACTACTACAAGCACCATCACGTGTATCTGCTACAGTAATTTGAATTGCATATTTATGCATGTCTACTTTTTTTCCTAAAAGTTCAGCACAAACGACAGTGTCTTGAATAAAATTTTTAGGTACGCCTCCACCTATCATTAGTAATCCTGATTGTTTAGATTGTAGTTTAATTTCTGTTAATTCTCTAAACTCTCTTATGGAGTCTATAGTAATATGTTTACCTGGATTTTGTTCTTGATGCATCACTAAACCAAAACCAGCAGAACTATCAGTAAATGCAGGACAGAATATTGGAACATTATAATCGTATGCAGTTTCAATTAAAGAACCTTTTTTCTTGGAATTTGTTTTTAGAAATTTCCCTAATTCCTTGATAAACTCTCTAGAAGTATAGGCTTTTGGTTTTAATAAGTTAGCTATATTACATATTGTCTGATCACACGCTTGCAGTTCTTCTTCATCTATGTATGTATCATAAATTCTATCAATATAGTTATTACGAAGTTTAGTATCGTCTTCAAACTGAGATCCTTGGTAATGTTTAAAACCCAATGCCTCAAAGAAATCCATGTCAATTATGGATGCTCCTGTAGCCACTATAGCATCAACCATATTATGTTTTACTAAATCAGTGTAAAGATCCATACATCCACCTGCTGAGGTAGAACCGGCTAAGGTGAGAAATATTGAGCAATCCTTATCAGCTAACATTTCATTATAAATTGCTGCTGCTCTCGCCGTATCTCTTGAAGTAAAAGACATTTTACTCATACCTTCAATAATTTTTCGTGCATCAAACGATTTGATGTCGATGTGCTCTACCGGTGAGTTGAGAAGAGATTTTTTATTATGTCCAATATTAGGACTGTCTTTTTTTTCCATTAAGCTACTAATGATCCAACTTTTTTATCTAGATCATCGTACATGGACATAATTGGTTTGTCACTTAATTCATGAATTTCATTAGAGTAAAATCCATTGAAGTTAGTTCTAAATGTTAAGCTGTAAGCTCCTAACTGACCTAACTCTATATAATCACCTTCTTTAATATTATTAGGTAGCAAGAAAGGCCCTTTCATATAATCTAATCCATCACAAGTTGGTCCAAAAAAACTAAACGCAGTAAGTTTTTTTGATTGAATTCTTCCTTCTGTAATCATTTTCGAAGGAAGCACAAAGTTTGGTGCACCAGCGTCAAAAAGCGATCCATAAGTTCCATCATTAATGTAAAGATTATTTTTCTTTCTCAAAATTACTTTAACAATGGTAGAACCACTTTCAGCCACTATTGCTCTTCCTGGCTCACAAATAATTTCAGGTAATTTATCTAACTTTAAATTATTAAGTTCTTTTTTAATCTCCATCATATAATTTGATAAAGGTTCTGGATTTAAATCTGGGTAAATGGATGGAAAGCCTCCGCCAACATTAATTGTATCTGGAATTATTTTTGTTTTTTTAATTATGTTTCCTATTTCTTTTATCCCTTTCGAATAAGAAATTTTATGCATACATTGAGATCCTACATGAAAACTTATTCCTAATTTTTTAGCATGATGTTTACAAAGTCTTACTAGACCTAGAGCTTCAGATGGAAGAGCACCAAACTTTCTTGATAAATCAATTTCTGCATGCTCATTAGAAATGGCTATCCTTACAAAAAGTTCCAAATCTTTTGCTTGATTTGTAGCATCCAAAATCTTTCTTAATTCATCTTTACTATCTAATGAAAAACTTTTTACATTGTATTCATTATAAGAAGATGCAATACTTTCTTTACTCTTTACAGTATGCATGAAATGGAGTTTTGCTTCTGGGTAAATTTTATTAATCAATTTTACTTCATTTATTGAAGCAACATCGAATTCGTTGATACCACTTGCAATTATCTGTTTAATAATTTTTTCGTTAGGATTTGTTTTTACAGCGTAGAGAATTTTTCCTGGAAATTTTTCTTTAAAGAAATTTACGGATTTTTTTATCTCGTTAGGCCGTATACAATATACGGGATAATCTGGTTTTAATGAGTTAACTAATTCGTTAACTGTTTTAAATTTTCCCATTTCATGTGTCCCTCGTTAGTTAGTTTACACAAAGGTTTTTTAAAAAATTTAATAAAAAAAACCTTAATATTTCCGCGTTTAAGGTTTTTTTGCCACAGTGTAAAGAAAAAAATGCCTTTCGTGAGCTGTTGTATTCACATTAATCGTGCCTATATAGGTGGTAATGAGATCGCAAAAAAATTTACCAGAACAGCTAAAGTTGGCAGACTTTGCAGAAAAATCGCTGTTAATTTTGGACGATGATGATCCCTTAAGGGGGAGGCTTGCAAGAGCTATGGAAAAGAAGGGATTTCAGGTAAAAGAGGCTAAAACGGTAGCTGAGGGACTTAATATAGTCAAATCTACCCCTCCAAGCTTTGCTTGTGTGGATCTAAGGCTAGAAGACGGTAATGGATTAGATGTAGTCAAAGAGCTATCAAAAAATAATAAAGAAAGCAGAATAGTAATGTTAACGGGATACGGGAATCTACCTACAGCTGTAGCGGCAGTGAAAGCTGGAGCGATCGATTACATTGCTAAACCTGTGGACGCAGACGATGTTGAGTCGGCATTGCTAGCGTCTCCGGAATCAAAAGCTAAACCTCCAGAAAACCCAATGTCAGCTGACCGGGTAAAATGGGAACACATTCATAGAGTTTTTGAGTTATGCAATAGAAATGTATCTGAAACTGCAAGAAGACTTAAGATGCACAGAAGAACTCTTCAAAGAATTCTATCTAAAAGATCACCTAGATAAATTAAATAAATTTTTTTATTTTGATAATCTGATTAATTGCAAAAGTGGCAATTAAAATTTTAAAAAGTTCAGCTAAAAGAAATGGCTGAGCACCTAATTTGAATATCGGTTTGTCCCATCCAATTAAACTTCCTAACCATACCATACCCAGTAAATATATAAAACTTGTTGCAAAAGTAATTTTTAAAAAATTAGTAATTAGATTTTTACTATAGTTAAATTTACCAGCAAAAAACACGGCGACTAAAAATCCAATTAAGTAACCCATTGTTGGCCCTGTGAAATAAACAAGTCCAACTCCTTTTTCAGGTGTACCAGAAAAAACAGGCAATCCAATAATACCTTCAAACAAATATAAAGATACAGTTGCTAAGCCCAACTTCCAACCAAAGGCAGCACCTATCATTATAACAACTAAAGTTTGCATTGTCATTGGCACTGGGTAAAACGGAATTTTTACTTTTGATGAAATAGCTAATGCAATACTTCCAATCAAAGCGATGAAAGCATATTTTATAATTTTAGAAGATTTTAAACTTTTTACTAACTCCATATTATTAATTTAACTTTTTTTTCATTAAAATCTAGTGCTTTGTTAATTGAACAAAAACGTCCTCTAAATCACCATCATCTGTTGAAATATCCTCAATTTCAATATTATTTCTATTCAGATGATTTGCGATTTCAGCAAAATCTAAAGAATTTTTTTCATAAGAAGCAGAAATTAAAGTATTAGAAATAATTTTAAATTCTATACCATCCATTGATAGTGAAGAATTAACATCAACATTTTTAACTTTAAAATTTATATTTTTAGTTTTGATCCTTGCTAAAAGTTTTTCTGTTGTATCTAAAGCAACAAGATTTCCCTTATCAATTATTGCTATCCTGTCACACATTTCTTGAGCTTCTAAAAGATAATGAGTAGTTAGAATTACGGTAACGCCTTCTTTATTAAGCTCTTTTACATTTTTCCAAAGGTTATTTCTAAGCTCAACATCTACGCCTGCAGTTGGTTCATCTAAAATCAGTATTGGTGGTTGGTGAACCATAGCTTTAGCAATTAATAATCTTCTTTTCATTCCACCTGAAAGACTTCTAGCGTATGCGTTAGCCTTATCTTCCAAAGCAACCATTTTTAAAATTAGATCTGTTATCCTATCTTTTTTTGAAATACCGTAGAGACCAGCTTGAAGATCAAGAAGTTTTTTAGGGGTAAAAAAAGCGTCCAAGTTCACCTCTTGAGGAACGATTCCTAAAGATGCTCTAACTTGACGAGGATTTTTATCTAGGTCAAAACCCCAAACATCTACTTGTCCTGATGTTTTAATTACAGTTCCTCCCAGAATACTTAAAAAAGTAGTTTTGCCGGCTCCGTTAGGACCGAGCAAGCCAAATACTTCTCCTTGTTTAACTTCAAAGGTAAGATTAGTCAGAGCTTTATTTTGTTTTGTGGTATTTCTGATGCTTTGTTTAGCAGATTTTCAAGGGTTTTATATTTATTAATAAGTTCTGACGCAGTTTTGATTCCTATACCAGGAACTCCTGGTACATTATCTGAGCTGTCTCCAGCCAGTGATTGAACATCGATTACTTGATTTGGTTTTACTCCAAATTTTTCAAAAACTTCTTTTTCACCTATTACTTTACTTTTCATAGGATCAAAGAGTCTTA
>CACEQK010000002.1 GCA_902561585.1 uncultured Pelagibacteraceae bacterium
TACCATCAAACTCTAAGATAATATCACCAGCTTTAATTGCAGCTTTGTCAGCAGGGCTATTTTCGCCAACGCTTGCTACTAAAGCACCTTCTGGTTTTTTTAATTTTTCTACGTCAGCGATTTCTTTTGTTACTTCCTGAATTCTTACTCCCAACCAACCTCTTTTTGTTTCACCAAACTCCATAAGTTGATCAATTACATTTGATGCAGCGTTTGATGGAATTGCAAAACCAATTCCAATTGATCCTGATTGACCTGGCGCTATGATTGCAGTGTTAATACCGATCACTTCACCTTTTAAATTAAATAAAGGTCCGCCAGAATTACCTTGGTTAATCGATGCATCTGTTTGGATGAAGTCGTCGTATCTTGTTAAATTAATATCTCTGTTACGTGCAGAAATAATTCCTGCTGTTACTGTTCCGCCTAAACCAAATGGATTTCCAATTGCAACTGCCCAATCTCCAACTCTCGCTTTGTCAGAATCACCAAAACTAACTGTAGTAAATTTATCTTTTGTCTCCATTTTTAAAACAGCAATATCCATGTACGGATCAGCACCAACTACTTTTGCTTTGTATTCTTTATCTCCTACTTTGACTAAAATATCTTCAGCGTTAGCTATAACGTGATTATTTGTAATTACTGTTCCGTTCTCTTTAATTATAAAACCAGATCCTAAAGAAGAAGCTTGTCTCTCTCTTGGTTGATCAAAATCCTTAAACATTTCGCCAAATGGCGATCCTGGAGGAAACTGAAAGGGAAAAGGATTAGAGGTTGTTCTTACTGTTTGTGTTGTTGAAATATTTACAACTGAAGGCATTAATTTATCAGCTAAATCTGCAAATGAGTCTGGAACAGGTTTAGCTTGTAAAACTGTAAAACTAAATATGAAAAATCCGAGAAATATTTTTCTTAAAAAGATCATTTAATTTTTATATACCAAATTATTAAAAAACCTATAATCAAAAAAACAATTCCTAAGGTTCTTAGTTTACTCTCAGGTATGTTTTTAATTAATTCTAAAATATTTTTTATTCTTGACGGGAAAATGGCTAAAAAAAGTCCCTCAATAAATAATAGTAAACCTATTGCTGTAATTAACTCTTTCAATTGTGGACAACTTATCTTTTTATTACTGGCTTAATTGATTTGCCAAAGAATTTAAAGAATTCACTATCAGGTGATAAAACTAACGAAGTCTCTCCACCTATTAATGCTTTTTCATAAGCTTGCATCGCTCTATAAAAAGCAAAAAATTGAGGGTCTCTTCCAAAGGCATTAGCAAAAATTTTATTTCTTTCACCATCGCCTTCACCCTTCATGATCTCAGATTTTTTATTTGCCTCAGCTAAAATTACTGTTACATCTTTGTCAGCTGTTGATCTAATCTTTTGTGCAATCTCAGCACCTTGAGCTCTAAATTCTTTCGCTTCTCTCTCCCTTTCAGTTTGCATTCTTTTATAAATCGCGTCACTGTTTGCTGGAGGTAAGTCTGCTCTTTTAATTCTCACATCAACAATCTCAATTCCAAAGTTTTTAGCTTCAGCATTAACTTGAGATTGAATGAGTTGCATTTGTCTTGCTCTATCCGTTGATAATAAAGTAGCAAGTTCCTGCGTACCTAATACACCTCTAATTCTTGAATTAATAATCGTTGAAAGTCTTGATCTTGCAACTCTTTCGTTTCCAACAGAAATATAAAACTTTAAAGGATCTACAATCTTAAATCTTGCAAATGCATCTACAATTAATCTTTTTTGATCAGCTGCAATAACTTCTTCGGGATCATTATCTAAGTTTAAAATTCTTTTATCTAAATAAACTACGTTTTGAATAAATGGTAATTTAAAATTTAATCCAGCTTTAGTTACAATTTTTTTAGGATCACCAAACTGCAGCACGATTGCTTGGCTTATTTCTTGAACAATAAATAAAGATTGAAATAATACTACTGCTATTAAAACTATTGCAGGAATTATAAGTTTAGCGCCTTTCATTAATTATTGCTCCCTGATTTTTTTAGTTCCGGTAAAGGTAAATAAGGTACTACACCTGAACCTGACTCTTTATCTATAATAACTTTATCAATATCAGCTAAAACTTTTTCCATCGTCTCTAAATACATTCTCTCTTGTGTAACTTGTTTTGCATTTTTATATTCATTGTAAATTGCTAAAAATCTGCTCGCTTCACCCTCCGCTTTAGCAACTACCTCTTTTTTATAAGCTTCTGCCTGTTGTAAAACCTGTTCTGCTTCCCCTCGCGCTCTTGGTATAACATCGTTAGCGTAAGCTTCGGCTTCGTTCTTAGATCTTTCTCTGTCAGCCCTTGCAGCTTGCACATCTCTAAATGCATCGATCACCTGTTCAGGTGGGTCGGCTTGTTGGGTCTGAACCTGAGTGATTTCTATTCCAGAGCCGTATTCATCTAAAATTTTTTGTGTAATATTTTGAACCTCAATTTCAATACTTGCTCTTCCCTCGGTTAAAATATTTTGAATTTTGTTTTTTGCTATTACTTCTCTCATTGCTGTTTCAGATGCAGCTTTTACAGTCTCTACTGGACTTTGAATATTGAATAAAAATTTCTGCGCATCTTTTATAACCCAGAAAACTGAGTAGTTAATATCTACAATATTTTCATCTCCTGTAAGCATTAAACTTTCTTCAGGAACGTTGCCTACACCTGACGATCTACCACTATCACTTGCTGGTCTAAAACCAACATCCACTCGGTTAACTTTTGTAACTTTTGGAGTGAGTACTCGCTCAAAAGGAGTTGGAAAGTGATAATGTAATCCAGGTTGAGTTGTGTTTACATATTTTCCAAATCTTAAAACAACGCCTTGTTCATCTGGTAAAACCCTGTAAAGGCCACTTGCAACATAAAGCAAAACTAAAATTAATAATCCAATAACTATTGGTCTTGTGCCTCCAGATTTTCCACCTGAAAATTTATTTATGGTTTTTTGTAAATTTCTTATAATGTCATCAAGATTTGGTGGATCTTGTCTTGTGCCAGATCCATTTCCACCAGGAGGACCTTTTCCACCTCCACCTGGAGGCGAACCCCAGGGTGATTGATTCTTTAAAATCTTGTCTTTAAAACTCATCACACTTTATATAGTGACTTTTCACTCGAAAACAAGTTAAGAAGGAGCGCTAAAATGTCTAAATTGTTTAAGAAAGTAAAAAGATGAGCCAAAAACCACCTCCAAAACATTTCGTCAAAACTCCAATTAATGGAACTAAGTCTGTTGTGTTAGTTTCTAGTGCAAAAGGTGGTGTTGGAAAATCTACAGTCGCAGTTAATATTGCTTTTGCTCTTCAAAATTTGGGACTAAAAATTGGAATACTTGATGCCGATGTTTACGGACCATCAATTCCAAAACTTATTAACTTAAATGAAAAGCCAAAAAGTGAGGATGGAAAAGCAATGATACCTTTAGAAAAATATAACGCACAATGTATGTCTATGGGTTTTTTAGTTGATGAACAAACTCCTATGATCTGGAGAGGGCCAATGGTTATTAGTGCAATCAAAACAATGACTCAAAATGTTTTATGGAAAGATAGAGATATAATCATAGTTGATATGCCACCAGGAACTGGCGACACACAATTAACTTTTGCTCAGCAAGTTAAAGTTGATGGAGCAGTAATTGTTTCTACGCCACAAGATTTAGCCTTGCTAGATGTTAAAAGAGGAATTCAAATGTTTGATAAAACTGGAGTTAAAATTTTAGGCTTAATTGATAATATGAGTTACTTCAAAGGAGATGACGGTAAAGATTATAAAATTTTTGGTGAGAGTGGTGTTGAAAAAACTGCAAAAGAGTTTACTAAAGATTTCTTAGGTAGCATACCAATTCATCAAGATTTAAGATCTTCAGCTGATAAAGGCGAGCCTTTAACTCTTTCAAATCCAGATCATGAAGTTTCAAAATTATTTATGAGTATGGCTGAAAAAATTAAACAATCTTTTCATTAAAGTTAAAAGAGGTCATTAGTTCATTCCATTCTCTCTTGGATAAACCAGAACTTTCATGAGATACTTTTTCTCCTTTAACCATTTGTTGAATTACTTTTTTACCTTTAGCTGAAACATGCACTGCGCCTACTCTATAATCTAAAAATGCTGCGTGAGTAATAGGAACCCATTTTTTAACTGTTTCTAACATAGCTTCAGCATAAACTCTTATTTCATATTGAGCGTGACTATCAGCTCTTAAAAATAAAAAATTTAATAAATTTAATAAATCTGTTTTCCAGTACCACTGGGTGTAGGAGTTTAAAGTTAAATTCATTCGCGCTAACTCTCTTGCAAGTCCTACTTTTGCCTCATCTATAGTTGTTCCATCAAATCTTTCGTTAAGCATTTTTTCATAATTATCGTAAGTTCTTGTAGCGTCATCTTTTAAAATTTTAAGAACTTCATCGGCTTGCTCACCAGTAATTAAATCACCTCTACCTTGTCTATTAGAATTTGATTGTGCTGATAATTGATCTTTGGCTGGAATATAAAATTCTTTATCTAATATTGAATACCTTGCTGAGTACTCGTTAACATTTGCTGTTCTGTGCCTAATCCATTGACGCGCTATAAATATTGGAAGTTTTACATGATATTTTATTTCGCACATTTCAAATGGTGTTGAATGCCAGTGCCTCATTAGATACTTAATTAAACCTTCGTCAGTTGAAACTTTTTTTGTTCCTTTGCCGTAAGAAACTCTAGCTGACTGAACTATGGAATTATCATCTCCCATATAATCAATTACTCTTACAAATCCATGGTCTAAAACAGGTAACGCTTCGTAGAGAATTTTTTCTAATTCTTGAGAAGTAACTCTTTTTGTTAAGTTTTTTTGTGCCTGTTGTTCTGTAATTTCTTGCAATTGCTCATTGGTTAACTTCATGATAGAAAGATTTATATATCTTTATCTATCAAGAAAAAATTAGTAATTTTAAGTTTTTTAAATACCTTGTTAATAATTTTTTAGTGAATTATACAAAAAAAAGAAAAGAATATTATAATGAAATACACTGGGTGGGAATTAAAGTATTTTGACTCCTCGTCGAATTTTAGAAAATATCAATTCTCTTTAATTAATGAGTATATTGGAGAAAAAATCTTAGAAGTTGGTCCAGGAAGTGGTACCTTTGCAAAAAATTTTCTAATTAAAAAAGCTAAAACATTACATCTTACTGAAATCAATGAGGATTTATTTGAAAAATTAAAATCTAAATTCAATAGTCACAGTAATGTGGATGTGTACTCAAAAAAAATTAATGAAATTGATACAAAATTTGACTCAATTTTTTATTTTGATGTTTTAGAACATATCGAAAGTCATGAGGCAGAAATTGAAACAGCGCTCACAAAATTGAATAAAAACGGAAATTTAGTAATAATTGTTCCTGCATTTAATCATTTATATTCTTACTACGATAAATCAATTGGTCATTATAGAAGATATGAAAAAAAATTTTTTAAAGAT
Organism: uncultured Pelagibacteraceae bacterium; assembly: GCA_902561585.1. GTDB lineage: Bacteria > Pseudomonadota > Alphaproteobacteria > Pelagibacterales > Pelagibacteraceae > Pelagilacustribacter. Next base: position 5,504 of record CACEQK010000002.1, read on the forward strand.
TTTATAAGGAAAAATAATTTAATAAAAAAGAAACTTCATTATTTTGACTCAATTGGTTATTTTTTTCTTCTTTTAAATAAATTAATTGATATGAGAAGTGAGAATAGAGTTAGCCTCGGTACTATAATTTGGAATTTTTTGTGCCCAATTTCGAGAGTCATTGATAAATTATTTTTTCACAAATTTGGTAAGAGTTTAATTTGTGTTATTCAAAATAATGAATAATAAATCTATAAATATAAGATTTTTTATCTTATCTATCTTGGCATTAAATTATCTAATTCCAATATTGTTCTTTGGAAACGTTACATTATTTTATCATGATGCTCTAGAGGCTGAAATTGTTTATAATCACGTTATCGGTAAATACCTAGAAGGAAATAAAGAAGCATTTAGTTTGTTTCTTAATGAGCAAATTCAAATAGAATATTTAAGAAGAGTTTTCCAGCCATTTATTTTTTTATACGTAATTTTTGAGACAGAGACAGCTTACTGGGTAACAGATATTTTAGTAAAAATCATTTCTTATTTATCTTTTTATGTCCTAGCAAAAAATATTTGTAAAGAAAAATATTATTGCTGTTTGGTAGGTGTATTATACGCTTCCATAAATTTGCCCACTCACATTGGTCTAGGCTTTGCTATTGTTCCATATTTAATATATCTGATAAATTTTAAGAATGTTCTAAGATTTAGAAATTATTTAATTATTATATTTGCAGGTATTAATACTGACATTGTTACAATTATTTATTCAATACCAGTTCTATTTATTCTATCCATTATTTTAAATGACTCATTGAATATAAAAATTTTCAAAAGATACTTATTAGTAATTCTAATCTTTTTTGCATCAATATTAGTTTCAAATCTTAATCTATTGTCAATTTATTTTGGTAATTACGAAATACACAGGCTCGAATTCACTAAAGATTATTATTCATTAACGCAATTCATTATAAGTTTTTTTAAGAATTTATTTTATATACCAACTAGTTTTAATTGGGGGTTTTTTTACAGTTTGCCAATTTTAATTTTTTTGCCTTTACTTTACTTAAGTTTTATTTTTTTAAAGGACAAAAAAACTAAATTTATTTTTTCCTTAATTTTAACAATTATTTTTCTTATTGAGATAATAAACGTCGAAATATTCGGTCAAATTAAAAGTAATTTACTTGGGTCATTAAATTTTGATTATTTTAAAAAAATTCTTCCTTTTATATTTTGTATTTCAATTCTAATTATTCTTTCTAATAAAAAATTTATTTTAAGAAAAGCTTTAATTGCCGCTGTTTCACTTTCTATATTTATTTCTCAAATAAATTCCTCGATAATTCCTTTTTACAAAAAATTTATTCTTAATGAGCCTAACTATCGAAATATTTATACTTTTAAAGAATATTATCTTCATGATGATTATAAAAAACTAAAAAAAATTATTCAGAATGAAAAAACTATATCAGTGGGAATTGATCCAATGATTGCAATTATAAATGATATTGCGACTATTGATGGTTACCACAATATTTATCCTTTGAGTTACAAAAAAAAATTTAGAAAAATTATTGAGAAAGAATTAGAGAAGAATTTAGTTTTACAAAAATATTATGATAATTGGGGTAGTAGAGTTTATGCTTTTCAAAGTGATCCAAATGAAATTTTGATTAACTTTGAAGAAGCTAAAAATTTAGGTGCAAAGTATGTTATATCTACTCAAGATTTAGGTGTTGATGGTTTAAAGTTAGTTTGTAGTAAATGTTCAAAATACGTAAAACTATTTTATATTGAATAATTGTATAAATTTAATTTTTTTTTTGCTAGAATGAATCGTTGGCTTTCCAACTATGACGATAAACGAATTTCGTAATAAACATTACGGACGTGGGGGCAGTACCCACCACCTCCACCAAAATTAACAAACGGGGGTGAATTAGGATCGACGGATGTCTAAAGGCTATTCTTTCGTACGAGATGGCTCCGACGTAACGGGCTAATTTACAAATGCAAATCAAAAATTTGCACTTGCAGCTTAATTAACTTAGTTAATTAAGTTACGGGGTTCGGGGCACCTGGCAACAGAACGCCCCTTCAGTTTTTTGTAACTTTATAATGACGATAAAAATAGACTTTGTACATAAATTTAAAATAGACAATCAATTAGTAAGAGATTTTTTTAGGGAAAATTGGAAAAGAAAAATTGCTCTTCCAGACAAAAATTTTTACGAATGGCAGTTTATTAATGCTCCAGAAAATAAATCAAAAGATTATTGTATAATTGCATTTGATACAAAAAAAAAGAAAATTTTTGGCGCACTCGGAATTAACAAAAGAACTTTTTTTTTAGAAAATCAACCTATCAAAAGTGCAGAGTTTACAACTTGGGCTGTCTCAAAAGATACTAAAAAATTCGGTTTAGCATCAAATATTGGTTCAAAAATTCTTTTATTTTCAAAATCAAAATTTGATATTTTGATTGGAATGGGTAGCACTGAAGAAGCGCTTCCTTTGTATATGAGAAGTGGTTTTAAATTTGTTAAATCAATACCAAGATTCGTAAAAGTGATTAATTTAAAAAAGATAGAAAAATTCTCAAAGATTAATAAATTAGGTAAAAGACTTTTAATTCAATGGGATTTAAAAGATTCTTTTAAAAATAAATACTCAGTAATTCCTGTAGATAACAAACAATATCAAAAACTATTTAATAATTTTAAAAAAAAAAATAATCTTTTTTCAAGAGACTTGCGGCATAAAAAATGGCGATTTAAAAAACATCCATATTATAATTACAAAGAATTTTTAATTAAAAAGAATGAAACGAATAAATATTCTTATATTTCTTTTAGGCAAGAAGACTCGATTAAAGATTTTAAGATGATTCATTTGATAGACCTTTATGGAGATGAATTTACAAATGAGTGTGCTTTGAATTATATTGTGCAATATGCAAAAAAAAATAGTTATGATGTTATAGACTTTTATTGCACTTCAAGTAAAATTTTCAAACATCTTATAAATAATAATTGGTTTTCAATTAATGATGATGACTGTTTTCAGTTTCCCCATTTGTTTCAGCCAGTCGAGATGAGAAGTCCACCAACAACTTCATTACTTTATTGGTCAAAAAATAATTTATCTAGTTTAGCGAATTTATCAAAACTTTATGTGACAAAACAAGATGTGGATTTAGATCGCCCAACCATGCATACTATTAATCAAATTAATAAATAAAAATTTAAAACAGTTAAAAAATATATTTATCAGCCAAGTAGATAAATATTCCAGCTGCAATACCTAACAAAATCCAATAAAAATTTTCTTTAATCATGCCACAAATTTACTTAAATCTGGCTTAAAGTAATTTGGTCCCTTCATTACTTTACCTTTTTCATTAAAAATTGGTTTACCATCAGCGCCAAGTTTACTCATGTTAGAGTTTTGTATTTCTTTAAAACATTTATCTAAATCAATGCCAAATGCGTGGCCAGCTCCATAAGTGACATATAAAATATCAGTTAAGGCATCTGCTACTTCTTTGATATCTTGTTTTGTAATAGCCTCTTTAAGTTCATTAAGCTCTTCTTTAATTAAATCATATCTAAGATTTGTAATTTTAGCATTAGGAAATGTAGCTTTTTCTTTGATTTCCTGACCGAATACCTCCATAAATTTTTTTACTCTTTCAAAATTAGTCATTTTTTATCCTTTTAATTTATAATTATATTATAAGAGTGTATTATATCAGAGAATCAAACATGAAATATAGGGTAGAATTTGATAGCATTGGAAGAATAAAAGTTCCTGGTGATAAGTATTGGGGTGCATCTACAGAAAGATCAAATAAATATTTCAATATTGGAGATTTTTTAGTAAGGCCTTTAGTAATACATTCGATTGCAATCATAAAAAAAGCTGCAGCAATTGTTAATGCAAAAAATAAAGATCTAGATCCAAAAATTAGTAAATACATAATTAAAGCAGCAGAAGAAGTTATTAAAGGCAAACATGACTCTCATTTCCCATTAAAAGTTTGGCAAACTGGTTCTGGAACACAAACAAATATGAATGTAAATGAAGTAATTGCTAATAGAGCAATTCAAATGATGGGCGGTATATTAGGTTCGAAAAAACCAGTACACCCAAACGATCATGTTAACAAATCTCAATCTACTAATGATGTTTTTCCAACAGCAATGCATATAGCTATAGCTCTAAAATCAAGGCAGAAGCTTTTACCCTCGCTTAAAATGCTTGAAAAAGAATTACATAAAAAATCAAAAGAATTTAAAAAAATTGTTAAAGTTGGCAGGACTCATTTACAAGATGCTACACCACTTACTTTGGGACAAGAGTTTTCGGGATATTATTCTCAATTGAAAAAATGCATACTTCGAATAGAAAATGCATTGAAAGAAATTTATTATTTGGCTCAAGGTGGTACAGCAGTAGGAACTGGATTAAACACTAGAAAGGGTTTTGATAAAAAAATAATTAAAGAGATTAGTAAAATAACTAAGATCCCATTTAAGCCTGCTACAAATAAATTTGCAGCTTTAGCGGCTCACGATGAAATTGTAAACTTTTCTGGCACTTTAAATACTACGGCCGTATGTTTAATGAAAATTGCTAATGATATTAGATTTCTAGGTTCAGGGCCGAGAGCGGGATACGGAGAACTTATTCTTCCTTCAAATGAGCCAGGTTCTTCTATAATGCCAGGAAAAATAAATCCAACTCAATCAGAAGCAGTCACAATGGTTTGTGTAAAAGTAATTGGAAATCATAATGGTATTACAATGGCAGGATCCCATGGTCACTTTGAATTAAATGTTTTTAAACCATTAATTATTCATAATATTTTGCAATCAATCGAAATTATGAGCGACTCCGCTAAAACTTTTTCCATGTATTGCGTAAAAGGAATTAAACCTGATAAAAAAAGAATTAAAAATTTGTTAGATAATTCTTTAATGTTAGTCACAGCATTGGCACCAAAAATTGGTTACGACAAAGCCGCTTTAATTGCAAAAACGGCCTATAAAAATGGCACTACTTTAAAACACGAAGTTATTAAAACTGGGCTTATAAAGGAAAATGAATACAATAAAATTATGAATCCTTTGAAAATGACAAAACCTAAATAATATCTAAAATATATTTTTTAATTTTTTTTGTTTCGAATATCTCTAAAAAACTTTTATTAAACAGAATAGTTTCAAAAGAATTCTTAAGGTATTTTAAATCTTCTTTTGGTATTTTTTTTTCATTTAAGGATATTCGGTAAAAATTAATTTTTTTACTTAGTATATTTAAACTTCCCTTTGCTTTTAATTTTAAGGTGCTATTACTACTTTTGATATTTATTGAAAATTTTTTTAGAAGTTTTTTTTTATCATTTGTAACTAATGAGCAATCAAAAAATAATAACGGATATTCCTCTAATATATTTAAATCACCTTCACATTTGAAAAGACTGTTATTAATCGAAAAATTTTTTTTATAATTTATTCTTCCATATGCTAAATCTATTTTTAAGCTTAAGTCATCAACCATATTGTTTGAAAAATTTTTAGATTTATAAATTATGGTATTTTTACTATTAATCTTTTTAATGATATTCTTGTACTCCATTAATTTAGCTAAATTAATTTTTTTAAGTATTTCATTATCTAATTCCTCAAGTTCTAAATTTGTTTGAATATCTAAAAAAGGGGCAAAAGTAATTAAAGTTTCGTTATTAAATGAAATATTTTTATTTCTAAAATAAGAATTATAAATTTTTAGTTTTTCAATATCATATTCATAATTAAATTTGAGATTTGCATTGAGAATTTTAGATTTTACAGCACCGTTTTTTGTTTTTTTGTCTAAATCAATATCAGTGCTAATTCCTGAATTAGGCAGTTCAAATTTAATTGATTTAAGATTGTCTCCCAATTCTGTCTTGAACTTTTTTCCAAATACCTTTCCTTCAATAAAATTTTTTTTATAACCAAAATTCGAAAAATGTATATTTTCAAATCTTACTATTGATTTAGAATCATCTACAATTTTTAAGTTTAAATTTTTAATGGATATTTTTTTCTTTTGTTTCAATAATTGTTTAATAAAAATAGAGAAATTTGAAGTTTTAAGGCTACCAATATTTCCATTAAAAATAATTTTGTTAGCCTCAAGGTGACTAAAGTTATAAATACTTAATATTTTTGGATAAATTGTAAGGTAGTTTACGTCTAAATTTGTGTTTGATTTTAAAAACTTTATTTGAACTTTTTTTAATTCCAAGCTGGGGAGAGGAAATGCTTTATATTTAATATTTTCGTACCCATTTATTTCGAATTCATAATTCTTTAAAAAGTAATTTTTTAAAAGATCTACCTTTTTTTCATAATTAAAAATTATTGGAATAGTCATAAATAATGTAATTGATACAAAGAAAATTGCAAATAAATATCTTAAAAAAAAAATAAACTTAAAAAATCTTGAATACTTATTGTGAATATTTTTAAAAAATTTATTTAACATTTTTTTTATCTTTTCAACTAGTATATAAATGAAAATTCTTTCTTATGAATAACATAGATAACTTAATAAAAAACCTTAACAAAGAACAAAAAGAAGCAGTTCTAAGTACTGAGGGCCCCAACCTAATCGTTGCAGGAGCTGGTTCAGGGAAAACAAGAGTTTTAACAACAAGACTTGTTCATATAATAAATGAAAAAAAAGCATGGCCTAACCAAGTTTTGTGTGTGACGTTTACCAATAAAGCTGCGAAAGAAATGCAAAATAGGGTTATGCAATATGTAAAAGGTAATTCTAATGCAGTTCCTTGGTTAGGAACGTTTCACTCGATTAGTGTAAAATTTCTAAGAAGGCATGCTGAAGCCTTAGATTACAAAAGTAATTTTACAATTCTTGATACTGATGATCAAAAAAAACTAATCCGAAATATTGTTAAAGGTGAAGATTTAGATGCAAAAAAATTTTCTCCACAATTAATTATGTATCACATTGATCAATGGAAAAATAAAGGTTTGTTACCAAAAGATGTAAAAATTGAAAAAACAGGCGCAATTCTTAAATCAATATTAAAAGTATACAAAATTTACCAAGACAAAACTAAAGATTTAAATGCTTTTGATTTTGGTGATCTAATTTTGTTCTGCGTAAAACTTTTTGAGGAACATAGAGATATAAGAGAAATATATCAAAAAAATTTTAAATATATATTAGTTGATGAGTTTCAAGACACAAATTTTATTCAAAATAAATGGTTAAATCTTCTTGTAAATGAAAATGAGAATATTTGTTGTGTTGGTGACGATGATCAATCAATTTATAGTTGGAGAGGTGCAGAAATAAAAAATTTTCTCACTTTTGATCAAATTTATAAAAATTGTAAAGTATTTAAATTGGAACAAAACTATCGATCTACAAAAAATATTTTAGACACTGCATCAAACTTAATTTCGAATAACTTAAACAGAGTAGGAAAAAAATTATGGTCTTCAGCTAATCAAGGAGAACTTGTAAAATTGAATTGTTACAGAACTGGCAAAGAAGAGGCACAAGGAATAAGTGATATCATAGAAAAAAAACTTAAAAAAAAATATTCTTTAAATGATGTGTCTATTTTAGTTAGAGCTATCTATCAAACTCGGGAGTTTGAAGAAAGATTTCTTCAGGTTGGAATAGGTTATCGTGTCTTGGGTGGAATAAAATTTTATGAAAGAGCTGAAATTAAAGATGCAGTGTCTTATCTTAGAATTATTAATCAAAAATTTGATGATTTGGCTTTAGAAAGAGTAATAGGAGTTCCTAAAAGAGGGATAGGTGAAAGTACATTGAACCAAATTTATACTTTTGGCAAATCAAATAAATTATGCCTTGAGGACTCAATTATTAAGCTAATAGAAAAAGGTGATTTAAAACCGAAGATAAAAACTGCCCTTAGCCAATTAATTAATATTATACATAAATGGCGAAACGATACATCTAAAATGAAACATTTTGATTTATTGAAGTTAGTATTAGATGAGTCTGGTTACTCCTCAATGTTAAAAAACAAGAAAGATTTAGAAAATGAAAATAGATTAGAAAACCTAAAAGAGTTATTAAGAGCGATGCAAGATTACGATAACTTGCAAAGTTTTTTAGAACATGTGGCATTAGCTACCTCAATAGATCAAGAATGGGAAGGAGCAAAAATAAATTTAATGACTATGCACGCTGCTAAAGGTTTGGAGTTTGATGTTGTATTTCTACCAGGTTGGGAGGAAGGTTTGTTTCCGCATCAAAAATCTCTTGAAGAAAAAGGAGATTTCGCTTTAGAGGAAGAGAGGCGACTTGCTTATGTAGGTATTACTAGAGCTAAAAAAGAAGCATATTTATCATTTGCAATGAAAAGAGCTTACCATGGTGACTGGATGGATGCGCTACCATCAAGGTTTATTAATGAAATACCTGACGAAAGTGTGGAGAAAAATGAGATAGACTTTAATGATGGCGATGAATTTGAATTTAACCAAGATAATTCTATAGAATTTAATGACGAATACAGAAGTCCTGGATGGGATCGATATAAAAAAAATAAAATTTTAAAATGGAAAAAATAGATGAATTAAAAAAAACTTTTAAAAGAGAGAAAATAGATGGGTATATTATTCCTAAAAATGATGAATTTTTTAATGAATATACTCCAGAATACAATGATAGACTTAATTTCATATCCGAGTTTACTGGATCGTATGGTTTAGCTTTAATACTTAAGGACAAAAATTATTTGTTCGTTGATGGAAGATATACTTTACAAGCAAATAAGCAAAGCGGGAAATCATTTAAAGTTATTACAATTCCAGATAAAATGCCAAGCGATATTCTTAATAGAGAGGAAATATCAATTGGATTTGACCCTAATTTATTTACAGAAAAATCATTACAAATATTTTTTGGAAAAAATAATTTGAAGTTTAAACCAATTTTTAAAAATTTAGTTGATGAGATTTGGAAAAGAAAAGTAATTAAAGGTAAGAATAAATTTTATTTATTACCGAATAGAGCTGTAAGTGAACAATGCTACTATAAAATAAATAAAGTTTCTAATTATTTAAAGAAAAAAAAATCTGACTTTTTATTTGTAACTGCAAGTGAAAATAATGCTTGGTTATTAAATATAAGAGGTAGAGATGCGAAGTTTGCTCCAATACCCTATTGTTTTATATTAATTGATAAAGATAAGAATATTAAATTTTTTTGTGATTTAAAAAAAATATCTTTATCTTTTAGAAAAAGTTTTAAAAAGATAAAATTTTTAGATTTAAAAGATTGTGTCCAAGCACTTTCAAGAATTACAAAAAAAAAATTTATTATAGATGATAATTCTTGCTCAATTTTATTTAAAACAATTATTAGTAAAAATAACAAAATACTTAAATTGCAAGACCCTATTCATTTTTTTAAAGCTTTAAAAGGAAAGCGAGAAATAGAGAATATTAAAAAGGCTCATATTTATGATGGGGTTGCATTAACAAAATATTTATTTTGGCTAAAAAGGAATTTTAATAAAAAAAGTATTACCGAAATTACTGCGTCACAAAAATTATTTCAATTTAGAAAAAAAAATAAAAGATTTAAATTCTTGAGTTTTCCAACTATATCTGGAACTGGACCCAATGGAGCAATTATTCATTATAAAGCAACAAAAGCTACTGACAGAAGATTAAGAAAAGGAGACATTTATTTAGTTGACTCTGGTGGCCAATATGAATTTGGAACTACAGATGTTACTCGCACTATTTCTTTACAAAACTTAAATAAAAGAATTAAGAATATTTTTACCAGAGTGCTTAAAGGACATATTGCTGTTTCAACTTATAAATTAAAAAAAAATTCATCAGGTGCCGAAATTGACATTTTAGCTAGAAAATATTTAAAAAAAATTAATTTAGATTTTGCTCACGGAACTGGTCATGGTGTTGGTTATTTTTTAAATGTTCATGAAGGTCCACAATCTATATCAAAAAAAAATAAAGTATCTTTACGCGCAGGAATGGTTCTTTCAAACGAGCCTGGATATTATGAAAAAAATAAATTTGGAATAAGAATTGAAAATTTGATTTATATCAAAAAAAATAAAAAGCAAAATATTTTTAAAAATCTTACAATGGTTCCAATTGACAAAGATCTTATAGAGGTAAATTTGCTTAATAAGATAGAGAAAAATTGGTTAAATACATATCATGAAGAAGTTTTTAAAAAACTCAAATATTATATGAGTAAAATTGAGCTTTCAGAATTGAAAAAAGCTTGTTCAGCTATTTAAAATTTTAATCCACTCTTTTTCCGAAATAACTTTTATTTCAAGCTTTTTAGCCTGGTTTATTTTTTTTATTGTTGGCTTTGAGCTTCCTACTACTAAATAATCTAATTTTTTAGAAATAGTTCCTAGAACTTTACCTCCTTTATTTTCAACAATCATCTTGGCTTCTGACCTGCTCATATCACTAAATCCGCCAGTAAACATAATTTTTTTATTAGATAAAATTCCTTGTCCTGAGTGACTTATATAATTTTTAATCTCTAACTCATTGATGAGATCTTGAGTTATTTTTAAATTAATTTTATTTGAAAAAAAACTATTTATAGACTCAGTTTGTGTGGAACCGATACCGTCCAATTCTAGCAAATTCTTAATAATGTGATTGCGCTTTTCTTTATCAAAGATATTTCTAAATTTTTCCTCACTTCCAAAATATCCAGCCAAAATTTTTGCGTTTTCTTGACCAATATGTCTAATGCCAATTGAATATATAAGTTTATCTAAACTTATTAAACGAGATTTATTAATAGCTTTTTTTAAATTTTCAATTGAAAGTTTCCCCCAACCCTCAAGTTTTTCAATTTTTTTAAAATCTAAATTAAATATATGCACTGGTTGTCTAACTAAGTTTAAATTCCAAAATTGCTCTATTACTTTTTTTCCTAAACCATCAATATTTAGTGACTCTTTTGAAACTAAATGTTTTAATTTCTCAATTGCTATATAATCACAAGCGTAACCTTTAATGCACCTTCTTACTGCATCAAACTTTTTGGTGCTTTTACTCAACTCTTTTTTTGTTGCTGCTCCACACAAACATTTTAATGGAAATTTAAACTTCTCACTTTTTTTTTCTCTTTTAGTAAAATCTACTGAAACTACTTGTGGTATTACGTCCCCAGCTCTTTGAATTTGTATGGTATCTCCCTCTCTTATATCCTTTCTTTGGATTTCATCTTCGTTATGTAACGTGGCATTAGAGACAACAACTCCTCCAACTGTTACTGGTTCTACTTTTGCAACTGGAGTTATTGCTCCTGTCCTGCCTACTTGAATTATAATTTTTTTAATTTTTGTAATAACTTTTTCAGCAGAAAATTTATAAGCAATTGCCCACCTAGGTGAATTTGAGGTATTTCCTAATCTTTTTTGTAAATCCAGGTCATTAACCTTGTAAACAATTCCATCTATATCGTAATTAAGTTTTGATCTTTCATTATCTAAACTTTTGTGAGCTTTATTAATTTCTTCTAAACTACTAACTGTTTTACCTAGTTGATTAATAGTAAAGCCCCAATTAGATAATTTTTTCAAAAAATCTGATTGTGTTTTGAAGATTTGGGGTTCTACAGCTCCTAAACCATATGCAAAATATTTAAGTGGGATCTTAGAAGTTTCCTTTGGGTTTTTTTGCCTTAATGATCCTCCAGCTGCATTTCTGGGATTGGCAAATTTATTTTTCAAATTTATGAAATCTTTTTTTCCGATATAAATTTCACAACGAACTTCAAGTAATTTAGGAGGATTTTTATTTGAAATATTTTTTGGAATTGTTGAGATGGTTTTTATATTTTCCAATATATCTTCCCCGAAAATCCCATCTCCTCTTGATAAGCCCCTAATCAAAATACCGTTTTCATAAATTAATGTTGCAGAAATTCCGTCAATCTTTGGCTCAGAAAATAGTTCAATACTTTTGTTTTCAATATTTAAAAAATTGTTAACCTTTTTTAAAAAATCCTTCATATCTTTACTTTCAAATGCGTTGGCTAAAGAAAGCATAGGTTTCAAATGCTGAATTTTCTTAAATTTGTTTGTCGGTGATGCTCCAATTAAATTTTTTGAGAAATTTAACTTTTTAAGGAAAGGATACTTGTTCTCAAGTGAAAAAAATTCCCTTTTTAATTCGTCATATTCCGCGTCAGTTATTCTAGGATTATCTTCAATAAAATAATGCTTATTATTTTTTTTTAGATTATTAAATAGTTGCTTAAATTTTTTAACAATTTCACTTTTATCTTGCATCAATTTTATTTAATTATTTCTATAACTTTTTTAAAAAGATTTTTTTTATCTTTTTTTTTAGAATTTTTTATGATTTTCTTATAGTCCTTATTTAGGATTTTATAAGACATTTCGTACCATTCACTTGAGTTATAATTATATCCTAAAATACTCGCATATTTATTTGCTTCATTCTCTAGACCTATGTGATAATTAATTTCAACTAATCTATGTAAGGCCTCCTCAATAAATATCGTTTCATCATATCTATCAACAATAACCTTTAATCTCTTTATTGCAGGTACCCATTTCTGAACTGAAATATAATATTTAGCAATATACAATTCTTTAGCTGCAAATTGATTCTGCAGTAAACCTTTTTTAAACTCTAAGTCTATAGCATAGTCAGTTTTAGGATATTTATTTAAAAAAAAGTCTATCCTTTTTTTGGATTCCAACAAAGGAGCTAAATCATACTCTTCATCAGTGATTTGCTCAAATTGAATTATTGCTAAAAGATAATAAGCATAAATCACATTTGCATCTGCGGGATAGCTTTCAAGATATCTATTTAGATTATCTTCAGCCTCATCGTATAAATTAATTGCATATAATGAATATGACGACATTATTGCAGCTTTTGCTGCATACTCCGGCGAACTAAAATTTATTTCTGCTTTAGAAAATTTTTCGCTAGCATAAAAAAAATCATTAATATTAAAAGCTTCCAAACCTTCTTTGTAAATTTCAAATGCATTCTCTCTTTCTTTTGATGCGTTATATTCTATTTCATTATTTTTAGAGCAAGAATTTAAGACTAAAGAAAATATTACTAATAAAGAAAAACGAAAAAACATAACTAAATTAATAACAGATTAATAAAAAATTAATATGTTAAATTTATGTCTATGCGTTTACAGCAAGTTTACTAATTTGATCTGAATCTTGTTTATTAGAAATGGCTATGTTGTTCAATTCTATAAAATCTATCGAAGGTTTATTCTTAAATAATTTTTTTAAAAACATATTACTTAATTCATGTCCACCTTGATGACATTTAATTTTACCGATAAGTCTATATCCTGATAGTAAAAAATCACCTATTAAGTCCAAAATTTTGTGATTAACAAACTCTTTTTTATTTCTTAAACCACCCTCATTTATAACTTTATCGTTATCAACCACAATTGCGTTTTCTAAAGATCCACCTTTTGCTAAACCATTTTTTTTTATTTTTTCTATATCATCGTATAAACAAAATGTTCTTGAATCTGATATATCTTTTATATTATCAGTCAAAAGATTAAATTTGTTTCTTTGTTTACCAATTACTTTATTTTCATAATTTAATTGAAAGTCTACCTCAAAAGAAGAATGAGCTGGCTCTATAGAGATTTTTCTATTTCCATCAATTAATTCGACTCTATCTATAACTTTAAGATACTTTCTTTTTTTTGAAAGGTTTATTAACTCTACTTTATTTAAAATATCTATAAAATTTTTAGCTGAACCATCCATAATTGGAACTTCTTCGTTGTCAATTTCAATAATAACATTATCAATTCCAGTAATATAAAGAGCAGCAAGTAAATGTTCTACGGTCGATACTTTGACACCATGGCTATTCTCTAGAGTGGTACATAGTTTTGTTGATGTAACGTTTTTAAAATTTGCTTTAATAAAATTATTAATTTTAATATCTACTCTTTTAAAAACTATGCCACTGTCTTCATTTCCTGGTAAAAGAGTTAACTTACATTTTTTCCCAGTATGAAGTCCTACGCCTTCAAAAGTAACTTTTGTACTTAGGGTTTTTTGATATATATCGTACATCTGATTTGTTATACTTGAGAGATTATCTAAAATTAAAACAACAAATGTTTCTAAAAATAACGACGTTAATGAAATATTTCTTGAAAAATTCGGGTTAAAAAGGTTTTTTTTGATTTTGTGACAGGAATCGCCTCTTTTTTCCAACCAAATTGAGCAATATTGTCTGCTTTATTTATAATTTGCTCAATCTCTGGCTTTTTCACTATTTTTAACTCATATTTTTTATTAAAGGCAAAACTTTTTTCATAAGCATGGTTAAAACAGGTAAAATGCTGTTGATCATTTATTTCTAAAAAAATTACATCAGTTTGCTCTAAAAGTTTTTTTAAATTTATGTTTCTGAAGTAAAATTTATCAGATAATTCATCAATTCTTGCTTCAGCAATTTTTGCGATTAAGCTTTTTTTTATTTTTCTATATTTTTGGCTATTGAAGTATTTTTCTTCTAATAACTCTTTATCTGAAATTTTACATATATTTTTGTTTTCTGAAATTATATTTTTTACTAAATTATTTTCTAAAAATGTGATTTTACAAATATCATTTACTATTATTTCTGTTCCAAAATTAAATTTTTGCTCAAATTTAATTGCATTATTTTCGACATAAAATATTTTCGAATTATTTTTTTCAATTTGAGTGTAAAAAAAAGTATCAATTTTTTGATTAGTTTCGTTAACCAAAGATCCTTTTACAAAGCTCTCTAGTAAAATTTTTTTAATTTTTAGATTACATTGTTTAAAAATATTTTCTAAATTTTTATAATCATTTTTATTAATCAAATTGAATGCTAACTCATGAGAGTAAAAATCACCAAATAAACCTATAGGTAAGTTATCTAATTTTTTTTTATCTAAACAATATCTTGAGTTAAAAATATGTATAATTTTTTTATTTTCTTCAAATTCTTCAACATATGATTTTAACAAATTTAAAATATAAGTAATATTTTCTTTAGAAATTTGTGTTCCATTAAGTCTTTTAAAACCAGATAAGTTTAAAAAGGAAGTTTCGAGATTATCTAAAATTAAGATTATTTCTTTAAAAGTATAATTTACTTTTTGTTCTATAAGTAAAATATTTCTTTTTATGAGATTAGTAACCTTGTTTAGATCTAAAATTTTATTTTCTTTGATACCATCGATTGGTGAAATTAATTTTTCTAAAATTTCAAAACTATTTGGTTCATCGGATCGTCCTATAATTATAGATATTTTCTCGTTGTCAATACTTATAAAGAGCTTAGGTAAATTATTCATTAATTTATTTTAAAATTAACTGATTACCCAATCTATAATCAAAAATTTTATATTTTTCAAAATTAGTTTTATTTTTAATTTTCATAAAATTAATCAAACTTTCAACATAATTTTTTTCTGGTAATTTTATAATTTTCTTATCCATCATTTTAATATCCCATCGATTTAGATTTAAAAGTCGATAGTTAAGAATAAGTTCAACAGGAAAATTAATTTTAATTAAGTTTATAAATAATTTTTTAAAACTTTTTTGCTCACCTATTACAACCGGTAAATTTTTATATTCCAAGATTTTATTGTATTCAATTAAATCAATTTTTTTATCTAAATAAAATTTTTTTTGGTTTTTATCTATTAAAATTGCTATAGGTTCTTTTTCAAAAACTTTTATCACTAATTTATTCGGAAAGATTTTTTTTATTTCAACTTTTTTTATAAAACTTTTCTGATCTATATTGTTTTTTAATTCATAAGAATTCAAAAAAATAATATTTTTGTTGTATAAAAAAGAAAAAATTTGAATTAATTCTTGTTCTTTCAAAATATTGTTATTTTCTATCTTTATTTCTTTAATTTCAAATTTATTAAATGTGAATTTATTTTGGGAAATAATAGTTGTAAATAAAATCAATAATGCAATTCCTAAAATAGGTTTATTTTTCATTTATTGATACTTGCATCCATCAAAA
Organism: uncultured Pelagibacteraceae bacterium; assembly: GCA_902561585.1. GTDB lineage: Bacteria > Pseudomonadota > Alphaproteobacteria > Pelagibacterales > Pelagibacteraceae > Pelagilacustribacter. Next base: position 21,607 of record CACEQK010000002.1, read on the forward strand.
TTTTTTCAACTAATTGTTCAAAACTAATACCTTCATAATTTGCTATTTCAGGTACTAAAGAAAGGCTTGTCATACCTGGTTGGGTATTAATTTCTAATAAATAAAAATTACCTTTATAGAATTTAAAATCTGCTCTTGTAACTCCTCTACATTTAAAAGCATCATGTGTTTTTTTGGCAATATTTAAAACTTCTAAATACTTTAACTTAGATAATCTTGCAGGCATAATATGTTTTGTTTTTGCAGATTTAGTATATTTTGCTTTATAATCATAAAATTGACGCTTAGGTATAAGTTCAATAGCGCCGAGTGGCTTTCCATTAATAATAGCTACCTGAATTTCTTGTCCTGGAATATATTGTTCTATCATTACTCGACCATATTTTTTCACTAACTTCTTCATTGAACTTAATAAATTTTTTTTATTTTTACATAACTGTACGCCTAAGCTTGATCCCTCATTTATTGGTTTAATAATAACTGGATAAATAATTCTTTTTAATTTTAACTTTTTATCTACCGATGAAATCTTATAATTTTTAGCTATTGAAAAATATTTTGGTGTTTTGATTTTATGTTTTAAAAAAATTTTTTTAGAAATTAATTTATCCATTGCATTAAATGAACTTATTACTCCAGAATGAGTGTAGGGAATTTTAAGATATTCAAAGTAACTTTGAGCAATACCATCTTCGCCATCCTTACCATGTAAAGCATTAAAAATAGCGTCAGTTTTACTTTTATTTATTAAGTTTAAATTTTTTTTTTGGGGGTCAAAGGAAGATACTTTGAAATTAATTTTTTTAAGTGCTTTAATACAAGCCTTGCCACTTTCCAAACTAACAGCTCTTTCACCTGAAGTGCCGCCTAAAACTACTAGAATATTTTTAAATTTTTTTTTATTCACCTACTATCTTTATCTCTAGTTCTAAATCAATTTTAGTTTTTTCATAAACTTTACTTTTTACTTTTTTAATTAAGTTTTCAATATCTGATGATTTTGCGTTTCCCTTATTTATAAAAAAATTACAATGTTTTTTTGAGATAACAGCATCTCCTACTTCATAATTTTCACATCCAGACTCTTTAATTAACATCCAAGCTTTTTTTTCTTTGCTTATATTTTTGAATGTACTTCCACAAGTTTTGATTTGACTAGGCTGTGACAATTTTTTTCTCTGTACTAAATCACTTTGTTTTTTTTCAATTTTTTCTTTTTTATCTAAAGATCCTTTTAGTTTAGCCGAAATAATAATTAAATCTTCAGATAAATTATTACCCCTGTATACAAAATTTATATCTTCTTTTTTAATTTCAATTTCTTTACATTTTTTCTTATCTATTACTCGGATTGATATTAATATTTGAGAAATATCCTGATTGTAGCACCCGCTATTCATGATAATTGCACCTCCTATAGAACCAGGAATACATGATAAAAATTCTAGGTTTGTAAGATTATTTTCTTTTGCGAAATCTGACACTTTACGATCTAATGTACCGGCACCAACTTCAATAATGTCTTTTCCAATTAATCTTGTGAATGAAAAATTTTTACCAAGCTTTATAACAGCTCCTTTAACTCCATTGTCTCTGAACAAAGTATTTGATCCTGCACCTAGGAATGTAGTTTTAATTTCATTTTTTTTTGCTTCTTTAAAAAATTCCAATAATTCTGTTTTATCTTTTGGTTTAAAAAAGAATTCAGCGTTTCCTCCTAAATTAAACCAGCTATAATTGGATAGTTTAACTTTTTGACTTAAACTCTCGCCAAACCTCTTGGTAAAATCAATCAAATTACTCATAAAGAAATTTTAAGTCCGTAAATCCATTTAGAAATTAGTCCTGCACCCATTCCAATAATTATTTCATTGCTAATTAAGTTCTTTTTAAAAAAATTACGAAGTTCTATTTCATTTTTGACCATTACTACTTGAGTCGAGGAATTTTTAGCGATTAAAGAAGAAAACTTATTAATATCAAATTTTGGATCTCTTTTTTCGCCAGCAGCATATAAAGGGCAAACGACTACTAAATCAGATTTTTTGAAACACTTCGAAAACTCATTTTTTAATGAGATAACTCTGGAGTATCTGTGGGGTTCAAATACGCTTATTATCTTTCTCTTTTGATTTACATTTCTTACTCCGTCTAGTATTGAGCTTATTTCTGTAGGATGATGAGCATAATCATCGTAAAAATCATTTTTATTCTTTGAAAATACTTTAGTCATTCTTCTTTGGACGCCAGAAAAATTTTTAAGCGATTTTTTTATTGTATTTTGGTTTACACCTAAATTTAAACAAACTATTAATGCTGCTGCAGCATTCAATACATTATGTTTTCCTAATAACTTAACATTTATATTTTTTATTGTTTTTAAACTTTTGCTCTTATCTTTGAAACTTAAATCAAATTTTGTACTTTCGTAGTGATATTTAATTTTTGACACTTTGAAATTTGCTTGGTTATTTTCTCCATAGGTCACTATATTTTTATTTTTTACTTTTTTTAAAATCTTTTTAATATTATTATTGTCGGCGCAAATAACAGATTTACCTGTTGGTGGTGTTTTATTGATAAACTCTATAAAAGATTTTTCCAGATTAGAATAATTTTTATAATAATCTAAGTGTTCATAATCAATATTTGTAACAATTGAATAGTTTATAGGTAACTTTAAAAAACTCCCATCAGACTCATCGGCTTCAAGGATTGCCCAATCTCCTTTCCCAAGTTTTGCGTTACTTTTAAAAGAATTAATTACTCCGCCATTAATGATTGTGGGGTCTAATTTTTGATCACTTAATATTTTTGAAACTAAAGATGTTGTAGTGGTTTTTCCATGAGAGCCAGTAATAATTATATTTTTTTTTAATGAAACTGCATCTGCTAAAACTTCAACTCTGTTATAGACTGGAATTTTATTTTTTTTAGCAAATTTAATTTCGATATTATTATTTTTTATCGCAGTAGATTTGACAATTATAGTCGCTCCTCTTAGATTTTTAGTTGAATGACCTATAAAAGTCTTTATCCCATTTTTAATACAGGAAATTATATTTTTATTTTTAGCTTGATCACTTCCTTGAACTTTAAAACCCATATTTTTCATTATTTGAGCGAGCCCACTCATGCCGATACCGCCGATACCTATAAAATGAATTATATCTTTTTGGCCTAAATTAATTTTTTTCATTAATAATTTTTTCTATATTAAAATTTAATTTATTGAAAACATCTTTGTCAGAATATTGTTTTTGATTTAATATAATACTATTAAACTTTGTATTATCTTTAAAATTAGAGGAAATAAGCTTATATAAATCCTCAGAAATATTTTTTTCTTCTAAAAGAAAACACATTCCTTTTTTTTCGTAAAATTTTGCATTTATGTATTGATGGTTTTCAGCTGAGGATGGTAGCGGAATAGCGATTAATGGAATTTTAACATTAATTAATTCTCCTAAAGCCGAAGCTCCAGATCTTGTAATTACGAGATTTGATTTACTATAATAATCAGAAATTTTATTTGTAAAATTAAATATTTCAAATTTTATATTTTGATTTTTATAAAATTGAGATAACTCATCTTCCTGATTTGTTTGACACTGCTGATAAACCATAAGAGGTATTCCGCTTTCTTTTAAGTCTTTAAAAACTTGAGGTAACTTTTCTGCAAAAATTTTTGCCCCCTGGCTGCCTCCAAGAACTAGAATATTAATAATATCAAATTTATTTTTCAAATCATCATGATTATTAAATTCAATTATTTCCTCTCTAATTATATTGCCAACTACAATTACTTTTTTTTTATTTTTTTCTTTAATTCCCGCAAGATCTTTGTACGAAACAAAAATCTTTTCAGCAAAATTTAGTAAATATTTATTAGCTTTTCCAATAATTAAGTTATTTTCATAAATGGTAAATTTTATTCTTAAAATTGTTGCTGCAATACAAACAGGAAATGAAGAGTATCCACCCATCCCTATAATTATATTAGGTCTATTTAAAGAAAGTAAAAAAAGGGACTTCACTGTTGAGTAGCAAATCAACAATGCAGAATATATTAATCTAAAGATGTTTTTTTTTACTAACGGAGATGAAGTTATTTTTTTTAAATTTATCTCATTTATATCACTCAGGTATTTTAAACCTCTTTTGTCAGTAGTAAGTATAATATCATAATTTTTTTTAATTAAATTTTTTGCTAAACTTAACGCAGGAAAAATATGTCCACCGGTACCTCCTGTTGCAATCAATATTTTTTTTTTAGTCATATAAATAAGTTTTATTTTTAGTATAATTTAAAATCAAACCAGCTAAAATCGCGCTGCTCATCAGAGAAGATCCGCCATAACTCAAAAAAGGTAAAGTCATTCCAGTCGTTGGCAATAAATTAGTATTTACCCCTGCATGTATAAAAGTTTGAAATATAAATAATGATGCTAAGCCGCTTAAAGAAATCTTAATAAATTCATTATCCTGATTAAAGCAACTTTTGATTACCCTGAATGCTATATATAAAAAAATTGCAATTATAATAATCGAGACTATAGAACCGTATTCTTCAGAAATTACAGCAATTACGTAGTCAGTATGAGCTTCTGGAACGCTCTCTTTTAAAATACCTTCACCCATTCCTTGCCCGGTTAAACCTCCTAGTTTAATTGCATCTAAAGCTGCAGATGATTGAAATTTATCACCTTGGCTAGGATCAAAAAATGAAATTAAACGATTGATAATATATCCAAACTTTTCAGGTAAAAAAAATAATAGTGAGCTAAAAAGTATTAAAAAAATTGTGAGAAAAATACCAATATATATTAGGCTAACTCCAGATACAAAAACAGTTGCGATCCAGCTACTAGTTAATAATATTGACTGTCCTAAATCAGGCTGATCTATTAATAAAATGATCACGCAACTTAAAAGTATGAAGCTTAAAAAATATTTTATGTGATAATTTTGAAAATTTTCGTAAGTAAGTATTTTTACTGTCATCAAAATAAATAATGGTTTTAATATTTCTACAGGCTGTAGGTTAAAAAAATACAGATTTAACCATCTTCTAGCTCCTTTTGCTTCTACTCCAATTATTGGAACTATCGCCAAAAAAATAAAAGAAACTACAAAAGCTGGAATAACAAGTTTAATCAATACTTCTGTTCGAATAAATGAAATTATCATCATGATTGATATAGCTAAAATTGTAAAAATTAAGTGTTTAGTAAAAAAGAAATAATAGTCTTTGTTTAATCTTTCTCCTGCGAGCGAAGATGTTGATGAAAATGAAAAAAATAATCCTAGGAAAAATAGTATCAAAAAACAAAACAAGATTTTTTTATCAATACTTCTCCAATAATTAAGTGTGAAAAATTTAAATGAATTTTCTTGCATATTTTTTACATAATTTTTTGAATTTGTTTCCTCTTACTTCAAAATTTTTAAATTGATCAAATGATGCAGCTGCTGGACTTAACAAAATTAAGCACTTTTTCTTCTTATAAAATTTATAATCTTTAATTATTTGATTAATTGCGCTGTCAAGGGTTTTTGAAATTGAGAAAGAAACTTTTCCTTCTATTTGCTTTTTAAAAAAATTAATATTTTTTCCAATTAGATAACATTTGATTATATTTTTTTTGTAATTAAATAAATTAATTTTATCCCCTTTTTTTGGAAGACCCCCTAAAATCCAAAAAATATTTTTTAAGCCGGATATAGCTGTAATAGCAGATTCACAGGTTGTCGCTTTGGAGTCGTTGATGAAAGTAACGTTCTTTTTTTTCATAAAAATTTCAAATCTATGCTCTAATCCTTTAAAAGATTGAATGGATTTAACAAATGATTTTTGGCTTATATTAATCAATTTAGACAATTCAAAAACAAAGCTCACATTTTCATCATTAATATTTGAAGCTAAATAACTATTTTTTATTTTATACTTAATTTTTTTATAATCTCTTAATTTAGGAATAATTAATTTACTCTTAAAATTTTTCTTTTTAAAAGCTATCTTTAAAGTTTTGTTTGTAAAAGCATATTGTTTTTTATTCTGATTTTTAAATATTTTGAGTTTTGCATTTAAATATTTGTTTGTGCTTCCATGCCAATCTATATGATCATTAGTAAAATTTAGAAAAAGAGCAAAGTCTGGACAAATAAACTTTGAATGTGAAAGTTGGAAAGACGAGGCTTCTATTATTACAAAACTATTATTTACTTTTTTTAAACTTAGTAAAGGCTTGCCTATATTCCCTCCCAATAAACATTTAAATTCATTTTTTTTTAAGACATGGTCAAGTAATTTACACGTAGTTGATTTTCCATTTGTTCCTGTTACAACAATACTTTTGAATTTTTTTCTATCTAAATAAAATAAATCTAAATCAGTTATGATTTTTTTTTTATATTTCTTTAGATTTTTGTTTTTATTTAAGCTAATTCCTGGCGACAATATAATATAGTCTACTTGCTTTAATGATTTATCAAGATTTTTTGTCCTATAGCTTTGAAAAAGGTTTTTACGTTTATCATCATAAACTTTGAAATTTGAAATTTTTTTTTCTTTAAAAAAATTAATTACAGAACTACCGGTTATTCCAAGCCCATAAACAAGGAACGAATGTTCTTTGAGTTTAGGAGTTTTAAACATCTTACCTTAATTTTAATGTTGCTAATCCAATCAATGCTAAGATTATGGCAATAATCCAAAATCTAATTACAATTGTAGATTCTGCCCAACCTTTTTTTTCGAAATGGTGATGAATTGGAGCCATTTTAAATATTCTTTTTCCCGTTAATTTAAATGAAATTACTTGGATGATTACAGAAACTGTTTCTAAAACAAATAAACCACCAATTATAGCTAAAACTATTTCATGTTTTACAATAATTGCGATTGCCGCCAATGATCCTCCTAAAGAAAGTGAGCCAGTGTCACCCATGAAAATTTTTGCGGGAGGTGCATTATACCAAAGAAAACCTAAACAAGCTCCCACAACTGATCCGCAAAAAATAGACAATTCTCCGACATCCGGAATATATTGTATTTGCAAATATTCAGAGAAAATTGTGTTTCCTACGACATAGGAAATTAATGTAAAAGAAAGTGCTACTAACATTACAGGTACAGTAGCAAGTCCATCTAGACCATCAGTCAAATTTACTGCGTTGGATGCTCCAATTATCACAAATAATCCGAATGGAATAAAAAATAGACCCATTTGCCAGATTAAATTTTTAAAAAATGGAAAATAAAGATTGTATAAATATTGGTGATTAGAAAATTTAATTAATAATGTTAAAGTTATTACACCTATAATTAATTGACCAAGAAATTTTAAGCTTGATTTAAGTCCTCTTGAATTCTTATATTTTATCTTTAAAATATCATCTGTCAGTCCTAAACCTCCCAAAGATAAAGATACAAATATTAATACCCAAACATATATATTTCTTAAGTCAGCCCATAACAACGTGCCAGAAATAATTCCAATAATAATGATTACTCCGCCCATTGTAGGTGTGCCAGACTTTTTTATAATATGATCAATTGGACCATCTTGTCTGATAGGCCCGGTAATCATTTTTTCTGAAAATAGCTTGATAAGTGGTCCTCCAATAATAAATACGACTACCAAAGACGTTACAACAGATAATCCAGTTCTAAATGTAAGATATTTAAAAACATTTAAAAATGAGTATTGGTCAACTAAAGATGTTAAAAGACTAAAGAGCATTTAAATTCCTTTTATAATATTTTTACTAAAGTTATTTAAACCTGTAGCATTAGATCCTTTAACCATTAAGTAATCATTATTAGAAATTATACTTCTTAAGTTAAAGTCTATATCCTCTGTGTTTTGCAAAATATTTCCTCTTTTATTTTTATTTAGATTCTTATAGGTGAATATAGTTTGTTTTCCCTTAACGAATACTTTGTCGATATCAGAATTGTTAATAACTTTTGAAATTTCTTCATGATATTTTCTCGATTTATGGCCTAATTCCAACATATCGCCCAATACTAAATATTTTTTAAATTTTTCTTTTTTTAATGAGTCAAATCTTAAAATGGCATTTTTTACTGACAGTGGGTTTGCATTATAACTTTCATCAATAAATCTAAATTTTTTCTTATATCTTAAAATATTATATTTTTTCCCTCTTCCCGCTGTTGGTTGTAAATTCTTTATTAGTGATTTTATCTTATTGATATCAATTTTTAATGCATGCAGTACAGCTAAGCTCGCCAGAATATTATAAATATAAATATCTCTAAATTCATAAATTAAGCTCTGATTATCTATATTTACAAAAATTTTTGTATTTCCATTTTTTTCATAAATCTTTTTCAATAAGATATTTGACTTTCTATGTTTGCCAAAAGTAATTATTTCAAGATTAAAGGATTTTGCTTTTTGATATAAAAAATTAAAAAATTTGTCATCTCTATTTAAAATAATTTTTCCACCTCTTTTGATGCTTTCTATTATTTCAGATTTTGCTTTAGCTATTCCTTTTACATTTTTAAAATTTTCTAAATGTGCTTCACCAATATTTGTAATTATACCTAAATGAGGTCTTATTAATTTTGATAAGTTTTTAATTTCCCCTGCCTTGCTCATTCCAACTTCGAAAACACCGTATTTATCGAATGAACTTAAATTAGATAAACTTATAGGAACACCTAAGTGATTGTTAAAAGATTTTGGTGAAAAATATGTTTCACCAAATTTTTTTAGCAAATGACCTAGTAAATTTTTAAGAGATGTTTTTCCAGCACTTCCAGTGATAGCAATTATATTTGCAGAAGATTTTTCACGTTTTAGTTTTGCGAAGGAATTTAAAAATGAGATAGCATTTTTTACCTTGATTATGTTTTTTCCAATTTTTTTTGCAGAGTCAGATACGACACAACTTGCGCCTTTGTTTAGAGCATCTTTAACAAATCTATTTCCATTATTTTTTTTGCCTTTGAGTGCTAAAAATAAATTACCCTTTTTTATTGATCTAGTATCAGTGGACAATCCATCGAAATTAATAAATCTTTTATAACCCGTAATTTTTTGTAAAATTAAATTGTTTTCAAAATGATTCAATTTTTTTTTAGAGAGATTTGCTGATTTTATAGTAGTTTCTTTTATAATTTTTTTATCAGATGTTTTATAAATTTTATTTTTATAAATTTGAATTTCCTCATGCCCTTTTCCTGCTACTAATATTATTTCTCCAGGAATTGCCTTCTTAATAGACTGTTGAATAGCATTACGTCTATTTCCAATATTAAAACTTTTTTTTCTTGGAATATATTTTAAGAGCTCTTTTCTAATTTTTTGAGGGTCTTCATTCCTTGGATTATCGTCTGTTATATATATTTTGCTACAATATTTATTTGCTATCCTAGCCATTAATGGTCTTTTTTTTTTATCTCTGTCTCCTCCGCAACCAAAAACAATAGTTATATTTTTTTTATTTTCATTTTTTAAACACTCTAAAGTTTTTAAAAGGGCATCTGGGGTATGAGCATAATCTAAAAAAACTTTTATTTTATTTGGAAATTTTTTTACTAATTCTAATCTTCCATTTACATCATTGATTTTTTTTATTTTTCCGTAAATTAAATGATCTTTTAGTCCACATATTTTTGCAACTAAAATTCCCATAGCTAAATTCTTTTTCTTAAAATCTGGAAAAGCTGGTAATTGATTTTTAACCTTTAAAAATTCATTATTTATATCAACTAATTTAAATCCTCTTTTTTTGGATATCTTTTTTAAAATTTTAAATGGTAAAATATCTTTATCTGAAATTATTTTAGTTTTTTTTCTCAAAATTTTTCTGAACAAAATAAGCTTAGCATTCAAATATGCTTTCATATTCTTATGATAATCCAAATGGTCTTGACTGAAGTTAGTAAAAACAGCCGATTTAAAATCTATATGATGAAGTCTCTCTTGTTGCAAACCGTGACTTGAAGCCTCGATAATTACATTTTCAATCTTTTTTTTTTTAAGAAAGTTTAGAGTTTTATGTAATGATATCGTGTCAGGTGATGTCAAACTTGTTTTTAAAAATTTGTTATTATATTTAATTCCCAACGTTCCAATTGAAGCAACAGGTTTATTGTTTAACCTAAATAGTTGATAAAACATATCAGCAACAGATGTTTTTCCATTAGTGCCAGTAACAGCAATTATGTTTTTCGGTTTTAAGTTATAAAACCTTGAAGCAATTTCGCTTAAAAAATTTCTTACATTTTTCTTTTTAATTACAAGTATATTTTTATCTTTGAATTTACATTTATTTGAACAAATTATGACGGAGGCCCCTTTATTAATTGCTTGTTTGATAAAATTTTCTCCGTTCTCCTTTTTTCCCTTAATGGCAAAAAAGATAAAATTTTTTTTTGTGCTGTTACTATTTGATGAAATTCCTTTTACTGAAATATTTCTTTTATTAAAAGGGATTTCTTTAATTAAATTTTTCAACAACATATTGGTTTAAAAAATCCTTATTATTTATGGCTAAAATTGGTCCAATTTTTTCTATTATTTTGCCAGCAACATAAACAGAATTCCAACCAGAGGTATTATATGGTGCTTTAGTTTTTATTCCGCGATAGTTATAAACAAGATCTTTATTAAGTTTTGGATTTTCTAACATTACAAATAATGAATAGTTTGGTTTTTTTGTAGGAAAAACAGAAATAAATGAATTTATTCTTTGTTTATTATTTCCGTAGCTTTCTGCAGTCCCTGTTTTTCCTCCTACATAATACCCGTCTATATCTGCCAAACTTGCTGTTCCGTTTTCGCTACTAACAACTTGCCTTAAAATACTTGATATTTCTTTACTTGTTTCATTAGATATTATTTTTTTTTTTTCAATTTTATTTCTATCTTTTATTAAACTAGGCGTGACTAAATTTCCTCCGTTAGTGAGGCTGGCATATAACGCTGTGGCTTGAAGAGGAGTGGTTGTTATTCCATGGCCAAAAGAAACCGTTTCAATCTTGCATTTATTCCATTTTATTTCATGAGGAGTCCCAACTTCTTCGAGTTCAATGACTGGAACTTTTGTTAAATTAGTATTTTTTAAAAATTTTTTGAAAACATCCTCACCTATTTTTTGAGCTAAAATAACTGACCCAACATTTGAAGATCTTACTAAAATTTCCTCTGTTGAAAGGCTGCGGGGATGCTCTTTCATATCAGTAATTTCATGAATAGAACATTTCAATTTTCTGGGAATATTTTCAATAACTGTATCCTTTCTAACAATATTTCTTTCAAGAGCTAATGCTACAGTAAAGGTTTTAAAAATGGATCCTAATTCATAAACACCTTTTGTAATTTTATTAATATAATTTTTGTCTGTAATGGTTTTACGTTGATTTATATTAAAATTGGGTAAAGATACTAAAGATAATATATCGCCATTATTTACATTCATTAATAAAGCTGCAGCTCCTGAAGCATCAAAAGTTTTTACAGCTTCGCTTAATTCTTTGTTAATTATATATTGAATATTGCTATCTAAAGTTAACTCTAATGGAGTATCTTTTAAATTTTTACTTTTTAATTCTTTATCAAAATATTTTTCAAGTCCTGAAATTCCAAAGTTATCATAATCGACTTGACCTATAACATGGCTAAATAGATCTCCATGCGTATACATTCTGGCTTGAAATGGTTCAAATTTTATTGCTTTTTCTCCTAATGACCAAAGTTTTTGTTTTTCGTTTTGAGTTATCCTTGTTTTAATACGAAAATATTTTTTTCCGTTAAGTTTTTGTCTAATCTCATCAGTTGGAAGATTAGGAAAAATAAATCTTAATTTTATTAAAAAATTTTTCTTATCTTTTACTAATTTTGGATCAACCGCAGCATGATATGCGTTAATATTTCTTGAAATTATTATACCATTTCTGTCAACTATATCTCTCCTTAATAAGTTAAATTTAGACTTTTGATTATTAAAGCCCAATATCTCTTTTTGGCTTAATGAAATATATGCTATTTTTATTGAGAAAATTGTAATTAGAGAAAAAAAGAAAAAAAATAATAAATAATTTCTATCCTCAAAATTATTATGTTTTTTTAAACTTTTTGATTTTTTATTTGTTTCTAGATAATCTTCAAAATAAAAACTTCTTTGATTGGTTGTTTTATTTTTTCCTGATTTTTTTTTCATCTATATTTATTAAATTGGATAACTTCTTTTCGAGTGTATTAAAATCGTCAACATCGTAAAATATGTTTGAATGTTTAATTGGTTCAAATTTTTCTAAATCTTTGCTATTAAATTTTTTCTCAATTTCATTTGGTGAAGATAAGTATGAAAATTCCATTTCAGCTTCACTAATGTTTTTTTCTTTAGCTATAATTTTGATATTTAAACCTTTTATTTGTTTTTCTATTATTCTTGACTGATTTTTAACTAAAGAAGTTATTATTAAAAAAAATGTAAATACAGCTAACGAGAAAAATAATTTTGAATTAAACATTTGCTGACTCCAGTTCTAAATAATTTTTAAACTTATCTATTAACTCATGAGGATATTGAAAATCAGTATTGCTTCTAATTGCAAACCTTAACTTCGCAGATCTTGCTCTATTGTTTATTTCCAATTCTTTTTTAGAGGGTTTAAGAGCTTTATTTTTGTATGCCTCAAACAAATATGCCTGTTCAATCTTATTTTCGGGAAGATATCTTGATGATCGTGATTTGTTTTTTGAATAATTATTAAAAAAAAATTTTACTATTTTATCCTCAATAGAATGAAAGGTTACAACTAAAATTTTTCCACCTGGTTTTAATTTTTTAGTAGCATTAATAATTCCATTTATTAACTCGCTTATTTCTTTATTTACAAAAATTCTAAGAGCCTGAAATGTTTTAGTGCAAGGATTTATTTTTTTTGAAAAATTTTTTTTTTTACTTTCTTCAATAATTTTTACTAGTTGATTAGTTTTGGTTATCCTTTTTTTCTTTCTAGAATTAACAATGTTTCTTGCAATTCTTGTGGCTTCTTTTTCATCACCAAGAAATTTAATTATCGACTTTAAATCTGTTTCACTAAGATTATTTACAGCATCTAAAGCTGAGATATTATTAAGGCCCATTGCCATGTCCAATTGTTTATCTGACTTGAATGAAAAACCTCTTTCAAGGTTATCTAATTGAATGGAAGATAGACCTAAATCAAATATTATTGCATCAACATGATCCTCGATAATAGTATCTAGCTGACTAAATTTTATTTGATAAAATTTAAATCTTTTTGGGAATTTTCTTTCTAGTTCTTCTGCAATTGATTTAATATTATTATCTCTATCTATTGCTGCTATTTCAGTTTTTGGAATTTTTAAAATTTCTTTAGAATATCCACCTCCACCAAATGTACAGTCAATATATTTGCCTCCATTGAATGGAGAGGTTATTTTTAGAACCTCATTCAACATCACTGGAAAATGGGAGGATTCCAGTGATGATGTATGATTGTTCATTGCTTAATGATTTTTTCATTAAAATTTTTGTTTCCTTAAGAAGGCAGGAATTTCAAAATCTTCTTCTTCATTTAGATCCTGATCAAATAATTCATCTGAGTCTCGGTTAGATTGTTCGTTATTTTCATTATTAATTTCTTCGAACGTATTATTTTCTTCAGAAAATAGTTTAGGCGTATATTCTTCCTCATTATTTATACTATCTGCCTGCTCTGTAATTTCTTCATTGTTCTCTAAACTGGAGTTCTCAATATAAGAGGCGCTTTCAATTGATACTCCTGTCGGAAGATCATTATAATTATTTTCAGTATTAACATTGTTTGCCTCTTCATTATTTAAGCTAGTTGAAGCATCATTAATTACATCGTTTTGAAGTTCATCTTTAATTTCAAAACTTTCGTCAAGTTTTAAAGCTGTTGCTCCATCAATCGCGCCTAATGCACTATTATCCATTCTAGGATTATGAGAAAACAAATTTTCTGAGTATCCAGAATTTCTATTCTGAATTCTTGATACCATATTCAAAACTGTTTTGTTTTCTGTTTTGTGACCATCTAGTGCAGTTGCAACAATTGAAACTCTAATTTTTCCATTAAGTTCGGTATCTTCAATTGCTCCAAAAATTAATTCTGCTTCAGGGTCTACCTCTGCTCTAATTCTATTAACGGATTCTTCTACTTCAAATAAAGTTAGATCATCTCCTCCAGTTATATTCACTAATAATCCTTTTGCTCCCTTCAAAGAGTACTCATCAATAAGAGGATTATTTAATGCCATTTCAGTAGCTGCTTTACCTCTATTTTCACCTTCAGCTTCACCAGTGCCCATCATAGCTTTGCCCATTGAACTCATTACAGTTTCTACATCTGCAAAATCAAGGTTTATCATTCCAGGTCTTACCATAAGATCTGTCACACTTTGAACTCCGTGTTTAAGTACATTGTTTGATAAGATAAAAGCGTTTTTAAAAGTTGTAGTTTCACTAGCAATTTTGAAAAGATTTTGATTAGGTACTACTATAACTGTATCTAAATGTTTTTTAAATTCTTCCAAACCTTGCATGGCTCTTCTCATTCTTTTTGGGCCTTCATAAGAAAAAGGAAGTGTCGTCACTCCAACAGTTAAAATGTTTAGCTCTCTAGCAGCTTTTGCAATTACATGTGAAGCTCCTGTGCCAGTTCCCCCTCCCATTCCTGAGGTTATAAAAACCATATTTGCACCTTGTATATAACTTGTTATTTCATTTAATGACTCGTCAGCTGCAGCTTGGCCAATATCATCTTTGGCTCCCGCGCCTAAACCTTTAGTTAAGTTCATTCCAATTTGAATTTTTGCATCAGCTTTACTCATTTTCAGATCCTGAGCGTCTGTGTTAACTGCAACAAATTCTACACCCTTCATACCAGAGTCAATCATTGCATTTATTGCATTACCTCCAGCACCACCTACTCCTAATACTAAGATCCTTGGTTTTAATTCTTTAAGTTCACCACCACCAATATTTATACTCATTACAGTTCTCCCTTCTGTTTATTTTCCCATTTTAAATTAGATCTATTTTGAAAAGCCTTTTTTCTTGCAACTATTTTAAATTTATCAAAATTATTTGGCTCCCAAATTTGAAATGTTTTTCCTAAACCAACAAATAAAACACTGTTTTTAATTTTTGCATGATTGAGTAACTTTTCTGATAGTGAAATTCTGCCTTCAGTATCAAACTGTAAATTTTCACTTTCAGATAAGATCGAAGTAGCAAAAAAATCTCTTTTTTCCTCAAAAGGGTTTAATGAGTCTATGGTGTTTGAAAGTTTTTCAATTCTGTCTTGTGAGCAAGCTTCTAGTGCGGCATAATTAAAAGATGGGTAGCTGACAAACCCATTATAGCCAAGTGAACTCAAATGTGATCTAAAAGTTGCTGGCACTGAAACGCGTCCTTTCTTGTCTATTTTGTTTTCGTAACTTGATAAAAACATTTTTATTTAAAAAACCTCTATAATTTAAAATTTTAAACATACTCTCCATAATGGGATTAAATGGGATAGTATGGGTTTTTAGAAATTAGTCAATAAGTTTGTATTTACTTAAAAAGTACAAAAGTAGAACATTATAATAGAATTAAGCCAGATAATCTGTAAGCCGGGTTCTGTCATTGAAGATGTCATTTCTCTAGGCTTAAATTCACATTTAAGCTCAAGCGGTTAACCCAGAAGACTAACTAAAGACTGTTTTTTGTGTTTCCACGATGTCTTCTCTATTTAACCTTGCTCCCAGTGGGGTTTGCCTTGCGTTTTTTGTTACCAAAAAACCGGTGAGCTCTTACCTCGCCGTTTCACCCTTGCCTTGATAAGGCGGTTTGTTTTCTGTGGCACTATCCCTGAAGTCACCTTCGCCAGTCATTAACTGGCACTGTGTCTTTATGGAGCCCGGACTTTCCTCTATTAGAATTCTAATAGTAACAATCCAATTATCTGGCACAGTTTTAATATTTCAAAATGAACAATTAATCAAGTTTTTAAAAATTAATGAGTCAAAAAATGGCTAATTTCGTAAGTTTTTTCATCTATTTTTCCAGTAACATTTTTAGGTCGATAATGCTGTTGAAAGGATTTAATAATTTTTTTATCATTCTTGGATCTTTTGTAAGGATTAAAATACCTATAACCCAACTTTTGTAAATTTTTAAAAAATAATAGAGTTCTCACTTTTTTATTTGGCCAAATAATTTTTGAGTTTTTATTATACCATTTGCCAAAATTAGACGCACTTAATCTTTTCCAGGGAAACTTTTCTCCAGGATCATTTTTCCTTAATGGTGCAATATCTGAATGACCTAAAAAATTCTCTTTATTAATTTTATATTTGTTTTTGAGATATTTGCATAATTTCAATAAACTTTTAATTTGATGATTGCTGAATTTCTGGTATCCAAATTCATGACCTTTATTTACTAACTCTATACCCAAAGATTTTTTATTAAGGTTTGTAAAATTTTTCCACTTAGACTTTCCTGCGTGCCAAGCTATATTTTTATCTTTCACTAACTGGGTAATTTTGCCCTTTCTATTAATTAAATAATGACAGCTTACTTTGAATTTAGGATTTTTAAGTCTTTTAATTGATTCAATTTCTGATTGCATTCCAGTATAATGTATAATTATGAACTTAATGTTACTTTTTGACCTTATTTTTGAGGAGAAATTTGGAGATAAATTTGGTGTTATTTTCATTGCCCAAAATTCATGTTTATTCTTCCCATATTTTAACCAAATTTAAGTTAAATTTTATATACAATATAGGCTAAAATTATATATATAACCATTATGCAACTAGTAAAAAAACTTAAAAAAGGTTTAATTATATTATCAGTTTTAACTTTAATAACACCTGCGGTCTATTCAGCTGAAGAATGTTTCGAAGGGACTAGTAGAGCAATATTTAAATTTAATATGGCTTTGGATGACATTGTGCTGGAACCCCTAGCAAAAGGATACAACAAATTACCCTCTCCGATTAAACAGGGAACAAGTAATTTTACCTCTAACATTGGATTATTGTTATCGATTCCTAATAATTTATTACAAGGAAATTTTCAAGAACTAGGTCAGTCAATTGGTAGTTTTGCAATTAATAGTACTGTTGGTATTTTGGGCTTTTTTAACCCAGCGGAAAAAATTGGTTTAAAACCTCATAAAGAAGACGTAGGTCAAACACTAGGATCTTATGGTATTGGTCCAGGATGTTACTTTGTTCTTCCAGTACTAGGACCTACAACTGCGAGGGACGGCTTTGGCTTGCTAGTTGATACTTATTTGGATCCTTTTGCTCATATAACTTTGAGAGAAAAAGAACTTTTTAGCACATCTGGTAATTCTTTGGATTACTATTCTGTAAAAGCTACAACAGCAATCGATTTTAGAGCTGATAATGAAAAGAATTTTGAAAGCCTAGAAAAAAACTCAATAGACCTTTACTCATCATTAAAAAGTATTTACTTACAGGATAGAGAAAATAAAATTAAAAATTCTTTTGATGACAGTGATGAATGGGGAAATTTAGACAAATAAAATACTAAATGAAAAGAATAGGTATTTATTTAGTTTCACTGGTTTTATTCTTCAGTAACTCATTACTAGCTTACAGCACAAATCCTAAGGATTTTGTGAATGAGTTAGTCAATGATGCAATAAGCAAACTATCAGATAAAAATCTTAACGAAGATCAAAAAAAAACATTTATTGAGAAAATAGCTCTTGAAAACGTTGATATTAATGCATTGGGTCTTTACACCCTTGGTGAATTGAGAAAATCATCAAATGAGGAAAGTATTTTAAATTATCAAAAATCATTTGAAAAATATTTTTTAAAAAGCCTTACTTCTAGACTTTCAGATTATTCTTCAAGTAAATTTGAAGTAATAGAAGAAGACAAAAAAAGTTCAAACTATACCATTGTACAATCAAAAGTTACCCCGTCAGATGGTGGACCAGAAATAAAAATCGATTGGAGGGTTTATACGAAAAATCCTGACAAACCCTTAATAAGAGATTTAATTGTTGAAGGTTTAAGTCTTGCCAGAACTCAAAAAGAGGAATTTTCATCAATTTTGAGTTCAAACAACAATGATATAAAAATACTTATCAATAAGTTAGACGAATTTACAAAGAAATAATTTTGGTGGGCCCGCCAGGACTCGAACCTGGGACCAATACATTATGAGTGTACTGCTCTAACCAACTGAGCTACAGGCCCAAAAATACGACTGTTATATCACAATTAATTATTTTTCTAAGAAACTTTTTAGTTGCTTTGATCGGCTAGGATGCTTTAGCTTTCTTAAAGCTTTTGCCTCAATTTGTCTTATTCTTTCCCTTGTAACAGAAAATTGCAAACCTACTTCTTCAAGGGTATGGTCGGTATTCATCCCTATACCAAAACGCATTCTCAAAACTCTTTCCTCTCTAGGTGTCAATGAGGCTAAGATTTTTGTTGTAGACTCGCTTAAATTTGATTGAATTGCGGTGTCTAATGGCTGAAGTGCGTTTTTATCTTCAATAAAATCTCCTAAACTACTATCCTCCTCATCTCCAACAGGTGTTTCTAATGAAACAGGTTCTTTAGCAATTTTAAGAACTTTTCTGACTTTTTCTAAAGGCATGGCTAATTTTTTTGCTAGTTCTTCAGGAGTTGGCTCTCTACCAAATTCACTCATTATTTGTCTCTGAGTTCTGACAATTTTGTTTATAGTTTCTATCATGTGAACTGGTATTCTTATGGTTCGAGCCTGGTCTGCAATCGATCGAGTAATCGCTTGTCTTATCCACCAAGTAGCATAAGTAGAAAACTTATATCCTCTCCTATATTCAAATTTATCAACTGCTTTCATTAAACCTATATTTCCCTCTTGAATTAAATCTAAGAACTGAAGACCTCTGTTAGTATATTTTTTGGCGATTGAAATCACTAGTCTTAAGTTGGCCTCTACCATTTCTTTTTTTGCAACTCTAGATTCTCTTTCGCCTTTTTGAATTCTGCTAACTAATTTTTTAAACTCGCCAACTGATAAACCAATTTTTTTACTAAATTCAACTAATCTATCCTTAATTTCTGAAAAATCTTTTTTATATTTCTTAAAAAAAGCTTTCCAAGTTGGGTTATCTTGTAAAAAAGACTCAAATTTAGGATTTATTTCATTTCCAATATAATATTTTAAAAACTCTTCTCGAGAAATCTTGTTATCTGTTGCTAATCTTAATAGAACTCCCTCTAAAGACACGATCTTTTTATTTTCTTTATAATGTGATTGCACTAATTCTTCAACAACATTTGGTGCAAGCTGCAAGTTTTTAAAATTATCAACTAACACTTCTTGAATTTTCTTGAAATTTTTATTTTTTGAAATTGATAATTCTTTTGAGGCCAGCAAACATTCCAGTTTTTCAGTTTGATATTTTTTTAATTTTGAATAATTTTTATTTAAAGAGTCCAATAAACTAATAATTTTTGGTTTAATTTCTTCCTCCATCTTTGCAAGTGAAACATTGAACTCATCTTCCTCGTTATTTTCACTCTCTTCTTTTTTATTTGATTCATTATTTGGTTCTATATTTTTTTTTGATTTTGATTTTTTATCGGCCTTTAAATCGCTGTCGTTGTTTGATGACTCGAAATCCTCATAAGTAGAATCAATATCAATTATATCTCTTACCAACATCTGTTGATTTTCTATAAGTTCTTTCCACTCAGATATTTTTTTTCCCACAATTGGACTTTGTGTTAAAGCATTGATCATAACATCTTTCCCAGCTTCAATTCTTTTAGCAATGGCAATCTCTCCTTCTCTTGAAAGAAGTTCAACACCACCCATTTCTCTCAAATACATTCTAATTGGGTCGTCACTTTTATCAGAAGTTTTTTCTTCAGTTTGATTTACATTTTCTTTCTTTTTATTAGGTTGAAAATCTGATTTTTTTTCTACTAAAGTAACTTTTTCTTCTGCAATAATTATAAAAGCACGTTCAACATTTTCATGGGTGCTGTTTCTTTTTCCTAGGGATTTTCCAAGTTCTTCATAAGTTATAAAACCTCTATGCTTCCCCTTATCAAGAATTCTTTCAAATGATTTTGTGATTAGTTTTTCCGACATTTTGATCAGAAGATATATATAATGTTTAAGTTCAAAAAATCTATACTTTATTTAATCCCTATTTAACTGACTTTTAAGCTTAATTAGTTCTGAATACGAGCTTTCATCTAAATTGTTAATAAGTTCTTGCTCAAGAGTCTCTATTTTTTTTAAATTTCCTTGTTCTCTGTGATCATGAGTAAGCTCCTTCAAAAGAATTAAAATCTCCTCATCGGTTTTATGATTTGAAATTATTCGAATATTTGAATAGGCACTAACATCATCAATAATTTTGAAAAACTCATTATTAATTCTTTTATTAAAATTTTCTTTATTAATACCTTCTGTTAATAAATTAATTATTGTATTTTTAAAATTTTCATTTCTTTCATTAAAAAACTTAATTTCTGATAGCTCTTCTAGATTGTTTGAAGCTACGCTAATATAATTGATCATTAAATATAAAATTGAAAATTCAATAATTTCAATTTTTGAAAAATTTTTTCTTTTTTGGTGTAAAATTTTAGTCTCTTTGAGAATTTGATAATCTTTCTTTTTTTTGTATGAATAATTCTTAAAATTTTCTCTTAAGGACTGAATTGGTGTTAAATTTTTAATTTTTTTAAGAAAATCCTCTAGAACATACTTTTTAAGTGTTTCATCTTTAATTGAATATGACAAAGTTTTTATTTCTTTCTCAAATTTTGAAATTTCATAAGGATTATTATGATCTATTTTGCTTAGATGATAGTTCCAAATAAAAGATTGAATTATTTCTTTTTCTTTTAATAAGTTGGCTAGTCCATTTTTACCTTTTTGTTTAATATATTCATCTGGGTCATTTCCTTCAGGCATAATAGAAAAATAAATTTTATTTTTTTCATTAATTAATGAAAATAACTTTTCTGCAATTCTAATAGCTGCTTTTTGTCCGCTCTCATCGCCATCTAAACAAATAATTGGATTTGAAAAAAATTTCCATATCAAATTTATTTGTCTTTCCGTCAGAGCTGTTCCTGAATTAGCAATAACATTTTTCACACCAGAAGAGTAAACACTTATAACATCCATATAACCCTCTACAATTAAAACTTCATCAGTTTCTGATCTTGTGTCTTTTGCTTTATCCAAATTAAATAACATGCTTCCTTTTTTATAAAATTCTGTTTCTGGAGAATTTATATATTTAGCTAGCTTGTTTTCACGAATAATTCTTCCACCGAAAGCAATTGTGTCTCCAGTTATATTATTGACAGGAAACGTTACTCTAGAATTAAATCTATCAATAAATTTTCCAGTTTTATCGTTTTTATAATATAAACTTGTTAAATTAATTTCTTCCTCAGAATATTTTTTTAAGAGCTCAGCATAAAAGGTATTTTGCCATGGTATATATCCTAGTTGAAACTCTTCAATAGTATTTTTATGCAAACCTCTTTTTAGAAGATATTCTAAAGCTTCCTTATTTTCTGAATTAAATAATTGTTGATGAAAATAATTTGAATAATCTTTGAAAATATTTTTGTAAGTTTGGAATCTAAGATCTTTCTCTTTGTCAAAATTAGAAAATCTAAAGGGCTGCATACCTGCTTCAGCTGCCAAAGATCTTACGGCTTCTCCAAACCCAATAGACTTAGTTTTCATTAAAAAATCGAAAATGTTTCCGTGTTCGCCACTGCTAAAACAATGATAAAATTCTTTTTCATCATTTACTGTGAAAGATGGACTTTTCTCATTCTTAAAAGGTGAAAGTCCAATAAACTCTTTTCCTCTTTTTTTTAATTGAACTGTTTTTCCTACAACTTGAGAAACTTTTAGTCTCAATTTGATTTCATCAAGATATTCTTTAGGATATTTCATTAATTCAAAAGATTTTTTATAATCGAGCTGACTTTTGAAAAATCAAGAGTATCTGCATGTTTTGATTTTAAGACACCCATTATCTTTCCCATATCTTTCATGGAAGATGCTCCAGATGATTTTATAGCTTCTTCGCATATTTTTTTAGTCTCTTCCTCGCTAAGCTGTTTAGGCAAAAAAGCACTAATCACCTCGATTTCCTTAGTTTCGTTTTCTAAAAGTTCATTCCGTCCCGCTTTTTTGTATACATCACACGACTCATTTCTCTGTTTAATCATTTTTTTTAAAATAGCAGTCAATTCACTATCAGATATTTCCTTTTGACCTTTAGTTCGGCTTGCTATCTCAGCATCTTTTATTGCTGATACTATTAGCCTTAGAGTTGGATACTTGCTCTTGTCCTTAGCCTTAAGCGCTTCGTTAAGTTTTTCTTCAATTTGCTTTTTTAATGACATGTTTAAAATTGTTTTAATCACAATTCTTATCCAAAATAAAAAGAACTTTCTTGACGATTTTATTACTATTTCATATGTTTCGCAAAATCATGTTTATAAGTTTTTTACTTTAACTTATGAGTTGTATTTGAAACCTTCTATTCAAAATATAAACTCAATTAAAAATCTTAAAGAGATCGATTCCACAGCTATTTTAATCCTTCAAAATGGTAAGTTTTTTAGAGGTATAGGCTTAGGTTATCAAGGTACAGTTACTGGGGAAGTCTGTTTCAATACATCAATTACAGGTTATCAAGAAATTATTTCAGATCCTTCTTATGCTGAACAAATTATAACATTTACTTTTCCTCATGTCGGCAATGTAGGTACTAACAAAGAGGATCATGAGTCAGATAAAATTTGGACAAAAGGCGTTATTATCAATTCTGAAATTACTAGCCCCTCTAACTACAGGTCTCTTAAAAGTTTAGACGAGTGGCTTAAGAAAAATAAAATAGTAGGAATAACTGGAATTGACACTAGAAGTCTTACTAGTTTTATAAGAGATAAAGGCGCACCTAAAGGTACAATATCTTTTTCTAAAAAAAATAAATTCAATATCAATAAACTTTTGAGGCAAACTCATAAATGGAGTGGATTAAAAAATTTAGATTTAGCAAAAGTAGTATCCACTAAGAAAAAATATAATTGGAAAGATTTGAAGACTTGGAAAAAAAGTAAAGGTTTTGAAAAAAATAAAAAAAAATCTTTTCATGTCGTAGCAATAGATTATGGGGTTAAAAAAAATATACTGAGATATTTTTCAGATTTTAATTGCAAAGTCACTGTTATTCCATGCAAAACAACCGATGAAGATATATTGAAATTAAAACCACACGGCATCTTTTTATCTAATGGGCCTGGTGATCCAGCAGCTACTGGAAAATATGCAATTCCAATCATTCAAAAGTTAATAAAAAAAAATTTACCTATTTTTGGTATTTGTCTCGGACACCAAATTCTTGCATTAGCTTTAGGTGCAAAAACAAAAAAAATGAGCTTGGGTCACAGAGGGGCTAATCATCCTGTTAAAAATTTGTTAAAAGGTAATGTTGAGATTACAAGTCAAAATCATGGTTTTGAAGTCATAAAAAATAGTTTAACTAGAAATGTTCAAATTACTCATCAATCACTGTTTGATAATAGTATTGAAGGAATAAGATTAAAAAATAAACCGGTTTACTCAGTTCAATATCACCCAGAGTCAAACCCGGGTCCACAAGATAGCGTTTATCTTTTTGAACAGTTTGTAGAAAGTATGAAAAAATATGCCAAAAAGAAAAGATATTAAAAAAATTCTAGTTATAGGTGCCGGACCAATAATCATCGGTCAAGCGTGTGAATTTGATTATTCGGGAACTCAAGCGTGTAAAGCATTAAGAGATGAGGGTTATAAAGTTATTTTAATTAACTCAAATCCAGCAACAATAATGACAGATCCTAATGTTGCAGATAAAACTTATATAGAACCTATTACTCTAGAAGTTTTAGAGAAAATTTTAGTTAAAGAAAAGCCTGATGCAATTTTGCCAACAATGGGGGGTCAGACAGCTCTTAACCTTGCAATGGAAGCTGAAAAAAAAGGTGTGCTTAAAAAATATAAAATTGAACTTATAGGTGCAAATTCAAAAGCCATAGCAAACGCAGAGGATAGAAAAAAATTTAGAAAAAATATGATTGAAATTGGTTTAGATTTGCCAAAATCCCAAATAGTTAACAATCTTAAGCAAGCATCTAAAGCACTAAAACAAATTGGACTGCCTGCAATCATTAGACCTGCTTTCACACTTGGTGGTCTTGGGGGAGGAATTGCTAAAAACAAAAAAGAATATCAAAAAATTATCAAAAGTGGACTACAAGAATCTCCGGTATCCCAAGTCTTAGTCGAAGAGTGTTTAGAAGGCTGGAAAGAATTTGAGATGGAGGTAGTAAGAGATAAAAAAGATAATTGTATAATTGTTTGCTCAATTGAAAATGTTGATCCAATGGGTATACACACTGGGGACTCTGTTACTATTGCTCCGGCTTTAACTCTCACGGACAAAGAGTATCAAGTGATGAGAAATGCATCTATTGCTTGTCTTAGAAAGATTGGCGTAGAAACTGGTGGTTCAAATGTCCAATTCGCTATTAATCCAAAAAACGGAAGAATGGTAGTGATTGAAATGAATCCAAGAGTTTCAAGGTCTTCAGCTTTAGCATCTAAAGCCACTGGTTTTCCGATAGCAAAAGTAGCGGCTAAACTTGCAGTTGGTTACACTTTAGATGAACTTAAAAATGAAATTACAAAAACTACCCCAGCTTCATTTGAACCTACGATAGATTATGTAGTAACTAAAATTCCAAGATTCACTTTTGAAAAGTTTTCATCCTCTAAAGCAGAATTAGGCACGTCAATGAAATCTGTAGGTGAAGCAATGTCAATTGGAAGAAATTTTAAAGAGTCCCTTCAAAAAGCGTTGATTTCACTAGAAACAGGTTTTTCAGGATTAGATCAAATATTTAACCTTAATATAAAGCAAATAGAAAAAAAACTTAAAGAAAACATACCTAACAAGATATTGCTAGTAGGAGAGGCATTTAGAAAAAAAATAAATATAAGTAAAATTCATAGGCTCTCAAAAATTGACCCTTGGTTCTTAAGTCAAATTAAAGAAATTGTTGATGTTGAAAGTGAAATTAAGAAAAAAGGACTGCCAAATAATTTTAATGAATTTAACTTTATAAAATCAATTGGTTTTTCTGATAAAAAACTTTCTGAGCTCAGAGATATAAAAGAAAATATTGTAAGAAATAAAAGACAAGCTCTCGGAATTTTTCCAGTTTACAAAAAAGTCGATACCTGTGCTGCTGAATTTAAATCATTTACACCTTATATGTATTCTACCTATCAAAGAAATTTTTCAACAAATAGTGAATGTGAAGCAGAACCTTCAAATACAAAAAAAATTATTATATTAGGTGGTGGGCCTAATAGAATTGGTCAAGGTATAGAATTTGATTACTGCTGCTGTCAAGCAAGCTTTGCTTTAAAGGAGGCTGGGTTCGAAACAATTATGGTTAATTGTAATCCCGAAACTGTTTCAACTGATTATGACACCAGCGACAGATTATATTTTGAACCATTAAAAGAAGAATATGTTTTTAATATAATCAAAAAAGAAAAATCTAAAGGAAACCTTTTAGGAGTTATAGCTCAATTCGGAGGTCAAACCCCGATCAAATTAGCTAAATTTTTACATGAAAATAAGCTACCAATTTTAGGTACGCAATATTCTTCGATAGATTTAGCGGAAGATAGGGATAGATTTAGAAATCTTCTTAAAAAATTAAAATTAAAACAAGCTAAAAGTGGAATAGCAAAAACTTTTTCTCAAGCAATTAAGATAGCTGAAAAAATTGGACTTCCATTAATGGTAAGACCATCTTATGTTTTAGGAGGAAGAGCGATGGAAATTGTGCACGAAAAAAGTCAACTCAAAGATTTTGTACAAGAAGCTTTTAAAGCTGCAGAAAAAAATCCAATACTGATCGACAAATTTATTGATCATGCGATGGAAATAGATGTAGACGCACTTTCAGACGGTAAAGATGTTTTTGTAGCAGGAATTATGCAGCATATTGAAGAAGCTGGTATTCATTCAGGGGACTCGGCTTGTAGCTTGCCCCCTGTTTCAATCAAGCCTTTTTTAATTAAAGAGATAGAAAATCAAACAAAAAAGTTAGCATTAGCTTTAAGAGTAAAAGGTTTCATGAATATTCAATTTGCAATTAAAAATGATGAAATTTTTGTTATTGAGGTTAATCCAAGAGCCAGTAGAACAGTACCATTTGTATCTAAAGCTAAAAGTATTCCTCTTGCTAAAATTGCATCAAGAGTGATGGCTGGAGAAAAACTAAGTAAATTTAATTTAAAGAGCAAGACTAAAAAAATGTTTGCTGTAAAAGAAGCAGTCTTCCCATTTAATAAATTTCCTAATAGTGACTTATTACTAGGACCAGAAATGAAATCAACTGGAGAAGTAATGGGCTTTGATGAAGATTTTGGTATGGCATTTGCTAAAAGTCAGATCGCTGCATCAAACTCTTTGCCTACAAGAGGACTGGCGTTTATCTCATTAAAAAATAGTCATAAAGATGAAGGTGTAGAGCTAGCTAAACAGTTAGTAAAACTAAACTTTAAACTTTGTGGTACTGGTGGAACAGCCAGATATATTAATAGCCATGGAATAAAGTGTAAAAAGATCAATAAGGTTAACCAGGGGTCTCCACATATAGTGGATGTTTTAAATGCTAAAAAAATTGCATTGGTTATTAATACTGGCGGTGGAAATAGTGAAAAACAATTAAGTGATGCAAAAGCATTAAGAAGAGCAACATTGATTAATAAAGTTCCATATTGTACTAATATGTCAACAGCTCAAGTTTGTATTGAAGGGATAAAATCTCTTAAGAACAAGAAACTAACTGTAGCGTCTCTACAGGAAATTAAAAACTAGTAAACTTTCCAGTCCGTTGGAAATGTAACATAATTTACCTGGATACATCTTCTCTCTTTTTTAATCTCTTTTTTTTCCATACCATGCCATGAGTCTGGACCGCTAGTAAAAAAGTATCCATAATTATGTTTATAAGGAACAGTTTTAGTAAGTTTTAAATTCTTATCATAAAAGTCTGTACCTAAATTTTCAGACTCGTCGTGCAAATTTATAAAAATAATAGAGGACATTAATTTTTCTTTAATATCGCAGTGGGGTTTAAGCCAAAATCCTTCTCGGTCACAAATTACTTCCAATCTTACATAAGAATTGCTTAAATCTTTTCCAATAAGCGAACCAATTTTTTTATAAACTTTTTCTGATCTTAATTCTTCAATTAGTTTTGTTAAATTTGGAAATTGATTTGAGTTTTCTTTAGTAACATAACATCTAAGTTTTTTTGCTTTTCCTCCATCTTTTATTCCGGATCTGAAAGCACCATCACCTCCATCTAGAGCTCTTGTTCCATCATATTTAAGATTTTCATTTCTAGGATCTGCTATTTCTGCATTACTTATTTCTTTGATTGCTTCTTCAGTAAGAGGCTCGTTGATTTCAAAGTGTTGAAAAGGATCACTAAAATTTTTTGTTTTTGTTTCTAGAGATTTAAATAATTCCATTTTGTTTCATTCTTGATTTTATTAATGGAGCAATTCTACTAACTTCATTTAAACTTTCATAGCTCCAATTTTCAACTATATTATTTAATTCTTTTGTTATACCTAAATTGCTGAGCTGAGAGTAGAATTTTTTAAACCTTAAATTCCTTTTTTTAGGCTTCATCATTGCTATATATACTGGTTTTCCAGTAACAGCAGCTTCAGAAATCATTGAGGTAGAGTCACAAGTAACAATTGTAAAGTCTGCAATAGCAAGAGAGGAAAGATAAGCTTTTTTATCAATTGTTTTTACTACATGATGATTAGAACTGAATGCATCGTATGCTTTTTTGATAACTTCTTCTGGAGTCCTGTAAGAGGGAATAATTACTATTTTAAATTTATCTGGTGTGAATAATGTTTTAACTTTTGTGAACAGTTTATGTAGCTCTTCGTCTGAATAGTTATAATACTTATTCGGTCCTCCAATTATAAAGCTTACAATTTGCTTTTTCTTTTCTAGATTTAAATCTAGATAATTTGAATTTTCTTTAATTTCTTTTTTTGTTAGATAATGAATTGCTCCTTTTGTATTAATTACGTTTTCACCTTTAATATTATCGTGCTCTGGGCTTATAATCAAATCGAAATGTTTGAATGAAACTTTTGGATCTTGAATATGAATAGTAAATATCTCATTGCCTAATCTTTTTTTTAAGGCAATCGAAGGAATAACACTTTTCCTGCCGCAAGAAATAATTACTTTGCTATCACAAACAAATTTATTTTTTACTAAATTTTCAGAAATTGGGGAAAGCTTTGGAGGTATATAGTTCCAGAATGTTTTAAGTTTTATATTTTGGTGTTTAAAGTTTAGATTTAATCCTTTAGCCAGTCCTTCAACCTGGCTAACCATACCGTGCATACCTTGTGTCAAAAGAATCGCTTTTAATTCTAACATTTGTTACTATATATAATCTTATCGTAATGAATAATAAAACACCTAAACATACAAAAGTGTTAATTCTTGGATCAGGTCCTGCAGGTTATACGGCTGCAATTTATGCGGCTAGAGCAATGTTAAAACCTATACTTGTTCATGGGTCTCAGCCTGGTGGTCAGTTAACTACAACAACAGATGTGGAAAATTATCCAGGTTACTCAAAGGTGATTCAAGGACCATGGCTTATGGAAGAAATGAAGGGCCAAGCAGAGGCAGTTGGCACAGAAATGATACAAGATCACATAAATAAAGTAGACCTCTCTAAACAACCTTTTGAAGCTGTTGGAGATAGTGGTCAAGTTTACACTGCGGATAGTTTTATAATATCTACAGGTGCTCAAGCAAGATGGCTAAATTTAAAATCTGAGCAGGAGTTTCGAGGGTTTGGAGTTTCAGCTTGCGCTACTTGTGACGGTTTCTTTTTTAAAGATAAAGAGGTTGCTGTAGTTGGTGGTGGAAATGCTGCAGTAGAGGAAGCAATTTTTTTAACAAAGTTTGCATCAAAAGTTAAATTAATACACAGAAGAAATGAGCTTAGAGCAGAGAAAATGCTTCAAGAAAAATTAAAGGCAAATAAAAAAATTGAAATTATTTGGGATAGTGTTGTTGACGAAGTATTGGGTGATAATGAGCCTAAAGGTGTAACTGCAATTAAAATCAAAAATGTAAAAGATAATAAAATCTCAGAATTAAAAGTTCACGGTTTATTTATTGCTATAGGGCATGACCCAGCTACTTCTTTATTTAAAGATCAGTTAAAGATGGATAAAGAAGGGTATTTAATTACTAAGCCAGACTCAACTGAAACAAATGTACCTGGAGTTTTTGCTGCAGGTGATGTGAAAGATAAAATATTTAGACAAGCGGTAACTGCAGCAGGTATGGGTTGTATGTCTGCTTTAGAAGCTGAAAAATATTTAACTTCTAAAGCTTAAAAAATGGCAACTCAAAAATTATTTTTTTGAGTAGATTTTAAAACTGAGCTACAAATTCTTTGTGTTTGAATTCCTTCACTAAGCAAAATTGTTTTATCTTTATAAATAAAATCTTTGAGGCATTTTAAATAGCTATCCTTATGTTTAATATCAAAGTTTTCATACAAAATATTTTTTCTAAAATATTTATTTGAGTCTATTACAAAATTGTTTCCAAAAAGTTTAATCCTTTCTTCATGGCCAAGTCGGCTTGATCTGCTAAATATAAACTCTACTACACTTCCATTGTTAAACTTCATATTAATAATAGCATCTGAAAAATCTTTTTTATCCAAAAATTCTTTTCTACTTATGGATTTGGCAATAGTTTTTATATTTTTTGGCATTGAATTTACAAACCAATTTGCAAGATCAAAAAAATGAAAACCTTTATCCATAAATAAACCGCCATTTCGAACTGATTGATTTACATTAGCTTTAAAAGATCTAGATATGATTTGAGCTATTTTTACTTTTCTGTTTTTTAGAATTTTTTTCATTTTGAGATAAGGGTATGAATATCTCCTATTTAAACCTATGCAAATTTTAATTTTGTTTACTGCTATTTTTTTTTTTAATAAATTTAATTTATTAGAATCTAAAGAGATTGGTTTTTCACAATAAATCATCTTTTTAAGATTGATGAGTTTAGTTAAATAATACTCATGAGTTGTTGTGGGTGAGGCTATGATGAATAATTTGATGCTTTTATCTTTTAGGATGCTATTAAAATTACTTGAAGATAAACAATTATATTTTTTTGAAATTTTCTTCCTTAAGTCAGGATCAACATCGAAAACATAAGATAACTTAGTTTTTTTTATTTTTTTTAGGTTACTACAATGAATTTGTCCAATTTTTGATAATCCTATCACACAGGATTTGATCATTTAAAATGAGACCCATTTCTTTTTTGAAGAGGATTTTACGCACCCATCAATAAACTTGGCTGTAAGCAAACCTTCATAAGCTGTTGGGAATAAAAATCTTGTATTTCTATTATTAGAATTAATTTTTGAAGCTATTTCTTTATATAAGTTTGAAAAAGCACTTAGGTAACCCTCGGGATGACCATATTTAATTCTTGAAAATTTTTTTGAGAAATGACTTTCATTAAATCCTCTTTCTAAAATTTTAGTTGCACCATTCGCCGAACTAAACTTTAAATAATTTGGTTCATTTTGAACCCACTCCATACTACCTTTTGATCCAAATACTCTTATTTTTAATCCGTAAATACCGCCCTTAGCAGTAGTCGATGCCCAAAACAAACCCTTAGCTCCATTCTCATAATTTATAAAAACTTGAGCGTTTGTATCAAATCTAATTTTTTTTGAATATTGTTTGATATCTGCAAATAAGCTTTTTCCTTTAAGACCAGTAATGTAATTACATAAATGATATGCATGAGATCCAATTTCATTTAGTACAGTAGAAACTCCGGCTATTTTTTTATTTAACTTCCATTTGAATATTTTTTTTGCAGAACTTACGGTAACTTTTTTACCATTAGACCAGTCCTGGACATACTCAACATTAATATATTCAATACTTCCAAGTTTATTATCTTCTACTAATTTTTTAGCATACCTTACCATTGGGTAAGCCGAATAATTATGTGTAAGTCCGTAAACAATTTTTTTATTATTTTTAATTGTTTTATAAAGTTTTTTAGCTTGAGTAAGAGAACCTGCAAAAGGTTTGTCGGATATTACATGAATGTTATTTTTAATAAATAATTCTGCAATCTCTTGGTGACTTCCAGGGGGTGTCATAATTGCCACCACATCGATACCATTTTTAATTTTTTTTTCAAAATAGCAAAGATCTTTATAACTTTTGTAACATCTATCTTTTTTTACTCCTATACTCGTTCCAAAAGATTGATTGATTTTAAAATTTCTTGAAAAAACGCCTGCTACAATTTCATATTTATCATCAAATCTTGAAGCTATCCTATGAACATGACCAATCCATGATCCAGGACCACCACCAATAATACCAAGTTTAAGTCTTTTCATTAGTTTACTTTAATTTTTTTTCCAGTTTTTGTACTTCTTAGTATGGCATCAAATATCTTAAGTGATTGCAAGCCATCATTCCCACTTACTTTTGGTTTAGCTTTACCAGATACAACATCGCATAAATGATCAATTTGATTTATTAAAGTAAATCTACTCAAACGAATATTTAAATCCTTATGAAAAATTGGTTTCCACCAACTTCTCTCACCTTTATTATACCAATGTTTTAAATTAGGAAATTGTATCGAGCCTTTTGTCCCTCCAATAAAATATGCTGATTGATTTGTTATAGGGTAGGCAGGATTTTCTCCAGCTGTAAGCTCATAACTATAAGGAGCTACAATTGTATCTGAAACACTTAATGTACATAACGCACCTGATCTGAAGGAAAAATTAACAATTGCTGTATCCTCAACTTCATATTTTCTAATTTTATTTGAAGTTGTTGCTTGAACATGAGTTATGGGACCTAATAAATAACAAATAAGATCAATATCATGGACTAGATTAATACCTAAAGGACCTCCACCTTTTTTAATACGCCATTTTTCTTTGTACCAATCTTTATTTTTGTATAACCAACACATAACATTAGCAGCAACAATTTTTCCAAGATTTCCGCTATCAATCTGTTTCTTTACTTTTGTAACTATACTGTTGTGCCTTCTATGATAGCCGATAAGAAGGTGAGTTTTATTTTTTTTTGAGCTCTGAATAATTTTTTTTGCTTTTGAGATGTTATCGGAAATTGGTTTTTCTAATAAAACAGGTATTTTTGCATCTAAAAAGCTTATCGTATGCTTTTCGTGAAACTGATTGGGTGTAGCTACAATTACAGCATCTGGTTTATTATTACTAAGTAATTCAGTCGATGATTTATAAAATGGAACTTTAAACTTTTTAGCATGAATAATTGAATTTTTATTTACATCAACAACTGAATGGAGTTTTGCTTTTTTTGAAACCCTTAAAGCTTTTAAATGTTGACTGCCCATCAGACCAATTCCAACAACTGCAATCTTTATTTTGTTTTTCACTTTAATATTTAAAATTGAATTTATAGTTATTTTGTCGATAACCGCTTTTCATGACTTTAAGATAATACTTTGCGGGTTTTAAGGTAGGAGTTTTTCGTTTCATAAAATAATACATTACTTTTTTTCTATTTTTATTAAAAAATTTTTTTATATATAACTTAGGATAGTCTTCGTATCTATCTAATTTTTTCTCGGTTGCTTTATCTATTTCATAAATAATACCTTTTACACTTGAACCTTTTTTTCTTTGTATATCTGGAACTCTATATTTTGATCTAAAGACTAATTCAAAACCTTTTAAAATATACTTGCTTTGATATTTTGCATTTTTATATTTCTTTACAAAAATTTTTTTATTTAGATTTGTACCATAAGCAAAGTACAAAAGTTTCTTAGTATTTAGCATTAAAAAATTTTATTTGAGATTTGAACTTGGTCCGGATGAATACAAGCTTTACCACCAAAACCTAATTTTTTAACAAAATTACATGATTTTTCAAATCCATTTAAATCTTTGAAATTCAAATATGAGGTATCTATTGGGCTATTAATATTCTTAGACTTATTTACGATGTTTTTTCTAAATTCTAATATTTCTTTTTCATCTTCTGAAATCTTAAGATTTATCGATTTAGCTAAATCATGAGAGCCGAAAGAAATGATTTGAATTCTTTCTGAAAAAGAACAAATCTCCTCAAGATTAGCCAGTCCATTTATACTTTCTAAAATTGGAATTATATCAGTTTTTAATTTCTCGGATTTTTTTAACAAAGCATCTATTTCAATTAACTGATTTTTTGTTTCTGTAAACGGAAGAAAAATTCCGGGGAATTTTTCTGATGTTACAAATTCTAAATCTGAATTATTATTTATCCTTATATATGTTTGATCTTTTTTAACATTACATTCTTTTATTATTTTCTTGGCCTGTTCTTTTTGATCATCAGGAACAGTTGACTCTAAATCAAGAACAACTAAATCTGCTTTTAATGTATAAGCTTTTTTAATTTTTTTTTCTTCATGTCCTGGAACGAATAAAACAGATCTAAATTTCATATTTACTTAATTTATTATAATCTAAATCAATACCAAGACCCGGTCCTGAAGGTAATTTATATTTCCCATTTAATGCTCTTTTAAAATTTGGGTAGAATTCTTGATCAATTTCTAAATAGAATCTTTCTATATAGGTGTCCTTTTTCATCAATGCAGCTAATTGAAGAGTAGCTAAAAAACCTGGTCCAAAATAAGCAGTGTGAGGCATTACAGAGACATTATTTTTTTCTGCATGCTGAATAATTTTAAACATTTCATAAATACCACCAACTTTAATTACTGATGGTTGAACAAAAGTAACTGCTTTTTGTTTGATCATTGATTTAAACTCAAATTCTGTACACGCATTCTCCCCGCAGGCTAAGGGTATTCCAAGTTCTTTATTTAATTTTGCAAGAGTTTCATAATCTTCTGGCGGGTAAATAGGTTCTTCCAACCAAGTTAGTTTCATACTTTTTAAAAAATCTTTTTTGGATAATGTTTCTTCATAAGTCCAAGGACAATTAGTATCTAACATTA
This sequence comes from uncultured Pelagibacteraceae bacterium, assembly GCA_902561585.1. Taxonomy (GTDB): domain Bacteria; phylum Pseudomonadota; class Alphaproteobacteria; order Pelagibacterales; family Pelagibacteraceae; genus Pelagilacustribacter. The sequence goes on from CACEQK010000002.1 coordinate 55,850, forward strand.
AAGGAAGATTACCTGTTCCTTTTCTTCCAGCTTCAATGCAATCATTTTCTATTTCATGAAGTTTTATAGCTTGGTAACCATCATCTAATGATTGCTTACATTTTTGCTCTATTATTTTTGGATCACCATATCTAAAAAGACTTGAATAGGCTTTAAATAGATCTTTATTTTTTTTTCCTAACAATTCATGAATTGGCTTATTTTTTTCTTTGCCTAAAGCATCCCATAATGCAATTTCAACACCAGATATTGCAAACATTGTTATCCCGTATCTACCAAATAAGTGCAAAGATTTTTGAAGAGTTAAAAGAAGATCTGGTATATTACTCATATCTTTTCCAACGAGTAGTGGAGCCACCATCTCTTCAATTGCTATTTTTACTGCTTTCCAACTTGTATAACCAAAGGCTTCACCCCAACCAGTGATACCTTTATCTGTTTCAATTTTTACTAAGTTAAATTCTAAACTTTTCCATTCTTTTCCATGAAAAATTACCTTTTTTCCTCCATGGCTAAACGGCATACTCAAAGTGATTACTTTGATTGATTTAATTTTCATTATCTAAATTTTTTGAAATTTGGCTTTCTTTTTTCTAGAAAGGCCTTTGCGCCTTCAGCCTGTTCTCCAGTTTTAAAATAACCAGGAGCAACTTCTTCAACCATACCTTTTTGTGTAATTTTTAAAATTTCTTCAAATTGTTTTCTAAAACTTGCCTTTAATATTTTTAAACAAGTTGGTGCAGCTTTTAAAATTTCATCGCCATACTTTTTAACTTCCTCATCTAATTTATCTTTTTTCACTACTGAATTTACCAAACCCCAATTCATCATCTCTTTTGCAGAGTATCTTTTACAAGTCATCCACATTTCTCTTGCTCGTTTATGTCCTAAAATATTCGCAGAATGAGCAACGATAGCTCCTCCGGCTGGAGAACCAACTCGGGGACCATTTTGTCCAAATATAGAATTCTCACTTGCTATAGTTAAATCACAAAAGTAAGCCATATGATTTCCACCACCAATCGCGTACCCATCAACTTTAGCTATGATTGGTTTACTACATTTTGTTAAGTGAATGTGAAATTCGTATTCATGATCTTGAAATTCTTTAGAACTTTCCCAATTCATATCTCCACCAGAGCAAAAGGCTCTATCTCCAGTACCTGATAAAACTATTACTCCAACTTCTTTATCTTTTTCTGCAGCATCAAGAGCTGTCTTAAGTTCTTGAAGAGTTACTGGTGTAAAAGCATTTAACACTTTAGGTCTATTTATAGTGACATGAGCATAGTCACCTTTGACTTCATATAATATATCTTTAAATTGCATGCGATCTAATCTCCTCTACAGATTCTGGATTTAATAGCGTTGATAAATCACCTGGGTCTTGGTTTGCTAAACATGATTTTATAACTCTTCTCATAATTTTCATATTTCTTGTTTTAGGTAAATCTTTTACAAAAATTACCTTATCAGGCTTAAATGATTTCCCTAAATCTTTTATAACTAAATCTTCAAAAAAACTTTCTTTTTGATCATTATTTTCTGCTGGAACGATAGATAAAATAATTTTTGACCCTTTATTTGCGTCAGGTATTCCAACAGCAGCGACCTCTTTTGCTTTTCCACTTTTGACTATTACGCTCTCGAGCTCTGATGGACCAATTCTTTTGCCTGATACTTTTATGGTATCATCAGATCTTCCATGTAAATACCAATGACCATCAACATCTTTACTTGCAAGATCACCATGCACCCAATAATCTTTAATTATACTCCAATAATTATCGATGTAACGCTTATCATCGTTCCATAAGCTCTTAGTTAATCCGATTGATGATTTTCTCATGACTAATTCACCCATCTCATTTGTGGAAACTTTTTGTCCATCTAAATTTAAGATATCCGCGCTCATTCCGGGAATGGGAGCATTAAAAGATCCAACTTTGAAAGGACGATGTAAACAACAATGTAAAATAGAACCTGAAACCTCAGTACCTCCAGCTGAATTCATAATAGGAACTTTAGATTTACCAATGACTTGAAATAACCATTTCCAAGGTTTTTCAGTCCAAGGTTCTCCACCAGTACAAATCATTCTAAGTGAGCTTAAATCTAAATCTTTAAAAAGTTTTTCATCTTTAATCATTTGTGATCTGATGAGAGCGGGGGAAAGCTCCGTCCAGGAAATTTTGTATTTTTCAATAAGTTTCCAAAAACGAACCTCATCGGGAAAATCAGGCACTCCTTCAGCAATTACCATTTGCGCTCCGTGTACAGAAGCAATTGTTGCAGACTTAGAACCCACCATCCATCCCATATCAGCCATACATAAATGAATATCTCTTTGTTTAAAGTCTGCTAAAACTCCTTCATCAAAAGACATCTTAGCAACTAAACCAATATGAGTGTAAACACATCCTTTGGGTTTTCCGGTTGTACCTGATGTAAAGTGTATAATAGCAGGATCCTCAGCATCGGTTTCCTCTGTTTTTAAATTATCAGAAACATTTTGAAAATTTTCCCAATTAAAGATTTTCTTTCCTTTCTCTTTTCCTAACAAAAAAACTTTTTCTAAAGAAATGACTTGATCTAATTCATTTTTAATTTGATCAAACATTCTTATTTCTTTTGCTTTTCTAAATGTTTTTTCAACAGTAAAAATACCTTTAGCTTTTGCTATATTGAGTCTTTCAATAACTGCCTTTGATCCATATCCGGAGAATAATGGTAGCACTACACATCCAATTTTTAAAATAGCAAAGTAAGCAACGTAAGTTTCTATAAATTGAGGCATATATAATGCGATCACATCACCTTTTTTAAAACCATTAGTCTTTAAAGTATTCCCAACCTTTGATATTTGCTTATCAAATTCTTCATAAGTAATTGAGCTTTCTTTCCCGTCTTCTCTTTCGGCAAAAATAAAAGTATTTTTAAAAAATTCCTTATCTTTATGTCGATCTATACAATTTAAAACTATATTAGTTTTTCCCCCGATACACCACCTTGTCCAAGGAGTCCCTTTTGATTCATCTAATATTTTTGAGTAAGGTTTATAAAATTTTAAATCTGAAAATTTTATTACATTGTCCCATAACCATCCAGGATCAGAAAAACTTTTTTTCTCAAGTTCATCGTAATTTTTTAATTTACAATGTTGTATAAACTTAGTTAGTTTTGAATTCCTAATCTGCTCTTTTGATGCATGCCAAATAATTTCTTTAGACACAGGTCCTATACGTACATACCCTCTTTAATCTTAATAATATTGTACATGAGGTCATTTAAAGGCGTCTTAATCCCATGTTTTTTTCCAATTTTAGAAACAGCTCCACTTATGAAATCAATTTCTGTTTTTCTATGCTTTACAACATCGAATGCCATTGATGATTTATTGGTTTGTCTTGAGTCTACTATTCTATTGAACATTTCTAAACAATCACTCTCACTTACATCAACTCCATCGGCTTTTGCTACTTCTCTAGTTTCAAGGATTATATCCTTACCTAATTTTCGAGACATAGTCTGATTTTTATTAGAAATGTATAAATCTGTATGATGTAAATCAAATATTGCAGATAAAGGACCAATCGCTGTTAAAGCAAATAATTTCATCCATTTTCTTCTTTTAATATTTTCTTCTGCAATTGTTTCTAAGCCATGTGCAGTAAAAGTTTCAGCTAAATCTTTTACCCTCTCACTTAAACCACCTTCGTATTCACCAATCCATGATGGTAAACTTGCGTGGTTTTGAATTATTCCAGGACCTTGAATACTAGAAGCTTGTGTTGTGGAACCACCTAAAACTTTTTCTTTACCAGCTATTTTTTGCATGATTTCTTCATGCCCAATACCATTTTGAAATGACATTAGTACTGTATTATCTCCGATAATATTTTTTGAATTGGATAAAGCTTGTTCTAAAGCTGTAGCTTTACACATAATAATTATTGCATCGACTGGCTTTAAAGTTTTTGGATCAGTTGTAGCATGGATTTTTACTGTTCTATCTCCGCCATGACCCATCATTTTTAAACCTTTACTATTAATTTCGTCTACATGTTCTTTCCAAACATCAATAAGATGAACCTCTAAACCTTTTTCAGCTAACAACCCGCCGAAAAGACAGCCCATAGCACCAGCACCTAATACTGCAACTTTTGTATCTTTCCTTATCATTAAGCTTTCATTTTAACTTGAACACCAAAGAAGCCTGTTGGCTTGATCATTAAAACAACTATCATTAATAAAAAGGCATATAAATCTTTGTGACTTCCAGAAATATAAAAAGAAGAAGCTGTTTCAAATATTCCAACTGTAAAACCTCCAACTATTGCACCAGGCAGATTACCAAAACCACCTACGACCGCAGCAGCGAAAGCTTTCATTAGAATGATATAACCCATGAACACAACAACTTGATAAGTTGGACCAACTAACGTTCCTCCTATACCTGCTATTGCGCAAGCAATACCAAAGATAATTGATATGTATAGTGGTACATTTATTCCAACCAGATTTGAAACATCTTTGGAGTAAGCTACAGCTCTGATACCTAATCCCATTTTTGTTTTATTTAAAAAGAACCAAAGACCTGCAGCTACAGATAAACCAACTACAATCATCCAAATATAAGTAATCGGTAAAAATAGTCCTCCAATTTCCATTGGCAAACCTAATTCAGCAGGGAAAGGTTTTGCTACTGGATTCCAAATTAAATAAGCAACGTTTATTAAAACCACTGAAAGACCAAATCCACATATGATTATCCCCATTCCAGCTACAGTGTAACCACCACCTTTTTTTGTTAGAGGTCTTAAGAAAACTCTTTCAATAAAAACACCAAATAAACCCATTGAAACAAAGGCTGTAAATAAACAAACGACATAAATTATCCAACCATAAGCATCAGGAAATATATTAAAAATCCAATCTTGATTACCCAAAAGATTAAACATGGTAAGACCGGCAAAAGCACCTATCATGAAAAATTCGCCGTGAGAAAAATTAACTACATCTAGACCTGTGTAGATCAACGAAATTCCAAGCGCAACTAAGCCATAAATAATACCAACAGATAGACCAATTGTTAAAACTGATTTAAGCGATTCAATATTCATATCGGGGCTATTCACACACCAGCCGATATAAATAAGCACGAATGTTCCGAAAATGATATTTTCACCTTTTTTTCCAATTCTCAGTTTATTAAACATTGGCTTTAGTCCCTCCAAGATATGACTCTTTTACACTTTCGTCGTACATTAATTTCTTACTATCGCCTTCAACATTGATCACACCGTCTTTAATTACATACCCGTAATCAGCAAGTAATAATGCCATCCTAACATTTTGTTCAACGACTAGAACTGTTAGTCCATCTTGTCTAATTCTATTAATATTTTTAAAAATATCTAAAACAATTTGAGGCGCTAAAGCAGCACTAGGTTCGTCTAGCATTATCATTTTAGGATTAGACATTAATCCTCTTCCAATACATAACATTTGCAACTCACCACCTGATAAAGTTGCGGCTAACTGATCTTTTCTTTCATTTAATCTAGGAAAATAATTATAAACTTTTTCTAAATTATCTAATAGTTGTTGTTTGCTTTTTAAAATAAAGCCGCCCAATTTTAAATTTTCAGTGACAGACATTGCTGGGAAAACATCCTTTCCTTGAGTTACTTGCACCAATCCTCTTCCAACTATTTCGTGAGCAGGCAAGTTTTGAATTTGTTCACCATTAAATTCGATCGTACCTTTCCATGATCTAATTAATCCAGATGCAGCTCTTAGAATTGTTGATTTGCCTGTTCCATTACCACCGAGCAATGCAACTATAGATTGTTTTTCAACTTTCATATTAGCTCCATTTAAAATTTGCACCGAGCCATATCCAGAAATAAGTTGATTAATCTTAAGCAATCATCCTCCAATTTTAATTTTCTGATTTACCAAAAATGTAACTATTAGTCATAGACATTATAACTATTATTTTATAGCCTTAGCAACAATTAAATAACAAATGGGGGAAATAATGAATAAACTTAAATTTGTTTTTTCAGCAATTGTCTTTTCCGTAGGTTTAGTAATAACAACTTTAGCTCAAGCAGAAACAATCAAAATTGGTGTTTCTTTTAGAATGCTATCAGATGTTGGTTATAAACACGGAGAGTTAATTACTGATACTGTTGCAAAGTGGAATAAAGAAGGCACTATCAACGGTCAAAAAATCGACTTAACACTTTATAACGATGAGTGTAAATCTGAGAAAGGTGTAGCAAATGCAACAAAACTTGCTTACCAAGATAAAGTTCACGTTATAATTGGATCTAGCTGTAGTTCTGTAACATTACCTATGGTACCTGTTTCAGCAAAAGCTAAAGTTCCACAAATAATACCTCACTCAACAAATGCTGACATTACCAAAAAAGGTAGTGAATACATTTTTAGAGTACCTGTATCATCAAGATTTTACAAAATCGTACAAGGTAAATTTACTGCAGAAAATCAAGGTACTAAGATAGCTTATATCTATGGTCCAGATGCTGCAGGTAAAGATTTTGCATTATCTTTAGCTGATTACATGAGAGAGAACTACAACGTTGAGCCAACTTATATGGTTCAATCTGGAGAAAAAGAAACTGACTTTAGAAGTTACTTAACTAAAGCTAAAGCAACTAATCCAGAAGTTCTTGTAATTTCAGCCCTATTGGATGAAACAGTTCGAGGACTTGTACAATCGTATGAAGTTGGAATACCAAAATCTGTTCACAGAGTAACAGCTTCAATTGGCTCTAAAGTAGAGATACCAATAAATGCTGGTTCTGCTGCAAAAGGTGTAACTTTCTCAGCTGCATTTGCTGCATCTGATACTAGACCTGTAGCTAAGAAATTTGTGAAAATGGTAAAAGACAAATATGGTGTTGTACCTGGTCACGACTTTTCACAAATGATGGACTTACTAGATATTCTAGAGATAGCTCTTAAAAAAGTTAAATTTACTGGAGATCTAGCAGCTGACAGAAATAAAGTTAGAGACGCAATTGCTGCGACAACTGACTTTAGAGGTTTAGCTTCTGGTCCAATCAATTTCTGTAAATCAGGAACGCCTGAGTGTAGAGATGGTAACAGAACTCCTGTTATGATTGAGTACACTAAAGGTGGAAAAAACTTTAAAACAAAAGTTGCTGGTACTGTAACATTTAATGCTAGCGCTGGTTTATAATAGTTAAAAAAATTGTGAGCGGTAGGTAAAACTACCGCTCATTTTTTCAAGGAAACCACAAAAATGATAAACGTTAATAAATTGAAGAAAGTAAAAAGCAACTTTCCTGTAATGGTTGGCAAAAGTGCTATTTCAAAAAAAGATTGTGAAAAACTTATAGACGAAATTCGAAATGCAAAATCATTTGATGATTTAATACAAGGTGGTAGAAATAGAATTAACAAAGGGTCAAGTAATTTTAAAAATTATTTAAAAAAATCAAAATTATCTAACAAATTATATAAACAATTTAATAGCCAATCTTTTTACAAAAAAGTTGAAAATAGATTTAAAAAAACTTTTAAGGATTATGGTTGGTCAAATGCATACTTGCCTAGCAAATTTTTGCGGGAAAAATTTACAAATAAAAAATTGATGAATTCAAAAGAATTAATGAAAATGTTAGGTAAAACTTATAAAAACCCGAATGTAAATTTAGACATAGATTTTTCTGTTTCTAGGGGCGGTTATAGATTAAGGCCGCACAGAGATGATGTAACAAGACTTTATAATTTTCTTATTTATTTAAACGATATACCAAAAAAAAATGGAGGAGCTTTATCAATTTTTAAAAAGAAAACTGATATGAAATATAGAAAAAGTTTTAAAAGATTTCCTGGTATTTCTGAACTAGCAAAAGTTAAAGAATTTACTCCGTCAAAAGGGAGTGTAATTTTTTTCCAATCTACACCTAACTCTTACCATGGCGTATCTTTATTCAGAGAAATCAAAGGCAAGAAAAGATTTTTCATTTATGGAAGTTATGCTTTAAGTAAACCTGTTGTATGGAGATATAAAAACGTTAGCTATTTGCCCAAAATTAAGAAAACAAACAAAAGAATGCTTACATCTTCACATGACTCAGATTATTTAATGAGAGAAGTTGGATAATGGAAAAATTTAAATCGATTATCAGAGATTATCCTTTTATTGCTTTTATTATAGCTTTCGTCATCTTAGCTTTTGTACCTTCAGTAGTTTTCACGGATGTTTATCAATCACATTTAGCTACTTTAATATTTGTGAACATTGTGGTTGCCGCAGGACTAAACATTGTTAAGGGTTATTGTGGTCAAGTTACAGTTGGACACGTTGGCTTATTTGCAGTTGGTTCTTATACCGCTGGAACATTGTTTTTATATTTAGGACTTGGTTTTTGGGTAACTTTACCCATAGCAATAATAGTTACTGCATTTTTTGGAGTAGCAATGGGAATTCCATCTTTCAGATTGGAAGGTCCTTATTTAGCCTTAGCGACATTAGGCGGAGGTGAGGCAATAAGATTATTTATTGAAAACGGAAACTTTTTTAGATCTACATTTGGTATTTCTGATATTCCAACACCTTCTTTAATGGGCTACAATTTCGACTCCCCAGATAGATATTATTTCATCTCAATGACAATAATGATTATAGCGGTATACTTCTCATTCAGTATTTTAAGATCTGGAGTTGGAAGAGCGTTTATGTCTATCAGAGAGGATCCAATTTGTGCTGCAGCCGCTGGAATTAATGTAAAAAAATATAAGATCTTAGCTTTCATTCTTAGCGCTATGTTTGCCGGTGCGGCAGGTGCAGTTTATGCTCACATGCCTCCAGGGTACATTCATCCTAATAATTACACAGTTATAGAAATGGTAACCTTCTTAGCTATGGTTGTTCTAGGAGGTCTCGGCCATATTTGGGGTGGAATTATTGGCGCTATAGTAATTACAATTGTTTATGACTTAACTAGACCGTTATATAAATATCAGCTTTTAATATTTGGTTTAACGATTGTATTAACTATTTTATTTATGCCTAAGGGTTTAGGTGGTTTTATTGATAGATATTTCTTAGAAAAGAGATTTAAAAAGAAAACTGGAACAGAAAAAACAACATGATTTTAAAAACTAAACAATTATCTAAATCATTTGGTGGTTTGAAAGCTATTAATAAAGTTGATTTTGAACTTCCAAAAAATGAAATTAGAGGAATAATTGGACCTAATGGCTCAGGCAAAAGTACGTTTTTTAATTTAGTTTCAGGAATTTATGATAGCGATCCTGGAAGCTATATTGAGTTTGATGGTCATGATATTACTTATACACCTCCACACGAAATTGCTGGTTATGGTTTATCAAGAACTTTCCAATTATTAAGACTTTATCAAGATATGACAGTTATAGATAATGTTATGTCAGGGTATCATACTAGAGTTCCTTACAAGTTTTTCGACGCAGTTATAGGAAGAAAAAAAATCTGGGATCAAGAAAGAGCTATCAAAGAGGAAATGATGGAACTCCTTTCTTTTGTAGGATTAGCTGACTATGCAGAGCTAAACGCCAGTGAGCTTTCTGGAGGTCAGAGAAGACTATTAGTTTTAGCAAGAGCAATCGCTATGAAACCAAAATTACTAATGTTAGACGAACCAGCCGCAGGTTTATCTCCAGTCAATGTAGATAATCTAATGAAAATTATTATGCAGCTGAAAGAAAAATATGGCCTTACACTTATTATTATAGAGCATATTTTAAAAGTCGTAATGGATACTTGTAATTCAGTAACTGTTTTTGACCATGGCCAGAAAATTGCGGAGGGTACTCCAGCTCAAGTTAAAGATGATAATGCTGTAATCGAAGCATATTTGGGTAAAAAAATGGATGATGAAGAAATGAGAAAAGCACTTGCAGTCTAAAATGAATTTGATAATATTTTCTTTCGTTACGATTCAATGAGTCAAAATATTAAAAAAATTTTTGAGAAACAAGGTTTCATAAGATTAAAGGGTGTTTTAGATTATAAAGAGGATTTAGAACCAATTTTAAATGATATGGCTTTTATCATGGATAGGCTGATTCATAGATTTGTTCCTAAAAGTGACAAAGTAAAAGTACTAAATTATGAGTTTAAGAAAAAATACTCATATTTGGTTTCTTTAGATGTTCCTGAACTTGATCAATATTTTAACATAAGACTTCCTGAAAAAAACATAAACGCTAATAGTGATTTTTTTGCAAGTCAATCAATATGGAATTTAATTAAAAATAAAAAGATTTTAGATAAGATTGAAAAAATTCTAGGTCCCGAGATAGCTTCTAATCCTTGTCAAAATTCAAGAATCAAACAACCTGAAAAAGGTGTTGCAAAAAAGAATTTAAATGACGGCCTTGTTGGAAGAACTCCTTGGCATCAAGATGCTGGCGTTATGAATAAAAAAGGACAAAGGGGTACTGAATTAGTAACGTGTTGGATACCTTTTACTAAAACAAGAATAGAAAATGGTTGTATGCTTGCTGTTAAAGAAAGTCATAAATTTGGACTTGTTAACCACGATTTTGGAAGTAAGGGACAAGTAGAAGTTAGAGGCAAAGAAATAATCGATAAATTATCAACCGTGCCTCTTGAAGCTGATGTCGGCGATATAATATTATTAAATAGATATCTACTTCATTGTTCACTACCAAATAAATCAAAAAATTTTAGAATAAGTATGGACTTGAGATATAATAAAGCAGGTCAGCCTTCAGGAAGAGATCCATTGCCTAATTTTATTGTTAAAAGTAAAAACAAAAAAAATATAAAAGTACAAAATTACAAACAATGGATAGCTTTATGGGAAAAAGCTAAAGTAAAATGCATTCCAAGAAAATGGTCCTATAAATATCCTCTTCCTACTTTCAAAGGAACTAAAAGAGATTTAGCAAATATTATTTAATGAATTCAAAATTATCGGAGAAGAATTATCTTCCCGAATTTTTTCTTGCTTGCCTCGGGTATTTTTTATTTGTAACTCAAGACGCAATAGTAAAATATATTGCTGAAGATTACGACATAATACAGATAATTTTCGTCAACTCCTTGTTCGCTCTTATACCTATTATTTTGTACACCCAAACCCTCGATGGCTGGAAAGAATTAAAGGGTGCTAATTTAAAAATTCATTTTTTTAGAACTTTAACGATGGTATTAGCCGTTTTTTTTGCCTACACAGGATTCTTTTTATTACCAATGGTTACTATGTACAGTATTGTATTTTTAATACCATTATTAATAACCATCGGATCAGTTTTGTTTTTAGGTGAAGTTGTTAGATGGAAAAGATTTACTGCTATAGTAATTGGTTTTATCGGAACACTTATTTCTATTAATCCTTTTGGAGCCGAAATTAACAGTTACGTATTTGTAGCTTTGTTGTGCCCAATTTTTGCGTCTGCAAGTTATTTAATAGTAAGAAAATATGGTTATGAGGAAAGCTTGTTCTCATTTTTAATATTCGGAAAAATTTTTATGATATTGTTTTCTGGTATATTTGTATTCTTTGTTTTCAAAGAGATGACTTTTAATGATTTAGTGTTGAACGCTATTTCTGGAATTTCTAGAGGAACAGCCATGATATTTGTCATCAATGCTGCTAGACACCTGCCTGGAGCAATTTTTGGATCAATTTTATATACTCAAATTTTTGCAGGTGTATTTTTGGGTTACGTTGTTTTTAATGAGATACCTACAATTAATAATTATATAGGAAACTTAATAATAATTGCAGCAGGTGTATATATCGTTTTGAGAGAAGTAAAATTAAAGAAAAACATTGTTACTTCAACAGCAAGACACCCAACTATTCCTATTAAAAAAGATTAAAGTTTCTTTTTAAAATTTTCTAGAATTTCTTCACTAACATTTACTGAATTTTCGGGCCCAGGAAATTTCCCCTCTAAACTATCTTTGATAAATGCTTTTAAGGCTTTAACTCTTTCGATTTCAATTTCATCTTTCATCTTTTTTAAATTTGTATAAGCTTTTGCATGTCTAGGGGACTTTTCTTGCTCTCCACAGATATCATTCATGAATAGATACATAACATCAGCTTTTTTTCCAGATCCCAGAGATACAGTTACAATACTCGTCCTTTTTGATATTTCCCCCATAATATTTTCAGGAATAACTTCACATTCGGCTGAAAAGGCCCCAGCATCCTCTAAACGTTTAAATTTTTTAAATAGTTCGTATGCTTCATCAGCAGTTTTACCTACAGCTCTTAAGCCACCAATCCATGTAGATTTTCTTGGAACCAAACCTAAATGACCCATAACTGGAACATCTTCTTTTGCAAGCATAGAAACAATATCCATACTTCTGGCAGTCATAACCGCATCAGCACCATTCTCTAAAGCTTTAAAGGCTCCACGTAACACATCCTCGGCTGTAGGATAATTATGTAGCTCGAGTGCTGCCGTATAAAAAAGAGACTTGGATCCTTCCCGAACCTTCTTAACATTTGAAGCACTTCCTATTATCATGTCAAAACCTGCTTCTTCAGCTGCTTTTGCCTCTAATGAATTATTTGCAGTTACTTGTGTAAGAATTTTTTTTCCTTTAGCTTCAATAATATCACCTACAGTGACAGTTCTTTTTGCAGGATTAGCCGCCCAAGTATAAATATTTTTCATATTTGTATTCAATCAAACTAATTAGTATTTTTCAATTCCTTGTAAATATTGTTTACTCTATGAACTTCTTCAGCGGTATTGAAATAGCATTCATATTCAATTTCATTAGGGGTTACATCGAAATGATAATGACCTGCATCCTGAGTTCCTTTATAAGAATGAAAATGAGTGTGTTCTCCTGACTCTCTTAAATCTAATTTTCCTCCAGAGGGATCATTAGTCCATAAAACTGAATAGCATTGAAAATGTGGCCCTATAGGTTCGTAAAATTGTAAAAAATCCTTAACACATTTCATTTGTTTTGGATCATAATATTCGTGTTTTATATCTGCATAGTCTGGTTGTACATGGGATTTAATCTTACCATTTAAGATTCTAAAAACACCTCCTAATGCAACACTAAAATTTGTCTCTAAATTTTCAATTAGCGCAGTTCTCATAGATTGAGGTAAAGAGCCTTGTTCACCTGACCTTCCTTTAATTTTAATTTTTATAACATTTCCTTTTTTCCCCTCAGAGTAATAGATATTTCCTAGTCCGCCATGTTTCCGGTGTTTGTAAGGAGTTGATTTACATTTATTATTTTTATCTACTTGAGCAATTATAGATTTTGACTCATTAGTTATTAAATTTTCATTAATTATAAGCTCCCCACAGTGACCCTCCAAACAAGACATCGCTCCTGAACCTGCACCTAAAGCATATGATTTTTCTGAGCCTATTCTTTTTGCTATTTCTTCATAATCAAATTCAGTACCTATGAACCTTTTATCGTGCATATATGGTTCACCTCCAACATCTATAATTCTTTGGTTTCCACTTATACCTTCAGCAGGGCAATCCCACTTTCTTAGGTCAGGACATTCAACAATTGAAACATCAACTTCAATATAGTTTTTTGATAAACCTTTTTTTAAAGCTTCGCTTACTTGTTCTAAGGAAATTTGATGAAACTTGGCTTTTTCGATTGTTAATTCCATAATCTATTAATATCATTTAAAGAAGTTTATCAATTAAATATAATTTTTATTATGTACAAGTTAGGCACAGAACTAGCAAACGCGTGGATGAAGAAAACTTTAGTTGATCTAAATGGGTTCAGTGAAAATGAAATTCCTAAAAATCGAGACGAAGCATACAAAGCTTTAAATATATTTTATAAAGAATTGGATAAAAAGACGGTAGGTTGGAAAATAGGAGCAGTTGCTAAAGAAGTTCAAAAAGAGGAGGGATACGATGGACCTGTACCAGGTAAAATTTTTGAAGAATCTATTTTAACATCCAACTGCAAAATAGAATATTCAGAAATTCCTTCTTCCAACTTAGAATGCGAGTATGCGTTTAAAATCGATCAAGATGTAAAAATTGATGGCGAATTACTAAATAAAATAAATAATTTTAAATTATATGCAGCTATTGATATTACGTCTTCTAGATATCTACAAAGTTCAAAAAATAAATTTGATAAACTAGTTCAAATGTATCTTGGAATTTCTGACCATGGAAATGGAGGTAAGATTATTATTGGAGAACAGATAAAGAATTGGCATAATACAGACATTAATAAAATTAAAATTAAATTAAAAATTAACGACAAAGTTACTGAACCTTATTTCACTGGAACAAAAAGAATAGATCCTAGAGACTCATTAAAGGCTTTTGTTGATGAGTTTAAAGATCAAAATATAAGCTTTAAAAAAGGAGATTATCTACTTTGTGGTTCTTTGACTCAACCATACAAAATTAATATGAAAGACAAAATTATTGTGACTTACGAAAATTTAAGAGATATTAATATTAAGATTTTATGAAAACAGCATTAATCACAGGAGCTAGCCAAGGCATCGGAGCAGCAATAGCTGATAAGCTGAATTATAATAAAATTAAAGTTATTTTAGTTTCAAGATCAAAGAGTAAATTAAAAAGTTTTCAAAAGAATTTAAAATTTCATAAAAATTCTTTAATCATTTCTAAAGACCTGAGGTCATTATCTGCATGCAATTCAATTGCTAAAAAAATTAAAAAATTGGATTACCTAATAAATGTAGCAGGAGCAACAAAAGGAGGAAAGTTTTTAAATTTGAATGACAATATCTGGGAAGATGGATTTAATTTAAAATTTAAAGCTGCAGTAAGATTAAGCAGAGCTTTTTGGCCTGCCCTCAAAAAAAGTAAAGGAAAAGTTATTAATATTGGAGGTGGGGCCGCTAGAAATCCTTCAAATACATTTATGATAGGCGGCGCTGTTAATTCAGCGTTAAACAATTTTTCCAAAGCTTTAGCTATGCAAGGTAAAATTGATAAAGTTTCTGTTTCAATTATTCATCCGGGAATGACCTTGACTGAAAGATTGCAAAAATTATTAGAAACAGATTCTAAGATTTTTAAAAAAAGTGTAAACAGACTACTTAAAGAAAGATGTAAAGCCGATAAGATAAAGAGACCAACCAATCCAGATGAAATCGCAAATCTTGTTTTAAAATTACTAAAAAATAGAAATTCAAATTTCAAAAATTTATCGATTGATGGTGGAAAAATTAAAAACTTAAAATAAGAAAATCAATAATTTATTATTTATAAACTCTCACAAAATTTTTTAATTCTTGAGATAGCTTTTTCTAAGTTTTCCATTGACGTAGCATAGGAAATTCTAAAGTGACCCTGTAAACCAAATGCAGACCCAGGTACAACAGCAACCTCAGATTTTTCTAAAAGTTTTTCTACGAAATCTGTATCGTCTTTAATTTTAGTTTTTTTTCCTATTAATTTTTTACAATTAGGAAAAACATAAAATGCTCCCTCTGGGTTAAGACAATTTATTCCTTTTATATTGTTTAAGCTTTCGACAACAAAGTTTCTTCTTTGTTTAAAAGAGTCTGCTCTTTCTTTTATAAAATCTTGTGTGCCATTTAGCGCCTCTACTGCAGCAGCTTGACTTATTGAAGTAGGGTTGCTTGTTGATTGTGATTGGATTTTTGCCATTGCTTTAATTATTTCTTTAGGGCCAGCGGCATAACCAATTCTCCATCCAGTCATTGAATAAGATTTGCTCACACCATTCATTGTGAGTGTTCTATCTTTTAGGTGAGGAATTTGTGCAATGGTGAAAAAGTTGAAACTATCATAAGTTATATGTTCGTAGATATCATCACTTAAAATATAAACTTTTTTATATTTTTTTAAAATTTCTGCTAAATCCTCTATCTCTTTCTTTGTGTATGCAGCGCCAGTTGGATTAGAGGGTGAATTCAATATTATCCATTTTGTTTTTTTTGAAAGAGCTTTTTCAAGTTTTTTTGGTGTAAGCTTAAAATTTTCTTTTTCTTCACACTTGATAATTTTTGGTTTTCCTCCAGCTAATAAAATTATATCTGGATAAGAAACCCAGTAAGGAGCTGGTATAATTACCTCGTCACCCTTATTAATCGTAGCCATAAAAGCATTGTAGAGAACTTGTTTACCTCCAGTTCCAACGCTGATTTGATCTAAATTGTAACTTAAATTATTTTCTCTCTGAAATTTTTCTTGAATAGCTTTTTTTAATACGGGGGTTCCGTCTACGGCAGTGTACTTCGTGTCCCCCTTTTTAATTGCCTCAATTGCCGCCTCTTTAATATTGTCTGGAGTGTCAAAATCTGGCTCTCCTGCTCCCAGACCTATAACATCTCTTCCAGCCGCCCTCATTTCCCTAGCTTTTGAGGTTACAGCTATTGTAGGCGACGGTTTTATACGTTTTAATGTGTTGGAAACTATGCTCATTGAAATTTATAATAAATCTTAAATACTAATAACATAAAATGCAAAATACTTATCAAGAAAAAATAGCTGATTTAGAAATAAACAATTCTAAGGGCAATAAGAAGCTTGAGGGAGGTATCAAGTTTAAAATCAAAAGTGGTTTTCAACCTAGCGGTGACCAGCCTGAAGCAATAAAAAAGATATTAAAAAATTTAGAAGATAATAAACAAGAGCAGGTTTTGCTTGGAGTAACAGGGTCTGGGAAAACTTTTACTATGGCTAAGGTCATAGAGAAAGCTAATAGACCAGCATTAATACTAGCTCCTAATAAAACTCTAGCAGCTCAGCTTTACGGAGAGTTCAAAAGTTTTTTTCCAGATAATGCGGTTGAGTATTTTGTGTCGTACTATGATTATTACACACCTGAAGCTTACGTACCAAGATCTGATACTTACATAGAGAAAGAGGCTTCTATCAATGAACAAATTGATAGAATGAGACACTCAGCAACTCGGTCTCTATTGGAAAGAGATGATGTAATCATCGTTGCCAGTGTTTCTTGTATTTATGGTTTAGGTTCTGTTGAAGCTTATTCAAAAATGACAATCACTCTAAAAAAAAATTATGATTATAATAGAGATGAATTAATTCGAGCATTTATAAATTTACAGTACAAAAGAAATGATCAAAACTTTTTTAGAGGAACATTTAGAGTAAGGGGTGAAAATTTAGAAATATTTCCATCACACTTAGAAGATAGGGCTTGGAGAATTAGTTTTGATTTTAACAAACTAGATAAAATTGAAGAGTTCGACCCACTTACAGGCGACAAGACCAATGACTATTCAATAATTAAAATTTACGCTAACAGTCATTACATCACTCCTAAACCAACTATCGATCAAGCCATAAGACAAATTAAATCAGAATTGGCAGAAACGCTTAAAAAGCACCGAGCAGATAATAAACTACTTGAAGAACAAAGATTAAGGGAAAGAACGAAATTTGATTTAGAAATGATTGAGGCTACAGGAACTTGTGCTGGTATTGAAAATTACTCAAGATTTTTATCTGGAAGAAAAGCTGGCGAACCACCTCCTACTTTATTTGAATATTTTCCTGATAATGCAATAATCTTTGTAGATGAAAGTCATGTTACCGTTCCTCAATTAAATGGAATGTATAAAGGAGACCGAACAAGAAAAAGTACTCTAGCTGAGTACGGTTTCAGACTTCCATCATGTATGGACAATAGACCGCTTAAGTTTGAAGAGTGGGACCTAATGAGAACACAGACAGTATTTGTTTCAGCAACTCCTGGGCCGTGGGAATTAAAACAAACTAATAACGAATATATTGATCAAATTATTAGACCAACTGGTTTGATTGACCCTCCTGTTGAAATAAGACCAGCTAAAACTCAAGTTGATGACTTAATGCATGAGGCAAAAGAAATAGTAAAAAAAGGTTTTAGAATTTTAGCAACTACACTCACAAAAAAAATGGCAGAAGACTTAACAGAGTATCTTCACGAAAACGGACTTAAAGTGAGATATATGCACTCTGATATTGATACAATTGAGAGGATAGAAATAATTAGAGATTTAAGAATGGGTGTGTTCGATATCCTTGTTGGTATTAACCTTCTTAGAGAGGGTTTAGACATTCCAGAATGCGCTTTAGTTGCAATTTTAGATGCAGACAAAGAAGGATTTTTAAGATCAGAAACTTCACTAATACAAACTATAGGTAGAGCTGCTAGAAACGTTGATGGAAAAGTAATTTTGTATGCAGATAAAGTTACGAAAAGCATTAAGAACGCTATAGCTGAAACTGATAGAAGAAGAAATAAACAACTTGAATATAATAAAAAAAATAAGATTACAGCTGAAACAATTAAGAAAGAAATAAACGACATATTAGAGTCTGTTTATGAAAAAGATTATGTAAAGATCAGTGAAGGGTCAAATGTTGGTGGAAATTTAAAAAAACATTTAAAAGCACTTAATCGAAAAATGAAAGAATCTGCCTCTAATCTAGAGTTTGAGGAAGCGGCTAAAATAAGAGATGAAATAAGAAAACTAGAGGCTAGTGAACTAGAGATATCTTTAAATCCAAAAATTTCTCAGTACAATTTAAAGAGTAAAGTGTATCCTAAAGGTAGATCGACAATGGGAATGCCCGGAACAAAACCTAGGAAAGCAATAAAAAAATGGAAGCCAAAAAAATAATAATTACTGGAGGTGCAACAAGAATTGGTGCTGCAATTGCAAAAAGTATCGCAAGTTTTGATACCAAAATAACTATCCATTATAATACATCAAAAAAAGATGCAGTTAAGATTAAGAGTGAACTAGAGAATTTAGGAAGTGAGGTTTTTCTTATTAAAGCTAATTTAGAAAATCAAAAACAAACAGAAAGCTTATTAAAGCAAGCTTACCTTAAAATGAAAGGAGTGGATTGTTTAATAAATAATGCTTCAGTGTTTGAAAACGACAATTTACTAAATTTTTCAGAAAAATCCTTTGCAAAGCATTTAAATATTAACTTGCGTGCACCAGCTATACTTTCAAAAAGTATTAAGAAATATATTAAACAAAATGAAGGGTGCATAATTAATATTATCGATCAAAGAGTAGAAAAACTTACTCCATTCTTTTTTTCATACACATTAAGTAAAGCATCTTTAGCAACATTGACTAAAATTTCCGCTATGAAATTAGCGCCAAATATTAGAGTTAATGCAATTGCTCCGGGACCAACACTTAAAAATAAAAGACAATCTAATACTCACTTTAAAAAACAATGGAAATCTATTTTATTAAAAAAAAAGGTAGATGTAGAAAATATATGTGACGGAGTAAAATTTTTGATTAAGAATGATAATATAACTGGAGAAATAATAAATATCGATAGCGGTCAAAGATTAGCATGGCAAACACCTGATATTATTAATATAAAAGAATGAAAATAATAAAGTTTAAACCAAATACAAAATTTAAATACCAGAGAAAGATATTAATTAGAAATTTAGTATTAAATATATCTATTGGAATTCATAATTTTGAAAAAAAGAAAAAACAAAAAGTTAGGTTTAATATAGAAATTACAACTAACCCAAATATAAATCCTTCAAAGAAAGATATGTCTACAATTTTAAATTACGAAACGATTGTAAATAAAATTAACTTTTTAGTTAAAAAAAAACACCATGATTTATTAGAAGAATTAGCCGAGAATATTTTTGATGTTATATTTAAGTTTAGATTAGTTAAGAAAGTTAAAATAAATATAGAAAAACTAGAAATAATAAAAGAAACAGAATCTGTTGGCATTAATGTTTCAAAAACAAGATTATGATTAATAGCTTAGAATTAGGAAAAAAAGTCATTAAAGATAAAATCCCTCTAATTCCAAATCATCCAGGTGTATATAAAATGCTAAGCTCATCAGGTGAAATTCTTTATATAGGTAAAGCAAAAAATATTCCAAATAGATTAAAAAGCTACGTAACTGACTCGAATCTTCCCATACGGACAGAAAGGATGTTGTCGTTAACACACAATCTAGAAACTACTACAACAAGTAATGAGAGTGAGGCTCTTCTTCTCGAAGCTAATTTAATAAAAAAGCATAAGCCTAGATACAATATACTTTTAAGGGACGATAAATCTTTTCCATACATTTATATCGGTAATAAAGATAAATGGCCTCAACTTACAAAGCTTAGAGGAAAAAAATCTAAATCAGGTTATTATTTTGGTCCTTTTGCGTCCATAGGATCTGCAAATTGGACAATTAAAATTTTGCAAAAAATTTTTTTATTAAGAGTTTGTGATGATACTGTTTTTAAAAATAGGGAAAGACCTTGTATTTTGTATCAAATAAAAAGGTGCTCCGGTCCGTGTGTAGGTCATATAAAAGAGAGCGAATATATTTCAACTGTAAATGATGCGATTGATTTTATTTCTGGAAAATCAAGGCGTATTCAAAAAAATTTATCTAACGAAATGGAAAAAGCTAGTAAAGAGTTAGATTATGAAAAAGCAGCTATCGCAAGGGATAGGATTAAAGCCTTAACGCAAATACAAACATCTCAAAAGATAAATCAAACTAATCTAAATGAAGCTGATGTTGTTAGTATTTATAAAGAAACTGGCAAATCCTGCATCCAAGTATTCTTTTTTAGATCAAAACAAAATTGGGGTAATCAAGCTTTTTATCCAAAACATGACACGGATGATAAAATTGAAGATATTCTCTCTTCTTTTTTAACTCAATTTTATGAGAATAAAACTATTCCAAAATTAATAATAACAAATGTAGATGTTAATGAAAAAAACCTTTTAGAAAAAACTTTTAGTACAAAAGAAAATAAACAAATATTAATTAAAAAGGCTAAAGCCAAAAATGAGATCAGTATTTCAAAACTTGCAGAGAAAAATGCAAAACAGGCCTTAAAACAAAAGCTTATACAATCAGATACCAACAATAATCTAATAGATGCTTTAACAAAAAAATTTAAATTAAAGAATAATTTAGAATTAATAGAAGTTTACGATAATAGTCACATTCAAGGTTCTGATGCAATCGGGGCTCTAATTTGCTTTGGCAATGAGGGTTTTGTTAAAAAAAGGTATAGGAAGTTTAATATAAAAGATGAAGAGATTAAAGGTGATGATTATGGAATGATGAAAGAAGTTCTTTTTAGAAGATTTTCAAAAGCTGTAAAAGAAAAAGCTGGATCGCTATCATTACCTGATTTGATTTTAATAGATGGCGGAAAAGGACAGTATTCTGTCAGTAAAGAAGTTTTAAATGAATTAGGTCTTCATGATCTGCCGATATTAGCAGTAGCTAAAGGAAAAAAAAGAAATGCGGGTGAGGAGAAAATTTATCATGAGGGCAAAGAATATATTTTAAAAAAAAATGATCCTCTTTTATTTTTTATTCAAAGATTAAGAGATGAGGCTCATAGATTTGCTATAAGTACGCACAGGGCGAAAAGAAAAAAGAATTTAAGCAAATCATTGTTAGATCAAATTCAAGGCATTGGTAAACAGAGAAAAAGAGCTTTATTAAATCATTTTGGTTCTGCTAGAGCTGTAGAGTCAGCAAGTTTAGAAGATTTAAAATCAATTGAAGGAATTGAAGACAATATAGCCAATAAAATATATAATTATTTTCACGAATAAATTATGAAACTCAAGATACCGAATATATTAACAATTGGTCGAATTATTATTGTTCCTATTTTTGTTTTAACATTTTTTATTCCAGGATTTTTTGGAGATTTAATACCTTTCTTTTTATTCGTATTAGCGAGTTTTACTGATTATTTAGATGGTCTACTAGCTAGATTATTTAAAGAAGAGTCAAAACTCGGAGAACTATTAGATCCAATAGCTGATAAAATACTCGTAGCAGCAGCTTTAATTCTCCTTGTTATGAATAGTACAATAAAAAATTATGAGGTTATTGCTGCAATCATTATTCTTACTAGAGAAATACTAATATCTGGACTAAGAGAATTTCTTGCTAAAGGTCAAATATCTATGCAAGTAACAAATCTGTCTAAACTAAAGACATTTATTCAAATGCTTTCTATAGCGATATTACTTACTGGTGAAAGTGGAAATAAAATTATAAATTTTCAAGATTATAATGCTCAAACGGTTGGTATTATTCTACTGTGGTTATCTGCTTTTTTAACACTTTATACAGGTTATGATTATTTAAGAAAGGGCATTGATCATGCAATCAACGAAGATATGAAAAATTAAATAATGAGTTTAACGGATAAAAATATAAGAGAAAAAAAATTTCATAATAAACTTCAATCTAGTTCAAAGGGAAGATTTGAAAATATTTTTTATAAAGCTATTGGACATGCATGGCTTGATTATTATGATAATCTAAATTTTCTTTCTAAAAACTCAGATATTCTTGATTATGGTTGTGGGATAGGTCCTACAATAGAAAAGGTAATTAATTTCAGGCCAAAGAAAATCACAGGTATAGATATTTCAGATATCTCAATAAATAAAGCTAAAGAAAAATTCAAAAATTCAAATATAAAAATTGAATTATTAGTTGATAATTGCGAAAAAACTAAATTTGCAAACAGTCAATTTGATCTTGTTTATGGTTTAGGAATATTACATCATTTAGAGTTTTCAAAATGCATAGATGAGATTTCAAGAATTTTAAAAACAAATGGTTCTTTACTATTTATAGAGCCATTAGGAACTAATCCTATTATAAATCTCTATAGATTTTTCACACCTAGCTCAAGATCTAAGGATGAACATCCATTAACCATCAAAGATTTTAATTTAATTAAAGAAAAATTTAAAAGCGTAAACATAAAATATTACGGTTTTATGACTCTTGTTTTTTTTCCTTTTTATAAATCTACAAATTCAAGATTTTTTAAGGCTTTAATTAAATTTGATCAAATATTATTTAAATTAAAATTTTTTAGATTATTTGCTTGGTCAGTGCTTATTACTGCAAAAAAAGGTTAAGCTGCAGATTTTTTTCTAACAATTTCTTGATAGCTATCGTTTAAGTCTTTTATTAGATTGCAAACTTCGAATTTATATTCAGCTATTTGTGAAACTGGTGTCACTTCGGCAGCAGTTCCAGTTAAAAAACATCCAACAAAATTTTTCATTTCTTCTGGTTTAATTTTTCTCTCATTAACCTTTATTCCTTTGGACTTAGCAATTTTAATAACCTCTCTTCTAGTTATCCCATCTAAGAAAGAATCAGGTATTGGTGTATGTATCTCTTCTGACTTATCCTTAAAAAAAACATTTGCCCCAGTTGCTTCAGCTATATTACCTTCATGATCTAGCATTAAAGAGTCGGTAAATCCTTGAGCTTCCGCTTCATGTTTAGATAAAGTGCAAATCATGTACAATCCGGCTGCTTTGGTATCCCAAGGTATTGTGTTTGGAGCTGGTCTTCTCCAATTTGAAATATTGAGTTTAATTCCTTTCAATTTCAATTTTGGGTCAAAATAAGAGCCCCACTCCCAAGTTGCAATTGCAACATGTATTTTATTTTTTTGTGCAGATATTGCCATCATCTCGCTGCCTCTCCAAATTACTGGCCTTACATATCCATTTTGAACTTTTTGAATATTAATTATTTTTTTGCAAGCTTCGTTAATTTCTGCTTCTGTATAAGGTACTTTTATTCCCATTCTCTCTGCTGAGTAAAATAATCTTTTGGTATGTTCCTCTAATTTGAATATTTCTCCATCATAAACTCTCTCTCCTTCAAAAACACAGCTAGCGTAGTGCAGTCCATGATTAAGAATATGTATATTTGCATCTGCCCAATCTACAGTTTTTCCATTAAACCAAATTTTTCCTGATCTTTTATCGTAGGGAACACTTTCCATTTTTTGAATATATAGATTTTTTTAATATAAAAAAGTATATTCAAAACAAGAATAAGTCAATATAACTTACCAATATGAAAGATCTTCTTTATTTAAAAGATGAACAAATAAAAGAATTCATACAATTACTTTATTACGCTTATAGAGAAACCTTTGCTGATCCAAAAGAAATCTTATCTAAAAAATTTTTTGGTCCAGCACATTTGAGAGCTCTTAATCTCATTGAAGGAAATCCAGGTATTAATTTAGGTGAGCTAATTTTCAGATTAAAAGTGACAAAGCAAAGTTTAAATAGGGTTTTAAGAGATCTTATAAAAGCCAAAATGATAAAGCAGATTCAGGATGAAAAAGATACGAGAAAAAAAAATCTTTTTTTAGATAAAGAAGGTAAAGTATTTTTTGAGGCTGTATATGATACTCAAAAAAAAAGAATTTTTAACGCTTTAAAAAATTCAAGTTCAGATTCAGTAATAAAGTTTAAGGAAGTATTAAAAAAAATTATAAATGGAAAATAATAAAAACCATATACTAATTGTTGATGATGATGATAAAATTCGAAATCTTTTAAAAGATTACTTAACTGAAAATCATTACATTATATCGACAGCAGAAGACGCTATACAGGCTAAAGAGAGATTAAAAATTATAAAGTTTGATATGATTATTTTAGATGTAATGATGCCTGGACAGGATGGATACGACTTAACAAAAGAAATTAAAAAAGATAGTAAAATTCCAATTATTTTACTTACAGCAAAGGGAGAAGTAGAAAATAGAATAAAAGGCTTAGAACTTGGTGCAGATGACTATTTAGGAAAACCTTTTGAACCAAAAGAATTGCTGTTAAGAATTAAAAATATACTCATGAAGAAAAATAAAGTCGATTTAAAATCACAATATAATATTGGAAGAGCTCAAGTTGATTTAAATAAGATGACTATAACTTTGAAAGATAAAACAAAAAAGATTAATAATTCAGAAAAAAAAGTTCTGTTAGAAATGTTAGCAAATCCTGGAACTACTTACTCAAGAGATGAGATTGGGAAAATTTCTGGGATAAGCCAAGAAAGATCTATTGATGTAATGATAACACGTTTAAGACAAAAATTAGAGATTAGTCCAAAAAATCCAAAATTTTTGCAAACAATAAGAGGAGCTGGCTATGTTCTCTGGATTGAATAAATTAATAAAATATATTTTGCCTAAAAGACTTTTTTATAGAGCATTAATAATTGTTGCGGCCCCGACTATAATTCTTCAATTAATTATAACTATTGTTTTTTATGATAGTGTCTGGATTAAAGCAAATAAGAATACAACTAGATCTCTCGTTGCTCAGCTTAAAACTATAGAAGAGGTTTATAAGAATGACAAAAGTAATTTAGATTTTTTAACTGATAGTTATAAAAATAATTTTAATTTTGAAATCGGAATTAATCAGGAAGATTTTCCAAATAATAGTGGAGAGCGTAAATTTAGTCCTATGGATAGATCGTTAAGGAGAGAACTCAAATCAACTTTTGGAAATAATAATTACTGGTTTAATACCTCTAAATTTAAAAATGCTGTTGAAATCAAGATAAGATCTGAATATGAAGTAATAGAATTTTTAGTGCCCAAAGATATGGTGTCGGCATCTTCTGTAAGATTGTTTTTATTATGGACTACTCTGCCATCAATCGTTTTAATTATTATAGCTTTAATATTTTTAAAAAATCAAACGAAGCCTCTAGTAAAACTTGCTAAAGCAGCTGAAAGATTTGGTAAAGGAGATTATGTTAATGACTTTAGAGCCTCAGGTTCACAGGAAATTAGAAAGGCTGCATTTGAATTTGATCGGATGGCTAAAAGAATAAACAGACACCTTAACCAAAGAGCGGAAATGTTATCCGGAATTAGTCATGATTTGAGAACACCTTTAACAAGATTAAAGTTGCAATTAGCAATGTTAAAACATAAAGATATCTCCGAGAGCATGTCTAAAGATATTGATGAAATGGAAAAAATGCTCAATGATTATTTACAATTTGCAAAAACTCAAGTTCAAGAACCTTCTACAATCATTAATTTAAATGATCTTTTGATATCGATAAGAAATAAATTTAATAACAATAACTTCACTTTTAATGAGAGCAGTGATTTGATTGAGTTAAAAGGGAGGCTTTCAGCATTACAAAGATCTTTTGAAAATATCATACAAAATGGTCTAGTTTATGGAAATAAAGTTAACGTTGAAATTCAAAAAGGAAGTAGGCTTGCAACAATTTTATTTGAGGATGATGGACCTGGAATTCCAGAGGATCAATATAAAAATGTCTTCAAACCTTTTTTTAGACTTGATAAAAGTAGAAGTTTAAATCAATCTGGTGTAGGACTAGGTTTAGCAATAGTTGAGGATGTAATTAATTCACACGGTGGCAATATTCAATTAGGAAAAAGTAAAAAAAATGGCCTTCTAGTTAAGATCTCTTTGCCTTTTTAGTTTTTTTATTTTTAGTCAATTTTTTGATCACTGCTTCTTGCTTTTGAACTATTTTTTTTAAAACCTCAAATTCCTCTCTGGATACAAGTTCAAGCTTATTAATTATCTTATCTTTTTTAAATTTCCAGTCTGTTGAAATTTCTTTTTTAATATCCTTAGAAGTTAAAATGCCATTTTCAATCAAGCTAGATAAAGACTTTAAAATTTTTTCTGAATTACTCATAGGTTATCTTATTTGATGGCCACGTTAATTTCAAATATGATATAAGGTATTATGTATATCCATAATTTAGACCCTATTTTATTAGATTTTGGATTTATAGAAATCAGATGGTATTCATTAGCTTATATCTTTGGAATTGTTATCGGTTGGTGGTTAGGAAAGAAAATTATCAAAAATTTTTTACTGAATGTTGATTTTAAATTTGATGTAAAAGAGTTTGATGATCTTATAACGTATCTAATAATTTCTATAATAGTTGGTGGTAGACTTGGATACGTTCTTTTTTATAATTTTGAATATTATATTTCAAATCCAGTAGAAATAATAAAAGTTTGGGAAGGTGGAATGTCTTTCCACGGAGCTTTAATTGGAATAATAATAGGCACATACATTTTTTCGACCCAGAAAAATATACCTACATTTTTTTTCCTAGATGTTGTAGCATGTGTTTCTCCTATAGGGATACTACTTGGAAGAATTGCAAACTTTATTAATGGAGAACTTGTTGGAAAAGTAACTGATGTATCTTGGGGTATAATTTTTCCTGCTATTGACACACTACCTAGACACCCTTCTCAGTTATATGAAGCTTTACTCGAAGGTTTAATATTATTTATTTTAATTAATGTGATTAATTTAAAACGAAAATATAAGATTGGTCTTAGCTCATCATTATTTTTAATTTTTTATGGCATATTTAGAATTGTTGCTGAACAGTTTAGAGAGCCGGACCTTCAATTGGGTTACGTGCTTGGAAATTTAAGTATGGGCACAATACTCAGCTCTATAATGGTAATTTCTGGTTTTGTAATTTTAATTATTTTGAGAAAAAAAAATGAATTATAATCAAAAGTTTTTTAAAAAATCAAAATTTTTACCAGTAGATAATTTCTTTGAAAATATACTTTATGATAATCAGTTCGGGTATTACGCTACAAAAGAACCTTTTGGACGACATGGAGATTTTATTACATCACCTAAAGTTTCAAATCTTTTTTCTGAGATAATTGCAATATGGTTAATTAATACATGGGAGAATTTTGGTAAACCAAAAAAATTTAATATTGTTGAACTTGGGCCTGGAGATGGAAGTTTAACAAAAACTCTTTTGAAGGTATTCAAAAAATTCCCAGAATTTAACTCTGTAAAAAAAATATATCTTTATGAAAAAAGCAATTATTTAAAAAAAGTTCAAAAACGTAAGATTGCAGATAAAAGTGTAAAATGGATTAAAGATTTTAATAATATAAAAAAGGGGCCTGTAATTTTTTTTGGTAATGAATTTCTTGATGCAATACCAATTAAACAATTTAGAAAAAAAAACGGCTTACTTTATGAAAAAAATTATATATTAAATAAAAACTTTGATATTGAGGAAACTTATAGAAAAGCATCGAAAGTAAACTCGAAAATGTTAAAATCATATTTATCAATAAAAGATTTAAATTATATTGAATTCCCTAAATTAGGATTTCAGAGTCTAAAAAAAATTACAAAAAAGATTTTAAAACTAGAGGGTTGTATATTGTTAATAGACTATGGGTATTTAAAACCTCATAATGAAAATACTCTTCAATCCGTTTTAAAACATAAGAAAAATAAACTTTTAGATAATTTAGGAAAAGCGGATGTAACTTCTCATATCAATTTTGAATTGTTAAAAGAATTTTTCAAAAAAAATAATTTGAAAACTAAAAAGATTATAACTCAACAAGAATTTTTAAAAAGTAATGGTATTATTGAGAGAGCGGAGATATTGGCAAAAAAAATGAAATTCAGAAATCAGTCAGATCTATATTTAAGATTGAAAAGATTATTACATCCAAAGTTAATGGGCAATCTATTTAAAGTAGCATTGGCTTATAATGGTAAAAATAAAAATTTTAATGGCTTTAATTAATGTTTCACTCAAAGAAATTGAAAAGATTTAAAGAAATAAAACACTGTTTTTTTTCTAAAAAAAATGGCTATTCAACAGGCATCTATAAAAGTTTAAATTGCGGGCACGGATCAAAAGATAAAAAGAAAAATGTTCAAAAAAATCTAAAACTTGTTGCAAAAAAAATGAAAGTAAAATCGGAAAATTTAGTTTTAATGCATCAAACACATAGCAACAAGGTAATAGAGATTAAAAAAATAAATTATAAAAAAAAGATTTATGCAGATGCTATGATTACGAAGATGAGAGGTGTTTCTCTAGGAGTCCTTACTGCTGATTGTGTTCCTATAATTCTATACGATTCTAAAAATAAAATTATTGGGTGTATTCACGCAGGTTGGAAGGGAGCTTTTAAAGATATAGTTAAAAATACAGTTCATAAAATTAAAAAAAAAAGTATAAACAGTAAAATTTATGCAAGTGTAGGACCCTGTATAGGTCTTAAAAGCTATGAAGTTGATATAAAGTTTTACAAAAAATTTATTTCAAAAAGCTTTAAAAATAAAATTTATTTTTTGCATAAGAGCAAATCAAAGAAGCTATTTAATTTACGAAAATTTGTAACTGATAAGCTTAAACAGTGTAAGGCTAAAGTTGATCAGGTGAATTATGATACATTTACTGAAAAAAATAAATTTTTTAGTTATAGAAGATCTTGTAAATTAAAGCAGATAGATTATGGGAGATGTATCTCTACAATTACGATGCTTAATTAATTTGAAAAGATTTATAAATAAGGTATAAATAATTACATTTCATGAAAATTTTATCTGGAACAAGTAATCTTAAACTAAGTAAGAATATTGCTAAGAATTTAAAATTAAAATTGATTAATACAAATATTAGAAGATTTGCAGATGGAGAAATTTATATTGAGATAAATGAAAATATAAGAGGAAATAGTGTATTTGTAGTACAGTCAACTTCAAATCCTGCAAACGACAATTTAATGGAACTTCTATTAGTTATAGATGCCCTGAAAAGATCATCGGCAAAAACAGTTACTGCCGTTATTCCT
Source organism: uncultured Pelagibacteraceae bacterium (assembly GCA_902561585.1). Classification (GTDB taxonomy): domain Bacteria; phylum Pseudomonadota; class Alphaproteobacteria; order Pelagibacterales; family Pelagibacteraceae; genus Pelagilacustribacter. The sequence continues at coordinate 85,366 of CACEQK010000002.1, forward strand.
TATTTTGGATATGCTAGACAAGATAGAAAAGTTGCCCCAAGAACATCTATATCTGCAAAAGTTGTTGCAAATTTAATTTCAAATGCAGGCGCTACAAGAGTGGTAACAGTAGATCTACACGCAGGTCAGATACAAGGTTTTTTCGATATGCCTGTAGACAATTTATATACAGCTCCACTTTTTTCAAAATATATTAAAAAGAAATTAAATAATAAAAACTTAATTTGTGTTTCTCCTGATGTTGGTGGAGTTGCAAGAACTAGAGATCTTGCTAATAGAATAAAAGCAGATTTAGCTATTATCGATAAAAGAAGACCAGCACCAGGTAAATCAGAAGTAATGAATATTTTAGGAGATGTTAAAGGCAAAACTTGTATTATTGTTGATGATATAATTGACAGTGGTGGAACAATTATTAATGCAGTTGATGCTTTAAAGAAAAATGGCGCAGTGGATGTTTATGTTTTTATAACTCATGGGGTATTAAGTGGAGATGCGGCAAAAAAAATTCAAAAATCAAAAATAAAAAAATTAATCATTACAGACAGTATTGATAATTCTAATAAAACAAAGAATAGCACTAAAATAGAGGTATTATCTATCTCTTCGTTAATGTCTGAAGCAATAAAAAGGATAGCTAACTCAAATTCTGTATCAGACTTATTTAATTAATACTTGTTTTGGTAAATATCTTAGGTTATATACCCATTTCAATTAAATATGAGTAATTTAAAAGCAATAAAAAGAGAAAGCACTTCCTCAGGCTCAAATAATAAATTGAGATCAGAAGGGTTAATCCCAGCTATTCTTTACGGAGGAAAAGACTCTAATCAAAATATTTCAGTTAAAAAAAAAGAAATTCAAAGTTTAGTTTACTCGGAAACTTTTTTATCTAAAGTTTTAGAGCTAGACATAGATGGCAAAAAAGAAAAAGTGATACCAAGAGATGTGGCTTTCCATGTGGTTTCAGAAGAGCCGATTCATATTGACTTCATGAGAATAGTTGCCGGTAAAAAAATTATTTTAGAGATACCTGTTAAATTTATCAATCATCCAGATTCACCAGGTTTAAAAAGAGGCGGAGTTTTAAACATTGTAAGAAGAAAAGTAGAATTAAAATGCCCTGCTGAAAATATTCCAGATGAAATAATTGTAGACTTAGCAGGAACAGATATTGGAACCAGTATAAAAATTTCATCAGTTAAACTTGGAAATGATGTTGTCCCAACTATCACTGACAGAGACTTTGTTATTGCAACAGTTGCATCACCGACTGTGATTAAAGAACCAGAAAAACCAGCTGAAGATGAAGCTGCAGCTGAAGGAGCTGAGGGCGAAGCGCCTGCTGAAGGAACAGAAGCAGCAGCTAAAGATGGAGATGCGGCTAAGAAAGATGATA
>CACEQK010000003.1 GCA_902561585.1 uncultured Pelagibacteraceae bacterium
AGTTTTTTTCACTATCTAATAAATGTTTATTTTTTATAAAAAGAAAATAAGCTGCTATTTCATAAAAAATATTAAGAAAGAAAAACAAAGGTTTTACCTTAAAGATTTTATACAAGAAATTATATTTAGGTACATTTTTCCAAATAATTAAAAAAGACTCTGCTCCATCGATTACTTTTCCATCTTGAATTACATGCATTCGTCTTAACAAGTCCTTGTATGATTTTGAGGTTAATCGTTGAGCATCCTGATTATCGGTAACATCAACCCATTCCAAATTACCATCAGAGTGTTTCTTATAATGATTAATTTCAGCTCTACATATGTTACATGAATTATTAAAAAAAATTTTAACCATTTGTATTTTCTTTTATAAAATTATTTGCTGCTTTAAAAATTCTCATTTTTCTCTCTTTATTCATTTTCTCAGAAATTCTTACCATCATAGCAAGACGAGGATTTTTTAAGAAAAATTTTTTATGACCATCTATAAATTTCCAATATAATCCATCCATTACATCACACCATGGGCCTTTTTTAAAATGCATCATCTTCAAAAAATAACTTGAGCCACAAATATAAGGTTTGGTTGCAAATATTCCACCATCACTAAATAAACCCATTCCATAAACGTTTGGAGCCATCACCCAGTCTGAAGAGTCTACAAACATTTCCATAAACCATTTATAAACTTGTTTTGGATTTATTTCACATAGGTTCATGATATTCGATAAAATCATTAACCTTTCGATGTGATGAGACCATCCATAATTTTTAGCATTATTGATTGCATGATCAAGAGGATCCAAACCTGTAGTGCCTTCATACCAAGATTTTTTCATCTTTCGGTTATGATTAAAAAAATTTGTTTTTTCTAATCTTTGATCATAATTTTGATAAATTCCTCTCATAAATTCTCTCCAACCAATAATTTGTCTAACGTAACCCTCTAAAGAATTCATAGGAATTTTGTTTTCAACTTTTTTTAATTTAGTAATAATTTCCTCAGGTGTAATTAAACCCAAATTTATAAGAGGGCTTAAAGCGCTATGAAAAACAGTATTTGATTTATCAGTTACAGCGTCCTCATAATCCCCAAAAAGTTTGATTCTCTCTCTTAAGAATTCATCCAACCATTTATTTGCATCTTTCCTTGTTGTAGGAAACCAAAATTTATCTGTGTTACCCGGATGATCTTTAAAGTTAACATTTATAAATTTTTTTAAAATAGATGTATCTTTTGTATCTTTTACTTTAGATATTTTTGGAATTTTTACTGTGCTAGGTAGTTTTTTTCTATTTTCTTCATCAAAGCTCCATTTATTTCCTTTAGGCGTTCCATTTTTATTCATTAATAAATTTGTTTTTGTTCTTACAATTTTATAAAATTTTGCCATGAAAGGTCGCTTATTTTTAGAGAGGTAGCTTCTAAATTCATCCCTATCAATTAAAAACATTGGAGATTTTATTTGATTTACTTGAAGTGAATTTTTTTTAGCAATATTGATTATTTTCTTCTCAAAAAATTTGTCCTCAATTTCAAAAAAGGATAATTCTTTTATTTTTTTTTCGTTAATTATTTTTTGTAACTTATTTTCATAAGATAATTTAAAATCTTTATTAATGTCTTTGTAAATAATATTAAAATTTTTAGATTTAATCTCATCTCTAAAAGATCTCATTGACGACAAAAATAATAAAATCTTTAGTTTGTGATGCTTCTCGAAAGTACATAGGCCATAATCTTCAGCCATGAAAAAAGTATGATCTTTAAAATCATTTAAGTATTTCGGTGAAAATAATTGATTTCCAAGTAATAAAAAAAGCTTCATATATAGTAAATTACACCTTTTATTAAGTTATTACACGCGTCATTATTTGCATTTAATTCATAGTTAATAGTGTTATTTTTAAATATGAAAAAAGTAATATTAGGTGCAACCGGATCAATTGGATCCTCACTTGCAAAAAAACTTGTAAAGTCAGGGGAACAAGTACATTTAGCAGGAAGAGACGAAGCTAGTTTATCAGAGTTAGCAAACGAACTTAATTCTACGTTTACAACGTGTGATGTTTTAGAAGAAAATTTTTCTGAAAAAATAGTTAATGATCTTAAAGACGAACAGGTGAATGGCTTAGCTTATTGTGTTGGATCAATAGACCTTAAACCTCTGAAGCTTACTAAGAAAAGTGATTTTATGCAGTCATTCAATCTTAATTTAGTTTCTGCAACAGAAATTATTAAATCTTTAGCTGATAATTTAAAAGCAAGCAAAGGGTCGATTGTTTTGTTCTCAACAGTAGCTGTACAACAAGGTTTTCCAAACCATGCCATAGTTTCATCTGCAAAAGGAGCAGTTGAAGGTTTAACTCTAGCTCTTGCTGCTGAATATGCTCCAAACATTAGAGTAAATTGTATTGCTCCAAGTTTGACTAATTCAAAAATATCAAATTTTTTACTTAAAAACGAGAAGATGGCTGAGAGTATTGCTAAAATGCATCCACTAAAAAGAATTGGAGAAGGAGAGGACTCTGCATCTGTGGCAAAGTTTCTTCTATCAGATGAAAGCTCTTGGATTACAGGTCAAATCTTTGGTGTTGATGGAGGAAGATCATCTGTCGCATAACAATTATTGTTTAAATATTTAAATTATTATTGTGAAAAAAATTACAATTTTATTAATCACTTTATTTTTAAGTACTAGTCTTATGGCTGCCGGAAGTGATAGTAGCAGCGATACTTCAAAAGATTCTTTGTACGATGATGCCGTGAAATTGGTAAAAAGAGCTGGTAAGCTTGAGAAAAAAGAAAAGTTAGATAAAGCTAAGAAGCTCTACGCACAAGCTTTCTCTAAATTAGAAAAGGCTTATAAATCAGATAAAAAAAATCCAGATATTTTAAACTATATGGGATTCACAACTAGAAAAGTTGGAAATTTTGACCAAGCTGAAAAATTTTACTTAGAAGGTTTAAAAATCAAACCTAATCATAATGGAATTAACGAATACTTGGGTGAACTTTATGTACAAACAAATCGTATAGATAAAGCTAACGAGAGATTAGCAGTTCTTAAAAATTGCAATTGTGATGAGTATACTGAGCTCCAGTTAATTATAAAAAATAAAGGCGTTAAAATCTATTAAGATAAATCTAAAGCAAATTTCTTTAATTTTTCAATCGGAATAAGATCTAATGTTTTAACGTTAGTTTTTTTTAAGTATACTTGACAGGCAGCTCCTTCCTCAATAGCTCTAGCGTACCAAGAAGCACATACACACCAAGAGTCTCCATCTTTTAAACCTGGAAATCCTAATTCAGGATGAGGTGTAATTAAATCATTGCCAACTTTTTTAGACCATTGTAAAAATTCATCTGTTACTTTTGCGCAAACAGTATGTAATCCACGATCGTTTTTATCTGTATTGCAACATCCATCTCTAAACCATCCAGTTAAAGGGTCATTTGAACAGGGTTCAAGAGGTTCTCCAAAAACGTTTTTTTGAGTTTCTTCACTCATTTGCTAAATACATTTGCGATTTTTTTATCAATTTCTAAATTAAAAGAAAAAGATCTTCTCTCTCCTTTAGTTTTAAATGGATAAGCAGTATGCATCAAATAATGAGGGAACAATATCATATCGCCTACTTTTGGCTGATGATTAAAAATGCATTCACTCAGAAGCATTCTATTTCCATTAATAAAGTCTATTGAGCCATCAGTTTGAGTATGTTTTTTATTTTTAGGAATAAATTTAGGTATCTTTAAGTAACCAACTCCTGAAATATGTCCATCATGAAAGTGAACAGGATTATATTCATCATTAAATTGACGAACTACCCAGAAATTTTTTATTTTAATTTTAGATATTTTTTTTCCCAAACTTTTAAAAATATAATCTTTAACTGCTTTATACAAAATTTTTTCCAGATTTTTTTTAATAAAAATTTTTGGTAATTGAAATTCTTGCTTCACTTGTCCGACTAGTTTTTTTGAATAATCTAATTTTTTTAACAAATTTTTTTTTGAGATAATTTTATCAACTTCAATATTTATTTTTTTAATTGAACTTTTTGATAGTTTAAGAATTGCAATTTTAGGACCAAAGGGACTTAAAACTTTCATATTTATAATTTTGTAGGATTAGGCTGACCTTTATAAACTTCTTCAGGATCGAATTTTTTTTTCTTTTCCTTGAAATCTAGCTCAATTTCTTCAGCGTTTTTAATTGGCCCCAAAGGTATTGAACGATAAAAACAAGACTTGTACCCAACATGGCAACTCGCACCATTCCCAATATCTACTGACATCCATAAAGAATCCTGATCATCATCAATTCTTAAATCAATTACTTTTTGAACAAACCCACTCGTTTTACCTTTATGCCATAAAGCTTTTTTTGATCTACTCCAATAATGAGCTTCTTTTGTCTCGATAGTTTTTTTTAAAGCTTCTGCATTCATGTATCCATGCATCAAAAGTTCTCCAGAACTACTATCTGAAGTGGTCACAGGAATTAGACCATTGCCATCAAATTTTGGAGAAAGAAATTTTCCTTCCTCAACTTCAAATACATTTTCTCTTTTTTTAAACATGACAGTAAAATAGTGAAAAAAAGACAAAATAGCAATTTGCAATAATTAACCATGTCCTATAGAAACAATATAGTATGAAATTAGTTAAAGACGTAAATAAAGAGTCATCAAATAAACCTCAAGTCAGCGATAAAGAGGCTGAAGAGGCAATAAAAAAATTATTAGCTTGGATTGGCGAAGATCCAAGCAGAGAAGGATTACAAGAGACCCCGAAAAGAGTTATAAAAGCATTTAAAGAGTATTTTAAAGGCTATCATCAAAACGCAGAAGAAGACTTATCCAAGACTTTCGGGGACGTTGAAGGTTACGATGATATGGTAATTGAAAAAAATATAACTTTAGAAAGTCATTGTGAGCATCATATGGCTCCAATAATAGGCGTTGCTCATGTTTCTTATATTCCAAATAAAAAAGTTGTAGGTCTAAGCAAATTGGCTAGAACAGTTGAAATTTTTTCAAAACGACTGCAAACACAAGAGAGATTGACAATGCAAATTGCAAAAACACTTATGAGCGCATTAGATGCAAAGGGTGTAGCAGTTACAATTGATGCAGCTCATCAATGCATGACTATGCGAGGCATAAAAAAAGAGAAAGCAACAACTGTTACTAATTATTTTTTAGGTTCCTTTAAAGAAGATTTAAGTATTCAAAATAGATACCTAAAATATATTGAAAAATAGATGTCTGATAAATTCAAAGCTATTGTTATTGATAATCAAAACGAAAAATTCACAAGAGAAATCAAAGAAATAGATAAAAGCCAATTAAAAAATGGAAATGTATTAGTTAAAGTTGACTTCTCAAGCTTAAATTACAAAGATGCTCTGATTTTAAATGATGGAGGAAAGATTGTAAGAAAATTTCCTTTTGTTCCGGGAATAGATTTTTCAGGAACAGTTGTAGAGAGCGAAGATAGTAAATTTACAAAAGATGATAGAGTAATTCTTACAGGATTTAGAGTAGGAGAAGCATATTTTGGAGGGTTTTCCCAATACGCAAAAGTTGACTCAAATTTTTTAATCAAAATACCAAAAGAATTAGATGCACGTAAAGCTATGATGTTAGGTACAGCTGGTTTTACAGCTTTGCTTTGCTCGTTTGCTGTAAAAGCGAAAGAGGAATTGTTATTAGGTGAAAAAGTTAAAGATGTTTTAGTTACTGGTGCAACAGGAGGTGTTGGAAGTATTGCTGTAATGATTTTATCAAAAATGGGATACGATGTTCATGCTGTTACAGGTAAAAAAGATAAGAACGATTATTTAAAAGACTTAGGTGCAAAAAATATTATCGACAGAAAAGAGTTTGAAGGCGAAAGTAAATTACTAGAAAAAGGAGTGTGGGACGGAGTAGTGGATACAATTGGAGGAGCTGCTTTAACTAAAATATTTGCTCAAACAAAACCTGGCGGAATAGTAGCCGCTTGCGGAAATGCTGGTGGTATCAAAATTAATACAAATGTTATGCCATTTATTATAAGAGGAGTTAAATTGTGGGGAATTGATTCGTCAGGATCATCTATAAAACGAAGAGAATTCGTTTGGGGAGAAGCGGCTAAGTTAATAGATTTTTCTAAAGTTCAATCCTTTACCAAAGAGCTTTCATTTACTGAACTTTTAGAAACTTATCCTAAACTTCTTAAGGGTGAGTTTTTTGGAAGAGCTATAGTAAATCCAAATAAATAATTTATGATTAACTTTATCTATGGATTGGGATAAATTAAAAATTTTTCATACTGTTGCTGAGGCCTCAAGTTTTACTAAAGCCTCTACTATATTAAATTTAAGCCAGTCAGCTATAAGCCGCCAGATTCAAGCATTAGAGAGTGATTTAAAAGTTCAACTTTTTGAAAGACATGCAAGAGGTTTAGTTTTGACTGAAAATGGTGAATACCTCTACAAATCAGCACATGAGATCATTTCAAAATTAAAAGATGTTGAGTCTAATCTTAGCGGACACAAAGATAAGCTAAATGGAAAACTAACAGTTACCACAGTAGTAAGTTTTGGCACTACTTGGCTTACACCTAGAATTAAAGAATTTATGGATTTACATCCAGATATTGAAATTGAATTAATTTTTGATGATAAAGAACTTGATTTAAGTACGCGAGAGGCAGATGTAGCGATAAGAATGAGAAGACCAAAACAATTAAATTTAATTCAAAAAAAGTTCGTTGATTTTAATTATCATATTTACGGTTCAAATGATTACTTGCAAAAAAATGGATATCCAAAAACTTTAAAGGATTTAGATAAACATAAATTTATTACTTACGGAAAAGGAGCTCCATCTCCAGTTTATAATCCTGACTGGGTTTTAAAGCATGGTGTTAAAGATGGTAAAAAAAGAAAATCAATTATGAAAGTTAATAGTGTTTATGGATTATTATTAGCTGTACAAAGTGGAGTTGGTTTAGCCGCTTTACCAGATTACATTGCTCATAACGTAAGCAATATAACTAAAGTTTTACCTGAGGAAGCAGGTAAACCTACCGAAACACATTTTGTTTATCCCTCATCTTTAAAGAGTAATGCAAGATTGATGGCTTTTAGAAACTTTATATTTACAAAGGTTAATGAATGGAAATTTTAATTTCTTTTATAATCCCGTTTATAATTTTATTAACCATTGTTGTTTTCATTCATGAATATGGACACTATTATTTTGCGAAAAAATATGGTGTTGGTGTGACAGATTTTTCTATAGGTTTTGGCAAAGAGATATTTGGTTTTAACGATAAATCAGGTACCAGGTGGAAATTTTGCGCAATACCTTTAGGTGGATACGTAAAATTTTTTGGCGATAGAAATGTTTTTAGTCAAGCAGAACAAGAAGAGCTTTTAAAAGAGTATAATGAGGGAGATAGAAAAAAACTATTTGTTGTAAAACCACTCTATCAAAGGTCCTTAATTGTAGCCGCAGGACCTTTTGCTAATTTTTTACTTGCTATAGTGATTTTTGCTTTTATTTATATGTTTGCAGGTAAGGATTTTACGCCTGCATTAATCCAAGATGTACAGTCCGAAAGCCCTGCTTATGTTGCGGGCATTAAATCAGGTGATGTAATCCAATCGATAAATCAAAGAGAAGTTAAAAGTATTATGGAGGTTTCTACTTTTATAAATGCCTCATCCTCAGAAACTATTGATATAAAGGTTTTAAGAAACGGTAATGAAATATCTTTAAAAGTTAAGCCAAAATTTATTAAGGGAGAAGACTCGCTTGGAAATCAAATTAACAAGAAGATTATTGGAATAAAAGTTGCACCTTTGAACGAAGAGATAAATAGGCAAAAATTGGGCCCAGCTACAGCATTATATTATGCAGTTAAAGAAACTTGGTTTGTTATTGAAGCATCATGGGAATTTGTAATTTCTATGTTTAAAGGAACAGGGGATACCTCTCAATTAGGAGGTCCAATTAAAATTGCTAAAATAACTGGACAGGTTGCAAAGTTTGGAATTGTCGCCTTTCTAAGTATTATGGCTTATATTTCTATAAGCTTAGGGTTTATAAATCTTTTACCAATACCAATGTTAGACGGCGGACATCTAATGTTTTACACATTTGAGAAGATTTTAGGTCGTCCTTTAACTCAAAAAACGCAAGAAGGTTTTTTCCGAATCGGGTTATTTTTACTACTTTCTCTAATGTTTTTCACAACATTTAATGACCTTAAAGATTTAGGCTTATTTTAAGCCATTTTTTTTCATCAAAAAAGTCAATAAATTCAATGCTTTTAAGCATACAAGATGTTGTGTTAACATTTATGTGAAACACTAAAAAAATGTTGATTTTATTGGTTTTTTGTTGAAATTAGAAATTAACCAAAAAGGGGCATAAAATGAATAAAAAACAACTAGTAGCAAAAATATCGTCTACTTTGGGTCAAAGTAAAGCTGATGCTGAAAGAACTTTTGATTCAATAACGACAATTATTTTAGATGCGTTAAAGAATGACGATACTGTTAAAATAGCTGGTTTTGGTACTTATAAAGTAGCAAAAAGAAAAGCTAGAGTGGGCAGAAACCCAAGAACGGGTGAGTCAATTCAAATTGCTGCATCACAAAAAGTTAAGTTTTTACCTGCGAAAAGCTTAAAAGAAATGTTTAATCGATAAACGTTTATTTAGCCCTTGTTTGATAATATCAAATAAGGGCTAAATACTTGCAAAAACTGCATAGCTCAAATTAAGACATATCATTACTAATTCAAATTTATAAATTCTATAAGGCCTTCAACAAGGGAGAACTTATGAAAAAATACATTGGTTACTTTTTAGCAGGTACAGCCATTTACTTTGGTTTTGCTGGTTTAGGTTATGCCGAAACTACAGTGTCTGCAGAAGTACAATACATATTTAATACAATATTATTTTTGATGTCAGGTTTCTTGGTCATGTGGATGGCCGCAGGTTTTGCAATGTTAGAGTCAGGTCTAGTAACATCAAAGTCTGTATCAGCAATCTGCGCGAAAAATATAGGTCTTTATTCAATCGCTGGAGTAATGTTCTGGCTGGTTGGTTATAATTTAGCTTACGGTATACCAGAAGGTGGATATATCGGTACATTTACGCCATGGAGTGATGCGTCTAAACTTGAAACAGGTTATTCAGACGGATCTGATTGGTTTTTCCAAATGGTGTTCTGTGCCACTACAATGTCAATCGTCTCTGGTACTTTAGCTGAAAGAATTAAGATCTGGCCATTTTTCTTATTTGCCGCTATTTTAACTGGAATTATCTATCCAATTTCAATGGGTTGGCAGTGGGGTGGCGGTTGGTTATCTGTTGCTGGATTTTCAGACTTTGCTGGTTCAACTCTAGTACATGCTGCTGGAGGAGCTGCTGCTTTAGCCGGTGCCATTGTTCTTGGTGCTAGATCAGGCAGATTTTCAAGTAAAGGTGAAGCCAAGCCTATGGCGCCTTTTGCTGCATCATCAATTCCATTAGCAACTTTAGGAGTATTTATACTTTGGTTAGGTTGGTTTGGATTTAATGGTGGATCACAATTAGCCGCTGGAACACTTGAAGATGTGTCTTCAGTAGCAACAATTTATATCAATACGAACTTAGCTGCAGGTGGCGGTGTATTAGCTGCTGCAACTGTATCAAGAGTGATTGGTGGTAAAACTGACGTAGTAATGATGCTAAACGGAGCGATAGCTGGATTAGTGGGTATTACAGCAGAGCCATTAACACCAAGCCCGTTAGCTGCAATCTTCATTGGTGCAATAGCTGGAGTATTAATGTACTTCTCAACAAAACTATTGTTCAAACTGAAAATTGACGACGTAGTAGGTGCCATACCAGCACACTTAGTAGCTGGTGTATGGGGTACATTAGCAGTGCCATTAACAAACGGTGATGTTACTTTCGGAGCACAATTCCTAGGAACAATCTCAGTTGTGGTATTCGTATTCATAGTCTCGTTTATTGTTTTCCAAATTATTAAAAATACAATTGGATTAAGAATAAGCAAAGAGGCTGAAAGACTAGGAACCGACAAAGCAGAAGTTGGTGTAATAGCTTACGGCATCAGAGACTAAATAAAATTCCCTCCCTCGTTAGTTGGGAAAAATTATAAGGCCTGTTTCGGTTCCCCCGTTCAGGCCTTATTTATTTTACAAGTCTCGTATGCATTAAATTCATGCTTCAAAACTCTGAAATTTGATATCAAGACTTCAAAAAAAAGGGGGAAACATGAAAAAATTAACTTTCATTTTATTAGGTTGTATTTCTGCTCTAATGATTAGCTCACAAAGCTTTGCAGAAACTACAATGTCTCAAGAGGGACAATATATTTTCAACTCATTAGGATTTTATATTGGTGGGGTACTAGTTGCTTTCATGGCTGCAGGTTTTTGTATGCTTGAGAGTGGTTTAGTGACTACAAAAAGTGTATCAACAATTGCCGCTAAAAATATAGGTAAATTCGCCATATGTTCACTCGTATTTTTCTTAGTAGGTTATAATTTGGCTTATGGCGTGCCAGAAGGCGGTTACATTGGATCATTTTCAATTTGGACTGATAGCTCCGATGCTGGAACAGGCTATTCTGGATATTCAGACTGGTTTTTTCAAACGATGTTCGTATGTGCCACAGCTTCAATAGTATCTGGAGCAGTAGCAGAGAGGATTAAGATCTGGCCATTCTTTATTTTTTCAGCGATTATGGCTGGAGTCATATATCCAATTTCTATGGGCTGGCAATGGGGAGGTGGCTGGTTAGCAAGTGGCGGATTTTCCGACTTTGCTGGATCAACTTTAGTTCATGGATGTGGCGGAGCAGCTGCACTTGCTGGGGTAATGGTTTTAGGTGCTCGTGAAGGAAGATTTGGAAGAAGAGGAGAGAAAAAGTCTATGCAACCATTTGCAGCTTCAAGTATTCCATTAGTTACACTTGGAACATTTTTACTTTGGTTTGGTTGGTTTGGATTTAATGGATTTAGTCAGTTAGCAATGGGTACATTCGATGATGTTAATGCAATCTCAAAAATTGCAGTAAATACTCATTTAGCTGGTGCAGCAGGAACTTTCACTGGCGCTGCATTGACAAGACTAATTGGTGGCAAAACAGATATTGTTATGATGTTAAATGGAGCATTAGCAGGTCTTGTAGCTATTACTGCAGAACCTTTAACACCAGGGCCAATTACTGCAATGTTTATAGGATCCATTGGAGCGATCATAATGTATTTTGGTACAAAAATGTTAGAGAGTTACGGCTTAGATGATGTAGTTGGTGCAATACCAGTGCACATGTTTGCTGGAATTTTTGGAACACTAGTCGTTCCATTAACTAATCCAGATACATCTTTCGGCACTCAATTTATCGGAACTGCCTCAGTATGTATCTTTAGCTTTGTTTTATCTTGGGCTACATTTACAGCTCTTAAATCAACAATTGGATTAAGAATTAGTAAAGCAGCTGAAAAATTAGGAACAGATAAAGCAGAAGTAGGCGTTACAGCATACTCTATAAGAGATTAATTAAATTTTAAATTAAAGGCCCGAGTAATTGGGCCTTTTTTAATTCTCGTTTTCATCCCAAATTTTTTTCCAATCCATATTAGGAGATAGTCCAAAAATTGAGTTTATATTAGTTAAATGAACTGCTAAAGATGGAATAGGAGATATACAAAGTTCTTTTTCATATATCTCATGCATAGGTTTTTCAAAAGGAGCATGTTCTTTCTGACACATGCTTACATACTTATCCCAATATTTTTCTATAATTTGTTTACTTGTTAAAAACGTACATAAAGTTTCACTAATTTTACGCCAGTGACACTTATGACCTAAAAAGTTTAAAGTAGCCTCTGTTTTTGCATACAAATAAGGATAATCTGCAGGGCAAATAATAATTTCACGGTTTATTTGTGACGAAATTCTTTCGTAAGTGAATATCATTTCTTTAATAGTATTTCTTTTATGTAAATAATCATCTTCTACAAAGTAAATTAAATCTTCAGACTTTTTTGCTTCAAGAAGAGACTGATAAATATTAGCCATGTTTGACATTTGATTTGAGGTAACAATTTCTCCTCTTTGATTAGTTTTGTCTATTTGATCTTTAAATTTGTTAACATCTAAGTTTATGAATTTATAATCTTTGTTGAATTTTTTAAAAACATCATCAATTTTTTTAAGATTTTCTTCTGTAGAGTTGTGGTCAATAACTTTAAAATTAATTTTTAATTTTTTCAATTGAGGTTCAAAATTAGTAGAGTACAATAATGATCTTATTGTTCTTAAAGTATATTCAATTTTTTGTTCCTCAAATAATCTAGTCTTATTCTGAGATAACATATTCACGCTTGCGCATGTTCTAATGATGATATCTAAAGCTTCAACTTTTCTTGTAATTTTAATTTCTCCTAAGGGCAAATTTATTGAACTAAGACCCAGTTTACTTAAGTCATCAGTAAGAATTTTATTTGAGGTTACAACTTCAAAAGAATTTTGATCAATAATTTCATAACCTAGTTTTCTACAAATTTTAATAAATAGCTTTTTAAAAAAACTAGTTTTTTTTGAACTTTTTATGTCTTTCATTCTGGTAAAATATATATATTAGTTTATTAATTACATCTATGAGTATTAAATCCTCCCATACCTTAGTAGAAGAAGCTCTTAAAAAAATTGAGACTTTAAATACAAGTGAAGTTAAAGATTTAATTGAGAAAAAAGAAATAACTTTAATTGATGTAAGAGATATTAGAGAGATTTGGAAAGAAGGAACAATAGCTGATTCTAAACATATACCTAGAGGAATGTTAGAATTTTGGTTAGATCCTGAAAGCTCCTATTATAAAGCTAACAAAATTAAAGATCTTAAAAAAATGGTTTTATTTTGTGCATTAGGATTAAGGTCTGCTTTAGCCACAAAATCACTTGTCGACATGGGATTTAAAAATGTTGCACATGTTGATGGTGGTTTTGATGCCTTAAAAAAAAATGGATTTAAAGTAATTCAAAAAGAGAGAAAATAAATTATTTATTTGCCTCTGATAATGCAAATTCAATTCTATCTTGACCCCAGAAAATTTTATTATTAACGACAAATGTTGGTGCACCAAAAATCCCTTTTTCATATGCATCGTTAGTTTTTTTTCTCAAAGAGTCTTTTATTATTGAGGATGTTGATCTTAGGATAAATGTTTTAGGATTCACATTTAAATTTTTTAGAACTTTTTCAATAATAATTTGATCATTCATGTTTAAACCGTCTTGCCAGATGGTGTTAAAGATACTGTCTATGTAGTAACTTTTAATGTTGTCCTCCTCAGCCACAAAGACACCACGCATTAAATTGAGGCTTCTAATTGGAAAATAAGAATTAAATTTAAATTTTACTCCATTTTTCATAGCTATAAGCTTACAATCTCTAATCATATGTTTTGCTTTAGCCGGTATAAACGCAGGTGCTTTTATTCCGTGTAAGTTGTGTAAACCACCCACAAGAATGGGTTTATATCTAATTTTTATTCTTTCTTTCTTTTCAATTTTTCTTACTTCTTTGTGAGCTAAAAAAGAATAAGGACTTACAAAGTCAAAGTAAAAGTCAAATGGTTTAATCATTAAAGCTAATTTTTTTAGCAAAGAAAATTCTAATAAACCAATATATGACCAACCCAATTGGGCCAGTAAAATAAGTTAAAATCAATGAAGGAATTAATACTATTTTAGGAATTAGGTATTTTCTTCCATCTCTAACAATCCATGCTCCAGCAAATAAACTTATAGACAAAAAATGTAACCAAAAAATTAATAATAATGTTTCATTAGCAAACATTGCATATAAACCATCAAGTCCACTGTATAATTCAAATCCATGAAATATATCTCCTTCTATAAATAGACCATAAGATAAATAAGCATAGCCTATAGCTAATAAAAGTGGGGCGATTACAGATTGAACAAAAAAATTTGTTATTTGATGATTGGGCAAAATTATTAACAATAACCAAAAGGGAATTACTCCCCAATTAGCTATTAAATAAATGTTTTCAAAATTTAAAAATGCTAATAAATTATTTATCATCAAAAATAATATAGTATATTAACTATATGAATCCCACTGCTAATAAAAGTGATTTTGAAGATTTAACTACTAATCTCAGAGACTTAGCATATTCATATTTAGAAAAATATAGCCCGTCCAAACAACAGTTAAAAGTTTATTTACTGAAGAAGTATTTAACAAAAATTAAGGGAACAAAATCAAAAAAAGAAGTTACAGCGATTATTGATGAAATAATTTTAAATTTAGAAAAAAATAGAATTTTAAACGATGAATTGTATTCAGACTCTAAAGCAAGAATGTTTTTAAGAAGGGGATATTCTTTAAATAAAATTAATCAATCCCTAAGAAATAAAGGTATAGACTATAAATATATAAAACAAAGTATAGATAAAATAAAAGAAGGTGAGATTGAACCAGATTTTGTTTCGGCCTTAAAGCTTTGCAAAAGAAGAAGAATAGGGCCTCTAAGACCCGAAGCTAATAGAGAATTATTTTATAAAAAGGACATGGGTATTTTAGCTAGAGGCGGATTTAGTTTTGATTTATCAAAGAGAGTATTAGATCTAGAAAAAACTGAATTTAATAAGTTAGTCAAGATTATCTGATTTTCTCTTTTTTTCCTCTTCAACCAGAATATCAAGTTTTCTTTTAAGAGCATTTCTAACTAATATGAAAAACAAAACTCCAAAAAAGGTTACAGATAAAATTATAATAGCTATAGTTTTAAACATCTAATTTTTCTGCTCTTTTAATTAATAAGCTTGGATTTCTATAATCTTCTTTTCCATACAAAAAAGGTTTTTCATCAAGAGTTTTTATGATTGCCCCAGCATTTTGAGCAACAGCATGACCTGCTGCATAATCCCATTCATTAGCTCTTTCTCTAGCAGCATAAATATCATATTCACCTGTAGCTATTACACAAAATTTATATGAACTTGCCATCTTTACAATGGAGTTAACATTACACTCTTTCAATTTATTTAATATTATATCTGAAGGTTTTACTACACTAGACAAAGCAACTATTTTTCCTGCAGGTTGTTGTTTGGCACAATTTAATTTTTTTGTTTTACCTCCTTCAATTAAATAACTTTCACCAGGCCCATAGGAAAAAAATAATCTATCTTTTTTTGGCACTCCAACTAAACCAAGCACCGGAATAGTGTTAATCACTAAAGCCGCATTTAATGTGTATTCATCTTTACCAGCTATATATTCTTTGGTTCCATCTATAGGATCTATTAACCAAAATATATTAGCTGTATTTCTTACACTTAAATCAACTGTTTCTTCAGAGATGATCGGGAGATTTGGAGTAATATTTTTAATTTTATTAGTTATTAATTCATTCACTTTTAAATCTCCATTACTTACAGGAGAGTTATCTTCTTTGATTTCAATTTTTAAACCTTTTTGGTAAAGGTCGATAGAAATTTTACCGGCTTCTTCAAATGTTTCGATTAAACTTTCACTTATAGTTTTTAATTCACTCGTTTTCATTGCTGACTTTCTCAAGATTTACGTTTTCAACATTAATTACTCTTTTACCGTAATTTTCAAAGTTTACGGTAACTTTATTACCAATTATTGATTGGACTTGACCTATGCCCCAATCTTTATTTGAAGGATTTTCAACATAATCCCCTGGTTCAAAATCAATTAGCATCATGGAAAATTATTATAATATAGATTATACACTTTAAACATGAATTCACTAGGAATTAATAAACCGAAAAAAAAGACCAAAGTAGTTGTTGCTATGTCTGGCGGTGTTGACTCATCTGTTGTGGCGGCGCTTATGAAGCAAGAGGGATATGACGTAACTGGTATAACTTTAAAATTGTATGACGATGCTAAACAATCGAAAGAGGGAAGACAATGTTGTGCTGGCCAGGATATTTTAGATGCAAAAAGAGTTTCAGAAAATATTAATATTGAGCATAAAATCTTATTTTATCAAAAAAAATTTAAGACTGATGTAATCGACTCATTTATTGATAGCTACACTGCGGGAGAAACTCCAATTCCCTGTGTTCAATGTAATCAAACTGTAAAATTTAGAGATTTATTTAAATACGCAAAAGATCTTAAAGCGGATGCATTAATTACAGGTCATTATGTTTCTAGAGTTCAAAGCAACGGACATGCGAGTATGTATAGAGCTAAAGATCAAAACAGAGATCAAAGTTATTTTTTATTCAGCACAACACAAGAGCAACTAGACTTTTTAAGATTTCCTTTAGGTGAAATAGATAAGTCGGAAACAAGAAAAATAGCCGAGAAATTAAACTTAAATGTAGCATCTAAGCCAGACAGCCAAGATATTTGTTTTGTACCTAATGGTGACTATGCTTCTGTAATTAAAAAGTTTCGACCTGAGTCTTTTAAACCTGGAAAAATTTTAGATTTGAAAGGAAAACAAGTCGGTGAACACGAAGGCATAATCAATTATACAATTGGCCAAAGAAAAGGAATTAAAATTGCAAGTAATAATCCATTATATGTAATTAATATCGATGCAGATAATAATTCAATCATAGTTGGTGAGAAAGATTACTTAGAGATTAAAAAAATTAAATTAAGAGAATTAAATATTTTAGGTTCAGAAAAAGAATTCAAGGATTTTATAAATATTAAAGTTAGATCTACCGGAAGACTTTTGAAAGCTAAAATTAATATTAAAGATAATTTAGCAGATGTAGAAATACTAGATAAAGAAAATGGAATCTCACCAGGTCAAGCATGCGTTTTTTATTCAAAAGATGATGTTGGGGATAAAGTTTTAGGTGGAGGCTGGATACATAAGACATTTAATAAAAATTTATCCACTTAATTAACATCACAAAATTCCTACACGGTAAAAGTGATAACAATTTTTTTAAATATATGATTATGTATGAATAATTAAGAGGCAACTCTTAACTGGCCATTTGGGGAAAGACCGAGAGGTTCAAGCTCAAAGGGCAGAAAGGTGAACCTAGTAGCGCTAGAATAGTTCATCGGGATGGCTTGGCGGTAGCGCCTAAAACGACGAGCCAAAACTACTAAATTTCTGGGCGAAAGCCTGGAAATTTAAGTGGTTCTCTTCCAAAAGAATCTTGATAATAAATAAAACACAATAACGCCAACAAAATAATTCCATTCCAACGCATGTTTAAAGTGAGTGTTTCCTTTTGTAACTAAAATAGGCAAACTTAGAATTGCAACGATCACTAATATTGAAACAAGAAAAGCTTTGATCACTAAGACTTTTTTATTAATAAATTTTTCTAATTTATTTTTTAGTTTGTATAAATGATAAACTAATAAACCCTGAGCAATAAGCTCAAAAATTATAAATAATAATAAAACAACACGTCTAAAAAGTTTATAAATTTGAATATCAAATTTTATTCCTAGAAAAATTGAATGAATAACTAAAAATATTGCTGATAAAATTCCAAATTTTTTAAAGTTAAAATTAATATCTGAAGAGTACAATTTATTTACTAAATTATTATTTTCTCTCCAATAATAATACAATAAAGCCGCAGTCAATATCATTGAAGGTTTAAAAATAAGGTATTGGGGAAAGGTTCTTGATGCTCTACTTATAGACAAACTTCCATCTAGATAAGGAATTGAAAAAGCAGATCTTCCAATCTGATCAACAGTAAATATTGTTCCCTCCAAAAATTCTGGGTTTTGAGATATTATTAAACAAAGATTTATAGCAAGCAATGGAATTAAAAATATCCATATACTCAATTTTCTAATTTGAGTTATTGCATGCATAAATATTTAAATGATTATTTCTTTTTATTTCTTTTTCTAGCTCTTCTTTTTTTTGATCCAATTTTTCTTCTTCCTCGGTGTTTTTTTGGATAACCCATATTTTCGCCTCCTTTTTTATATCTTAATTAGTAAAGTACTATATAAAAGTCAGATATACTTATTTTATGAAAAAGTCTATAAGCACATTCTTAAAACATCCCACTAAAGACAGTACTAATAGGTCTGCAAATCCTCCCGTAACTAGAGCTTCAACTATTTTATTCAATTCAATTCAAGAAATGTATCAACATGAATTGAAAATTAAAAAACATAAAAAAGTATCACATTATACCTATGGAAGATATGGAAGTACCACGACAATAGAGCTCGAGAATATTTTAAAAGAATTAGAGCAGGCTTATCACGTTTTTTTGACAGGAACTGGTTTTGGAGGAATAGCTTTGGCTTTAATGTCTCTCTGCAGACCAGGAGATGAAATTTTGGTTTCTGATAATGTATATGGTCCAACAAAAGAAATATCTCAAGAATTGCTTAAAGAGTTCAATGTTAGTGCAAAATTTTATAATCCTGACTCATTTGAAGACCTAAAAAATAAAATTTCAACAAAAACAAAAATGATATTAGTTGAAAATCCTGGAAGTAATACTTTTGAATTTCAAGATTTATCAAAAATCACTCAGTTAGCAAAAAGAAAAAAAATTTTTACTCTTTTAGACAATACATGGGGAACTCCGCTTTATCTAAAGCCATTAAATATTGGTTTTGACATGTCTTTTTGTTCGGCAACAAAATATTTTTCAGGTCATTCAGATGCTATGGGTGGTTCTCTTGCTGTAAATAAAAAAGTTTTTAAAAAGATTATGTTTTTTTATAAATTATCTGGCTACAGAATGTCAGCCGATGAGGCTTATTTAATCATAAGAGGCTTAAGAACTTTAGACACAAGACTAAAACAACATAGTAAGAATACAAAAGTTATTATCAATTTCTTAAAAAGACAAAAAAAAATAAAAGAAATTCTTTACCCTCACAACCCTTCCTCTAAAAATTATAAACTTTGGAAAAAATATTACTCTGGTGCAACTGGCTTGCTTTCAATAGTAATTAAAAGCAAAAAAAAAACTTCTGTAATACAATTTGTAAATTCTTTAGAATTATTTGGCATAGGATATAGCTGGGGCGGTTTTGAAAGCTTAGCTATACTTCAAGAATTAAAAAATAATAAAAAAGATGAATATTTGAAAGGACGTCAATTTTACCGATTTAATAAAGATGAATTTATTGTAAGACTACACATTGGACTAGAAGATCCAAAAGATTTAATTAATGATCTAAAAAAAGGTTTAAAAAAAATTAAATAATGAAAAATTTTTTTCCGAATAAAACTGCATTCTATGCTTTAATAGCTGGATGTTTCGTTGTCTGTGCAACTATGGGAGTAAGACAAACATTTGGACTTTACTCAAGTGAATTTGAGACAACTGGAGGAACTTCAAACACAGAATTTGGATTAGCGATTGCAGTTCACGCAATCTTTTGGGGAATTTTTACTCCAATTTTTGGAAGAATTTCTGACAGACTAGGCGGTTATATTGTAATAGTTCCCGCTTTAATTTTCTACTCGATATCAATGCTGTTAATGGGAAATAACTTAATTTCAGGTATATGGTTACAGATTAATTTAGGATTACTTGTGGGTTTAGGTTTAGCTGGTGCCGCTGGAACTATTCTTACCCCAATGATTTCAAAACATTTTCCGAATGAAAATAGAAGTAAAGCAGCAGGTATTGTTACAGCTTGCGGAGGTTTAGGAATGTTTATTTTTCCTATTATGGCAAATATTTTTAAAAATATCTCTACTTGGCAAATGTCTTTTATAATCTTTTCGATTATTTTATTTTTTATGTGTATACCCGGGTTTTTTGTTAAACTTCCTAAAAATCAAGTGTCAAATCTAAACACTAATATTGACAATCGAAGCTTAAAAGAAGTTTTAAAAGAGTCTTTTGCGCATAAAGGATTTAGATTATTAGTTTTAGGTTTTTTTGTTTGTGGTTTTCAAATTACTTTAATAGCTACTCATGTCCCAAGATATGTTCAAGATAAAGGGCTAGCAGATTGGACTGGGATGGCTATCTTAGCATTAATTGGTTTTTTTAATATTATTGGAACTTTAGTGATGGGTTATTTAGGAGATAAATATAGTAAAAAAATACTTTTAAGTGGTCTTTATTTTTTAAGAGGAATAACATTAATTCTATTTATTTTTTTACCAGCATCAAATCTGTCTGCTGTGTTGTTCGGCACATCTTTTGGATTATTATGGCTTGCTACTGTGCCAGCTACTAACGGTATCGTTGCTCAAATTTTTGGAACAAAAAATTTAAGTCTTCTCTTTGGTATTGTATTCCTAAATCACCAATTCGGATCATTTCTGGGGGCTTACTTAGGAGGTTATTTTTACGATCAATTTGGAAGTTTCGATTATGCTTGGTATCTAGCTATAATCTTATCATTTATTGCTACAGCTCTTCACCTTCCAATAGACGAAAAGCCTCTAGCAACTGTGGATAAAACTATCTAAGGTTGTAAATTGAGTCCCTAAGTGAATCAAAAGTGAATCAAAACGTGAACATTTTTTATTTACAACTCAAAATTGTGGATAATTTTTTTATTTAATCATTTAAATTTTTTTTATAGGCTTAAGATAACAAAGGAGAAATATGTTTTCATCAGTTCTAGGAGAAAAGTTAGACAAATACCACTTACTCAAACATCCGTTTTATCAAATTTACTGGAATGAGGGTAAATTGAATAGAGAAATTATTAAAGATTATGCTGAACAATATTATCAGCACGTTAAAGCGTTTCCAAGATACATAAGTGCAACTCACTCTATTTGTGAAGACATAGAGAAAAGAAGAATTCTTCTAGAAAATTTACAAGATGAGGAAAACAAAGATGGTGATCACCCTAAACTTTGGAAAAATTTTGCAAAAGCTTTAGGAGCTGATGACAAAAAAATAGAAAACGCAACACTTGATTGGTTTACAAAGGATATGATTGATAATTTTTTCGTTCAAGCGAGAAAATCTTACGCTGAAGGTTTAGCGTCATTATATACTTATGAAAGACAAATTCCTGAAATAGCGGAGACTAAAATTCAAGGTTTAAAAAAATTTTACGGAGTAAATTCAAAAGAGGGACTAGAATTTTTTGAAGCTCATAAATCTGCTGACGTTATACATAGAGCAGAATGTGAAAAACTTTTAGACGGACTTTCTGAAGAGGAACAAAAGAAGGCTGAAAACGCTTCATTGTTAACTGCTAGATATCTATGGAATTTCTTAAGCGGAATGGTTTCTAAGCACAAACTTCAGCAAGCAGCATAGTTAACAAAGTCAAGATTGACAATTTAGTTCAAGAGGAATACCTATGAACTATAAATGGAAATATATCTTCCTATAGTTCAAGTTAACATAGATATAATCACAATTTTATTTATTAGTTTCGCAGTCGGAGTTCTTTCAGGTTTATTTGGTGTTGGTGGAGGCTTTCTCATGACACCATTCTTAATATTTTTGGGTATTCCACCTGTATACGCTGTACCAAATGAAATTAACAATATACTAGCTACATCAGTATCTGGATCATTAACTCATTGGTTTAAAAACACATTAGATTACAAAATGGGAATGATGATTATTGTTGGTGGTATAATTGGCACTATCTTAGGTATTACCGCTTTCACTTTTTTTAAGGAAACTGGAAAATTAAGTTTGATAATATCTTTGTCATACATGTACTTATTAGCAATAATTGGTACTTTGATGCTTATACAAGGCGCTAGTGAGATCGATAGAGCGAGAAAAAAAATTATACTAAAACAAAAACTTCATACTCATTACTGGATACATGGCCTGCCTTTAAAATTGAGATTTCATAAATCAAGACTTTATGAAAGTATTTTTACCCCAATTATATTGGGTATAATTACTGGTTTTGTGGCTGCATTAATCGGTGTCGGAGGTGCTTTTTTGATGGTACCAGCTATGATTTATTTAATTGGAATGCCGATAAAATTAATTCCAGGTACTTCATTATTTGTTACAGTATTTATAAGTGCGGTAGTAACAGTTCTTCATGCGTTTACATACGGGTCAATAGATTTAATTTTAGTAACTATTTTAATATTTGGATCAATTGTAGGGGTTCAAGTTGGGCAAAAAGTAGGACAGTATTTAGATAGTTCACACCTAAAAACTTTATTTGCAATGCTTCTTTGTTGTGTTGCTATAGCAATTGCTTACGATACATTCTTTTTTGAAGGTGAAAGAAATATCGAAAATGCAGATATTGTTAACATAGGAAACTTGAATTTCTTCTCAAAATTTATAATTAATTTAGCAGCTAACAGTCCGCTACTATATGGTTCATTAGCTATTATCTTAGCCATATCATTGGGTGTGATTGGCGCAACTCTAAGACAATTATTGAGTTTGTACAAAAACAAGATTTTAATTAAAAGAACTAAATAAGAGATTTTAAAAGCCCAAAAATTGATATTACAATCAAAAAATACAAAACGTATTTTTTGTAGTTTTCTTTTGAGCTACCTCTAAAAAACTTTGTGCCTAATAATACTCCTATTGGAACCAAGAAAATTAGTGGTAGCGTTCTAAACAAGAAAGATATTTCCAGTATACCATTAAGGTATGTTAAAATTAATGCATATGAGTCGGTGAAAAAAAATAAGGCAGCAATAGAAGCTCTTATTACAGCAGGCTCTACAGCTATTATTAAAAAATACAGAGCTATAGGTAAACCTGCTAAAGTACCAAATCCATTCGCTGCACCAGCAATAGTTCCTACAAAAAATTTTGATAAGTTATGATTTAAACTTTTATTTTTGTATCCTTTAAGCAACAATATAGCAAATGTCATAACCGTTATAGATATTATTAAATGCATTATTTTTGGCTCTAAAATTGAAAGTAATTTAACTCCAGCGGGAGTTCCTATAGCTACTCCGAAAAGTAAATATAGAACAAACTTCCAATTAATTTTATTCCATATGCTTGGTATCATAAAAAAACTGGCTATGACTTCCAATAGCAAAATAATCGGAACAATTTCTACTGGAGGAAGTATAAAAGATAATAACGAAACGCTAGATGCAGAAAATCCAAACCCACTAAAACCCCGGACAAATGAAGCTAGAAGTATTACGGCACAAAAAAATATAAAATTTCCAAGTGTTAAATTTATAGTTTGTAAAAATTCCATAAATAATGATATTCTGAATATACCTTACATAAAACTAATTAAAGCTATATAAAGGTTTAAGTTATTTGGTATATTAGAAATTATGCACAACAAATCATCAAATAGAAGTTTTGGAATTCTTTTTTTTATCGTTTTTTTAATAATAGGACTATGGCCGTTATTAAATGAAAATCAAATACGGATTTGGTCAATTTCAGCAGGAATTATTTTTTTAGTTCTTGGCTTGTTAAATTCAAATCTTCTTTCACCATTAAACAAACTTTGGGTAAAATTTGGAGAAATTCTGGGATTAATTATAGCTCCAATAATTATGTTTTTTGTATATTTTATTTTTCTAACTCCTGTTAGTTTAATAGTTAGAATATTTGGTAAAGATTTATTAGATATAAAGTTTAATAAAAAATTAGAAACTTATTGGATAAATAGGAAAAAAAATTTAGGTTCTATGAAAAAGCAATTTTAAATGATTGAATTTTTAAAAGAGTTTTGGGAATTTTTGATGATCAGAAAAAAATATTGGTTGTTGCCAATTATAATTGTTTTAGCACTATTCGGGGTTCTAATAGTTTTGAGCCAAGGCTCTGCTGTAGCTCCATTTATTTATACTATTTTCTAGTGACTTCAATTCTTGGAATATCAGCTTTTTATCATGATAGTGCAGCTGCATTAATTAAAGATGGTAAAATAGTAGCAGCAGCACAAGAAGAAAGATTTTCAAGAAAAAAACATGACCCTGGATATCCTTTCAATTCAATAAAGTATGTGCTCAAAGAATCTAATTTAAAATTAAATGATATTGATCATATTGTTTTTTTTGAAAAACCATTTTTGAAATTTGAAAGATTGCTAGAAACCTATATGGCTTTTGCCCCAAAAGGTTTTAAATCATTCAGTCTGTCAATGCCGATATGGTTAAGAGAAAAACTTTTTCAAAAAAAATTTCTTTTTGATAAACTTAAACAACATGATGAGAATTTTAGTGATATAAACAGGATAAAATTTTCTGAACATCATTATAGTCACGCTGCAAGCGCTTTTTTCCCCTCACCTTTTGAAGAAGCTATAATTTTGACTTTAGATGGAGTGGGCGAATGGGCTACGACCACAGTCGCAATCGGTAATAAAAATAAACTTGAGATTATAAAAGAAATACACTTTCCACATTCATTAGGATTATTATATTCAGCTTTTACCTATTATACAGGTTTCAAGGTAAATAGTGGAGAGTATAAACTAATGGGACTCGCTCCTTACGGCAAGCCTATTTTTAAAGATATTATACTAAAAAAACTTTTAGATATAAAAGAAGATGGTTCTTTCAAACTTAATATGAAATATTTTAATTATGCTACAGGACTAACTATGACTAACAATAAATTTTCTAAACTTTTTGGTCATCCTGTTAGAAATGCTAAAAAAGATTTGCTGACACAATTTCACATGGATGTAGCTGCCTCTATACAATCTGTTACAGAGGAAATAGTATTAAGTATAACAAAAAATATTAAATCTAAATACAAAATAAAAAACCTTTGTTTAGCAGGAGGGGTGGCTCTTAATTGTGTTGCAAATGGAAAAATTTTAAAAGAAAAAGTTTTTGAAAATATTTGGATACAACCAGCCGCTGGAGATGCAGGCGGGTCATTAGGAGCTGCACTAGCTTATTGGTACCATGAATTAAAAAAGCCTAGAGAAGAGTTAAGAGATCAAATGAAAGGATCCTATCTTGGACCTAAATTTGAAAATAATTCTATAGAAACAGAACTAAAATCATTAAATGCAAAATATAATAAATATAGTAGAGATGAAATAATATCTTTGACGGCAAAAGAATTAACTAAAGAAAAAACAGTAGGTTGGTTTCAAGGAAGGATGGAGTTTGGTCCTAGAGCCCTTGGAGGGAGGTCCATATTAGCTGATCCAAGATCAGAAAAAATGCAAAAAGAACTCAATCTTAAAATTAAGTTTAGGGAGAGTTTTAGGCCTTTTGCTCCATCAGTTTTAAGGGAGGATGTTTATGAATGGTTTGAATTAGATAATGATAGTCCTTATATGCTTTTAGTTTCAGAGGTTAAAAAAAGTAAACAAATAAAAATGAAATTAGAGGATGAAAAGTTATTTGGTATAGAAAAATTAAATGTAAAAAGATCGAGCATACCTGCAATAACTCATGTAGATTATTCTGCTAGAGTTCAAACAGTACATAAAGAGACTAATCCCAGGTATTATGATTTAATTAAAGAGTTCAAGAAAAATACAAATTGTCCAGTTTTAGTGAATACTTCTTTTAACGTGCGTGGAGAACCTATTGTTTGTTCAGTCAAAGATGCTTTTAATTGTTTTATGGGAACTAACCTAGATATTTTAGTAATTGAAGATTTTATATTATACAAAGAAGAACAAGACAAATCCTTAATAAAAGATTATAAAAATAAATTTGAACTAGATTAATAATTAAAAATTAATTTATGAAAGTTTATTTTAAAAAAATTTTTATAATTTTTTTGCTATCATTTATTTTTTTCCTTGCACTTGATGCTATATTTGGAAAATACGTTTATAAAAAATTTATTAAAGAGGATTTAGTTGATGTAGATGTAATTAAACTATCTGCTAAAGATGAAGTTTACGATCACACTTTTTCAAAAAATTTTAAAGGCATTGTTGGTTGGGGAAATAAAAGATACGAATTTTGTTCAGATAATAATGGTTTTAGAATAAGTTGTTCAAAAAAAAATAAGAATCAAAAAAAGTATGACATTGGTTTTCTAGGGGACTCTTTTACTGAAGGTACTGGATTAGTTTATGAGGACACCTTTGTAGGTATTATTGAAAAGAAATTACCTAATAAAAAAATTGCTAATTTAGCTGTTAGTTCATACAGCCCAGCAATTTATTATACTAAAATTAAAAAACTTTTAGAAACTGGATATCAATTTAATGAGATAATTGTTTTTTTAGATATTTCAGATTTAGTTGATGATTCTTTATGCTATCAGGTTAGTAATAATAAAATAATCAGAAAAAAAACTTATGATTCTTGTTTTAATAATTTAAACTCTCAACATAATAAACTTTTCGATTTTTTTGAAAAGAATTTTAAACTCTCAAAAATTTTTATAGATTTTATTTTAATAAATGATCCTATTGATAAAAAAATTATACAAGATCAATTAAATCATTCTAGATCAGAATGGACATATAATTATAAAAAGATAAATTTTCAAAATCTTGATTATAATAAAACTTCTTCAATTTCTTTAAAACACATGCAAGATTTGTATTTGTTGCTTGATAATCGCTCAATTAAATTGAGTGTTGCGGTCTATCCTTGGCCAGGAACTTTAAGATTTGATAATCCAGAAAATACCCAAGTTAAATTATGGAGAGATTTTTGCAAAAATAATTGTTCAAATTTTTATAATTTTATGCCCAAATTTTTTTCTGAAATAGAGAAAAAAGATTTTTATCATTCATACAAGAAGTTTTATATTGAAGGAGATATTCATTTTAATAGATATGGAAATGAAATTATAGCCAATGAATTTATCTTGAAATATAAAAATTAATTTAAAATTGAAGAAGGGTCTAACTTAATATCAAACCAATTTAATCTTATATCTAAATGAGGTCCTGTTGCTCTTCCACTTTGACCAAGTGTGCCTACTATCTGTCCTTGTTTAATTTTTTGACCAACTTTAACATTTATATCTTTCATATGCATATATAAGGTACTTATTCCATGACCATGATCAAAAATAATTGTACCACCAGTAAAGTACATATCATCTTCAGCTAAAGTAACCTCACCATCCATCATAGCTTTAACTGGAGTTCCTTCTGGGGCATGAAAATCTATGCCATAGTGAGGTCTTCTTGGTTTACCGTTTAAAATTCTCTGGCTGCCGTAAACTCCTGTAATAATATATTTATCAATAGGGTAAATAAATTTATCTTTAAAAAATGCTAATTTACTATCGATAGATCTAGCTTTGCCAATTAAAACATTATCTTTTTTAATTCTCTCATAAACTTCTGGTGGAGGTGTTACCTGTTTTGGTGGCAGACCATCAATTCTTTGTATTTTATATTTTCTTTTAAAAACCTTTTTTTCAATTAACTTAGTTTCTTTTCCAGTTTTTACTTTAATTAAAACATTATTTTTTCTATCTCTATCTAATCCAAAAGCGAAATATCCGTCATTTGAAACTCTTACTTTTCTATCATCAATAAATACTTTTGAATTTGGATCTGTTTTTCCCAAAATAAAAGAGCCTTGTTTGAAATCACCCAAAAATTCAACTGCGTGAGAAATATTAAATATTAATAAAAAAAATATTATAAATTTAATCATAATAAAATTTTTAAATCCTCATATATTAATTGGATAGCTACGATTAGTATTGCAAAAAACCCAACCCAACTAATCCAAGAATATTTTTTAATCATTTTAGCAGTATAATTAGCTGCAAAAGCCATTAATAGTATTGATAGACCCAAGCCGAAAGCAAGAAGAGTATAATGATCTCCTGCTGCACCAGCTACACCTAAAACGTTGTCTAAGCTCATTGTTACATCTGCAAGAATTACCGTAAAGATTGCTTTTTTAAGATTTGAGTTATCAACTTCAATATTTTTTTCTTCAATTTTATTTTGAATTACATCTCTATAAAGTTTGTAGCAAATATAGAGTAATAAAATTCCACCAATTAATCTTAAACCAGAGATTTGTAATAAATAAGCTGTGATAAAAGTAAAAAGAATTCTCAAAACAACCGCTCCACCAATGCCCCAGAAAATTATTTTTTTTCTATTTGAGTCATCAAATTTTGAAGCAACCATCCCAATAATAATTGCGTTATCTCCTGCTAGAACTAAGTCAATAAGGATGATTTCTATCAATATAATTAGTTGCTCTGTCATACTGAAATTTATATTCTATTAATTGATGAACTATAAAAATATTAAAGTAGAAAAGCGAGAAAATTACGCAATTATCCAAATTGCTAACAATAAAAATAATAGTTTAGATCAAAAAACCCTTAATGAAATTGGAGATGCAACCAAAAATTTGAATAAATTAAAAGAGATTAGATGCATTGGTTTAATTGGAGGTCCAAAGTTTTTTTCGCCTGGAGCCGATATCAAAGAACTTGAAAAACTTGACTCTAAAAAAGCAAAGAAACAAAAACTTTTTTCTAAAGTTGATGATTTACAAAAAATTGATATTCCAATTATCTCATTCGTCGAGGGCTATGCATTAGGAGGTGGTTTTGAGCTTGCTCTCTCAAGTGATTTAATCATTGCAAGCCCCGAAGCGAAATTTGGTTTGCCTGAAATTAATTTAGGATTAATTCCAGGTATTGGTGGTACACAAAAAACAAAAAAATTTACTTCAAATCAAAATGTAAAATATTTAGCAATGTCAGGAGAAATTATTGATGCTGAAACTGCAATGAAGTATGGTATTGTTTCACAGGTTATTCCTAAGGAAAATTTTAAAGAATTTACTTTAAACTTTTTAAATACAATCGCGTCGAAGCCAAAAAAATCACTTCAAGTAATTAAAAATTTAGTTAATTCAGAGGATAATTTAAAAAAATCTCTAATAAAAGAGAGACAAGAGTTTTATAAATTACTTGATAGCGAAAATAAAAAAATTGGAATAAAAAGTTTTCTCAATAAAACAAAGCCTAATTGGAAATAAATCATCTTCAAGTTGTAGACAATTTGCATACCTGTAATTAAATTTTAACATAGTTAAACTAATATTATTTTAATTAAGATTTAATTATGAAATTTAAATTTATTTTAATTGCAACTCTATTATTTATGGGCTCAGCGATAGCTGCGGGACATATAACAAAAGCTCAAAAAGAAAAAACAATAGAGTGTTTAGGACACTACAGCGCTACAGCTGTTTTGCCTGCAGAAACTATTGAAGTTAAAAATATGGAATTAGCTTTAGCTTCGGTAAAAGTAATTAGGGAGTATCTTGCGTCTGAAGGCGTAAAAGAAGATGAAATGAATAAAGGTATGAATGTTTACGTTGATAAAGTTTATGGCAAGCCTTTTAATAAATCTAAGAATACCGAGTGTAATAAATTTATATATAATCAAATCAAAGGTTCAAAAGAAAAAATTGAGAAACTATCCAGAACTATTTACGCGGGTTAATATGAGCGGATACGTTATAGCTAATATAGATGTAAAAAATCATGACGCCTATAAAGAATATGTTGGTAAAGTTGTGCCTACAGTTCAAAAATTCGGAGGAGAATACCTTGTACGTGCCGGCGAGTACAAAGTTATAGATGGTGAGTGGAAATACCCTAGAACAGTAGTAATTAAATTTCCAACTTATGAAAAAGCTTTAGAGTGGTATGACTCTGAGGAATATAAACCGGTAAAACCAATTCGATTAGCAAATTCAGTTGCTAATGGAATAATAATTAAAGGAATTTAAATAAAAGGAAAAAAAATGGAAAAAGAAATGTTAGTACATCTTAAATTCAAAGAGGGCAAATTAGAAACTTTTACTAGCTGGATGCAATCAGATGAAGGTATGGGCGTTAGAAAGAGTGTTGCTTACCCAGAAAAAACCGTCGGGGCTATGATTCCTGATAAAAGCGGAATGTTATTTAAAGTTAATGTTCATAACGAAGCTGGGATGAAAGAATTTGTAACTGGGAACAATCCTACAGCTAAAGCGATTTACGCAGAATGTGTAGATAGTGCTCAGTTATATGAGCTATCAAAAATAAATCTATAAAGGAGGAAAAATGAAAAACTACATGGTAACGCATACTTTTAAATCTGCTGAGATGAAAAAAAAGTTTACTGATACAGTGGCTTCTATGAAGATGGAAGATATTGTAAAGAGCATGAAAAGTGACAATGCTGCTTGTCAAATGACTTGGAATACGCCAGGAGACACGATGGAGATGTATTGTTGGTGGAAGGGAAAAGATGAGCAAGCAATTATTAATCAACTAGGTCAAATGAATGATTTTTTTACTCCTCATAAGTTTGTTGAGTGCACAGATCAAGTCATGGACTATAACGCATAGGATATTTATGATAGACAAATTTGGAAACGCATTTTATTTAATAATTTACTTAGCACATTTTATTATAGTTGGTAGCTACGCTTACCAATTAGTCTTTGATACTAAAAAATTTTTAAAGGGTAGAGGAGTTGATAAAACTGCTACCTTGATTACAAGATTTGCAGGCTCATTCATGATCGCTACTGTTCTAATGGCAATATATATCGCTTTTATAAGACCAGGTGGTGTAGAGGCTACTTGGGCTTTCTTTAATTTAGTTTTTATAATGAATGTTTCGATATTAGTTGTAAATTTTTATACATTAAAGATTGATAAAACAGGTTTAACTAAAAAAACTAGAAACGATGGAATATATGCTCCACTCGTTCTTGTTATTATCAGTGCTATACTTTGTTACGGTTTGGCAGATAAAATTTACGTTTAAGGAGATACATGGCAAAGTTTATGAATATTGTTAGATGTAAAGTGAAATCATCTAGCAGAGAAGAATATTTGAAAAAAATAGATGAGATGCCAAAGTTTGATGGGCAGATTTCAGCGAAATACGTCGAAACGAAACCAAATGAATTTTTTATGATAGGTGAATGGAATTCTGAAGATGACATTGCTACAGCAAGACCAAAAATGATTGCATTTTTGGATACGCTTCGGCACACTTTAGAAGAGCTGTCTTCAGATTTAGGAGTAACAGATCCTCACTCTGGAACAGTTGTGATCGAGAAATAAGAAAGGAGAAATAATATGGCAAAGATGTACATTATGGGAAACTATACCGAGAAAGCCTTTCAAGGTTTTTTAAAAGATCCAAATAGTGACAGAAAAGCAGTAGTTGAAAAACTTGTTAAAGGTGTGGGTGGAACATTACACACTATGGATATTGTAAGAGGCTCATATGATTTTTGTGTAGTTGCAGATCTTCCTAGTTTTGATGATTTTGCTGCTGTCAAGTTAGTTGTAGAGTCGACTGGAGCTGTAAAAAACTTATCAGCACTTGAAGCTATAGATTTTGCTAAAGCTACAACAAAAGCTTCAAAAATGTCTTATAAGGCTCCGGGCCAATAAGAAAAAAAAAAAAAGGAGGTAACAATGGCTAAATTTTATACATTAGGATGTTACACAGCTAAAGGTCTTGGAGGATTTGTTAGCAATCCTTCTACAGACAGAAAAGCTGCTACATCTGCACTTGCTGCTTCTGTAGGAGCTAAAGTAACTCAATACTCAGGCCTAAGAGGAAAATATGATTTTATGGCAGTGATTGAAGGAACTTTTGAACAAGCTGCTGCAGCTGCAATGGTTGCTGTTTCTAGTGGTGCTGTTTCAGATTTTACAATTTTAGAAGATGTAGATCTAAATGAGATAGCTAAAACTGCTCAGAAAATGGCTTCATCTTATAAAGAGCCAGGAAAATAAAGTATTTATTTTATCAAACATAGGTTAAAAAAAACCTATGTTTGATAGGCTTAAAAATAAAATTCATATTTTACAAAATATCTACTTAAAAAATAAGTATTTTATAAAGAGAAAATCTTACGCAATGGATGGTGAAGATACAGCTATCAGCGTATTTAATAAAAAAAAAGACAAAGGTTTTTACGTAGATATTGGGGCTCATCATCCGATACAAAGAAACAACACTCATCTTTTATTTAGAAAGGGCTGGGAAGGTATAAACATTGATGTTAATCAATTTTCTATTGAACTTTTTAATTTTCTCAGACCAAACGACTTAAACTTACAAATTGCGGTTTCTGATAAGGAAGGAGAAATTTCATTTTTCTATCAAAAAAAATTTAGTCAATTAAACACAACTGATAAAGAAGTCGCAAAAGAAAATTTTCAAGGAAATTTTCAAGAAAAAAAAGTAAAATGTCAAACAATTCAAAATATTTTAGATAACTCCAAATTTAAGAATAAAAGGATTGATTTTTTGAATGTTGATGTAGAGGGCGCTGAGATGAAAGTTTTAAATACTCTAAATTTTGAAATATATGACCCCTCATTAATCTGTATTGAAATATTAGGCTATAGAGAGATGCAATCAGAGCAAAGGGAGAAAGAAATTAAAAATAATCAAATCTATAAATTTTTAGTAAATAAAGGATATAAAAAAGTTTGGTCAGGCGTTAGTTATTGTAGTCATTTATTTACTAAATGAAATACACTTTAAAGTATCTATAAATTTAATAGTATTATTATATTTTAATTCAATCTCATTTAGACCATTATTAATATCTCTCTCTTTTAAATCGAGTAAACAGGAAATATATCTCGATTTTATCATCCATAAATATCTCTTTTTTGAAATAGTTACATTAAAATTGAAATAAAAATTTTTAGTTTTTTTTAGATTTTTTTTTATAATCTTAAATAAATACTCATCTCTTTTAAGACTTTTTTTTAAATTTTTTCTCATTTTTTCAAAACAAGGTATCTTATTATTTTTTGTTTTTAGAGAGAAAATTAATATTTTACCTTTGGTATTTAATCTTTTTTTTGCAAGATTTAGAAGAAGATTTAAGTTTGTTTTTGAAAAAAAATGAATAGTTTGTTTGATTAGGATTAGATCATATTTATCTTGCCTCTTTAAATATTTTAAGGCATCAATTCTCTTAAATTCAATATTCTTTTTAACATCATTATTTGCAATAATATCAATTCCTACGGGTTTATTCTTAAATTTATATTTCTTTTGAAGAGCACTAATAATGTTTGCTCTTCCACATCCAATATCTAATATTTTAGAATTTTTATTTAAATTACTTTTTCTTTTAAGAAATTTATTAAATTGAGAGATATACGATTTAGATGATAACCAGGTTTTATTATCCCAGTTTTTAAGTCTTCTCATCAAAGTGCAACAACAGCAGCAGCCATGGAAGCAAGTCTTGCTTGAGTATCATCAGCTCTACTTGTAATTACAACAGGAACTTTTCCACCAACTACTACACCAGCTGCGCATGCCCCCATAAAAAAAATCATCATTTTTACTAAGGCATTTCCAGTTTCTACGTTTGGAACTAACAGAATATCAGTTTTACCAGCAACTGCATTTTTAATTCCTTTAATTTGAGCAGCTTTTTCAGAAACTGAATTATCAAAAGCCATTGGACCAAATACATCTGCATTTAAACCCTCTTTTTTTGCTCTTTTAGTAAGCTCACTTGCCTCTTGAGAGCTTGGTACACTATCTAAAATTTCCTCAGTGGCTGATAGCACTGATACTTTAGGTTTTCCAATTCCTATCCTATTCGCAAAATCTATCGAATTTTTTAATATATGCATTTTAGTTTCTAATTTTGGCAATACATTTAATGCCCCATCAGTAATGATAAATGGTTTATCGTTTTTTTCTAAAGTCATATGCCA
Source organism: uncultured Pelagibacteraceae bacterium (assembly GCA_902561585.1). GTDB lineage: Bacteria > Pseudomonadota > Alphaproteobacteria > Pelagibacterales > Pelagibacteraceae > Pelagilacustribacter. Next base: position 33,623 of record CACEQK010000003.1, read on the forward strand.
AATATGACTAAGTCTTTTTTTTCCTATTAAATTCAAATCTCTTTTTAAAACAGCTTTCATAAGTACATCTGTATGAATATGTCCTTTAACAATTATTTTAACTTTATCTTCACTTGCCAGTTTTGCTGCAATTGGTGCGGTACTATTTTCATCTGGTTCATTAATAATTTCATATTTAGAAATATCCCAGTTTAATTGCTGAGCATTCTTCTCAATAATTGATTTATCTCCTATAAAAACTGGTAGTATTAAATTTGCATCTACAGCTTCTTTTGCTGACTCAATTGAAACTGACTTTACAGCGTTAACTATTACGGCTTTTGCAGGTCCTTTTGTTTTAGCTATTTTGAGCAAACTTTCAGGGCAAATAATCTCTTTTTTACTAAGCATTTAATTTTTCCATTTCTTTTAAAATTTTTGGTGGAATAGATATATCTTTATTTAAATTCTTTTTATACGTCTTATTTTTTCTTTCACCTGGATATAAAATATTTGTAAATCCTTTCGCTTTTGAAAGTTTTTTCACTTATATTTCCTCATAGAAGCTTCAGCTAAAATTAAATTTGGGTCCATGAATGTTTTTGAAAACTTAGCTTTCTTAAAAGACTTATAGGCAAAAATCGCTATTGGCAACTCAGTACAGCCCAAAATGATTTTTTTACAGTTCATTTTTATTAAATAGTTAACTGCAGGTTTAATAGCTCTTTCAGCTTCTTTAGTTTTACCCATTTTAACGAGTCTTATTGACTTATTTACACTTCTTATTTGAAGCTTTTTATTGGGTGTTACTAATTGATAATTTTTATCGAAGTAGTTATTGTAAATCCCTGTTTTAATAGTTGCATCTGTAGCTAAAAGGCCGATTTTAGAATTCTTTTTGCAATTTTTTTTCGTATTTAAATATACAATCTCCGGCATATTTAAAATCGGAATTTTTATTTTTTTTTTAAGATCTTTGTACCAATAATGTGCAGTATTACATGGGATTGATATAAACTTACATTTATTTTTTTGCAAAAACTTACATCCTTGAACAAGACTTTTTAAGACCTTTTTGTATTTTTTTAGATTTTGTTTTCGATCAGGAATATTAGATTTGTTATATAAAATAAACAAAGGGTATTTTTGATCTGCTTTTCCTCTATTTAGTTTTGCAAGCTTTGAACAAAAATCTAAGCCTGCTTGTGTGCCCATGCCACCAAGAATTCCAATCATAAATTATTCAATGGATTAATCCATTCCTAGCCAAGGAATAAATCTAGTCTATTATTTTTTTTAATTGTGATATCAAAAATTAAACCTAATTTAAACATGAAAAATTTTAAAATTCATATTACTTCATACTAATTATTTTTTTACGACATTTTCCACAAAGCCAAATCCTGGATTATTTAAATTTTTTCGTTATATTTAGATAGCATTCAAAAAATTACTTTGCTATAATTTAGTTATGAGTACATCATTTCAAAACAAAATACCTAATTCTTTAAATGAACATTGGATGCCGTTTTCATCCAATAAAGATTTTAAGAAAAATCCTCGTATTATAGTAAAGGCTGAAGGCATTTACTTAAAAACTCACGATGGAAATACCTTAATTGATGGGAGCTCCGGATTGTATTGTAATCCTCTAGGACATGGACGAAAAGAAATTATTGAAGCAATCAAAAATCAATTAGAAAACCTAGATTATACTATGCCCTTTCAACAAGGCTATGGAGGTTCGTTTGAATTAGCATCTATGATTGCTCAAAAAACACCAGAAGATTTAAATAGAATTTTTTACACAATTTGTGGATCTACTGCTGTAGAGACAGCAATTAAAATTGCAGTGGCCTATTTTAGATCTATAGGACAAAATAATAGATTTAAGTTCGTAGGAAGAGAAAGAGGTTATCATGGTATGAATATTGGTGCTTTAACGGTTGGCGGTATTCCAAATAATTCAAAAGAATTTAAAAACATTTTAATGCCAGGCGTAGAGCACATGAGACATACTTTTTTACCTGAACATAAGTTTGTTAAAGGCCAACCTGATACAGGATCTGAGCTAGCAGATGATTTAGAGCTTATTGCTAAAAAATTAGGTGGTGAAAATATAGCCGCATGTATTGTTGAACCAATTGCAGGTTCCACTGGTACTTTAATTCCTCCTAAAAATTATTTACAAAAATTGAGAAAAATTTGTGATAATCACGGCATACTTTTAATTTTTGATGAGGTTGTCACTGGTTGGGGAAGGACAGGGTCAGCGTTCGCAGCCCAAGAATTTAGTGTAACACCTGATATCATAACAATGGCTAAAGCTACAACAAATGGGATCGTACCTATGGGAGTGGTAGCAGTAAGAGAAAAAATTTATCAGTCAGTTATGGATGCTTCACCAGATGGAGCAGTTGAATTATTTCATGGGTATACCTATTCTGGAATTCCTGTGGCTGTATCAGCAGCTATTGCTGTTCAAAAAATATTTGAAAAAGAAGATATTTTTAACAGAGTAAAACATATCTCAAAGTACTTTGAGGATGGATTACACTCTCTAAAAGATCTTAATTGTATTGAAAGTATTCGTAATTATGGATTGTTAGGTGGTATTGACATTAAAATGAGAGATAAGCCAGGTAAAGCAGGATTTAATGTTTATAAGAAATGTTATGATGCAGGAGTAAACATAAAACCAACCGGAGACGCGCTTATAATTGCACCTCCATTTGTCTGCGAAAAGAGAGATATAGACGAGATTATTGACAAAATACGTCTAGGTATTACAAATCACATTAAATCATAAATTGATAAGAACCACTCATTTTGGGTCTAAACACTTTTACAAGACCATTTTGCTCCTCAAAAACTTTTCAATAGAACTTATTTGTGATTTAATAATTCTATGAGTACTCAATTTAAATTTCACAAAAATACCTCTGAATTCAACTCTAAGAGCAAGGTAAAAGTCACTGATCTATTATCAAGATTAAATGAGGAGAAAAAAATTGAAAAAAAAAGAAATTTAGCATTGGGTGTAGCAGCCGTATCAGCGGTCACTGTTTTTGGAATTATATTAACAATTTAATATTTTTTAGCTAAATTTCTAAAAAAATCAGACACATTATATTATTTTTAATTTAACAACTTTATACCCATTGGTATAAGGAATTAATGAAATTAAAAAAGTGTAGAATTTGTAAAAAAACAAAAATAAAAACATTATTCTCACTCGGCAAGCTTTCTTTCACAGGAAAATTTCCATCTATTAACCAACACATTAAAAAAGAACCTGTAACTCTGGTAATTTGCAAAAATTGTGAACTAGTTCAACTCGGGCATAGTTTTGATTTAAAGTATTTATATGGCCCGGACTATGGTTATAGAACTGGAATAAATAGAACTATGTTAAATCATGTTAAGCAAATTGTAAAATATTTATCAAAAAAATTAAAAATAAAAAAAAATGACTATGTTTTAGATATAGCAAGTAATGATGGATCGTTACTAAATTTTTACAATCAAGATATTAAAACGTTTGGTATCGATCCTATTTTAGAAAAGTATAAAGAAAATTATCAAAAAATTAATTTTAAAGTTGGAGACTTTTTTTCAGCTAAACAAATAAAAAAAACTACTAAGAAAAAATTTAAAATTATAACTGCTTTATCTGTTTTTTATGATGCAGCGGATCCAAACAAATTTATAAAAGATGTCAAAGAGTTATTGTCAGAAGAAGGTATATTTTTATTAGAATTTGCCGACTTAGCATCTATCATTAAAAATAAAATGTTTGATACAATTTGCCACGAACATTTAGAATATTACAGCAGTAAAGTAATTTTTAATCTTTGTAAAAAATTTAATCTTAGAGTATTTGACATTAAAAAAAACGATATAAATGGATCAAGCAACCAATATTATATTTGCCATAAAAAATCTAAGCATAAAGAAAATTATAAAACTATTAAAAAAGTTTTAGAATTTGAGAAGAAGTTAAATTTATCAAATGAAAAAACATTTAAAAACTTTATTAAATTAATTAATAATTCAAAAAATAAATTAAATAAATTTTTAAAAAAAAATATTAAACTTGGAAGAAAAATACACGGTTATGGAGCATCAACAAAAGGTAATGTGTTGCTGCAATATTACAATATTAATAATAAAATGATAAACTATATAGCTGAGAGAAATAAGAACAAATTTAATCTTTATACACCTGGAACAAATATAAAAATAATCTCTGAAACTCTATCTCGTTTTTATAAGCCGGACTACTACCTCGTATTACCTTGGCATTTTAAGAACGAAATATTGCTTCGAGAAAAAAAAATAAGAAAAAAGGGAACAAAATTTATTTTTCCTCTACCTGAATTAAAAATTATTTGAAGTATAATTTTTTTGTTAGTTCTTCAAAATGACTTTGAAAGTAAAAATCGTAAGCATTTTCTCCATTTGGATACACTAATGGAAAATTCGGACCTGATTCTAAAAGACGTGGCACTTTTAAAGCTTCCGCTAAAGCATAACCAAAAGATAGGTTTCCAATAAATAATTTTGAATTTTTTATTATCATTGACAACTCTAAAAAATCACGACTATCGAAGTATTCGAGGTTATTAATTTTAGTTTTCAAATCGTCAAATTCATTTATTAAACCAATAAATACAATATTTTTAAATGATGAAAGGAAAGAATAATCAATGAATTTATTTTGTCTTCTCAAGCTTCTCATTATAACAATATAATTTTTAAATTTTTCATGATTATTTACTTCTAAATAATTTTTAGATAAATCAGGAAAACATCCTGTTAAGTGGAAATACCATCTAACAGAGTCTATGTTAAAATTAATAGGTAGTTCTCTAAAAAAATTAAGATCAACATCAATTTTTTGATTTGAATAAATTTCTACATTTTTCAAATACTCTTGTCGTTTTAAAAGAGGCAACATTTTCAAGATAGATTTTTCCGTTAAATATACTGAGCCAAATGGATGATTTTTTGAAACAGCGTGTTTTGGTATTAACTTATTTTTCTGAATATATAAGCTACATTGTTTTTTTTTTGATATTTCTTTTATTGTGGGTAAGGAATTTATGATATCACCTAAATGACCATAATGAAGAAATGAGATTTCATCTTTCGTCTGAACAATATTTTGAAATTCTTCAATTTTAGGTAAAGTATAACTTTTATATATTTCTTCTTTAATCTTTGATTTTTTTTTTAAAAAGTTTTTAAAAAATTTTCTCACTATAAAAAAACTTTAATAACCCTCTTTTTCAACAAATTCCAGGTCAGCACGTACCATGTCTTCAACAAGTTTTTTAAAATCATATTTTGGTTTCCAGTTTAGGCTTTTTTTAGCTTTTCTACAATCTCCTAATAATGTTTCAACTTCAGAGGGTCTGTAAAGTGATTTTTCAACTTTAACATAATTTTTATAATCCAAATCTACTAACTGAAATGCAAGTTTTGTAAAATCTTTAACCGAATAATGTTTTCCGGTGCTAATGACAAAATCATCTGGTTTTTTTTGATTTAACATTAGCCACATTGCTTCGACATAATCTTTCGCATGACCCCAATCTCTTTTTGCATTTATGTTACCAAGTTTTAAGTCTTTTTGTAATCCAAACTTTATTCTAGCTACCGAGTGAGTTATTTTTCTTGTTACAAATTCAAATCCTCTTCTTGGCGACTCATGATTAAATAAAATACCGCTACAGCAAAACAAATTATAAGCTTCTCTATAATTTCTTGTTAAATCAAATCCCGCAACTTTTGAAATTCCATAAACAGATCGAGGATAAAAAGGTGTTTTTTCTGTTTGAGGAATTTGTCTTACTTTACCAAACATTTCAGAAGATCCAGCGAAATAGAATTTAGTTTTAGGAGAAAACTCTTTAATTGCAGACAATAAAAAGTGTGTGCCATTTATATTAGTGTTAATTGTTGAGAATTCGTCTTTGAATGCATAATCTATGTAGCTTTGAGCACCTAAGTGATATATTTCGTTAGGTTTAACTTTGGTTATTATATTGATTATACTTGCATAACTTTCTAAAGAGCCTGCATGTATTGTAATTTTATTTCTAAGATGTCTTAATCTCCAAAATCTATGAGACTCGTCTTCTGTAGCAACTCTTCTTACTATTCCATGAACTTTATATCCTTTTTTTAATAAAAATTCTGATAAGTAAGATCCATCTTGGCCAGTTATTCCAGTTATAAGAGCAGATTTTTTCATGTATATATTCTAATGTATATTTATAAAAAGTTCTAAATAACTATAATATTATTTTGACTAATTCTATAAAAAAGAAATTATTACATGGCTTTAAAAGCTTAGGATATTACGCACTATCTTTACTTCATGGAAAAATTGAAGGTATCATTGACATAGAGAACCATTCATCGATAAAAACGTTCACTAAAAAATTTGATAAAGAATTAAATTATATAATTTATGAAATAGATAATTGTAGAATATACACAGATACTGTTACAGACACTGCCTTTATAATCGAAAATAAATTAATTAAAGGTCCATCTTTTCAACACAGAAATCCTAAAAATGCTGATATAACAGAAAATGTCGTTATTCAAAAAGGAACACCAAAATTAAAAAAAAGATTAAAAGGATCAGTATTGTCATTATTAACTGGTGGTGGAGGCAATTCAAACTATTGGCATTGGTTGTTTGATGTATTACCTAGAATAAAAATTTTAGATGGAATTAAAAAATTAGATGAAATTAATTTCTTTTTATTGCCAGATAATAAAAAAAAATTTCAAAAGGAAAGTTTAGATTTACTTAATATTCCAAAAAAAAAAATAATCTCTAGTATTAATTTTAGACATATAGTTGCTGACAAAGTCATAGCTGTGGATCACCCTTATGTAATTAAAAATGATCCATCAAATGAAATACAAAATATACCAATTTGGATAATTGAATATTTGAGAAATAGTTTTAAGAGTAAGACTAATAACAAAAAATTTCCTAAAAAAATTTATATAGATAGAAGAGACGCTACATCCAATCATCGACACTTAAGAAAGATTTTAAACGAAAATGAAGTAAAAAATTTCCTTTTAAAAAAAGGATATTCTATAATCGCGCTTAGTGAATTAAGTTTTGATGATCAGGTCAACTTATTCTCCAATGCTTCCAATATAATTGGATTACATGGAGCTGGTTTTGCAAATTTAGTATTTTGTGAACCAGGTACAAAAGTTTTAGAATTAAAATCAAAGAATGCAGGATTTATGTATGCTAATTTAGCAAAAAAAGTAAGTCTGCAATATAACGATATATCAATCAGATCAATCGATGACTCAAATAATCAGCAAGGTCTGATAAATGTACCTATTAATTTGTTAGAAAAAAAAATAAGTTAATGATATAAACATTTTTTTTGGCGAGGTAGCTCAGTTGGTTAGAGCACAGGACTCATAAGCCTGGGGTCGGCGGTTCGAATCCGCCCCTCGCTACCAAATTTTATGAAAAATATTTCAATGTTTTGCTTAACACTTGATCCTGAACATGAAAAATTGATAAATAATTTATCTTACATACCAGTTGGTCTTGGAAATAAAAATTTTTCTAAACACTGCTTCAATGATAAAACAGGAGAAAATATCTCACTTAAAAACCCATATTACGGTGAATATACATTTCACTATTGGATTTGGAAAAATTATCTAGATAAAATCAAAACGCAATGGGTTGGTTTTTGTCAATATAGAAAATTTTTTGTTAAAGATCATCAAATGAATAATCATTTGAGCTTTGATATTCTAAAAAAAATACTTATTAATGACGAAGATTTAAAAAATGAAAAATTTGAATGTATTTTGGGAAAAAAATTTTCAGTTGAAAATTACAAATTATCAAAAATTATAAAAAATCACTTAAAAGAATTTTTAAAAAAACCTAGTTTAATTTTTAACAAAAAAAAAAGAAGTTTAAAGTTTCATTTTGATTTATTTCACGGAAAAGGAAATTTGGATTTAGCTATTGATAAATTAGATATAAGAAACAGACAAGATTTTAAAGATTATATGAATTTTAAAACTGAATTTAACCCACATAATATGTTTATTTGCAAAACAAATATATTAAAAAATTATTATGAAATTGTTTTTCCATGGTTAGAAAAATGTGAGGAAATTTTTGGCTTTAAAAAATTAAATAATTATGGAACCAAAAGAATTTATGGTTTTTTAGCGGAAAGATTTCTATCTTATTGGTTTACCAAAAATTATAATTTCAAGGAATTAAATATTTTAGTGAAAGATCTGTCTGATTATAAAAATTTAAAAGTTTTGTAAAAACTTTTTAATGATTTTAATTTGTTATCTTTTTTTGATATATATAATTTTTTTCTGGGCCATTTAATTTTAAGATCTTTATCCATTAAATTAATTCCACTTTCAAACATAGGTTTATAGTAATTTGTTAGCTTATAGTAAACTATGTTAATTTTTTCATAGCTAAAATAAGCATGCGCAAAGCCTTCTGGTATATAAAGACTAAGACAGTTTTTATCAGATAAAACTATTTTATACATTTTACCAAATGTTTTTGAATTTTTTCTAAGATCAATAACAAAATCTAAGATTTTTCCCTTTAACACACTTACAAATTTAGCTTGCTGGTATTTATATTGAAAATGAAAACCCCTCAGAGCATTTCTTTTTGATGTAGTGCAATATTCAAATATAAAGTTTTTTTTTAATGTTTTCTTATTAAAAGTTTCTCTTAGATTTCCTCTTTCATCAGAATTATTTTTTTGTTTTATAATTAACAAATCTTTAAATTTAGTTTTAATAATTTTCATTTTTCAATAAGCTGATTTACTTTTTTCAAACTCATATAGATATTTAAAGGCAATTCTCCCTTTGATTTTTTCTTTTTTACTTTTTGATTATATTTTTTTGCAAAACTATATATAGATTGGGATTTTCCACCTAAGTTCAAAACACCTTTATATTTTAGTACTTTTAAAAATATTTTGATAAATTCATCGTGAAAAATAAAATTACATTTAACATTGTTAAAAGCATACTTATGCAGAAATGGTTTTTCTGTCATGCAAGCTCTAATAATCAAAGAATTTTTATACATTTGAACTGCAGATTCAGCTCCAAGTTTGGACCAACCATAATTATTCCACGGCAGCAAAGGATCATCTTCCTTATAATTTCCTTTATTTCCAGGATATAAATAACTAGTAGATAAAAAAATAATTTTAATATTATTTTTACTACAAGCTTTTACTAAATTAGCTGTTCCTATTATATTTAAGTCAATACTTAAATTTATATTTTTTTCATGTATTGACATTGGCCTTGATAATCCACCTAAGTGTATAACAGCATCAGGTTTATATTTTCTTAATTTTCTTTCAATTGATTTATAGGATAAAATATTAAATTCTTTTTTATTTTTAAAAAAAAAATTATATTTACTTTTTGTTTTTCTTAATTCTTTTGCAAATCTTCCTTCACCACCAGTAACTATGATTTTTTTTAACATTTATTTAATTAATTTTTTAAGGTAATTAGAGTAATTACAATTTCCATAAAATCCTACAGCATCTTTAATTTCTTTTTTATTTATCCAATTATTTTTAAAGGCTATTTCTTCTAAACAAGCTATTTTAAATCCCTGCCTATTTTCTAAAGTTGAGACAAAGTTTGAAGTGTTATAATAATCATCAATTGAACCGGTATCAAGCCATGCTCCTCCTCTACCTAAATATTCTGCACTCAGTTTATTTTTTCTTTTATACTTGTTTAGAAGATCTACAATTTCTAACTCATTTCTTTTTGATGGTTTAAGAGATTTACTATAATTGACGGCTTTGTTATCAAAAAAATAAAGACCTGTAATAGCTAAATTTGATTTTGAATTTTTTGGTTTTTCTTTAATTGAAACAATTTTTCTTTTTTTATTTGTAGTCGCTATTCCAAAAAGCTCTGGTTTGTTGACCGGATGTACTAAAATTTTACAACCAGACTTTAAATTTAAACATTTCTTTAGTTTTTTTGTTAAACTTTGACCATAAAAAAAATTATCCCCTAATATTAATGCTATATTGTCTTTTTTTATAAATTTTTCACCTAATATAAATGCATCTGGTAATCCTTTAGGATTAAATTGTTCTGCATAACTTAATTTTATTCCAAATCTTGAGCCATCTTTTAATAGATGTTTGAATTGAGTTAGTTGACCTTTATTAACAATAATTAAAATATCTTTAATACCTGCTAACATCAAAACTGATAGAGGATAATAAATTAATGGTTTATCATAAATTGGTAACAATTGTTTATTTATTCCTATAGTAAGAGGGCTCATCCTTGTTCCACGTCCACCCGCTAAAATAATTCCTTTTTTTATCATGTATTCAAACCTAATCTTTTAAAAAAATTTTTTTTAGAAAATAAATTAAAAAATTTATAATTTTCAAGATACCAATCAAAGGTATCCTCTAAACCCTTTTCAAATTTTATTTTAGATTTCCATTTTAATTTCCGCATAATTTTTTGACTATTCAGTGCATATCTTAGATCATGTCCTGGTCTATCTTTTACAAACTTTATTCTAACTTTTTTTCCAAGTCTTATTTTTTTTTTTACTATTCTTAATAAAAGTTTGGTTAAATTAAGATTATTAATATTTATTCCTGTACCAATATTGTAACTTTCACCAATTTTACCTTTTTTAAAGATTGTGAATAATCCTCTACAATGATCATCCACATGTATCCATTCTCTTGAATTTTCCCCTTTTCCATAAATTGGTAAAGAATTATTATTCAAAATATTAAAAATTAAAGTTGGAATTAATTTTTCTGGATATTGGCCAGGGCCAAAATTATTACAACAGTTAGATATCACTGAGTCTAATTTATAAGTTCTTACATAAGATTTTATTAAATGATCAGCGCTTGCTTTACTTGCTGAATATGGCGAGCTAGGTTTATAAGCACTTTTTTCTGAAGAACTTTCTTTTTCTTTCAAATCTCCATAAACCTCATCTGTTGATATATGAACAAGTCTTATATCTTTTTTTATTTTTTTTTTATATTTTCTTAATTGTTCTAAAATATTGAAAACCCCATTAATATTTGAGTGAATAAAGTCTTTAGGTTTCTCAATTGATCTATCAACATGAGTTTCTGCAGCTAGGTTAAAAATTACTTCTGGCTTATATTTTTTTAAAATATTGAATATTTTAATACTATTTATATCTAGATTGAAAAATTTATAATTTTTTCCCTTTCTATCTTTTAGTAAATAAGATCCATTTGAATATTTATTCTTATCAATATTGATGACAAAATATTTTTTATCTAAAAGAAATTTGATTAAATTACTTCCAATAAAACCGTTTCCTCCAGTGACAATAGCTTTTTTCATTAAAAATTAATTTTGAGAGACATTTATTTATAATGTAATAAGATAGATGTTTAGGTAAATCAATAATTTATAATACTTATGAGTTACGATAAAATTACTGTAGTAATTAATACTTTTAACAGTGAAGATAAAATTCGACAATGTTTAAATTCGATAGATACGAGTGTAAAGATTATAATTATTGAAAATTCGAATAACTTAAGTTTTAAAGATGAAATAGAAAAAGAATTTTCTAATGTAAATTGTTTTCTTTCTGGCCAAAATCTTGGATATGCAAAGGGAAATAATTTTGGCTTATCTAAAGTTAAAAGTGATTATGCGTTAATTTTAAATCCAGATGCGTTTTTAGAGAAAGGCACTTTAGATAGACTGCTATCTACTGCTGATAAATTTAAAGATTTTTCAATTATTGGACCAGCAAAACAAGACGAGTTCTCAAATACTGAAAGAAAAAATGATATGGCTGATGTATTTAAAGTGAACACTCTTAAGGGTTTTGCAATGTTTCTTAATTTAAAACAATTTGAGGATATTGGTTTTTTTGACGAAAACTTTTTTATTTATTTAGAAGAAATTGATTTATGTAAAAGGCTACTAAAAAAAAATAAAAAGATATATTTAGATCAGAAAGTCTTGATTAATCATGTGGGAGGCAGCTCTCATAATGAAAACATAAATTTTGAAATGGAGCTCTCAAGAAACTGGCATTGGATGTGGTCAACTTTTTACTATAATAAAAAACATTTTGGTTTTATAAATTCTTTAACAAAAGTAAGTGGAAAATTTTTTTCTTCGTTAATTAAAATGATTTTTTTCACAATTATATTTGAAAGTAAAAAAAGAAAAATATATTTTCAGCGTTTCTCAGGATTATTTAATTCAATAATTGGAAAAAAATCATGGTACAGACCAAAAATAATTATAAATTGATATAAATAGAATTTTATATATAACCCTCATATGTCTTCAAAAAGTAAAACTATTTTTGTTACTGGAGTTGCTGGGTTTCTAGGTTCACATCTTTCTGAAAAACTAGTCAATTTAGGTCATAAAGTAATTGGAATAGATAATATGCTAGGCGGATATGAAGACAATGTTCCAAAAAATATTGAATTTCACAAAGGTGATTGTTGTGATTATGAAAAAATAAAGTCTTTAATGAAAGGCGTAGATGTTGTTTATCACTGTGCTGCTACTGCACATGAAGGTCTTTCTGTTTTTTCACCTTATGAAATTACAAAAAATAATTATTTAGCATCCGTTTCAATATTTTCTGCGGCAGTAAACGAAAAGGTTGAAAGAATAATTTTTTGCTCTTCAATGGCAAGATACGGTGGTCAAATGACTCCATTTACAGAAGATATGAAACCATCTCCTGTGGATCCATATGCGATATCTAAAGTAGCAGCTGAAGAGGTATTAAAAAATCTTTGTGAACTAAATAATATTGAGTATGTCATCGCAGTCCCTCATAACATTATTGGGCCAAGACAAAAATATGATGATCCATTTAGAAATGTCGTTTCAATTATGATTAATAGAATGATGCAAGGTAAAGCCCCAATAATCTATGGTGATGGAAAACAAACAAGATGTTTTTCTTATATAGATGATTGTTTAAGCTGCTTAATACCAATGTTAGATCAAAAAGATCTTAATAAACAAATAATTAATATTGGTCCAGATGAAGAATTTGTGACAATAAATAAAATTGCGGAAATCTGTGCTAATCTTACTGGAGTAAATTTAAAACCTATTCATAAAAAAGACAGACCTCAAGAAGTAAAGCACGCTACATGTTCTGCAGATAAAGCCAGAACACTTCTAAATTATAAGACAACAGTTTCATTGCAAGATGGTATAAAAAAAACTTTTGATTACATTAAGAAGAGAGGAACAAGACCATTCGATTACAATATAAATATAGAAATAGACAATGAACTAACACCTTCTACTTGGAAGAATAAAGAAATTTAGTGCCCAGGAAATTCGATTAGACTTTTAGTAAAATATCCTTTCTTTTTTAAAAGATTATTTCCTGGTAAGTCAAAAAGATTGATTACAAATATAAAACCTGCAACTTTCCCACCAGAAATTTCAATAAGTTTACCTGCGGCTTCTGCTGTGCCTCCAGTAGCTATTAAATCATCAATTACTAAAATTTTTTCATTTTTTTCAATCGAGTCTTTATGAACCTCAATAGTTGCTTTACCGTACTCAAGCTCAAAATCTATTGAGTGAACTTCAGCGGGTAGTTTATTTTTTTTTCTTAATAAAATAAAAGGTTTATTTAGTTTATAGGAAACAGTTGAAGCAAAAACAAAACCTCTTGACTCTATAGCAGCGACTTTGTCAAAATCTATTTTTTTAGCAATTTCAATTATTTTATTATTTGTATATTGAAAAGCCTCGGCATTCTTAATTAAAGTTGTTATATCTCTAAACAAAATTCCCTTTTTAGGATAGTCCGGAATTGATCTAATATGTTTTTTTAAGTCCATTATTAACTTCAAGTTCTAACAAAAAAGCATTAAAAATAAAATAATGAAAAATAGAAAGCTTGGGATAATTGGTGGCAGTGGTCTTTATAAAATGGAAGGTTTTGAAAAAACCAAATGGAAGAAAATTATCACTCCATGGGGAAAACCATCTGATGAAATATTAATTGCAAAATTCGAAATGGAAGAAATTTGTTTTATCCCAAGACATTCAAGAGGACACAAGATTAACCCAACCAATATCAATTTTAGAGCTAATATTGATGCGATGAAGCAACTAGGTGTTACTGATATAATTTCAGTTTCTGCAGTTGGATCATTAAAAGAGGAATTAGAGCCAGGAAAGTTTGTAATAGTTGACCAATTTATAGATAGAACCTTTTCAAGAGCAAAAACTTTTTTTGATGATGAAATTGTTGCACATGTATCAATGGCTAAACCTACTAGTTCTGGTCTATCAGATTGTTGTGAAGCTGCCTTAAAAAAACTCAATATTAATAATCAGAGAAATGGAACTTATGTAGTAATGGAAGGTCCGCAGTTTTCAACTCTAGCAGAATCCAATCTTTACAGATCATGGGGCGCTGATGTAATTGGAATGACTAATATGCCAGAAGCAAAATTAGCTAGGGAGGCAGAAATTAGATACTGCACTGTGGCAATGGTAACTGATTATGATTGTTGGCATCCTGATCATGATGAAGTCGATGTAAGTATGGTGATTAAAACTTTAATGAAGAATGCTTCTAATGCACAAAACATGATCAAAGAGGTAATAAAAACATTTAAAGATTTCTCTGTTGAGAAAGATCCGGCAAACAATTGTTTAGATGTCGCTATTATTACAGATCCAAAGTTAAGAACTAAGAAAACAATCAAAAAACTTAAAAATATAGCAGGAAGAGTTTTTAAATAATTCAATGCCAACGTATACGGTAAAATATTCAAATATTAATCTTTCAAAAAAACAAAAAAATTCTATTGCTAAAGATATAACAAATACTCATAGTAAATTTACCGGTGCAAATACTTTTTTTGCTCAAGTAATATTTCAAAAAAATGAGAAAGACTCTCATTTCATGGGAGGCAAATTAGTAAAAACTAAAGAAATTTTTTTAAATGGAAAGATTAGATCTGGACGAACATCAAAAGTTAAAAAACAATTAATTTTAAATCTAAGAAAAATTTTGATTAAGAATACAAAGTTGCAGAGTCATTTTATTTGGGTTTACTTAGAAGATTTATTTCCTGATCAGATGATTGAGTATGGAGAAGTTTTGCCTAAATCAGGACAGGAAAAAAAATGGTTTAATTCGTTATCACCAAGTTTAAGAAAAAGATTAAAAAAAATGGAAAAAAGTTAATGAAAATAGATGGAAAATCATACAAAACAATTTGGTTTGAGAACAATTTAGTTAAAATCATTGATCAAACAAAACTGCCTCATCAGTTTATCATTAAAGATTTAAAAACTGTTAAAGATGCAATTAATGCCATTAAAACAATGGAAGTGAGAGGTGCTCCATTAATTGGCGCAACGGCAGCCTATGGTCTAGTTTTATCTATAATTGAAAATAATGATTTATCTTTTTTAAAGAAATCTAGTGAAGAATTAATTGCGTCAAGACCCACCGCAATTAATCTCAAGTGGGCAGTGGATAGAATGATGAAAAATTTATCTGGAGTAAACGATAAAGATATCTTGAAAATAGCTCTAGACGAAGCAAAGGCAATCACAGAGGAGGATGAAAAATTTTGTAAAAATATCGGCTTGAATGGTCTTAAAATCATCCAAGACATTTCTAATAAAAAAAAAGATACAGTAAATATTTTAACACATTGTAATGCAGGATGGTTAGCAACTATAGATTGGGGAACAGCTACATCACCAATTTATCATGCACATCAAAAAGGAATTAAAGTTCACGTTTGGGTTGATGAAACAAGGCCAAGAAACCAAGGTGCAAACCTAACCTCTTATGAGCTCAATGAAGAGGGAATCCCAAATACGGTAATTACAGATAACGCTGGTGGAATTTTAATGCAAAGAGGTCAAGTTGATATGTGTATTGTGGGAACTGATAGAACTTTATCGAATGGTGATGTTTGTAATAAAATTGGAACTTATTTAAAAGCATTAGCAGCAAAAGACAATAATGTTCCATTTTATGTGGCCCTTCCAAGTTCAACAATAGATTGGAATATTAGAGATCATAAAAAAATTCCAATTGAAGAAAGAAATTCAGAAGAATTATCTCATGTTGAGGGCATTGATAAAAACAATCAAGTTACGAAAGTAAGAATATACCCAAAGAAGAGTAAATCAATGAACTTAGCATTTGATGTTACGCCCGCTAAATATGTAACAGGTTTAATTACTGAAAAAGGAATTTGTGAAGCAACAGAAAAAGGTTTGAAAGGTTTATTCAAGTGAGTAAATTAAAATCAGAAATAATAAAATATTCTAAAAAGCTTAACATTACTAACCTTTCAGCTTTAAGATCAGGAAATATATCTGTTAGAGCAAAGGATAAGGGAGTTGATGGATTTTTCATCACACCATCTGGTAGAAAATATGGTTCATTAAAACCTAAGGATATTGTTTTTGTTTCTCTAAAAGGTATTTATGATAAAAAAAAGTGTAAACCTTCATCAGAATGGAGATTTCATCAAGATATTTATGTGAATAAAAAAGAGGCTAAAGCAATAGTTCATGCCCACTCAACTTGTGCTACAGCCGTATCGACACATCAAAAAAGTATTCCAGCTTTTCACTATATGGTTGCAGTAGCAGGCGGCGAAGATATTAAGTGCAGTAAATACGCAACTTTTGGAACTAAAAATCTTTCTAGAAATATTATTAAAGCACTCAAGAATAGAGCTGCATGTCTAATTGCTAATCACGGTCAAGTTGCGTTTGGAGAAAATTTAGAAAAAACTTTTGAGCTTGCTCAAGAGGTCGAAAATATTTGCCATCAATATATAAATGCCCTAAGAATTGGAATACCTAAAATACTTTCAAAAAAAGAAATGAAAATAGTTTTAGGTAAATTTAAAAATTATAAGAGGGGATAGTTTTTAATGATCAAAGTTGGTGAGCACATTACCATTGATTTTCTTGGTGTAAAAAAAGATTATACACCTGAATTTTACGAAAAAGTAATTTACAAAATAGCAAAAGCTGCGAAAGTCGAAATTTTAAATGTAGCTTCTCATAAATTTGAGCCACAAGGATTTACACTAGTTGCTTTACTATCAGAAAGTCATTTTAGTTTTCATACTTTTCCTGAAAGAGGTGTGATTAGCTTTGATTTTTTTACTTGCGGAAAAGTAAATCCCAAAGTTGCCTTAAAGATTTTAAGAAATGAGATTGATCACAAAAGAGTAGTAACAAATACATTTGATAGAAGTAGTGTTGGACTTTATGATGATATTTATAGCTCTCCAGGCCAAAAGAAATTTTATGTTGTTAAAGATGTTTTAGAAAAGTTTACCTCTAAAGTCGGTCAGTTTGTTGAAATAATGGATTTGGAAGAGTTTGGTCATGCATTATTTATTGATCATGAAATTCAAGTAGCTGAAAAAGATGAAAAAATTTATAGTTCCAATTTCTTTAAGTCTAGTTATGATTTAAGTAAAAAAAATAATAATGTAGCAATTATTGGTGGAGGAGATGGTGGAGTCGCTAGAGCATGTTTAGAAAATAATTCAAATTATATTGATTGGTTCGAGCTAGATCCAGAGATTGTTGATGTGTGTTACCGACACTTACCTAAAGTTTGTTCAAAAGTTAAGAAAAGTAATAAAATTAAAACTTTTTGGGGAGATGCTTTTAAAAGTATTAAAGAAATAGAAGATTCTAAATATGATAAAATTTTCGTAGATTTAAATGATGATCAATACTGTATTGATCTTGCTAGAAAAAATATGAAGGGTTTAAAGAGAATTCTTAAAAAAGGTGGTGTGATTACTGCTCAAGTAGGCAGTTACGATAAAAAACCTAAACAGGTAGATAGTTGGTGCAAAGTTTTATCTAATAGCTTTGGAAATGTTAAATTATCAGGTGCTTACATACCAAGTTTTGACTGTAACTGGAATTTTGCTTCATCTATAATGAAGTAATGTTTCGTGTATCCTGTATTCAACTTAGATCAAATAATAATATTTATCAAAATTTAAAAAAAACTGAAAAATTAATAATTAGAGCTGTAAAACAAAAAGCTGACTTTATTTTAACACCAGAAGTTTCATCTCTTTTTTCTTTAAATAAAAAACAACTATTAAAGACTTGTAAACCAATGAACAAAGATGAGTATCTGCTAGGAATTAAAAAATTAGCAAAAAAATATAAAAAGTGGATTTTAATTGGTTCTTTAATTATTAAAATTTCAAATAAAAAATTAGTTAATCGTTCTGTGTTGATAGACAAAGCAGGAAAGGTTAGAACTTACTATGATAAAATACATATGTATGATGTTATTTTAAGTAAAAAAGAAAAATATTTTGAGTCTAAAACTTTTAAAGCAGGAAAAAAAATTAAATCTTTTAATCTACCCTGGGGCAAAATTGGCTTATCAATTTGTTATGATTTAAGATTTCCTAATTTGTTTAGAAAATTATCTAAATCTGGCTCTTTATTTATTTCTATTCCCTCAGCTTTTACAGAAACAACAGGAAAGCGTCATTGGCACTCTCTATTGAAGGCTAGAGCAATCGAAAATTTCTGTTATATCTTTGCCCCAGCACAAGGAGGCACTCATTATAATAAAAGAAGAACTTTTGGGCACACGATGATCATTTCTCCTGATGGAAAAATTTTAAAAGAGCTAAAAAAATCTGAGGGTATTATAACTGTTAATGTAGAACCAAAGTTATCTATAAAATTAAGATCTATTATCCCTAGTTTAAAACTTGATTAATTATTCGTGCGATTTTACCTCTTTGATATTTGAACCAAGCACTATATTTATTTCTAATTTTATTTTTGCCCTTTCATCATTTGATTTATAGACGCTTCTAGCTAATTCAATAAATTTATCTCCAAAATCTTTACTTTTCTCTGCTGCTCTTTTTCCATTTTCTATATCCCATAATTTTAAATTAATTTCTTTTAATTTCTTAACTAAATTTGAAACTTTACTTTGATTGGGTATAAATTTTTGCACTGTATCATTAAGCGATAATAATTCTTTTTCTACATCAAAAAGTTTTTTTCTGTCAGAAATTTTGGCTTTTTTTATCTCCAGAATTGTGATTTTATCAAATAGTTCGCCTGCTGAAATCTCTGCTAATATTTTTTCCAATTTATTACTCATAAATATATTTAATTATAAATAAAATTTTTAATTAATTTCATGCCTATTTTAGTACTTATACTCTCAGGATGAAACTGAAACCCATGAATATTGTAGTTTTTATGCATTAACCCCATAACTGTTTTATTCTTCGTTTCAGCAGTAATTACCAAGTCTTTTGGAAACTTTTTACGATCGACTACAAGGCTGTGATACCTTGTAGCTTCAAAATTATTTGGAATATTTTTAAATAAACCTTTTTTTTGATGTTTAATTTTACTTGTTTTTCCGTGCATTAAATTTTTAGCTTTAATAATTTTACCTCCAAAAATCTGGCCAATAATCTGGTGGCCTAAACAAACTCCGAGAATAGGTATCTTTTTATGAACTTCTTTAACAATTTTTAAACAATTTCCAGCTTGATTAGGGTTACCTGGACCAGGCGAAATGACAATTTTATCATATTTTTTTTTTAATATTGTGCTTCCATCAATTTTATCATTTCTTACTACCTCAACATTTTTTTTAAAAATAGAGATGTAGTGAAATAAGTTGTAAGTAAAACTATCGTAGTTATCTATTAGTAATATCTTCATTCAATCTACCGCTCTCATTAAAGCTTTAGCTTTATTCACTGTTTCAGCATACTCTTTTTCAGGTTTACTATCCGCTACTATACCCGCGCCAGCTTGAACATAAAATTTCTTATTTTTTATTAAAGCCGTTCTTAACGCAATACAGGTATCAAATTCACCGTTTGGAGTGAAATAACCAATGCCTCCTGCATATAGTTTTCTTTTAGTTTTCTCTAATTCATCGATTATTTCCATAGCCCTTATTTTTGGTGCACCGCTGACCGTTCCAGCTGGAAAACCTGATAACAAAGTTTCAAATAATGAGAATTTGTTATTAAATTTACCAATAACATTAGAGACAATATGCATTACATGAGAGTATCTTTCGACTTTAAACTTTTCAGTTACTTTAACCGTATTTACTTTAGAAACTTTTCCAACGTCATTTCTTCCAAGATCCAACAACATTAAATGTTCAGCTAATTCTTTTTTATCTTTTAGAAGATCTAATTCATATTTTTTATCTTCTTTGTTATTTTTTCCCCTTGGCCTAGTACCAGCGATAGGTCTTATTGTTACTTCTCCCCCTCTCAGTCTTACTAATATTTCTGGGCTGCTACCCAGTATGTTAAAATCTTTATAGTTAAAATAAAACATAAAAGGTGAGGGGTTAGATTTTCTTAAATGATTATAAATTTCTATTGGTGTTTTATTTATTTTTCTTTCAAATCTTTGACTTAAAACAACTTGAAAAATATCTCCTTTTTTAATGTATGTTTTTGCTTTTTTAACAAGGGATTTAAATTTTTCTTTAGAAGTATTTGATTTAATTAAATTTTTATTAGGTTTTAATGAAAATTGTTCTGGAAGCTTAATGTTTTCAAAATCTTCATACAAATCAAATCTCTTGTTTATTGAATGGTATTCTTCTTCATAATTTTTTATTTTTGTATCTGCATAAACGTTTTCCACATAAAAAATCTTTTTTTTTACGTTATCGTAAATAATCAAATTTTTAGGTCTAGATAATCTAACATCAGGAATTTTAAGGTCATCTTTACAATTATTTGGAATTTTTTCTATATAACGAATAACATCATAAGAAAAATAACCTACAAGCATCGAAGACATAGAAGGTAATTGATTTGGAATTTTAATCTTAAACTCTTTTATAAGTTTATTAATATATTTTAGTGGTACAGATTTAATTTTAGTTTTTTTACCTGAACTATTAAGTGTAATTATATTTTTATTAATATCCCATATTTTATCAGGATTGAGACCAATTATAGTATAACGACCTTTGATTGTACCTTTTTCGACTGACTCAAAGATAAAGCTATTTTTTTCAGCTAAAAGAAATCTAAATAAGTTTTCGATCTTATAATATTGATTACAAGATTTTGCTCTAAATAAAATTTGATGTTTTTTTTTAGAATGATTGCTTTTAAATTCTCTAAAACTTAAATTTAACTTCATTAAAATGAATTTTTAACACGATCTATAGTTCTTTGATTTATCTCAACCTTATACCTCTGATTAGCATTTTCATCATATGATTGATAGATTTTGTTTATCAAGTTCAAACGTGCCCTAGCTTCGTATTGCTCAAATTCATTACCTTTTTTATCTAGTTTTTTATATTCTGTATTTTTTATCGATATTAAAAAACTTTTTGTGAGTGTGCTATTAGTAATAAGATTAATATCTCCATCTTTAATTAAGAAAATTCTTTTTACTAGACCTTCATCAAAAACATCGTTTTGTTTTATATTAGAGATTTTATAATCTTTAACTAGCAATCCATTATCATCGGCAAATTTTTTAAAATTATCACCATCAAAAGCACCTAAGCTTATATCTTTAGCTAATGATGTATTGCTATCTATTTTTTCTTTAAAGCTTAATTGAGCATTAAGTGCTTCTAAAACCTCAGGATCGTTTATTGGTCTATTTTTTTTCTCTTCATCTTTAATTTCTGCTAAGTAATATTTACTTTCTAGATTAATTACTTCAGGTGATTGAGATGTTTTAATATTATAAATTTTATTAAAAAGATTATCTGGTAAATTTTCTATTTTCTTTTTTTCTTCATTTTCTTTTTTTGCATTTATTTTATTAAATTCTATAATTTTTAAGTTATAAGCTTTTGCAGTTTCCTCAAATGATTGTCCATCTAAAACATTGTTTTCAATAATATCTAACTGCTTGAAAAAATTCTCATTATAATCTTGGCTACCACTAATTAATTCTGGTTTAATTTCTGCGTATCTAATTGATTTAAGTTCTGTAAAAAATACATTTTTGTTTCTTTCATAGAGCTCTTTAATACTGTCTTGTGATGGTTTTTTCTTTAAGTGGTATTTTTCTAAATCTATATATTGAATTGTTTTTGTTTGATTTTCTTTTCTAAATTCTTTTTCAACTAAAATATCAGGGATTACTATTCCTCCTGCTAATGAACTTAAAAATTGTCTTCTTTTCTCCTGTTCAACAATGTTAGCTTCAAATTGCGGTGCAGTTATTCCGCTTTTAATTAAAAATTTTTCGTACTCAGTTCTTGAAAATTTATCATCTTTAAAAAATGATTTATCATTTTTAATAATATCTCTTAGAGCATTGTCGCTAACTACAACACCAAGTTTTTCTATTTCTAACGACATCACTTTTTTTCCAATATAATCAGACAAAATTTGTTCAACGAGATCTGTTTTTGATAAATTTTTTACCTGTTCTTCATTTAAAGTAAGACGGTTAATATAATTTACAAATTCCTGCGTACTAATTTTATTTGAGTCCACAGTTGCAACTACATTTTGATTTCCGCCTCTAAATAGATCTCCCATCCCCCAGAAGACAAAAGGCAAAATAATAATTCCAACTAGAAGCTTAAGAAAAAAAGATTTTGATAATTTACCTATTGATGTTGCCATTATATTAATTTATTAAGTTCAAAATTATACACCTATAGATTAAAATTTAAACTAAGGCAAATTATGAAATATTTTATTGGAAATTGGAAAATGTTTGGTGTACCAACATCTATCGGTATTCTTAACAAAATTAATTCATACTATTCTAAAGACAAAAATAGAAACAAATACAGAGTTATAATTACCCCTCCGTACACGCTAATTGAGAGTTATTCTAAATATTTCAAAAACAAGAAAATTTCAATAGGTGCGCAAAACTGTTATCAGAAAGAAAAATTCTCCTCTAATACTGCAGCTGTAAGCCCTTATATGCTAAAAAGCGTCGGTGCTAAATATACTTTAGTAGGACATTCGGATAATAGAGGCGAAGGAGACACTAATACAATGCTCAAAGATAAAGTTAGATATGCTTTGAAAAATAATTTGAAAGTAGTTTTTTGCATTGGTGAAAACAAAAAAGAGAAAAAAAATAAAAAAACACTTAGTGTTTTAAAAAAGCAATTGACAAAGGTGTTAGAAAGAAAATTTAATAAGAATAATATAATAGTTGCTTATGAGCCTATTTGGTCAATTGGCACTGGAAAAATTCCAACTGCAGATGAATTAAAAAAAACTACAACTCATATTAAAAAAGTTTTAAAGGGAATATTTAAAATAAATAGTCCAGCAGTGCTTTATGGCGGCTCTGTAGATGGCAGCAATGTTGAGATGTTTAAAGAAATTAGAGAAATAGATGGTTTTTTAATAGGCGGGGCTTCAAAAACTTCTAAAAAATTTATTGATATAATAAAGAATTACTATAGATAAGCACCATGGAAAGCCTACTAATCTTTGTTAACATTATTCTAGCAATAATATTAGTTATAATTATTCTTCTTCAAAGATCCGAAGGTGGAGCTTTAGGTTTAGGTGTTTCACAGGATAATTTCACGTCAGCAAGATCGGTAGGAACTTTTTTAACAAAATTTACATCAATAGTTGCTGCATTATTCATAATTTGTAGTATTGCAATAGTTGCTATTTCACGAGATGAATTTCGTGAAACACAATCAGTTCTTGAAAAAGAGGAAGAAGAAAATTCAAACCTTCCACAGATACCACAATCGAAGTAATTAAGACTTTGTATTTAACATGATATAAAGTATAACATACTTCCATGGCGCGATATATATTCGTAACTGGCGGCGTGGTTTCATCTTTAGGAAAAGGATTATCATCAGCTTCACTTGCTTACTTATTACAATCAAGAGGATACAAAGTAAGAATTAGAAAATTAGATCCTTATTTAAATGTTGATCCTGGTACGATGAGTCCATTTCAGCATGGAGAGGTTTTTGTAACGGATGACGGAGCTGAAACAGATTTAGACTTAGGTCACTACGAAAGGTTTTCAGGGATTTCTGCAAAAAAATCTGACAATATCACAACAGGTAAAATTTATAGCGATGTTTTAAAAAAAGAAAGAAAAGGAAAATATCTTGGTAAAACCGTTCAAGTTATTCCACATATCACAAATAGAATTAAAGAATTTATTAAACACGATGTTGCTAAAGAGGATTTTGTAATATGCGAAATTGGAGGAACAGTTGGTGATATTGAAAGTCTTCCTTTTTTAGAGGCAATAAGACAATTCTCTAATGAATTTGGCAGAAAAAATACATTATTTATCCATTTAACTTTAGTTCCTTATATGAGGGCCTCAGATGAAATCAAAACAAAGCCCACACAACACTCAGTTAAAGAGCTTAGAAGTATTGGTATTCAGCCTGATATAATTATTTGTAGATCAGAAAGGTCTATTCCATTAGATCAAAGAAAGAAAATCTCATTATTTTGTAACGTATCTATAGATGATGTTATCGAAACAGTTGATGTAAAAACAATTTATGAAGCTCCAATAAGTTTTAACAAAGAAAAATTAGACGAAAGAGTTTTAAAATTCTTCAAGATTAAATCTAGAAAAAAAGTAAACCTAATTCCTTGGAAAAAAATTACGAATTCAGTTTTAAATAATAAAAAGAAAGTTAATATTGCTATAATTGGTAAATATGTAGAATTAAAAGATGCTTATAAATCACTTGATGAAGCATTAACTCACGGTGGTATTGCTAATAATTTAAAAGTTAATTTAATGAGGATTGAGTCAGATTATTTAAAACCAAAAGATGTTAAGAACAAACTTAAGGAAGTTTCTGGTATTTTAATTCCGGGTGGCTTTGGCAAAAGAGGAACAGAAGGAAAAATTGCTGCTATTACTTATGCAAGAAAAAACAATATACCATTTTTAGGTATTTGCTTTGGGATGCAAATGGCAGTAATAGAGTTTGCTCGAAATATATTAAATATAAGAAATGCTACCTCTAGTGAGTTTGGTCCATCTAAAGGCTCAGTTGTTGGTTTGATGAGTGAATGGATTAAAGATGGTAAATTAATGAGAGGAACAGATAAGGAATTAGGCGGAACAATGAGATTAGGTAGCTATGAAGCGAGGCTTAAAAAAGGTTCTTTGATTAATAGTATTTATAAATCTTCAAAAATCTTTGAGAGACATAGACACAGATACGAAGTTAATATTAACTTTAAAGAAAAATTTGAAGACAAGGGTATGATATTTTCTGGGTTATCACCTAATATGAAATTACCAGAGATTATAGAACTTAAAAATCATCCATGGTTTATAGGAGTTCAGTTTCATCCTGAATTTAAATCTAGACCTTTAGCTCCACATCCTTTATTCTCTTCATTTATTAAAGCCGCAAAAATCAAATCGAATAAATGACAAACCATAAAGTAAAGTGTTCTAATTTTGAAATAGCTAATGATAAGCCATTTACTTTAATTGCAGGACCCTGCCAATTAGAGAATGAGCAACACGCAATCAAAATGTCTACAGAACTTAAAAAAATTACAAGCGAACTTGGAATAAATTTAATTTATAAAACATCTTTTGATAAAGCCAATAGAACAAGTCTAAAAGGTAAAAGGGGAATAGGATTAGAAAAGTCTTTACCTATTTTTAATAAAATTAGAAAGGAAGTAGGTGTACCTGTTTTAACAGATGTACACACAGCTGAGCAGTGTTCTATTGTTGCTGATCATGTTGATGTTTTACAAATACCAGCATTTTTGTGCAGACAAACTGATTTATTAATAGCTGCAGCTAAAACTGGAAAAATAATTAATGTTAAAAAAGGTCAATTCTTAGCACCATGGGACATGACAAATGTAATTAAGAAGATCGAAGACTCAGGAAATAAAAATATTTTAATTACAGAAAGAGGAGCTAGCTTTGGTTACAATACATTAGTTTCTGATATGAGAGCTTTACCAATAATGTCTAAGTTTGGCTTCCCAATTGTATTTGATGCAACTCATTCAGTACAACAACCTGGCGGCATGGGAGAAAAAAGTGGAGGACAAAGAGAGTTTGTTCCTTACTTAGCAAGAGCAGCTATAGCAGTTGGTGTTGGAGCAATTTTTATGGAAACCCATGAAGATCCCGACAACGCACCATCAGATGGACCCAACATGGTACCAATAAAAGAAGTTAAATCGTTATTAAAAAAATTAACTGAAATAGATAAGTTAGTTAAATAAAAAAATGGCAAAAATTAAAAACGTTAAAGGCCGTCAAGTTTTTGATAGCAGAGGCAACCCAACTGTTGAAGCAGAAATTTTTTTAGACAATAACATTTCAGCAACAGCAATTTCTCCTTCAGGTGCATCCACAGGTGCTTTTGAAGCTCATGAATTAAGAGATGAAGATAAAAACAAATTTTTAGGAAAAAGTGTTAATATAGCGGTAGAAAATATAAATAGTAAAATTTCTTCAAAACTTATTGGAATAGATACAGATCAACAAGAAATAATTGACAAAACTTTATTAGATATTGATGGCAGTGAAAATAAAACTAATCTAGGTGCTAATGCTACTCTTGCAGTGTCTCTAGCAAATGCAAAATGTTCAGCGATTGCAAAAAATAAATCTTTATTTAAAAATTTAGGAAATTCTTACTCTATACCTATTCCTCTGATGAACATTATTAACGGAGGTGCTCACGCAGATAATGATTTAAATATCCAAGAATTCATGATCAGACCTGACTCAGCTAAAAATTTTATGGATGCTATAGAAAAATGTTTTTTAGTAATTCAAAATTTAAAAAAATTACTTCACTCGAAAAAAATGCTTACAAACGTTGGTGATGAAGGGGGATTTGCTCCATCTATTAATACAAATGAAGAGGCATTAGAACTGATAGTCCAGGCGATTGAAAAATCTAAATTAAAAGCAGGACATGATGTTGCGATATGCTTAGATGTTGCAGCTAATGAGTTAATGAACAATAAAGGAGAATATTCAATAGAGTCTAAAAATTTTACATCAGTAGATAATGTCATTAAATATTATGAAAAACTTACGTCAAATTATCCAATTAAGTCTATAGAGGATCCTTTTGCAGAAGAAGACTGGGATTCTTGGAAAAAAATTACAATCGCTATCGGTAAAAATGTACAGCTTGTTGGAGACGATCTATTTGTTACAAATACAAAACGTTTAGAAAAAGGTATCAAAGAAAAATCAGCTAACAGTATATTAGTTAAACCTAATCAGATCGGGACTTTGACAGAGACACTTGAAGTTATTTCAATGGCAAAAAAAGCAAATTTTAATACAATTATTTCTCATAGATCAGGTGATACAGAAGATACTTTTATCGCTGATTTGGCAGTAGCTACAATGTCTTCTCAAATAAAGACTGGTTCTTTAGCACGGTCTGAAAGAGTGGCAAAATATAACAGATTATTGCGTGTCGAAGAGGAACTTGGCAATCAAGCTAAAATGGCTAGTATCTAATTAATGAAGCTATTTGAAAGTTTGAAAAATAAAAAATTTTTAGTATTTAATATTTTTTTTACTCTATATATTGCTATAAACCTCATTGGAGGTGAGAGGGGATTAATCTCCTATTTTGATAAAAAAAATACGTATGAGGAATTAATAGAAAAAGATAAGAAATTAAATGCAAAATTAAAAGATTTGGATCATAAAATTTCTCTAATAAATAATAATGATCAGGATTATTTAGAAATTCTTTACCGTGAAAAATTCAATTACGTAAAACAAGATGAAATTATAATAAAACTTAAATGAGTGAAAAAGTTAGACATCCTGAGAAAGTAAATAAACCTGTAAATCCAATTAAAAAAAAACCGGTGTGGATAAGATCAAAGATTGTAGACTCAAAAGTTTTTTTTCAAACAAAACAATTAGTAAATCAAAATAATTTAGTAACTGTTTGCCAGGAAGCTAATTGCCCAAATATAACTGAATGTTGGAGCAAAAAGCATGCAACTTTCATGATTATGGGAGACACTTGCACAAGAGCCTGCGCATTTTGTGATGTTAAAACTGGTAAACCAACAGATCTAGATAGCTTTGAACCTGCTAAAATTTCAAATGCTGTTAAAAATTTAAATTTGAAGCATGTTGTTATTACTTCCGTAGATAGAGATGATTTAGAAGATGGTGGCTCAGAGCATTTTTATAAAGTTGTTAAAGCTACTAGAGAAAAAAATCCTAATACTTCGATTGAAGTTTTAACCCCAGACTTTTTAAGAAAAGGTGAGGCTTATAAAAAAGTTTTAGAGGCAGATTTAGATGTTTTTAATCATAATATTGAAACTGTTCCAAGACTTTATACAAAAGTAAGACCAGGGGCACGGTATTTTGCCTCTTTAGAACTTTTAAAAAATGCAAAAAAATTTAATAAAAAAGTTTTTACAAAATCTGGAATTATGGTGGGTTTAGGTGAAACAAAAGAAGAAGTAATTCAAGTTATGGATGATTTAAGATCAGCAGAGGTTGATTTTATTACTATCGGTCAGTATTTACAGCCATCCGCTAAACATCACCCATTAGAAAGATACTATCATCCGGATGAATTTAAAGAATTTGAAAATATTGCAAAAACTAAAGGGTTTTTATTAGTTTCTTCATCACCATTAACAAGATCTTCGTATCATGCGGATGAAGATTTTAGAAAATTACAAGATGCAAGAAATAAAAAACTCGAATGTCGACCGCAACAATAAAAAAAATTATTCCTTGTAAAAAAGATCAACTTATAGAAATGGTTCTTGATATAGAGAAGTATCCAGAGTTCGTTCCTTGGTGCATGGAAGGCAAAATTTTTGGTAAAAATGAAAGCACAGATTTAATCACTTTTAATGGAGATTTAAAAGTTGGAAAAAGCATATTAAATGAAACTTTTTCAAGCCATGTTACTTATCACAAAGCATCAGATAAAATAATTGTAACTAATTTAGATGGTCCTTTAAAATATCTTAAAAACGAATGGATTTTTAAAGAAATAAATAACAACACTCAATTAGAATTTTTTATTGATTTTGAACTAAAGAATCCAATTTTAAATTCTATTATGAAAAAATCCTTCGAACTTGGTTTAAACAAAATCGCTAAATCATTCGAGGAAAGAGCAATACAATTATATAAATAATGTTAATAGTTTCTGTTTTATTGGTAGTTTTTTTTTTCACATTTAAAAGTTTAGCTTCATATATTAAAAAAATTAGAACAGGTGATCCCAATGAAAGTGATATAACTTATTGGATGTTCTCTTATGATTTTAAATCCCCTAATAAAGATTGGGTTCCAGAAAACAAAGATTTACTAGTGAAAAAAAGAGCAAGAAATTTCTTAGTTTTTATTCTTTATCTTAATGCTTTTGGAATATTTCTATTATTGAATAGTTTTGCGGCTCATCTATTGAATTTTATAGTTAACCCACAGTTTAGTTACCCTATCTGATTAAATTAGCTAGTAAGTTTAGCGCTTTTTTTACTGTCTGTTTTTGAATAAAAGTTCTACTATTATTTTTAAAATTACACTTATTTATAATAACTTTTTTTCCAATTTTGACTCCGATATAAACTAAACCTACTGGTTTTTGTTTAGATCCACCTTTAGGACCAGCTATTCCTGTTATCGAAATACATACTTTTGCTTTACTAATTTTGCTTAAGTTATTAACCATTGCTAAACAACACTGAACGCTGACAGCTCCATTTTTTTTTATAATTTGATTTGGTATTTTTAATATGCTTGTCTTAGCTTGATTTGAGTATGTAACTAATCCCATAGTAAATACTTTTGATGATCCACTCACAGAAGTAATAGCGCTAGACAGCATCCCACCAGTACACGACTCTGCAATAGCGAATTTAAATTTTTTCCTTTTTAATAATGAAACTATCTTTTTATTTAAATTCATTAGAATAACTTAGATTTAATTATCATAAAAATTATGAGCGTTAAAACAACATATAAGCCTGCTACAACATCATCAAATATTACACCAAAACTATTTTTAAATTTTTTATCAAAGAAGTTTACTGGAAAAGGTTTTTTAATATCAAAATATCTAAATAGGATAAAAATATATAAATAGAATAAAACGGCTTCCTGCGGATCTTTAATAGTGCCATGAGAAACTTCATAAATATAAATTGGAATAGATTGACCAATGAACTCATCAACAACAACCTCTTTTGGGTCTTTATTATCATTATCTTTTATGTAGTTGGAGACTGCGTAAAAAGAATAAATAAAAATTAACAACAGAATTATAAGTATAATATTAGAAGATAAATTTATGATGTGAAACAAACTAAACAAAAAGACTGTAGTTATCAAAGATGTGATTGTGCCAGGAGCATATCTAAAAGATCCAATTCCAAAACATGTAACAAATAAATAATTAAATGTTTTAATCATATTTAATTACAGAAGTTATTACTTCACAGGCTATTGCTTTTTCTTTTCCAACAACACCTAATTTTTCAGTTGTTTTTCCTTTAATATTAATTTGATTAGTTGAGATTTCACAAAGTTTTGCAATATTTTCTATCATCTTTTTTTTATAATTTTTTATCTTAGGTGCTTGAGTAATTATGTTTATATCGATATTATTGATATAGTAACCATTAGATTTGATCTGTTCTATAACTTTAAGAAGCAAAATTGTAGATCTGATATTTTTAAATTTTTTACTTTTGTCTGAAAACATTTGACCAATGTCACCCATTTTGCAAGCTCCCAAGATTGCATCGGTTATAGAATGAAGAACAGGATCTCCATCTGAGTGACCTAATGTCCCAAGTTTTGACTTAATTTTTAAGCCAGCCAAGTAAAGACTTCTTTTGGGGACAAGTCTATGAACATCAAAGCCTATCCCTACACTTTGTTTAGATTTATAAATATTTTTTAAAGTTTCAAAGTCTTCTAAATCTGTGATTTTAAAATTATTTTTTTCACCTTTGATAAATTTAACTTCATTTAAATTCATATATAGGGAAATATCATCGTCTTTATATTTTTCAGAATTGGTTTTATGCAAATGATAGATTTCTTTTAAATTGAATGCTTGAGGTGTTTGGGTTAAAAATAAGTTATCTCTTTTTTTTCCAATAATGTACTCCTCCTTACTTGAGTCTATAATTTGTTTGATAGCATCTTGAACTTTAATCTTAGGTATTACAGCTCTAGCCGATTTCATATTATTTAAAATTGAATTAAATAATTTTAATGAAAAATTAGGTCTCGCTACATCGTGAATTAGAACCTTATTTATTCCTTTTTGTTTAATTAAATATTTAAGCGCTAGGAAAGTAGACTCTTTTCTATCTTTTCCCCCAGAAATTAGTTTTACATTTTTAAGTTTGAGTGATTTTACTTTTTTTAAGTCTTTTTTGTTATAAACAAGAATAATTTGTTTAACCGCTTTAAATTGAAGAGCCTTATTTACGTTTATTTCTATTAATGATTTGCCCCCTAATTTTTGGTATGGTTTGCCTATATTAGAACCAAATCTATGGCTATTACCTCCTGCAAGAATTATTAAACAAAAACTCATGGTTTTTACTTATATAATATTTATATAGATATTTAATGGTTAATTAAGATGTTTAAGATAATTAAAAACTTTAATTGGATTATTTTATCTTCATTTCTATGTATTTTCATGGGAATTGTTACTTTTTTAACATTTATAAACGAAGGTTTTATTCCGCTCACAGATAAAAATTTACAAAATTTATTAATCGTTGATATTTTTCTATTACTACTTTTTTTTACTTTAATTTTTAAAAATTTTTACCGATTTTATTATACAGGAAAAAAAAACAAGAAAGGTTCACAAACTAATTTAAAATATATTTCTGTATTTTCATTATTTACTGTAATCCCGTCCTTAATTGTTGCTATATTTTCATTGTTTATTTTTAATTTTGGAATTCAAAACTATTTCGATAAACAAATTACAAATGCTGTAAATAACTCATTTGATGTTGCCAAAAACTATTTAGAAGAAAGTAAAGAGAATGTCTTATCAGATGTAATACTAATGAGTGTAGGACTAAATAGGGCATCTGGACTTTACTATTCAAACCCAAATCGTTTTCAAAGTATTGTTAGATCAGAGAAAATATTAAGAAGAGTTGATGATGTTTATTTGATCGACAGCCTTGGAAATATTCTTTTATCAGATGTTAGAGATATTACTGAAGAATTTGTAATTCCTGCAGACGAAGATTACGATGAAGCTTTAGAGGGGAAACCAGTTTTTATTTCTGATAATTTGGAAAATAAAACGACTGTAATGACTAAATTAACTTCTCTAGTTGATACATATTTGTATATTTCAAGAAATATAGATCCTGAAATCTTAAGATACCTAAATGAAACTGAACAAGCTGTAAGTTTTTACTATTCTGTAGAAAATAGTCAAACTGGAATAAAAGTTACTTTTGCAGTCATATACATAATCGTAGTTACATTATTATTATTTTTATCTACTTCAATTGCTATTACTTTTGCGTCAAGACTTACTAAGCCCATTATAAACTTAATTGGAGCATCAGACTCTATTAGTAAAGGAGCACTCGATGTTAAGGTTCCAGAATTAGAAACTGATGAAGAATTTCAACAATTAAATAAAAACTTTAATCAAATGATTGAAAGACTAAAAGAACAGCAGGATAAACTATTAATTACTGAAAGATATGAAGCTTGGGAAAGTGTTGCAAGAAAGTTAGCGCATGAAATAAAAAATCCTTTAACTCCAATTCAGCTTTCGATTGATAGTTTAAGAGAGAAATATAAAGATCAATTAAACCAAGATAGTAAAAATTTTGAAAAATATTTAGAAACAATTAATAGACAAATTAAAGATATAGAAAAACTCGTTAACGAGTTTTCAAATTTTGCTAGAATGCCAAGACCTATATTTAAAAAAATTGATCTAATACAACTAATTACAAAATCTTCAGATTTTATCAAAATGACTTCAAAAAATTCAATTAATATAATTAAAAATACGCAAGATAAATTTGTTAAAGGTGACGAGGATCAATTGAATCGAGTTATGATTAACCTTATAAAGAATTCAGAAGAGGCGCTGGAAGATATTAAGCAGAAAGACCCTAATTTTAAAGGAAATATAGACATAGAAATAATTAGCAATAATGACTATATAGCATTAAGAATACATGATAATGGCCCGGGTATTACAGACGCTAAAAAAGCAATGACACCTTACTTTACCACTAAAAAAACTGGAACGGGTTTAGGACTTCCAATAGTAACTAAAATTATAAATGAACATAATGGAAATTTTTCTATTAAAAAAAACAAAGAGAATAAAGGCACTATAGTTACAATATCATTACCAAAATATGCTTAAAGAAATTTTAGTTATAGACGATAATCCAGATATTAGATTTTTAGTTAGCAATATTCTAGAAGAACAAAATTATAAAATTAGAACTGCTGCAAATTATGATCAAGCAGTTCTAGAAATAAATAAACGTTTACCTGATTTAGCAATTTTAGATATCAAATTAGATAAACCTGATAAAGACGGTATAGATTTATTAAAATTAATAATAAAAAAAAATAAAAATATCCCAGTTATCATGATCTCAGGACACGCGACTGTAAAAGTCGCTGTAGAGGCAATAAGACTAGGTGCTTACGAATTTATTGAAAAACCATTTTCAAAAGAAAAAATATTAAATTACGTAAATAGAGGCTTAGAGTCGTCATTACTTAAAAAAGAAAAAGATATTATCGAAAATAAATTATTTCACTCATTTGATCTTATTGGAAATAGCTCTGATATGGTCAAAGTTAGAAAAACTATCGAAAAATTATCCACTTCGGAAAGCAGAGTTTTAATTTCTGGACCTACAGGATCTGGAAAAGAACTAGTCGCAAGAAAAATTCATAAAAATTCTGGAAGAGTAAAAGAGCCATTTGTTATAATTAATGCAGCTTTACTTAAGGAAAGAACATATGAAAAAGAATTATTTGGTGAAGAATTTGATGATGGAAATATTTCATTTGGAGCATTAGAAAGAGCTAACAAAGGAACTTTACTTATAGATGAAGTATCAGAAATTCCTTACGAAACTCAAGCAAATGTTTTAAGAGTTTTAATAGATCAAAAATTCAAACGAATTAATGGTTCAAAAGATATAAATGTAAATATAAGACTTATTTCATCTACATCTAAAGATCTTAAGCAATTAGTTAAAGAAAATAAATTTAGAGAAGATCTTTTTCATAGATTAAACGTAATGCCTATAGAGTTGAATTCATTATCTTCAAGAACTGAAGACATACCTTTATTAATCAACTATTTTAAAAATAAACTTGCAGAAATAAATGGAGTTCAAGAGCCAAACATAGACGTAGAGAATGACAGCTTATATACCTATAGTTGGCCTGGTAATGTTAGAGAGCTTAGAAATTTAATTGAGAGAATAACTATTTTGTCATCAAATGAAACTAAGGAGAAAATTAACCAGCTGATTAACGATATATTAAACCCTTCTACAAAAATTACAGAGGAGAACAATATTTTAACACAATCATTTCAATCTCCATTAAAAGAAGCGAGAGAACATTTTGAAAAAGAATACTTAACAACACAACTAAAAAAACATCACGGGAACATTTCAAAAACTGCTGACTTTATTGGCATGGAGAGATCAGCGCTTCATAGAAAACTTAAATCTTTAGGCATTAAAGGAATCAATTAAAAATGAATATAATTATATGTGGAGCCGGCAAAGTTGGCTTTTCAATTAGCAAACAATTATCTGCTCAAGGTCATTCCGTTACTGTAATAGATCAATCGTCAGAAGATATAAAGAAAATAAATGATACCCAAGATGTAAAAGGGATTGTTGGAAGAGCTACACTTCCTAGTGTTTTAGAAAATGCGGGAGCAGAAAAAGCAGATATGGTTATAGCTGTTACAAGAAATGATGAAACTAATATGATTGTTTGTCAGTTGGCTAGTTCTCTATTTAACGTGTCTAAAAAAATAGCTC
>CACEQK010000004.1 GCA_902561585.1 uncultured Pelagibacteraceae bacterium
GGTTATGATTTAAAAGTTTTAAACTCAGAAGGTAAGGAAGTTGGTCCAGGAAAGATGGGAGATATCGTAGTCAAACTTCCTTTACCACCAGGAACATTTCCAACTCTTTGGGGAGCAGATAAAAGATATAAAGAAAATTATATGACTACATATCCAGGATATTACCAGACATATGATGCGGGACACATAGATGAAGATGGTTATGTTTGGATCATGTCTAGGACAGATGACATTATAAATGTTGCTGGGCACAGATTGTCAACTGGTGCGATTGAAGAAGTTTTAGCTGAGCATAAAGATGTTGCTGAATGTGCCGTCATAGGTATTGCTGACAAACTAAAAGGACAGCTTCCGATAGGTTTGCTTGCTTTAAAAGCGGGAGTTACTAAAGAAAAAAAAGATATAATTGATGAATGTATTAAAATGGTACGAGAAAAAGTTGGCCCAGTAGCTGCGTTTAAACAAGCCATAGTGGTTAAAAGATTACCTAAAACTAGATCAGGAAAAGTATTAAGAGGTACGGTCAGAAAAATAGCCGACAATGAACCATATAAAATGCCAGCTACGATTGATGACCCTGCTATTTTAGATGAGATAAAAGCTGATCTTATTAAAAATGAAATATTAAAACTTTAAAGGCTGCCCTTTAGACTCTAACACTACTTTACCATCAGACATTACTAGATTTCCATTAACAATAGTGCCAACTGGAAAACCTTTGACTTTGTAGTTGTTAAAAGGTGTCCAGCCACATTTACTTGCTATAATTTCATCTTTTATAACTACTTCTTTATTCATGTCAGCTATTGTTAAATCAGCATCAAAACCCTCTTTAATATATCCCTTATTTTTAATACCAAAAATTTTGCAAGGATTTTCACACATAAGGTTTATCAACTGTTCTAGTGAAAGTTTTCCACTATTTACATGGTCAAGCATGACAGGAAAAATTGTTTGAACTCCGGGCATTCCTGATGGTGTGTCTGGATAAATTTTATCTTTATTTATTTTTAAATGAGGAGCGTGATCAGAACCTAATACATCAACAATGTTATTTTTTATTGCTAACCATAAACGATCGTAATGTTCTTTGGCTCTTAAGGGTGGATTCATTTGGGCATATGTTCCAAGCTTATCGTAACAATCAGGTGCATAAAGAGTTAAATGTTGAGGTGTAGTTTCAAAAGTAACATTTTTTTTATGCATAGCTAAAAAATCTACCTCGTCTTTTGTTGTGACATGTAAAATATGGATTTTTTTATTGTATCGCTCAGCTATTTTTACTACTCTTCTTGTTGATGACATGGCACACTCAACGTTTCTCCATTCAGGATGTGAATGTACATCACCTTTTTTTATAAATTTTTTTCTAAGTTTAATTATATCTTCATCTTCAGAGTGGATTGAAACTATTCTGTTACTACTTGATATCACTTTTTCTATGTCCGCTTCCTTATCAACTAATAGGTTGCCAGTAGAAGATCCTGCGAATAGTTTTACCCCGCAACAACCTTCAACATTTTTTAAATCTGCGAGCTGATCCGTGTTATCCGGTGTTGCCCCAAAATAAAAAGCATAATTACTGTGCATCCTGTTTTTTGCTGCTTTCAATTTTTTGTCAAATTCAATTAAATTTGCGGTTGGAGGATTAGTATTAGGCATCTCAAACAAAGAGGTTACACCTCCAAGTACAGCGGCTCTGCTTCCACTCTCTAAATCTTCAGCATCCGTAGATCCAGGTTCTCTAAAATGGACTTGAGTATCGATAATTCCAGGCAAAACAACTTTGTTCGTAGCGTCATAAACTTTTGAACTATTAAGTTCTATTTTGCCGATCTTTTTTATTTTTCCACCAGATAATCCAATATCAGTTTTCGTAAGCTTGCCATCAATGTAGCAAGAGCCATTTTTTATAATAAGACTAAAATTATCAGACATGATTTAAAAAAATATTATACAATATATCCTGTATTTATGAAAAAAGATCAAATTGTTTTATTAGAAAATCGTGGATTAATTTCTATAACTGGAGATGATGCTAAAAATTTTCTTCAAAACATTATTACTAACGATATTGAAAAAGTAAGCAAATCTTGTTCTATTTTTTCTGCGTTATTTACTCCTCAAGGTAAATACTTTTTTGAATTTTTTCTAATTCAATCTAAAGATGGCTATTTATTAGATTGTGATAGTAAAGCTACAAAAGAAATCATAAATTATCTTGCTAAGTATAAATTAAGATCAAAAATAGAAATTAAAGATAAATCCAATGAATACATTATAGGAATAATAAGTTTAGAAAAATTCAATGAAATACAAAAAAGTGAAAATAAACAAACTGATACTATAGAATATAGAAACAGTTCTATTTTTATTGACTCAAGAAACAAAAAATTAGGTGCTAGAATATTATCAACTCTTGAAAAATTGCATCTAACAATAAAAAAACTAGAATTAAAAATCACTAAACCAGACATTTATTTTAAAGAAGCGCATATTTTAGGTATACCGATTAAAGGTGTTGAAAGTTTAAAAGATCAATTATTTGGTTTAGAAGCTAACTTTGAAGAGTTAAGCGCAATAGATTTTAAAAAAGGGTGTTATATCGGCCAAGAAAATACAGCACGTATGAAATTAAAAAATAAACTAAGAAGAAGATTATTACCCATTTCCTCAACTGAAAAATTAAATTTAGGAGAAGAAATTTTTTATGATAAGATTAAAGTAGGCAAAATACTTATCGAAAAACCTTATCCATTTGGTTTAGTAAAATTAATTGATCCAAATGTTGAAGAATTTAAAAATAAAGAACTTTTAGTAAATAATAAAAAGTGTAAAATTTTAAAGAGCGTTTAATAATCTTGAAAGAGAAGCTAAGATCCCATAACCGCTCAGTTCAATAAAGGCAATTACTAAAATAATAAGCACTATTCTTTTATTTTTTTTTAAATAATCAATCATAATTAAGCTTTTTTTTGGTGCGGTCGGAGAGACTCGAACTCTCACGGGAAACCCACACGCCCCTCAAGCGTGCCTGTCTACCAATTTCAGCACGACCGCAATATTTATGCGACAATAAATGAATGACAATTTAACCTCAAGTTGATAAATTGGAATTAGTATGTCTGTACAACAACCAAATTTTAACGGTTCTCAGGAGATTTATAAAAAGATCTCAAAATTTGTGCCTGAAAATGAATGGAAAGTTCATGCTCCATTAATTGAAAAGATTAATAAATTAAAAAAAGAGAAAAACGCAATCATTCTTGCCCACAATTATCAGACTCCAGAAATTTATCACGGTGTTGCGGATATATCGGCTGACTCTCTAGCTCTTGCTGTAGAAGCTTCAAAAACTTCTGCAGATAAAATTATTATGTGTGGAGTTCACTTCATGGCCGAAACTGCAAAGTTAATGAATCCAACTAAAAAAGTTTTTTTACCAGACATGCAAGCAGGATGTTCACTTGCAAGTTCTATTACAGGAGAAGATGTGAGATTACTAAAACAAGAATACCCGGGTGTACCTGTTGTATCTTATGTTAATACTTCAGCAGATGTAAAAGCTGAAACAGATGTTTGTTGTACCTCTGCAAATGCTGTTAAAGTTGTTGAGTCTTTAAATGTAGAGAAAGTAATTTTTCTTCCAGACCAATATTTAGCAGACTACGTTGCTAAAAATACAAAAGTAAAAATTATTTCTTGGAAAGGCACTTGTATTGTTCATGAACAATTTACAGGAAAAGAAATTCAAGACATCAAAAATCAAAATCCAGGTATTAAAATTATTGCACATCCAGAGTGTCCGCCAGATGTAATTGAAGCATCTGACTTTGCAGGATCAACTTCCGGCATGATTAAATACGTTAAAGATAATCAGCCTAAAAAAGTGATGTTAGTAACTGAATGTTCAATGAGTGATAACGTTGAAGCAGATAATCCAAATGTATCTTTCATCAAGCCATGTAATCTTTGTCCTTACATGAAAAAAATTAATTTAGAAAAAATTTTAGACTGTTTAGAAAATGATACGAATGAAATTATTTTAGATAATAAAACTATAGAAGCTGCTAGAAAATCTGTAATTAGAATGACCGAAATTGGTCGTTAGATCAGTGCAAAAATTAAATCAATCTTATATTAATTCAGTCGTAAAAAAGGCACTTGAAGAAGACCTTAGGCCTAGAGGAGACATCACCACCAACTTAATAACTGCCAAAGACAAAATAATAAAAGCTAAGATCATAGCCAAACAAGATGGTGTAATAGCTGGTTTAGATTTTTGTAAAACTGCTTTTAAATTAATTGGTAAAGAATCAGTTTTTACTAAGAAAATTTCTGATGGAAAAAAAATTAAAAAAAAAAAAGTAATTGCTATAATAAAAGCTAAAAAAAAAACTATCTTAACCGCTGAAAGGACTGCTTTAAATTTTCTTAATCATGCATCAGGTATTGCAACACTTACTAATCAGTTCGTTAAAAAAATTAGTAAAAAAACTAAGATCTGTTGTACAAGAAAAACCACACCTAATTTAAGAACACTTGAAAAATATGCTGTCAAAAAAGGTGGTGGCCATAATCATAGATACAATTTAAGTGATGAAATTCTTATTAAAGATAACCATATTAGTGCATCTAATAATTTTAGAGATTTAGTTAAAAAAGCAATTAAAACAAAAAAAATTGTTACAGTAGAAATTGAAAGTATCAATCAACTCAAACAGATTATGGGTTTCAAGTTTAAAAGAATACTTTTTGATAATATGAGCTCTTCGCAATTAAAAAAATGCTTAAAACTTTGCAAAAATAAATATCAAACAGAGTATTCAGGTAATGCAACTTTAAAAAATATTAAACAAATATCAAATACAAAGATAAATAGAATTTCTGTAGGTGCAATTACTCATAGCGCCAAATCATTTGATTCGACTTTATTATTTAGATAATTCTGCTTGAGCGGCAGCTAATCTTGCTACTGGAACTCTAAATGGAGAGCATGAAACATAGTTTAGTCCGGTTCTTGAACAGAATTCTATACTCTTCGGGTCTCCACCGTGTTCACCACAAATACCTAATTTAATATTTTTATTTGTTTTTCTACCTCTTGAGGAAGCTATTTCCACTAACTCGCCCACTCCATTCTGATCAATACTAACAAACGGGTCAACTTCAAATATTTTATTATCAATATAATTATTTAAAAATTTTCCTGAGTCGTCTCGACTTATTCCTAGAGTTGTTTGAGTTAAATCGTTTGTTCCAAAGCTAAAGAAATCAGCATGTTTTGAAATAGATTTCGCCTGTAAAGCAGCACGAGGTAATTCGATCATAGTACCTACCATATATTCAAGTTTTAATTTATTTTCTTTTTCTATTTCTTTAGCAATTTTATTAACTAAAGCTCTTAAAATTTTAAGTTCGGAGTCCGTTGAAACCAAAGGTATCATAATTTCTGCAAAAGCTGCTTTTACTTTTTGTTTTTTTAATTCAACTATAGCTTCAAATATAGCTCTGCATTGCATCTCATATATCTCTGGGAAAGAAATACCAAGTCGGCAACCTCTGTGTCCTAACATAGGGTTTTCCTCATGGAGTTCTGAAATTCTGTCTTTAACTTCCTTTGCTGATAGATTTAAAGATCTCGCTACTTCCTCTATGTCTTTGTCAGCTTTTGGTAAAAATTCATGAAGTGGTGGATCTAATAATCTTACTGTTACAGGTAAACCTGACATGACTTTGAATATTTTTTTAAAATCTTCTTTTTGATGAGGTAAAAGTTTATCTAGCGCACTATTTCTGTCTTCTTTTGATTTAGATAAAATCATTTGTCTTACAGATAAAATTCTTTCCTCATCAAAAAACATATGTTCTGTTCTACATAACCCAATTCCTTCAGCACCGAACTCTCTAGCTGTTTTACTATCTGCCTCTGTTTCAGCATTCGTTCTTACTTTTAATTTTCTAAATTCATCAGCCCATTTCATTATTGTAGAAAAATAGCCAGATATTTCTGGTTGAACAGTAGGCACCAACCCTTTCATTACTTTTCCGCTTCCACCGTCTATGGTAATTATATCACCCTCTTTAATAATTACGTCCCCTGCTTTAAATTGTTTTAATTCATAATCAATTGTTATTTCACTAGAACCTGAAACACATGGTCTACCCATTCCTCTTGCTACTACTGCAGCATGACTTGTCATTCCACCTCTTGCCGTAAGAATTCCTTTTGCAGCATGCATTCCGTGTATATCTTCTGGTGAAGTTTCTAATCTTACTAGTATTGTATCTTGCATCATCCCATTTAATTTTTCTGCTTCATCAGCTGTAAAAACAACCTTTCCACTCGCAGCTCCTGGGGATGCAGGCAATCCTGAAGCGATTACTTCTTTTTTAACTTTATCATCTAAAGTTGGATGTAATAATGTGTCTAAAGTATTAGGATCAATTCTTTCAATTGCTTCTTTTTTTGAAATTAATTTTTCTTTAACCATATCTACTGCAATTTTTATTGCAGCTTTGGCAGTTCTTTTTCCTGATCTTGTTTGAAGCATCCAAAGTTTGTTATTCTCAACTGTAAACTCAATGTCTTGCATATCTTTGTAGTGCTTCTCTAATTTAAGAAATACTTTTGCTAATTCTTTATAAACTGTAGGCATAGCCTCTTCCATTGATGAGTCTTTTGAACCAGCATCTTGTTTTGCTTTTTTAGTGATGTATTGAGGAGTTCTGGTACCTGCTACAACATCTTCGCCTTGTGCATTAATTAAAAATTCTCCAAAGAAAGAATTTTCCCCTGTTGATGGGTTTCTCGTAAAAGCAACACCTGTTGAACAATCGTTACCCATGTTACCAAAAACCATCGCTTGAACGTTTACTGCTGTCCCCCAGTGATCAGGGATTTGATTTAATTTTCTATAAGTTTTTGCTCTTTGACTATCCCAAGATAAAAACACTGCATTTACTGCTCCTAGCAATTGCTCTTTTACGTCTTGCGGGAAATTAATTTTTTTTTCTTTTTTTACTAGATCTTTAAAATTTGTTATCAATCCGTCCCAATCGCTCTCATCTAAATCTGTATCTAGCAACACACCTTTTGTTAATTTGTAATTATCAATTAACTCTTCAAATAAGTGTCCTTCAACTCCAAGAACAACGTTGCTATACATTTGTATAAACCTTCTGTAACTATCTTTGGCAAATCGACCGTTTAAGGTTTTCTTTTTTAATGACTCCACTGTTTTATCATTGAGACCAAGATTTAAAATCGTATCCATCATACCCGGCATTGAAATTCTAGCACCAGATCTAACTGACACTAATAATGGATTTTTAAGATCACCAAACTTCTTTTTAGTTTTCTTTTCAATATTTTTAAGCTCTACTTCGATATTTTTAATTACACTTTTAGGAAGTTTTTTTTTATTTTTATAAAAAAGATCACAAACATTTGTTGTAATAGTGAATCCAGGAGGAACAGGTAAGCCTAATCTTCCCATCTCCCCAAGATTGGCGCCTTTACCACCTAAAATATTTTTTTTATTCTTTAATTTTTTTGCAGATTTATCATCAAAACTAAATACAACTTTTGCCATTACAGACCCTCTAATTTTGAAAAATCGATAAAAGTATCAAATGTGTTACAAAACATTTTTAAAAGCTCTAATCGATTATTTTTTATATCTTGATTTTCATCATTTACTACCACATTGTCAAAAAAATTATCTGTAGATTCTTTGGTGTCAGATAGCTTTATTAACAAGCTTTCGTAGTCTTTATTGTCATCTTTAACAGTAAAAGCTTTTCTAATTTCATTAATTTTTTCATGAAGAACTCTTTCTTCATCTTTTCTAAATAAAACAGCATCTGGTCTTCCTGTGACTCCTTTTTCAGCTTTATCTAAAATGTTTGATACTCGTTTATAAGAGCTAATCGCATTAAGTCCTATTCCCTTATTTTTATATTTATGAATTAAAATGGTTTTTGCATAAAGGTCTAAAAAATTATCCCCAGCATGTGAGCTAACTGAAGCTTCTATAATATCGGGTTTTATATTTTTTAATTTTAAAACGTTTCTCATTCTTTCTTTTATAAAATCTAGAACTTCTTGTTCAGTTTTCTCATTTTTTATCTCAACACCTTGCTCTTGGTATAGTCTTATTGCATAGCTAATTAGGTCTCTTAATTTAAATGATAATTTATTTTCAATTATTATTCTGAGCAAACCTATTGCTGCTCGCCTTAAAGCAAAAGGATCTTTTGAACTTGTTGGTTTTTCATCAATTACAAAAAAGCCAACTAAAGTATCGATCTTGTCTACAATTGAAATTGAATAGCTAAACGGTTTTTTAGGTATCGCAGATGTTAAACCAACAGGTAAATAAT
Organism: uncultured Pelagibacteraceae bacterium; assembly: GCA_902561585.1. Taxonomy (GTDB): domain Bacteria; phylum Pseudomonadota; class Alphaproteobacteria; order Pelagibacterales; family Pelagibacteraceae; genus Pelagilacustribacter. Next base: position 8,386 of record CACEQK010000004.1, read on the forward strand.
GATCACTAACTGAGTTAGCGATATCCTCTTCAAATCCTTGTGCTAAAGCAAAATATTTTCCCATTACGCCTTGAAGTTCAGGATATTCTCCAACTAAATCTGAACATAAGTCAGATTTTGAAATTGAAGCTGCAACTTGAACTTTTTCTTTACTTATATTTAAATCATCAGACAGAAAGCCTGCTAATTGTCTTAATCTTTGAGTTTTGTCATAAATGGTTCCAAGCTTTTCATAAAAAGTAACTGACTTCAAATTTGCTATTTGTTTAATTAAATTTTTTGATCTATCTTTATCCCAAAAAAATTTAGCGTCAGCTAATCTTGCCTCAACGACTCTCTTATTTCCCTCTGTAATGAATTTTTTTTCATCTTTTTTGTTCGCTACAACAAAAAAATTATTTGTTAATTTTTCTCTACTATCAAAAATTGGAAAATACCTTTGGTGTTTCTCTAAAGTAGAAATAATAATTTCTTGTGGTATTTTCAGATAATCCTTATTGAAACTTACATGTAATAAATTAGGGTCTTCAACAATATTTACAACCTCCTCTAATAAGTTTTTGTTGATCCTTTCTTTATATTGTTTTGAATTCGAAAAAGAACTAATTTTTTTTAGAATAATTTCCTCTCTTACTTGGTGATCAACAATAATATTAAAAGTTTTAAGAAAACTTAAGTACTCTTTAAAGTTATTGATTTTTTTGGATTTAATTATCAGATCCTGCTCAACAGTTATTTCATCTGTTGTCTCCAAATGATCAAAGCTAAAAGAGAGTTTTTTATTATTAAATCTTGCAAATATTGATTGAAGAGGTCTTCCCCACATTAAGTTGTGATCAGACCATTTCATTGACTTTTTCCAGCTAATTGTACTAATGGCTTTTGGTATAATTTTGCTCAATAATTCCTCAACTAAAATTGATTTAGGTTGAGTCTTAATAAAATAAAATTTTCCTTTATCTGTATCTTTTTCAATTAAATCTTGCTCTGATACATTTTTTGCTTTCACAAAGCCTTGTATAACTTGGTCAGGAGATCCTACTTTTGGTCCTTTAATTTCTTTTGCTGCTATTTTTATATTTTCGGCTAAATCATTTGCTAAAAGAACCAGTCTTGTTGGCGAAGAGTATACTAAAAGATCTTTGTATTTTATCTCGTTCTCTTTAAATGAATTCTCAACAAATTCTTTTAGTTGTGTTCTAGCTCCAATTTGAAGTTGAGGTGGAATTTCTTCACTATAAAGTTCCAATAAAAGTTCTGCCATAAATTAACTTTGAGAGCTTAACCATAGTGCGCCGCATCCTTTTGCGAGCTCTCTTATCCTAGTGATATAACCGGTTCTTTCTGCAACTCCTATAACACCTCGTGAGTCTAATAAATTAAATATATGGCTAGCTTTTAAACACTGATCATAAGCTGGAAGAGAAAGTTTTTTTTCTAGCAAAGATTTACATTCATTCTCTGTGCTTTCGAAATTTTTTAACAAAGCATCAGTATTTGCAAACTCAAAATTATAAGCTGAAAACTCTTTTTCGGCTTGAAGGAAAACTTCTTTATATTTTACGCCTTCATTATTCCAATCTAAATCAAAAACATTATTTTTGCCTTGAACAAACATACAAAGTCTTTCTAGACCATAAGTAATTTCTACTGGAACTGGTTTACACTCTATTCCTGTCATTTGTTGAAAATAAGTAAATTGTGTAATCTCCATTCCATCACACCATACTTCCCAGCCTAAACCTGCTGCACCTAAAGTTGGACTTTCCCAATCATCTTCAACAAAACGAATATCGTGATTTTTTACATCTATACCTATAGATGCCAAACTTTTTAAATACATTTGTTTAATATTTTTTGGAGAGGGTTTTATAATTACTTGATATTGATAATAATGTTGTAATCGATTTGGATTTTCACCGTACCTTCCATCTGTTGGTCTTCTTGAAGGCTGAACATATGCAGCTTTCCATGGCTTGGGACCTAGAGATCGTAAAGTGGTAGCCGGATGAAAAGTTCCTGCTCCAACTTCCATATCGTATGGTTGTAAAATTATACAACCATTTTTACCCCAAAAATTTTGAAGATTCATTATTATATCTTGAAAGGATAAAAAATTTAATTTTTTCGTTTTAACTTTTTTTTTTACTGGCATTTACAAACCAAATTTTTGCCACATCGATTTTTCTTCAATAATGTTTGTGAGTTTTTCAACAGGATCTGGCATTGATGAAGATAGTTTCCTTGCAATAAATCCTTTTGGTTTTTCAAAATTTTTAATAATTACTTTTTCACCAAATTTCTCTTTTAAAATCTGATCCGCATTACCAATTCCATCTATAAGGCCTAAGCCTAAAGCAGTTTTTCCTGTCCAAAATTCTCCAGTAAATATATTGTTTTTTTCTGGATCTTTAAGTTTTGAACCTCTGCTAGTTTCAACAACTTTTATAAAATCTGCGTGTAATTCAAGCTGAATATTCTTTAAACGCTTTACATCTTCCTCTTTTTCTTCAACGAACGGATCTAAAGTACTTTTGTTTTTTCCTGCAGTATAAACTCTTCTCTCTACACCAATTTTTTGTATTAAATCTTTAAATCCAAATGAAGCTGAAATTACACCGATTGAGCCAATTATTGAACTTGAGTTTGCGTAAATCTCATCACCCGCACATGAAATTAAATAACCACCCGATGCTGCCACATCCTCCGCAAAGATGATAACCTTAACTTTATTTTTTTCAGCTAATTGTCTTATATAGCTATAAATTAAATGAGATTGCACTGGAGATCCTCCAGGAGAATTAATCGATACTGCTACATGAGAAATCTTTTTTAGAGAAAAAGCTTTTTTTAATATATCCCTTTGACCTGCTAAATCTATCCCTTTATTAAACCTACCTGCTGAACCAATAACTCCGGTTAGTCTTACATGTGGAATAACAGTCTTTTTTTTAAAAAATGAAAACATAATTAGATGTACTAAGAAGTCTTATAACAGTAATGAGATAAAAATTAATATTAAATTACGCTACTTATAGTTGAATTACAGGGTGCGTCACCAAGTTTACATTTAAAAATTTATTATTCAAAAAATCAATTATAAATAAAGTTTATGGGATCAGTTATACCGCTAAAAAAATCAGCAAATTCAGCTTACTTGGAGCTCAAAAACCTTCTTGGTTATAAACTTCAAAAAGTTGAAAATTTAATTGAACAAAAACTTAAAAGTGATGTTGATCTTATTGAAAAAATGAGTGACCACCATCTTAAATCTGGCGGTAAAAGATTGAGGGCATTATTAACTTTAGAATCTGCAAAACTAACTGGATACAAAGAAGATAATAGAGACATAAATCTAGCGGCTTGTGTAGAGTTAATTCATTCTGCAACTTTATTGCATGATGATGTTATCGATGAAAGTTCATTAAGAAGAGGAGTTAAAACTACAAACTCAATTTGGGGCAATCAATCATCAATTTTAGTAGGTGATTATTTATTAAGTCGTTGTTTTGAAATTATGGTTCAAGACGGTGATCTTGAAGTATTACAACTCCTTTCATCAACTTCTGCAAAAATTGCTCAAGGCGAAGTTTTGCAGTTACAACATAAATGTGAAGCTGATTTATTGGAAGAAACATATATTGACATTATTAATTTAAAAACTGCAGCCTTATTTTCTGCAGCTACAAAAACTGGTGCTTGTATTTCTGGAAGTAATGAAAAAGAAAAGAAAGCTTTAGAGTCTTACGGAAGAAATTTAGGCTTGGCTTTTCAGATTGCTGATGATGCTCTTGATTATTATGCTAAAGAAAAATTTTTTGGAAAAGAAATTGGTAAAGATTTTTTTGAGGGAAAAGTAACACTTCCTTTAATAACAATTTTTCAAAAAGGTAATGAGGAAGAAAAAGAGTTCTTAACTGAAATAATGAAAAAAGATAAAAGAACGGAAGATGATTTTAGTGAAACATTGGCCTTAATCTTTAAGTATAAGGCTGTAGAAACAAGTCTTAAAAAAGCTGAATACTTTGTAAATGTATCTTATGATGCATTAGCGATATTTCCTGAGAGTGAAGATAAAAAAATTTTACAAAGATTAACTAGTTTTAGTTTAAATAGATCTTTTTAGGGATAGAGAAGTTCCTTTTCCCACTTTCCATTATTTTTTTTGTAATTTAATCTTTCGTGAATTCTACCTTCTCCATCTACCCAGAATTCTACCTCATCAGGTAAAACTCTCCAACCAGACCAGTGGGGTGGTCTCGGTACATTGTTTTGGTCAGGATATTTTTTTTCGAACTCTTTTATTTTTGAAAGAAAAGTATCTCTTTTATCTAAAATTTGAGACTGAGAGGATGCCCATGCACTAATTCTATTCTTGTAAGGTCTCGAGTTATAATACTCATCTGCCTCTTTAGCTGTAACTTCTTCAACTTTTCCAATAATTCTTACTTGGCGTCTAATACTTTTCCAATGAAAACACATTGAGGCTTTTTGGTTTTCTTTTAGCTCGCCACCCTTTTTGCTGTTAAAATTTGTGTAAAAAACAAAACCTTTATCACTCAACCCTTTTAATAAAACCATTCTTACATTAGGTTGATTTTGTTTATTCGATGTAGCTACTGCCACAGCATTAGGGTCGTTAATTTCAGTTTCCTCGGCTTTTGCAAACCATTTTTTAAATAAATCTATTGGATTGCCTATATCTTCAAAGCAACTATCTAGTCCTAATGAATTTTTGCCATTTTTTTGATTCATATATTTAATAAAATAACTTATATATTAAATTATTATGTCTTTTAATACTTTTGGAAAATTATTTAGGTTTACTACTTGGGGAGAATCCCATGGACCTGCCATTGGGTGTGTAGTTGATGGCTGCCCTCCTAATATTCCTTTATCTGAAAAAGATATACAAATGGATATGGACAGAAGGAGACCTGGACAGTCAAAATTTACTACTCAAAGGAAAGAGCCAGATAAAGCAATAATTCTATCTGGGGTTTTTGAAGGCAAGACTACAGGTACGCCTATTTCAATTATAATTCATAATGAAGACAAAAAATCTAGAGACTACGAGACTATCAAAAATAAGTTTAGACCAGGTCATGCTGATTATACTTACTTTAAGAAATACGGAATTAGAGACTTCAGAGGTGGTGGACGACAATCAGCAAGAGAGACAGCTAGTAGAGTTGCTGCAGGAGCTGTTGCAAGAGTAGTTTTAAAAAGAATTATAGGAAAAAAATTTAAAGTGATTGGTGCAGTTACACAGTTAGGTTTAATGTCTTGTGATAAATCAAACTGGCAAGATTCTGAGATAAGAAAAAATCCATTTTTCTGCCCCGATAAAAAATCTGTAAAACTCTGGGAAAAGTATTTATTGGCTGTAAGAAAGGCAGGGTCATCTTGTGGTGCGATCATTGAGCTTAGAGCTAGTGGAATTCCAGTTGGCTTAGGTGCTCCAATTTACTCAAAACTTGATACTGATATTGCAGCAGCGTTGATGAGTATTAATGCAGTGAAAGGAGTAAATATTGGATCTGGTATGAATGCAGCTTTTCTAAGTGGTGAAGAAAATTCAGATGAAATAAGTAAAAACTCAGGAAAAGTAAAATTTAAAACCAATCATGCTGGTGGAATACTTGGTGGAATATCCTCAGGACAAGATATAATTGCTTCATTTGCAGTAAAACCAACATCATCAATTTTAACGAGTAGAGACACAATTGATAAAAAAGGGAAAAATACAAAAATTTCTGTAAAGGGTCGTCATGATCCTTGCGTAGGTATAAGAGCAGTTCCAATTGGTGAAGCAATGATTAATTGTGTTCTACTTGATCACTTGTTAATGCACAGAGCTCAGTGTGGTTAATTAATATTTTTATTTTTACTTTTAGCTAAAATAATATTTGAGTTTAAAGTTTCTTCAACCTTACTTGCAATAGATTTGCTATCTAGGCCTGCTATCTCATACATTTTTTCTGGAGTATCTTGATCGATAAAGATATCTGGTAAAATCATAGATCTAAACTTAAGGCCCTTATCAAATACTCCTCGATCAGATAAAAATTGCATAACGTGAGAGCCAAAACCTCCTATAGATCCTTCCTCAATAGTAATTAAAACTTCATGATTTGAAGCTACTTCCATTATTAACTTTTCATCTAAAGGTTTTGCAAATCTGGCATCTACAATTGTACACGAAATACCTTTCTTTAACAAAGTTTCAGAAGCTCCTTTGCATTGCTCCAATCGTGTACCAAAATTTAGTAAAGCAACTTTTTTCCCTTCTTGAATAACTCTACCTTTCCCAATTTCTAAAGTTTCATTTATTGAAGGCAAATTTTCTCCAACCCCATTTCCTCTAGGATATCTAAAAGCTGAAGGACGATCATTAATATTTACTGAAGTGTTGATCATTTTAACAAGTTCTGCTTCATCGCTTGCGGCCATGACTATAAAATTTGGTAAAGTTGATAAATATGTAATATCAAAAGAACCTGCGTGAGTTGGTCCATCAGCCCCGACTAGTCCCGCCCTATCTATCGCAAATCTAACTGGCAGTGATTGTAGTGCAACGTCATGAACAACTTGATCATAAGCTCTTTGTAAAAAAGTAGAGTAAATTGCAGCGTAAGGTTTATAACCTTCCGTTGCTAAACCAGCAGCAAATGTAACAGCATGCTGTTCAGCTATTCCCACATCAAATGTTCTATCTGGAAATTTTTTCTCAAATAAATTTATACCAGTTCCTGAGGGCATTGCGCCTGTAATACCAATAATTTTAGTATCTTGTTCTGCATGTTTTATTAGAGTTTCTGCAAAGACTTTAGTGTATGAAGGTGCGTTAGATTTTGATTTTGTTTGCTCTCCAGTTGAAACATTAAATTTTGAAACGCCATGATATTTATCTCCTGAGTCTTCAGCTGGCTTGTAACCTTTGCCTTTTTGAGTTCTAACATGAATTAAAATAGGACCTTCATGATTAGAATTTTTTACATTCTCAAATATTTGAATTAAATTTTCTACATCATGTCCGTCTACAGGACCAACATAGTAAAAACCAAGCTCACTAAATAATGTTCCACCTGTAACAATATTTCTAAGCATATCCTCTGCCTTACCAGCTTTTTGACTAAATCTTTTTGAAAATGCAGAAATGACCATTTTAATAGTTTCCCTAAAACTAAAATATAATTTTCCCGATAATAATTTTGCTAAATAGTTGCTCATAGCCCCTACTGGTCTTGCTATGGACATGTCATTGTCATTTAGTACTACTATTAATTTTGATTTCAAAGCTCCAGCATTATTCATAGCTTCATAGGCCATACCGGCACTCATTGCTCCATCACCGATTACTGCTATTACATTATTTTTATCATTTGAAAGTTTTTTCGCCACAGCCATTCCCAATGTCGAAGAAATTGACGTCGAGCTATGAGCTGCTCCGAAAGGATCATATTCACTCTCGGTTCTTTTTGTAAAACCAGATAATCCTCCACCTTTACGTAAAGTTTTAATTCTATCTCTTCTTCCTGTAATTATTTTGTGAGGATAACATTGGTGACTAACATCCCAAACCAATTTATCTTTCGGAGTGTTAAATACATAATGTAAAGCTACTGTTAACTCTACAACACCTAGTCCAGCACCTAAATGGCCACCTGTTTCAGAAACTACATCAATTAACTCATCTCTTAATTCATCTGAAATTTGTTTAAGATCATCTTTTTTGAATTTTCTTAAATCGGCTGGAAAATTTATTTGTTTTATTAATCTACCCATTAAAATTTTCTTTCAAATATAAAATTTATTGTATTGATTAATCCTCTCGCTTTTTTTCCATGTTTTTCCAATTTATTCAATATATTTTTCTTTAATCTTTCTGCATACAAAAAGGCTTTTTTTTCTCCCATAAGTTTGAGTAAAGTTGACTTTCCTTTTTTATTATCTTTTTTAACTGGTTTTCCCATTAATTTACTTGAACCCTTTTTGTCTAAAAAGTCATCTGATAACTGAAAAAGTAGTCCAATATCTTCACCTAAAAAGCTTAGAAGTTTTTTTTCTTTTTCACTTTTATTTGCTATTGTAGCCACAGCATACAAACAAAAGTTAAACAACTTTCCTGTTTTCTTTTTCTGCATATAGATAATTTGATTGATCTTTTTTTTCTTTTTTTCAAATTTTAAGTCTAATTCTTGACCTTCTGCAATGCCGGTATGACCTGAACAAAGCGCTAAAGATCTAACAAGTTCATTCTTTATTTTTGAATTTACTAAATATTTTTTTTCAGTAATTATTTCGAAAGCTAAAGTAAGCAAGGAGCTTCCTGCTAAAACTGCAGAAGCCTCTCCGAATTTTATATGAGTAGATGGTTTACCTCTTCTAATCGAATCATTATCCATACAAGGTAAATCGTCATGGATTAAGGAGTAAGAGTGAATGCATTCAACTGCAGCGCAAACATTGATTAATTTTTTTTCGTTAATATTTAATAACTTTCCTGCATCTAGAATAATTGTTGACCTGATTTTTTTACCTCCTGAAATAACTCCATATTTCATTGGTTTTACTAATAAAGATGTTTTTTGTTTTTTTAGATAATTTATTAAAAATTTATCAATTTTCTTTGCATTCTTTATAAGTTTTTTTTTAATCATTATTTTTACTTTGTGAAATTTCTTTAAATTTTTTTTTGAATAGTTCATCGACATATTTATTTAACTGAACCAATCTGAGGTAATCGCTTTGATAATCCTCTAAATTTCCTTCTTGATTTTCAAGTTTACCTAATATTTCATTAATTTCTTCTTTGGCTTCTTTTAATGATTTACTTTTAATATCAGCTGGAATATTTTCAATTTTCATAAATTAATAATAATTACATTATGAAAAATAGCTATTCAAATATCTTTACTTTTAACAAAAAAATTCTCAGTAAAACAATTAAAAGTTTAAAAAATGGAGATGTTATTGGATTGCCTACTGAAACAGTTTATGGACTTGGGGGTAACGCATATTCAAAAAAAGCAGTAAGAAAAATATTTAAACTAAAGAGAAGACCTCAGTTTAATCCTTTAATTATTCATTACCATAATATTAAAGATGCACAAAAGGATGTGGTGACTAATAAGTATTTTGAGAAATTATATAAACTGTTCTGTCCAGGGCCAATAACTTTTGTTTTAAAAAGAAAAAGCACTTCAAAAATAAGTCGTTACGCTTGTGCTAATTTAAAAACCGTTGCTATTAGATTTCCAAAAAACAAAACTACAAGAGCCATTTTGAAAAAAACTGATTTTCCTTTAGCTATGCCAAGTGCAAATAAATCATCTAATGTAAGTCCTGTTTATTCTAAAGATGTATTTGACGAGTTTAGTACAAAATTAAAAATTATAATTAATGGCGGTAAATGTAAAGTAGGAATTGAGTCAACAGTAATAGATTTAACTTCACATCCAAAAATTTTGAGGCCTGGAATTATAGATAAAAAAGTAATTGAAAATTCCTTAAAAATTAAAATTTTAGCTCATAAGAAAAAAAGCAAAATTCTATCTCCTGGAATGATGAAAAAACATTATTCACCAGGGATACCTGTAGTATTAAATCAAAAAAAACATGATGGAAAAAGTGCTTATATATATATCGGAAATAAACATAAAAATAAGAGAGATTTTTTTAGTTTAAGTGAAAAACATAATTTATTTTTAGCAGCTTCAAATTTGTACAAAATATTTAGAATTATTAAAAAAAAGGGCTACAAAAAAATCCAAATAAGCAAAATTCCTAATTACGGTGCTGGTATTGCTATCAATGATAGGATAAGTAGAGCATCAAAATTTTAAATGAAACTAAAAGTACAAAATCTTGTAAAAAAATTTAATTCAATAATTGCAGTTAATGATATTAGCTTTGAAATTGAAAAAAATTCTACTTTAGGATTACTGGGTCCAAATGGCTGCGGGAAAACCACATCGATTGGTATGATGCTAGGATTAATAACACCGACAAGTGGAAAGATTTATATTAATGATACCTGTTTAGAGCCTAAAAACAGAATTGAGTTGTTAAGCTTTATGAACTTTGCGTCACCTTATATTGAATTACCAAAAAAACTTTCTGTAAAACAAAATCTTGAAGTTTACGCTAGACTTTATGGTGTAGAAGAGATTGATAAAAGAGTGGATGAAATGGTAGAGGATCTAAATATAAAAAGTTTTTTATATAAAAAAACTGGAGAACTTTCATCTGGTCAAAAAAATCGTGTATCACTTGCAAAATCACTTATTAATAAACCTAAGCTACTTTTTTTAGATGAACCAACAGCTAGTCTTGATCCAGATGTGGGAGATTTTGTAAGAGAGTATATAGAAAAATATAAAAAAAATAATGAGCTTACAATACTTCTGGCATCTCATAATATGAAAGAAGTAGAGAGACTGTGCAATAAAATAGTAATGATGAAACAAGGTGAAATTGTAGATAGTGGAACTTGTGATCAATTAATTAAAAAACATGGGAGACAAAATTTAGAAGATACATTTTTAAAAATAGCTAGGAGTAACTATGAACATAGATAAGATATTTGCACTTAGCTTAAGACACGTATATTTAATTAAAGGTTCTTTTCCAAGAATATTGGATTTAATTTATTGGCCTACTATTCAAATATTTCTTTGGGGTTTTATTTCAAAATTTTTTACCCTAAATTCTTCTTACTTTGAAAACACAGTTGGTATAATTTTGAGTGCAGCTATTCTTTATGATTTCCTCTTCAGATCAAGCATTAGCTACAACATGATGTTTCTCGAAGAAATTTGGAGTAGAAATTTCACTAATTTATTTATTGCTCCTATAAAAATAAGTGAAATAATTGCTGCACTTACTTTTACTGCAATATTTAGAACATTAATTGGCTTGGTTCCTGCAGCTTTATTGGCAATACCTTTGTTTGGTGTCTCAATATTTAAAATAGGTATTCCACTAATTTTTTTACTAATCACACTTTATATTTTTGGTGTTACTCTAGGACTTTTAGTTACATCAGGTCTTATAAGATTTGGCCCTTCATTTGAAAATATCGCATGGGCGAGTCTATTTTTTTTAGCTCCATTAGGATGTATTTATTATCCAGTAGAAATTCTTCCAGATTGGCTTCAAATTATTGCAAAATTACTTCCGCTAGTTCACATTTTTGAAGAGATGCGAAATGTTTTAATTCATGATATTGTAAATTATTATCAAATACTAAAAGCAATAATTATATCTTTCATATATTTTGTTTTTGGGATAGTTATATTTTATCTCTCATATGAGGGGGCCAAAAATAGAGGAACTTTAATAAATATGGGTGAATAATAAAGTATGCATAAAAATATCAATGAAATAAAGAAATTAGAAAGCGACCCTCAGGTAATAAAAAAATTGTTTGATAAAAATGAAATCAAAAAGTTTTTAGACCTTTACAATGAATTACCAACTACTGTTCATAATAAAAAACAAAATGTAATAAAAAAAAGATGGCTTAAAAATTATAGTGATGAATTAGAAAATCTTTTTTGTAGTAAGGTAAAAAATGAAATCGGTGATTTTAAGATGGATAATCTTAAAGATGAAAAAAATGAGGATATTTTAGGATTATTTCAAGAAAGTTATAATCCTATTGGTCTTCATGTTGATGCTGGGTTTAATCTTGATGAAATTATATTCAAACAAACGTTAATACCTCTAACATCAAAAGGTAGTACTGTTATTTTTAAAAATAAATTTTATGGTAACTCTACAAATTTTACATCAGATGAAAATGAACTTAAGATTAAAGATCTAAAATATGGTCAAAATATAAGATCATCAGAACATCTTGAAATGTACAACAAAAAACCTTTTGATCCAGAAGCACATAAAGAATATTTAAATCATGAAAAGATTGAAAATTTAGCTGGTCTAGAAATTGACTTAGTATATGAATGGGAACTGGGTTCAATGTTGATTTTCGACAGGACTAGACTTCATTGCTCATCAAGTGTAATTGATGGAAAAAAAATTGGTCTTACTACTTTTACAAAAAAATAGATAAATGGCCATCTTTGACTGTTTTCAATACTTTAATGAAGATCACATGATCGATTTGAGAATGAATATTCTTAATGAGGATGTGGATTTTTTTGTAATTTCAGAGTCTACTAAAACCCATCAAGGTGAAAAGAAAAAATTAAATTTTAAATTAGAAAATTTTAAAAAATATAAACATAAAATTATTTATACAATTGCTGATTTTAAAAATGATGGAAACATTTTAAATCATAAAGGCGGTGAGTCTCTTATAGAACAACATCAAAGGAATAATATTTTAAATGGTCTTGGTAAAGCAGGAGATAATGATCTCATAATTTTATCAGACTCTGATGAAATACCTGATCTAAAAAAAATTAATCAAGTAAAAAAATCTACAAAATTTACAGCATTTGCACAAAAAATGTTCATGTATAAATTAAATTTACAAAATTTAAATGAAAGTAATTGGATTGGCTCGAGGATGTGTTTAAAAAAAAACCTACCTCGACCCCAAAAGCTCAGAGACTTAAAGTTTAAAAATTATCCTTTTTGGAGAATAGATAAATTAAATTTACAGATAATTTATGGTGGTTGGCACTTTTCTTTTTTACAGAGTCCTAAAGATATTGCAAAAAAAATTAAATCTTATTCTCACGGTGAATTTAATACAGACGATAACATTAATATCGATAAGATAAATCAAAAAATTAGGGAAAATAAGGATATATTTGATAGAAATTTTGAATTTAAAGTAATCGATATTGATAATAATTTTCCTGACTATATATTTAAGAATAAAGTGCATTTAAAGGATTGGATAATTTCATAATAAAAAATTGAATAAATATGGAGAATAACCTTATTTTAAGTGCTGCTGTTGGATATGATTTTGAGCAAGTAGAGTTTTTTTTAAAAAGTTTAAGAAAGTTTTACAATCAAGAAGTTTGTTTGATAATTGATTATGAAAATTCAGAATTTGAAAAAAAATTACAAGATTTAAATTGTAATGTAATAAAAACTAAAATTAACAAAAAAAAGATACAGTTTGAAAGATATAAAATTTATTTAGATTATTTGGAAAACAACCATTATCATCAAATTCTTCTATGTGATAGCAGGGACATTTATTTTCAAGATAATCCATTCAATTATAGTTTTAATAGTGACATTAATTTTTTCTTAGAGGATCAAAGAATTAAAAACTGTCAATTCAATAAGAATTGGATAATCAAAACTTATGGTAAAGATGAATTTAATAAAGTAGCAGACAAAACTATTTTATGCTCAGGTACAGTGCTAGGTAATCACAAAAAAATAAAAGAATATTTGCTTCTAATGTGTAAAAATATTTTGAAATATAAATATAAAAGAAGATTAAAATATGCTCTTACTTTTAGAATTGATCCTGAAGGTAGAGGTTGCGATCAAGGTCATGCTAACTTTATAGTTCATAATTCAATGATAGATAATTTTTCTTTTTACTCTAATAGTAAAGGACCTTTTGCAACAGCATATTATCTGAATAAATTAAATTTCGATAAAAGCTCAAAACTAATTAATGAAAATGGAAAACCCTATCTATTGGTACACCAGTATGACAAGAGGTGGGATATCTTTTCTGAAAATGTGGAAAAATTCAAAAAAAATATTTTTCTCTAAATGAAAGTTTTTTTTTCTTCAATTTTAACGAGTTTACTTTTATTTTTTTTTATTGATTTTTTTCTTGGTAAAAACATATTAGAGTACTTGTATTCTTTTGACTCAATAGATAGCCCAATAGAAATTAAGAATAAAAGAATGGAGATTCAGAAAAATGAGAAAAGCTACAGAATAAAAAACTCACACTTTCATCATTCATTAAAGCCAAATATTAAAATCAAATCTTTTTGGGGAAATATTAAATATAACACATGTACTGACTCCCAAGGGTTTAGAACTAATTGCATAAAAAAAAATAAAGATAATTCATTTCAAATAATTTTCATAGGCGATAGCTTCACTGAAGGTCTGGGTTTAGAATATGATGAAACATTTGTAGGATTGTTTGATAATTATTCAGATTCTTCAGTTTTAAATATGGCAGTAAGTTCATATAGTCCAATAATTTACTTACAAAAAATAAAATATTTTTTAAAAAAAGGATTAAAAATTGATTCGGTAATTGTTTTTTTAGATATAAGCGACATCGATGATGAAGCTCACTACTACGAGAAATGTAAAAATAATTCAAATGTTTGTGACCAAAAAGAAATTACAAGTTTAAAATCAAATATTTTAGAACCATCAAAGAATAAAAATGATTTAAATTTTCCTTTATTTAATTTTGTAAAACTAAAATTTAAAGAAATAAAAAGAATAATAAAACCAAAAAATTATATTTATAGAAAAGATTTTAAAAGAAGTGAATGGACCTATAATAATTTTGGAGAATACGAAAAAGGATTAGAGAATTCCATAAAATATATGACTGAACTAAGTAAGATCTTAAACAAAAAAAATATACATCTTTCTTTAGCTGTATACCCTCATCCAGCTACTTTAATACATGATGTTAAAAATTCCAAACACGTAAAAATATGGGAATCTTTTTGTAAAAATAAATGTTTAAATTTTATAAATCTATTTCCTATTTTTTTTGACGAAATAGAAGATAATAATCAAATGGAAGTAATTAATAAATATTACATCAAAAATGACATTCATTTTAATCAGTTGGGAAATAAAAAAATTTTTGATTTTTTTAAAAATTATAAATTTGGTGCGCCGGATAGGAGTCGAACCCATAACCTCCGGAGCCGAAATCCGGCGCTCTATCCAGTTGAAGCTACCGGCGCAATATAATTAATTTAAATTAAATTATGAATAATACAATCAAATTATCTGTTGATGAAAAAAATAATGGAAAAAGGTTAGATACTTTTTTAGCTGAAAACATAAATCAATTCACAAGATCATTTTTAAAAAAACTAATAGATAGTGGCCAAGTAAAAATAAATAGTAAAGTACTTTCATCCCCTTCAGCTAAAGTTAAATTTAGTGATCAAATTATAGTAAATATTATAAAAAATTATGAGCAAAATATTATTCCAAAAAAAATAAATTTAAATATCCTTTATGAAGATAATGATATTTTAGTTATAAATAAGCCAAAAGGTATGGTAGTTCATCCTGGTGCTGGGAATTATGATAACACGTTAGTTAACGCTTTGTTATTTAAATATAAAAAAAAATTATCTAATATAAGTGGGCCTTTGAGACCAGGTATTGTTCATAGAATTGATAAAGAGACAAGCGGATTACTTGTAATTGCAAAAAATAACTTAGCACACGCAAATTTAGGCGAACAATTTAGCAATCACAATATTAAAAGAAGATATCTCTGTTTGGCCTGGGGAGTAATTAGACCTTTGAATGGAAAAATAATCACATTAATTTCAAGAGATAAAAAAAATCGTCAATTAATGACTGTCAGTGAAATTAATGGAAAAAAAGCTGTTACAAATTACAAAACTATAAAAGTTTTTAATATTAAAGACATTCCAAAAATTAGTTTACTTGAATGTGAATTAGAAACAGGAAGAACACATCAAATAAGAGTGCATCTAAAATATAAAGGAACATCACTACTTGGTGATAAACAATATGGAAAAAAAAATATTAAATTCAAAAAAATTGATAATGATTTTTTTGCTAAATTGAATAAATTATCTGGCCAGGCATTACATGCTAAAACTCTTGGTTTCGTCCACCCCAAAACAAATAAATGGATGTATTTTGACTCAGAGTTACCTGAGAGTTATAAAAAAATATTGAATTTGCTTGAAAATTTAAACGGTTGAAATAAGTAATCTAATATATAAATAAAAAGCATGAGCCAAAAAAATCAAATAAGTAATTTACCTGTTCCTTCAGTTGGAGGTCTATCTGTTTATTTATCTCAAATTAAAAAATTCCCAATGCTTGATGCTGAGGAAGAATACATGCTTGCTAAAAATTGGAGAGATAATGGAAATTTAAAATCTGCTCATAAATTAGTAACTAGCCATTTAAGATTAGTTGCTAAAATTGCAATGGGTTACAGAGGTTATGGATTGCCTGTTAATGAATTGATTTCAGAAGGTAACATAGGCCTGATGCAAGCAGTTAAAAAGTTTGATCCAGATAAAGGTTTTAGACTGGCAACATATGCTATGTGGTGGATTAAAGCTGCAATACAAGAATATGTGCTAAGGTCATGGAGTTTGGTTAAAATGGGAACTACCACTGCTCAAAAAAAACTCTTTTTTAATTTAAAAAAACTTAAAAGCCAGATAGCTCCCAATCAAGATGGGGACTTAAAAGACGATCAAGTTAAAGAAATTTCTAAAAGATTAGATGTTGAGTCTCATGAAGTTGTAAATATGAATAGAAGAATGATGGGCCAAGAGAAATCTCTAAATGATCCTATCAAAAGTGGGGAGACCGATGAGTGGCAAGATTGGTTGGTTGATGATAGCTTAGATCAGGAGCTTATTGTTTCACAAAAGCAGGAGTATGACGATAAAAAAGAATTATTGAAAAGCGCTATGAAAATTTTAAATGAGAGAGAAAAAGAAATAATTATAGCTAGACGACTTTCAGAAGAACCAGAAACACTTGAGGGCTTAAGTAAAAAATATAAAATTAGTAGAGAGAGAATACGACAAATTGAGACTAAAGCTTTTGAAAAATTACAAAAATCTATGATAAACGCCAGTCAATCTAAGAATTTATTACCTGCAAATTAATTATTAAAAGGATCTTCAACTAAAATAGTATCGTCACGCTCTGGGCTAGTTGATACGCTTGATATTTTCGCTCCAATAAAATCCTCTAAAGCATGAATATATTTTTTTGCGTTATCTGGTAGATCTTTAAAATTTCTTATTCCTTGTGTTTTGCTCATCCATCCAGGAAATGTTTTATAAATTGGTTTGATATTAAACTGATCCTCAGAAGCAGCAGGTAAATAATCTATCTTTTTTCCATTTAAATCATAACTGATACACATTTTGATTTCTTCAAGTTCATCTAATACATCTAATTTGGTCAAAGCTATACCGTGTATTCCTGAAATTTTAATAGTTTGTCTCACTAAAACTCCATCAAACCAACCACATCTTCTTTTTCTAGCTGTAACAGTTCCAAATTCTTTTCCTCTTATGCCTAAGCTTTCACCAATCTCATTATTCAATTCAGTAGGAAATGGTCCGCTGCCCACTCTAGTTGTGTAAGCTTTTGTGATACCTAAAACATAATTTATTTTATCAGGTCCAATACCTGATCCAGTTGCAGCCATTGCCGGTACAGTATTGGACGATGTTACAAATGGATAAGTTCCATGATCAACGTCTAAAAGAATTCCCTGAGCACCTTCAAATAATATTCTTTTTCTTGCATTACTAAATTGATCTAATTTTAACCAAACAGGTTGAGCAAATTTTAATAATTCAGGTGCAATTTTTAATAATTCCTTTTTTAATGTACTTTTTTCAAAAACTTTTTTATTCAAACCCTTTCTAATAGCATTATGATGTTGAAGCACATTTTCTAACCTATTGTCTAAATTACTTTCAGATCTTAAATCCATTACTCGAATTGATCTTCTGCCAACTTTGTCTTCATAACACGGGCCAATTCCTCTTCTTGTAGTACCAATTTTTCCTTTTCCAGCAGCATCTTCTCTTATTTCGTCCATTTCTTGATGGAAAGGTAAAATTAAAGATGCTGCTTCAGAAATCATAAAATTCTCTGGAGTTACATCAACACCTTGTTTTTTTATTTCATCAATCTCACTTAAAAGAGCCCATGGATCGATAACAACACCATTTCCAAGAATAGACATTTTACCTTTTCTCACAATGCCAGAGGGTAATAATCTTAGTTTAAAAACTTTTTTATCAATAACCAATGTATGGCCAGCATTATGACCACCTTGGAATCGAACTACTACGTCAGCTTCACTTGAAAGCCAATCTACTATTTTTCCTTTTCCCTCATCTCCCCACTGCGAACCTACAACTGCAACATTTTTCATTATTTGAATTTTTTATTAAGAATAATAGAGTTTAAATGATTAATTGGACCGTTTCCTTTTCCTAGATTAGTATTAGTTTTGATTGCATCATTAACATATTTAATTCCAAGCTCACAAGATTTAATCAAATCTTTTCCACATGATAGATGTGTTGTTATTGCTGAAGATAAAGTACAACCTGTCCCATGAGTATTTTTTGAATTATATTTTTTACTTCTAAACTTTGTAACTGATTTTTTATTGATTAAAACATTAATCATTATTCTAGATTTTAAATGACCACCTTTAATAAGAACATTTTTAGCACCTGATTTAATTAACTTTTTTCCAGCATTTATCATATCTTTGGAAGATCTAATTTTTATTCCTGATAATATTTCTGCTTCTGGTATATTTGGTGTGATTAATAAAACCTTTTTCATTAACAAATTTTTAATAAATGAAATAGCAGCAGTATTAATAAGTTTTGCACCGCCTTTAGCAACCATTACCGGGTCTAATATAATTTTTTTTATTTTTATTTTATTTAGGGATTTATTAACTGCTAATATTACTTGTTTTGTATGTAACATACCTATCTTTATAGCTTGGGGACGAATATCTTTAGCAGAATATTCAATTTGATTTGAAATCTCTTTTGGATTGATGGGAATAATAGATTTAACCCCAGTAGTGTTCTGAGCAGTAACAGCAGTAATGGCTGTCATTGCATAACTGCCTAAAGAAGTTACAGTTTTAATATCAGCTTGAATACCTGCGCCTCCAGAAGAGTCAGATCCAGCTATTATAAGAACTTTAGATTTTAAACGCATTTTTTAATTTATAGATCTTCTCACTATTTTAATGCATCTTTTAAGTAAAATAGGATTGATAGATTCGCACATAATTCTAATTTTTGGTTCTGTACCCGAAGGCCTTACAAGCAACCTACCCTGATCTTTTATAATGTGATTTGCAAGTCTAATTGCTTTTTTACACTTTGGCGTATTAATAATTTCTTTATTTTTTACCTTTATGTTAATTAGTTTTTGAGGCACCGACTGATAGACTTTGAATAACTCACTCGCTACTTTTCTTTTTCTCAAAGCAAATAAACATTCTAACGCTACCAATAGACCATCACCTGTTGTAGCAAATTTACCTAAAATTATATGTCCTGATTGCTCTCCACCTAAATTATAGTTATTTTTCTTCATTAATTCTTTAACGTAACGATCGCCAACTTTTGATCTTTTAAAATTAATTTTTTCTTTTAAAAAAAATTTTTCTAAACCATAATTAGACATCAAAGTTCCAATAACTCCACCTTTCAGGATTTTTTTTCTTTTCCACCTCTTGGCAATCATAGCAATAATTTGATCTCCATCAATTAATTGGGATTTTTCATCACACATTATTACTCTATCGGCATCACCATCTAAAGATATGCCAATATCAGCTTTAAATTTTTTTACATATTTTTTTAAGAGCTCAGGATATGTTGATCCACATTTTAGATTTATATTTAAGCCATTTGGTTTAGTCCCAATTGAAAATACTTTCGCACCTAAGTCCGATAGAATTTTTGGAGCAGATTTATATCCTGCGCCATTAGCGCAATCTAAAACTATTTTCATCCCTTTGAGGCTGAAATTACTAGGAAAATTATTCTTTAAAATTTCAATATATCTATCATTTCCATCTTCTAATCGCTTAACTCTTCCTAAAAAATCTGGTTTTGATAATTGATTAATGGTTTTTTTGTCAATTAGGCTCTCAATTTTTTTTTCAATTTTATCTGATAGTTTCATTCCATCTGGTCCAAATAATTTTAGCCCATTATCATGAAAAGGATTGTGAGATGCTGTTATCATTATTCCAAGATTTGCTTTCATTTTTTTTGTCAACATTGCTAATCCATTTGTAGGTAGAGGCCCTAATGTAAAGATATGCATTCCTGCTGAGGCCAATCCTGATACGAGAGCTGGTTCTAAAGTATACCCTGATAGTCTTGTATCTTTAGCAATAATAGCTACCTGCTTTTTTTTCTTTAAATTTTTAAAATAAGTGCCAGCTGCTAAGCCAAATTTAAAAAATTTTTCACCATTAATATTGCCTAAATTTACTGTGCCTCTTATACCATCTGTTCCAAAATACTTTTTTTTCATTTATTTAATAATTTTTCAAATACTAAGATACCTTGTTTTACCTCTTCAACATTATGAACTCTAAATATTTTTACTCCTTGTGAAAGTGAATACATTATTGAAGATAAGGTTCCGCCAATTCTTTCTTTAGTATCATATTTTCCAGAAATTTGATTAATAAATCTTTTCCTAGACGTGCCAATTAGTATAGGAAATCCTAAAGAATGAAATATTGAAATTTTATTTAATATCATCAAATTATGTTTCAACTTTTTTCCAAAACCAATACCCGGGTCTAAAATTAACTTCTTTTTATATTTGTCATTTTTAAAATTTGAAATTTCTTTTTCAAAAAAATCATAAATATCTAATAAGACATGATTATATTTAGGGTTTATTTGCATTGTTTGTGGTGTTCCTTGCATATGATGAATAATTTTCCAAATATTTTTATTTCTTACAGATTTATGAGAATTTTGATCAAATTTAAAACATGAAACATCATTTACAATGTCTACTTTTAATTTTACAGCATAATCAATAACCTGGCTTTTCCTCGTATCTATTGATAACAATGTTTTGGAAAAACTCTTTTTAAATTTTTTAATTACACTTTTTATTCTATTAAGTTCATATTTTGGTTTAATAACTTTAGAACCAGGTCTAGTAGACTCACCTCCTATATCAATTATATCTGCACCAGATTTGATAAGATTTTTAATTCTTTGATTAGCTTTTTTGAAGGTATTATACTTTCCGCCATCGGAAAAACTATCTGGTGTCATGTTTATTACGCCCATAATTGCATGGGATTTTTTTTCTAAAAAATCTCTTTTACTTGTTATTTTTTTTAGATCTTGGATTACCTTTTCTTTTATTTTTTTTGGTAATATCTTTATATTTTTTAAATCTACGATTTTATTTTTTACTATTTTTTTGCTTCTAGAAAAAAGCTCAATTTGATTGAAAGATATTGAGCTATCATTACAAAGAGGGAGTGTAAGTTTTTTTTTAACTAATTGTTTTGAATGTTGACCATAAAAAAAATTACACGCACGAGTGTAATATTTGGTCATTAACTTATAAAGCTGGCTTTGGTTTTAATCCTAGAGAGCCGAGAGCTGATGAAGTTTTGCCATCATCTTCATCCTCATCTTTAAAAGATCTAGTTGGCTTGATGTTTTTTAAAATTAAATCCCTAATTTCATCACCTGATAGTGTTTCGTAAATTAAAAGAGCTTTAGCTAATTTGTGTAAGTCATCTATTTTTTCAGTTAAAACTTTTCTAGCTCTTTCATATCCTTTGTCTACAATTTTCTTAACCTCTGCATCTACTTTTTTTGCTGTTTCCTCAGACATATTTTGTTGTTTTGTAACTGATCTTCCCAAAAATACCTCTTCCTCATTTTCTCCGTATGCTATAGTTCCAAGTTCAGCACTCATTCCATATTTAGTAACCATATTTTTAGCCATTTTAGTAACCATATCTATATCGGATGAAGCACCAGATGTAACTTTATCATGACCAAAAATAATCTCTTCAGCTATTCTGCCTCCCATTGCAACAGCTATATCGGAGTGCATTTTCTCTCTTGTTACTGAAAGTTGATCTCTTTCTGGTAATCTCATAACCATTCCTAGCGCTCTTCCTCTTGGAATTATAGTTGCTTTATGTATTGGGTCAGAAGCTTTCTCATTAAGTGCTACAATAGCGTGACCACCTTCGTGGTATGCAGTAAGTTTCTTTTCATCTTCTGACATAACCATTGATCTTCTTTCAGCGCCCATCATTACTTTATCTTTTGCTTCTTCTATGTCTGACATAGTTACAACTCTTTTATTTTTTCTGGCAGCAAGCAAAGCAGATTCATTAATTAAATTCGCAAGATCTGCTCCTGAAAAACCTGGTGTACCTCTTGCAATTGTTCTTAATTTTACATCTGGTCCAGTGCTTATTTTTCTAACATGTACTTTTAAAATTGCTTCTCTTCCAATTATATCTGGATTTCCTACAACAACTTGTCTGTCAAATCTTCCGGGTCTTAATAAAGCAGGATCTAAAACATCTGGTCTGTTAGTTGCAGCAATCAGAATAATACCTTCGTTGGTATCAAAACCATCCATCTCAACTAGTAATTGGTTAAGAGTTTGTTCTCTCTCATCATTTCCACCACCTAAACCTGCACCTCTACTTCTTCCAACAGCATCGATTTCATCTATAAAAATAATACATGGTGAATGTTTTTTTCCTTGCTCAAACATATCTCTTACTCTAGATGCTCCAACTCCTACAAACATTTCAACAAAATCTGAACCTGAAATTGAAAAGAATGGAACGTTCGCTTCCCCTGCAATTGCTTTAGCTAATAAAGTTTTTCCAGTACCTGGAGGACCAATTAAAAGAGCACCTTTTGGTATCTTTCCTCCTAGACGACTAAATTTTCTCGGGTCTTTTAAAAATTCAACTATCTCTTCTACTTCTTCTTTGGCTTCCTCAACACCTGCAACATCATTAAATGTAACTTTACCTTGTGCTTCATTTAGAAGTTTTGCTTTTGATCTTCCAAACCCCATTGCTCCACCTTTACCGCCTTGCATTTGACGCATAAAAAATATCCAAACACCAATAAGCAGAAGCATTGGAAACCATGATAACAATATTCCGAGAAGTGAAGGCATTTTATCTTCTTGCGGTGCAGCTACTATACTCACACCTTTAGAAGAAAGTTTGTCTACTAATTCTGGGTAATTTGGAGAGTAAGTTTTAAAGGTTTTGCCGTCAGCTAAAACTCCAGAAATATTATTTCCTTGTATTTGAACCTCAACAACTCTACCAGCCTCAACTTCATTTAAAAAATTAGAGAAAGCCAAAGAGTTTCTTTCTGAATTCATCTTATTTGGATCTTGAAACATATTGAATAGCCCTACCGAAAGTAGAACAATTATGACCCACATTATTAAATTTTTGACGTTCATATTTCTTAGATAATCATTTATTTGTTTTAAACAAGTATACTTTAACATTTAATAAGTTGTAAATAAGACAAAATGCAACAAATAATCCTTGGAATTAAAGCTTTTCATTTTTTAGACACAAATTGATACCCTTCTTAAAGAAAATACACCCTCCGAGAGTAGATTTTTTGAAACCCATTTTATCAATATTTCTAATTAAGTTAGTAACCTTTTTTGCTCTAGGATCGTAATAGTTTTTTTTAAGTTTTTTGATCGATGCATTAATAATAGCCATTTTGATCTCATTATTATGATTTTTAAATTTTTTAAAATTGATCAATATTTCATTATCTTTTTTTTTAATAATTTTACTAAATTCTTTTTTTAAGAAATCATCAAGTGAGTCTCTGCTTTCAGACAAATTGCGGATTGATTTGAAAATCTGTTCGTATTCAACACCACTTTTTTCTAATGGTTTTTTTAGGCTTCTAACTTTTGTTCTCAAATATTTTAAATTTTTATTAGACGGATCTTTAATAAAATTTCCAAAGGTTTTTTTAGAAATCTTTATTAAAAATTCTTTCTTAGTGTCCAATAAAGGTCGGTATAAATTAATTTTGCTATTAATTTTACTTTTAGGTCTCATAGCAGATAATCCTCTCAATCCACTACCTCTCGAAAGTCTAATTAAAAAGGTCTCAACTTGATCCTCTAAATTATGCGCTGTTATCAATGATCTGATATCGTTTTTTAGACAAAAATTTGAAAGAAGTTCATATCTTATATTTCTGGCTTCACCTTGTATATTTTTTTTAACTTTTTTTTTGTTGGAAATAATTTTTAAGTTAATTTGTTTTTTTTTAAGCAAATTTTTAACTTTTTTTGCTTCCTGTAATGAATTTTTTCTTATGTTGTGATTTATCAAAACATAATGAAATTTTGATTTATGACAATATGTATATGCTTTCGCCAAGGCTGCTAAAGCTAAACTGTCTGGGCCGCCAGATACTGCAACAACAAATTTTTTCTGATTAGTTAAATTTAACTTAATTTTAAAATTAGAAAATATTTTTGATAAATCTTTAAATTCTTTAAACGCGTTCTTAAGATTTACATTTGAATTTTTTTTGCTCATACTGAGCTTTTTGTAACACAGACTTGCTAGCTTTTGGGTATTCTTTTTTTAATCCTGAAATCATTTTACAACCTTGATCTTTTTCTCCAAGTTCAACCATAGTAATTCCAAGTTTTAAGAGATTATCAGGAGCTTTTTTACTTTTGGGATAATTTTGATATCCATCTAAATAAGCAGTAGCAGCATCTGAATATAATTGTCTTATTCTAAAAGTTTCACCATACCAATACTGAGCGCTTCCTGCTAAATCATGATCTTTATTTTTATCTATAAATTCTTTTAAAGCAAATTCTGCTGTTTCATAATCTCCTACTTTCATAAAACTTAAAGCGAACTCATATTGTTCTCCTGGTGATTTATCAGGAAGTAAAGACTCTCTCTCTTGAGGTTCTTGAGTGATAACTGTTTGAGCGCTCTCAACAGAGTTAATTGATTGCTCTTTCGGTAAGTTTGTTGTTTGATAAGCAGGCGCTGCTCCGAAATCTTGAGGCTTACTCGATCCTGGAAGTGAAACTTGTTTTTCTTGAGATGAAGAAACTACTCCGTTTTCTAAATCTGAAAATCGTAATTGTGTATCTGATTGAATTTTTGTGACTCGAGTAGATAATTTATCTAATTTAAAATTTACTTCCTCAAATTTGTTGGTTAATTCTCTAAACTGATTTTCTATCTCGTTTAATTTTAACAAATGTTTTGTCATTATATCTTCATTTAAACCATCAGATTTAATAGAGGTTAAAACTGAAGATGAAGTAACGTCAGATTTTTGGTAAACTGCTTTTTCTAAAGTTTTTAAGTCTTTAGTTATAACTTGTATTTGATCAGATATTGATTGTAGATATATCTCCTCTTGTTCGGCATTAACAGAACTTACAAAAAACATAGTTATTAATAATACGGAGGTGTATTTATAATCTTTTAGTCTTATCATGATTCTTTTTTTAAATTGATAAAATGGCAAAAAAAAGACCCTTCAATATCTCTATTAAAGGGTCTTAAAATTTTGTAAAAAAATTAATTTACTTTTACTGTTACAGATCGTCTGTTTTGAGACCAAGCTAATGGTGTAGATGCTGGATTGACAGGTTTTTCTTTTCCATAACTAATTGTAGAAATTCTTTTTCCTGAAATTCCATAAGTCATTAAATAGTCTTTTGCAGCGTTAGCTCTTCTTTCACCTAAAGCTAAGTTATATTCCCTTGTTCCTCTTTCATCTGCATGACCTTCAATTGTAACGTTAAGACTTTTGTTCTTTCTTAAATAAGTTGCTTGTTTTCTTAAAGTCTCTCTTGCTGCAGTAGTCAATGAAGACTTGTTAGTTGCAAAAAATATTCTGTCTGGAACGCCTGAAGCTAAAAATTTAACTGTTTCTTTTCCAGTGTAAACGTCGCCTTCAATGTTTCCTGATTTTTTTGCAGTAGAACATGCACTTAAAATTAAAGTGGTAAATACTACTAGTAATATATTTTTTAAATTCTTATTAAACATCATTTTTTCCCCTGGGTTTATTATTTTGGTTTATTTCAAATTATAAGATATTATTCAAGCGTAAATTACATAAGATTCACCCTCATTTTGATAATAGAGAGGACCAAGATGGGTCTGAAGCGTCGGTTTCAGTATTTAATCTCCTCTCATTATATCCAGTAATATCAATTGACCATAGTTTTGCTGAAAACCCCTCTCCTTTTGATCCAGCTTTTGTCTCCCTGTAAAAAACTAAAACTCTACCATTAGGAGACCATGAAGGAGCTTCTTGATAGTAATTTTCTGTCAATAATCTTTCGCCAGTTCCATCTACTCTCATTACTCCGATATAAAATCTACCCTTACGCATTTTAGTAAATGCAATCAAGTCTCCCCGTGGAGACCAAACGGGTGTTCCATATATTCCCTTTCCAAAAGTAATTCTTTTTACACCGCTCCCGTCACTTCTCATTACATATATTTGTTGCAATCCACTTCTGTCTGAATTGAATGCTATAAATTTTCCATCTGGTGAAAATGATGGTGATGTATCGATAGATGAATGATCAGTTATTCTTTCAACAACTCTAGTGTCTAAGTCCATTGTATAAATATCTGAGTTTCCATCTTTAGCAAAACTCATAACTATTTTTTTTCCGTCTGGTGAAAATCTTGGTGCAAAAGTCATGCCAGGGAAGTTTCCAACAACTTCTTGTGTACCAGTTTCAATATCAAGTAAATAAACTCTTGGCATATTTTTAAAATAGGACATGTAAGTAACCATTTGGCTTGTAGGATTAAATCTTGGAGTTAAAACTAACTCATTTCCTAAGGTTAAGTATTTTGTATTTGCGCCATCCTGATCCATAATTGCTAATTTTTTTATTCTTTGATTTTTAGCTCCACTCTCTGCAACATATATTATTCTGGTATCAAAATATCCTTCTTCACCGGTTAATCTCTCGTAAATTTTATCCGAAATAATATGAGCTACTCTTCTCCAATTAGACGGAGTAGTGGTAAAGGCCAGAGCAGTCATTTCTTTTGCAGCCGCTAGATCCCAAAGTCTAAATTCAACTTTTAATTTTCCACCTTTAATTAATAATTTACCAGTTACTAATCCTTGAGCTTTTATTAATCTCCAATCTTCAAATCTTGGTTTTAAATGAGCAATGTCTGGTTTTTGAACAAAAGCCTCTTTTTTAAGTGGATTAAATAATCCTGTTGCCCTAAAATTTTTTTCAATAATTGAGGATATATTTTCCCCTAACTCTTTTATTTTTATTCCCTCAAAGTTTTCAGATTTAATATCTACGTGTAAAGGAGAAACTGCTATAGGAAGAGGATCTAAATTACCCCTAGTTATATCAACTTCAATTAATGCATTAGCATTTTTAATAAGTAATATTTTCAAAATTAATAATATTGCAAATTTTTTCATCTTACCCCTTAAGCATTTCTGTTGGGTTAAAATTTAATTGTATGTTCTTCCATTTATCATAACCTGTTGGAGGTACTTTCAAAGGTTGACAAAGTCTAACTGCTCTTAAAGCACTTTCTGCCAAAACTTTATAAAATTTTTGTCCAGGTCTATTCATTCTTTGATGGTCTAAAATTTCAGATTTCATTATTGTTCCATCTTGTTTTAATTCTAGTTTTATTCTCACCAGTAAATCTTCATCATATGGTAAACCTAAAGGAACGCTCCAACAACCAAAAATTTGTGCTCTTAATGCATCCTCTTCTGAAAGCGTTAATCCAGTTGCAAATGAGTTTTTTTTGCTGCTTTGTGTAATTTTTTGTTTTGCTTTCTCTTTTATAGCTTGTACCTCTTTAGCTTTATCTATAAGTGCTGCTATTTCATTTGTGTTTATAATTTCTTTCTTCTCAAACTCTGAAGATTGACGTATTTCTGGTTTTACTTCTTCTGGATTTTGTTTCTTTTTAATAATTTGTTTTTCCTCTTTTTTTTCATTAGGTAGAGGAATTCTGTCGGGCTTTTCTTTGGCCTTTGCAGAAGGAGGGGCTTGCTCTGAAACAAGTCTCTCTTCCTCTTTCTTTTTCTCCTCAATGATTTTTCTAGCTTTTGGCGCGTAAGGAATATTAGTTTTGTCTGAAATTTGAATTAGTTCAACCGATACTATCGGAGGTAAATCTATTGGTTCTCTAAGCATAAATGGTAAGCTTAATATAGTTAAAAGAACTATGACGGAGTGAAAAGTTATAGAATAAATTAGACTTCTTATCATAAATCATTTTAGTTTTTATAAGGCTCAGATATCAAAGCGACTTTTGAAAAACCTGCTCCAGATAGCGTGCCCATTACTTCTAAAACTCTTCCGTAATTAATATTTTTATCACCTCTCACGTAAATTCTTGTATCAGTTCTATTTTTAGCAATAGCTAAAAGTTTTGGTATAAATTTTTGAGAACTAACCTGTATTTCTTGAATATAAATTTCACCTTTAGAGTTAATGCTTACTGTTAGTGGTTCTTGATCATCGGGAAGAGAGTCTGCTGCTGACTCAGGTAAATCTACTTGCACTCCAACAGTTAACAATGGAGCCGTAACCATAAAAATTATCAATAAAACCAACATTACATCCACAAATGGAGTAACATTTATTTCACTCATAGGTTCTTTTCTTGAGCGATTAAATTTAAATGCCATTACTAAATTATTGATAAAAATCTTTTAGAAAAATTTTCTATTTTTGAAAAATATCTTTGAGTATCACTGTTAAACTTATTGTAAGCTACAACAGCTGGTATTGCAGCTAATAAACCTAATGCAGTCGCAAATAATGCCTCTGCAATTCCAGGAGCAACAATTGCTAAACTTGTATTTCTGGAAATTGCAATTGATTGAAAAGAATTCATAATTCCCCAAACTGTTCCGAACAAACCAATAAAAGGTGCTGTAGATCCCACTGTTGCTAGAAAAGTAAAATTTTTTTCTACCTTTTTCATTTCAGTATCAGTTGCGATTTCAAGCATTCTTCCAACTCTTGCAGATTGAATGACGGAAGATTGTCTCTTTGTTTTAACGAGTTCTGCCATAGCGGATTTAAATATTTGAATAGCTGGGTCATCTGAGTTAGCTGGTAAGCTATTATTGAAACTCTCAGCAGACTTTGCTTTCCAAAACTTTTTCTCAAATTCTAATATTGAACTATTTATATTTTTAAATAATCTGATTTTATCAAAAATCAGAGCCCAAGAAAAAATAGAACAAGCTATTAGTAAAATTATAACTGATTTAACTACCCAATCAGCTCTTAAAAAAAGTTTCCATATTGAGAAATCTGTTGCTCCTCCTAAACCAACAACTTGTGCAGCTATATCTTGTTCCATAAAAGTTGATTACTTTTAGAATGTGTCATGAATTTGGCGTTAATAATCGAAATAGGTTTAATTTTCTTCTATTAATCTTGTTTCACTAAAAAACCTTGCTATTAAAATAGCATCAGATTTATTGACATCCTTTTTTTTTGAGAGTTGATTTGATAATTTTGGATACATTTCTATTGCTTTTGTTCTACTTGCATCTTTTGAGGAATTTATAAGCTCAAAATGCTTTTTCCATTTGGACGGTCTAACAAAAAATATTGGAAGTTCTAACGCTGCACAAATACCTTTTAAAGCTCCAAAAGTTTGACCAAAATTAAACATACTAGTAACCCCCTGGCCTGGCATAGCATTTACTTGCTCAATAACAACTGCAACTTCCTCCTCTTTATTAATATTTTCTTTGAGCAAGTTAACTAAAAGAGCGCTATTTAGTTGTCTTTTATTCTTTTTGCCCTCTGACATTACAGGTATGTCAAAAATATTTAAAACTTTGTTATTCTCTAAAACTGCAATTGCACCACTCAAACCAGGATCTATTCCAATTATTTTCATTATTGTAAATTTTTTAAATTTGCATTGGTGAATATATTTTGAACATCATCTAAATCTTCTAATGAGGTTAAAACTTCTGCAACATTTTTGCTTTGATCTTTATCTAATTCAAGATAATTTAGCGGTCTCCATTCTATTGAGGAATACTCAAAAGAATCTATTTTTTTTTCAAGCTCTATCTTTACTTTATAAAAATCTTCTTTTTCGGTGATTATCTCAAAAATATTACCTAAAGTTAGACAATCTTTTGCACCTGCGTTAATTGCTATTTCAAATATTTCATCTTCTTTTATTTTATCTTTTTTTATATGAAGCACTCCACAATTGAAAAACATATGTGATGTAGAACCTGTTTCACCAAGCCTTCCACCTTTTTTTTGTAAAACAGTTCTGATGCTTGAAGCTGATCTGTTTTTATTGTCAGTTAATGTCTCAATTATTAAAGCTATATTTGAAGGTCCAAATCCTTCGTATCTTAAGCTTTCGAAATTTTTATCTCCATTAATTTCTGATTTGCTTATTGCTCTCGAAATATTGTCTTTAGGCATATTGGCTTGTTTAGCAGCCTGGATCGCAGTTCTTAATCTTGGGTTCATATCTGGATCTTTGTCACCCAGTTTTGCTGCAACAGTTATTTCTCTTGAAAGTTTTGAAAATATTTTAGATCTCTCTTTATCTGCTCTACCTTTTTTATGCTTTATTCCTGCCCAATGTGAATGTCCTGCCATAACTAATTAACTAAGCTACCTCCATCAATTATTCTGATAACTTTTTTTGCTAAGCCGGTTTTTGAATTGGTTTCTACTACAATACCAGATAATGTTGCTTCACCTTCAGAGGGAAAGTGATTTGTTGCATCTTTTTCTTTAAAAAATCTTTTAATTGAATTTTCTTTGTTCATTCCAATAACAGAATTATAATCACCACACATACCGATATCGGTTTGATAGGCAGTTCCTTTTTCTAAGATTCTAGTGTCGGCCGTTGGAATATGTGTATGAGTTCCTACCACACATGTCGCAAGACCATCAAAAAAATGACCTGCAGCATTTTTTTCACTTGTTATTTCTCCATGAAAATCGACAACTAGATAATCTACATCCTTTTTTAATTTAATTTTGTTGCAAATCTCTTTTGCTTTTTTAAAAACATCCTCCGTCTTTTTCATAAAGACATTTCCCATTAAATTAATTACTCCAACTTTATATTTTTTATCTTTTGACCAATAAATTTCAAAACCTCTTCCTGGAGATCCTTCTACAAGATTTGCAGGTCTTAATAATCTTTTTTCTTTTTCAATAAAATCTGTAGTATCTTTTTTATCCCAAATATGATTTCCGGAAGTAATTACATCTACGCCACATTTGAAAAACTCCTCTGTAATATCTTGAGTAATTCCCTTGCCATCATCTGAAGCATTTTCTCCATTAACAATAACAAAATTAATTTTATATTTTTTTATTAAATCTGGAAGTTTATTAGATAGAGCTTTTCTACCTGAAGATCCCATAACATCACCCAAAATTAATAAATTCATTAATAAATCCCTTTTTCTGTTAAAATAAAATTCAATTTAACATCATTTTTATTTATAGGGAGCTTATTATGTCTTTGAAAAGAAAAAGCAACACCTACTGTCATAATGTCTTTATATATTTTTATATATTTATTTAAATAACGATCGTAATATCCTTTTCCATATCCTAATCTGAACTTATCTTTATCAAAAGCTAGCAAAGGAACTATTATTACATCAGGAATTTTTGCTTTAGTCTTTAAAGGTTCAAGCATGCCAAATTTGTTAACAGTTAATATATCGTTTTTTTTCCACTGATAAAAATTCATTAAATTATTTTTTTCTATGAGAGGTAGTAAGATCGTTTGATATGAAAAATATTTCAACTCCAAAACCTTGAGAACGTTTGATTCAAAATTTGATGGATAATATAAAGCTATTTTAATAGATTTTTTTTTAATTTTTTTTTTAATTAATTTTAATAGAGGAGAAAAAAACTTTTTATCTATTTCAAAATAATTTTCTTTTCTTATCTTTAAATGCTTTTTTCTTAATTTAGATTTTTGTTGCATCTACTGTATTTTAGACAGCGATTCTGTATTTGAGATTATTTTTTCTAGTGACTGTGTGGTTTTATCAAGCATTGACTCATACAAAGAATTATTTTCTTCAATTGTTTTTTTAAAGCTATCTAATTCTTCGTGCAGCTTTTGTATCTCAATATCTTTGTCTTCTTTATATTTTATTGCAAGTGACTTAATCTCTTTAAATTTATTTGAAATTTCATCTATTTTTTGTTTCTGATTTGTAATTTTTTGTTTTAAATCAAAGTATTCATCAATTAATTGAATGGTAGTAATCAATAATAGTTTATTTTCACCTATGTTCCCTAATTTGTCTTTAAGCTCTGAATATTTCTTGTCTAAAAACTTAGTCAGTTTTTTTAAAGACTCTTCTTGACCATCATCGCATGAAAGCAGGTAATCTTTATTATTAAATTTTATATTTACATTTGCCATTTTTCTATCTCATTAACTAAGCTCTCTGTTTCTTGACTTAGTTCCTCAATATCTTGGTTAAATTTATCTTCTAACTCAGATTTTTTACTAACTTCTAACTGAAGTTTTTTTATTTTTTCTTTTAAATACTTATGTTCTCTCATTAATTCTTCATTTTTTTTTTCGATTTCTGCTTTTTGATTAGCTAGTTCGTTTTTTTCTGTTCTAATCTTTTCTAACTCGTAAGTTGGCTGTGAATAACTTAATGATAATGAATTTAATTTATCAATTAGTTGGTTTAAATTTTGTTCTTTCTTTTCAAAACTACTCATAAAGATTAATACCATATTATTGATATAGTTAGTTTAAGTCTATATACGTAATTAAAAGTGACTGTAAAATTTAATCATTTATCAAACTCAATTAGATTTTTATCAATTGATGCTGTTCAAAAAGCAAACTCGGGTCACCCGGGAATGCCAATGGGAATGGCGGATGTTGCGACTGTGTTATTTAAATACCACCTGAGGTTTAATCCTAAAAATCCAGATTGGATTAACAGAGATAGATTTATATTATCTGCAGGTCACGGGTCTATGTTACTTTATTCTCTTCTTTATTTAAACGGTTACAAAAGTATTTCTATTGAGGATATAAAAAATTTTAGACAGTTAAACTCCATTTGCGCAGGTCATCCTGAATATAAAAAAGGTACAGGAATTGAGACTACTACTGGACCTTTAGGGCAAGGTTTGGCTAATGCGGTTGGAATGGCAATCGCTGAAGAGATATTTAGAAAAAAATTTGGCTCAGAAGTTATTAATAATAAAACATATGTTATCGCCAGTGATGGTGACTTGATGGAAGGTATAAGTCACGAGGCAATGAGTTTAGCAGGTCATCTTAAATTAAAAAACCTAATAGTGTTTTTTGATAATAATAAAATTTCAATTGATGGTTCAACGTCATTAAGTGTTTCGGACAATTACAAAAAAAGATTTGAGTCCTATGGATGGAACTTTATAGAAGTTAATGGTCATAATGAAAAGCAAATATCAAAAGCAATTACTAAAGCATCAAAGTCAAAAAAACCAACGATCATATCTTGCAAAACTATCATAGGATTTGGATCGCCTAATAAATCTGGTAAGGCTTCTTCTCATGGTTCCCCTTTAGGTGATGATGAAATATTATTAGTAAGAAAAAAATTAAACTGGAATAGTGCGCCATTCGAAATACCTCAAGAAATTTTAGATGAATGGAGGGAAATAGGAAATAAAGGTGAACAATTAGAAAAAAACTGGTTGCAAATAATTAATAAAAAAAATTCAAGAATTAAAAATGAACTAAACAAATTTAAAGAAAAATTAGACCTCTCAGGGTTAGAAAGTTTAATCCAAAAAGAGAAGGAAAAATATTTTGAAACTAAACCAAGTTTAGCAACAAGACAGTGCTCAATGGCAGCAATTGAAAAAATTTCTGATTTTCTTCCCCAATTAATAGGTGGCTCAGCAGATTTAAGTGGTTCAAATAATACAAAAACTAACAACTCTAAAATTATCTACTCTAAAAACTTTAATGGAAATTACATTCATTATGGAGTTAGAGAACACGGTATGGCTGCAATTATGAACGGTTTAGCGCTTTATGGAGGAATAATTCCTTATGGAGGAACTTTTTTAATTTTTTCTGATTATTGTAAACCTTCTATAAGACTTTCTGCTTTGATGGGTCTAAAAGTTATTTATGTCTTTTCTCATGACTCAATTGGTCTTGGTGAAGACGGTCCTACTCACCAACCAATAGAACAACTAGCTGGATTAAGAGCTATACCAAATTTAAACGTATTTAGACCTGCGGATATAAACGAAACTTTTGAATGTTGGGAATTAGCTATAAAAAATGAGAACACTCCAAGTGCGATTGCGTTATCTAGACAAAAAGTTCCTTACATAAACCCAAAAAACTCAAAAGAGAACAAATGTGAAAAAGGAGCCTATGTAGTTAATTTAACTTCGCATGAGAGCAATGTAACATTGGTTGCCTCAGGTACGGAGGTAGAGCTTGCCTTAAAAGTTCAAGAAAAACTAAGAGAAAATAATATTCACTCAAAAGTCGTTTCAATGCCATGCATGGAACTTTTTGATAAACAGCCTGAAGATTACCAAAAAGATATTTTAGAAGATAACTCATTAATCATCACAATAGAAGCTGGAGGTATAATGTCTTGGCAAAAATACATTAAAAATAAAGGTGCTAATTTAGGTATAGATAAATTTGGTGAAAGTGCTCCTTATAAAGAAGTTTATAAACATTTCAATTTATCAGAGGAAGATATAACAAATTTAATTCAAAAAAAATTGAGAGAGTAACAAAAGTCGATGGGTGAAATAAATTTCTTTCCTGACGATTTAGAGATCAAAGATCAAAATATTATTCTCAGATTAGATCTAAATGTTCCTATAAAAGATAAGGTAGTACAGGATGATACTAGAATAACTTTATGTTTACCTTTTATAAATAGACTTATTGAAAAAAAAGCAAAAATTATAATTATTAGTCATTTAGGTCGACCAAAAGGAATTAATGTCCCGGACCTGTCTTTAATACCTATCTACAAATATCTCAAAAATGCGCTTAAAACTAATGTTTACTTTTTTAGAGGAACTTTTGATGGTGAAACTAAAGAAAAATTTTCTCACCTCAAAGGTGGTGAGGTAATATTAATTGAAAATATAAGATTTTTTAAAGAAGAAACCGAAGATGGCCAAGATTTTTCAAAAAAGTTAGGTGAACTCGGAGACATTTATATAAACGATGCGTTTTCATGCTCTCATAGAAAGCAAGCTTCTGTTCATAGTATAACAAAATTTGTAAAAAAAAGTTATGCCGGTCCATTGTTAAAAAAAGAAATAACAGCTATAGATCTTGTTATAAAAAACAAAAAAGAGCCAGTTACTTGTATTATAGGCGGTTCAAAAATTTCAACAAAAATAAACGTTATTATTAATCTTTTAAAAAAAGTAAATAATTTGATAATTGTTGGAGCAATGGCCAACAACTTCTTCGTCTATAAAAATTTAAAAATAGGCAAATCTTTAGTTGAAAAAGATACAAAAGAAATAATAGAAGATATCTATAAAAAAGCAGAAGAATATAATTGTGAAATATTAATACCTGAAGATTGCATGGTGGGAACAGACTTTGAGGGAAATGGAAAAAATAAAAATCTTAATGAAATAGAAAATAACGAAATAATTTTAGATATTGGTTTTAATACAATTAAAAGTATTCAAAAAAAAATCAATGCCTCCAATACTGTTCTGTGGAATGGACCTGCAGGATATTTTGAAAATGACAGCTTTTCAAAAGGAACCATGTCTATTGCAGAAAGCATTTCTAAGAACACTCTAGAAAAATCTTTAATATCTGTACTAGGGGGCGGAGATACTCTGGCAGCGATAAATAAAAGTAATGACAAACTTACTTTCTCTCACTTATCAACAGCAGGAGGAGCATTTTTAGAGTACTTAGAAGGAAAAGACTTGCCTGGTATAAGTGTTTTAAAATAAATAATCGCTATGACATTAAATGAAATTGCAAAAAAAATGTGCGCTAAAGGCAAAGGTATTCTTGCTGCAGATGAAAGCACTGGAACAATAGCTAAGAGATTTAAAAGTATAAATGTTGAAAATGTTGAAAAAAATAGATTGAACTTTAGACAAACTCTTTTTAACTCAAGAGCGATGAGGGATTATATTGGGGGAGTAATTTTATTTGATGAAACAATTAGACAAAAAACTACCTTGGGTCCATCAATTCCAGAATTAATTTCTAAACATGGAGCTGTACCAGGAATAAAAGTTGATAAAGGTGCTAAACCCCTTGCTGGATCTAGCGATGAAACTGTGACGGAAGGCTTGGATGGTTTACGTGAAAGATTAGAGGAGTATTATAATTTAGGTGCAAGATTTACGAAATGGAGAGCGGTTTATAAAATTTCAGATAAGTTTCCATCTGCCCAATCCATTAAGTCTAATTCCCACGCATTAGCGAGATATGCTGCTTTAGTTCAAGAAGCTAAAATGGTTCCAATAGTTGAACCAGAAGTATTAATGGATGGTTCACACAATATAGATACATGTTATCAAGTAACAACTGATGTACTAAATGAATGTTACAATGAACTTGAAATACATAAGGTAGATTTAAAAGGCACAGTTCTTAAACCAAACATGGTCATAGCTGGTTCTAAGTGCAGAGACAAATCCAGTGCTGAAGAAATCGCAAAAAAAACTTTAGATTGTCTAAAAAAAAATGTGCCAAGTGAAGTACCCGGTATAGCATTCCTATCTGGTGGACAGTCAGAAATAGAGTCTAGTAAAAACTTAAATGAAATTAATAAAATAAATGATAGTAGTTTTTTAATTACTTTCTCTTATGGTAGAGGACTTCAAGCAAGCGCTTTAAAAGAATTTGGAAAAAATCAGGAAAACTTAGAAAATATTCAAAAAGCTTTTAACCATAGAGCTAAAATGAACGGTCTCTCATCTAAAGGAGAATGGTCGGAAGAATTAGAAAAAGAGTTTGCGGCCTAACACCTTTGAAGAGATTAGTTTATTTAATTTCACCTAGTAAGATTAATCAAAATTTTTACGCTAGTTTAGATAAAGTATTATCTTTTAAAAAAGTTAAGTTTTTTCAGTTAAGATTAAAAAATGTAAGTCAAAAAAAACTTATTAATATCTGTAAAAAGATAAGAAAAATAACCGCTAAACATAAAGTCAAATTTATCATTAATGATAGTTACGCTCTAACTTTAAGGGTCAAAGCCAGTGGGTGTCATATGGGTCAACAAGATGGGTCTTTTAAAATTGCAAGAAAAAAACTTAAAGGAAAAATATTAGGAATTACGTGTCATAATTCTAAAGTCTTTGCAAAAAAGGCTATAGGTTTGAATGCAGATTATGTTGCCTTTGGCTCATTTTTTAAATCAAAGCTTAAACCTGGTGCAAAAAAAGCGAATTTAAGTATTTTGAGGTGGTCAAAAAAAAATATTAAAATACCTATTGTTGTTATAGGTGGTATTAATAATATTAATTACAAAAAATTGATGGCAGCTGGAGCAAAATATATTGCATTATCAAGTTTTATTTGGGATAACCCAAAATTAAGGCCGGAACAGGCAATTAGAAAATTTAAATGAAAATAACTGCAAACGAAATAAAACCTGGCATGATAATAGAACATAAAAATGACTTTTGGAATGTTTTAAAAAGTCAACATGTTAAACCAGGTAAAGGTGGGGCTTTTAATCAAGTAGAATTAAAAAGTGTTGTTAAAGGAACAAAATTAAACGAAAGGTTTAGATCAAGCGAAACAGTTGAAAAAGCTGAAGTCGATGAAAAAAAATTCAATTTTTTATACATAGATGGTGAAAGTTGTCACTTCATGGACAATAAAACTTTCGAGCAAGTAGAAATTGCTAAATCAATTTCTGGAGAGCGTTATAAACTTTTGAAAGAAAATTTGGAAGTAACGATTTCATTTATGGAGGGTAAACCAATTTCAATTGAACTTCCAAACAATATCGAGTGTGTAATTCAATCAACTGATGTGGCCATTAAAAACCAAACCGCATCATCATCCTATAAGCCCGCAATACTTGATTGTGGAATTAAAATAAATGTTCCTCCATTTATTGAAAGTGGAGAAAAAATTATTATTGATACGAGAACATTAGAATATGTAAAAAGAGTAAATTAATGAGGTTAAATTCTCCTCAGATTAATTTAATTATAAAAGCATGTACGAAAGCATCAAGATCCTTAATACGAGATTTTGGTGAGATAGAAAATTTACAGGTTTCGTCA
Source organism: uncultured Pelagibacteraceae bacterium (assembly GCA_902561585.1). Lineage (GTDB taxonomy): Bacteria > Pseudomonadota > Alphaproteobacteria > Pelagibacterales > Pelagibacteraceae > Pelagilacustribacter. The sequence goes on from CACEQK010000004.1 coordinate 46,471, forward strand.
AAAGGTCCAGGAGATTTCGTCACTTCTGCTGACAGAAGAACCGAAAAAATATTAGTTGAAGAGTTACTTAAGGCTCAACCTCAATATGGAATAATAACCGAGGAGTCAGGAGTCATAAATAAATCTAATACAAATAATAGATGGATTATCGATCCAATTGATGGAACAATGAATTTTATGAATGGTGTTCCTCAATTTGCCATATCAATAGGATACGAGGAAGATAATCAAATAAAATGTGGTGTAATTTTTAATCCTATCTTAAATGAATTGTTCTGTGCTGAAAAAGGTAACGGAGCATATTTAAATAATACAAGAATAAGAGTTTCAAATAAAAAAAAAATTAAAGACTCATTAATAGTTACAGGTGGACCAAAAGGTTCGAGTAAAATAAAAAAAAAAATTTTTTCAGAGTATATAAGTGTTTCAAATAATGTTGCAAATGTGAGAAAATTTGGCAGTGCTGCATTAGATATGGCTTATGTTGCTTGCGGAAGATTTGATGGATATTGGCAAAGGGAGCTTAATTATTGGGATATAGCTGCAGGAATGATAATCTTAAAAGAAGCAGGAGGATTTGTAGATTTTTTTGAGGAAGATAATAATTTACCTTTGAAAAAGAATATTTTAGCCACTAATTCCAATATTCATGAAGCATTAAAAGAGCTTATAAATAAAAAAGTTATTGAGTAAAAACTGTTATTAATATAAAACACCGTGCATGAAAAAAAAAATACACCCAAATTATCATAATATTAAAGTTGTAATGACTGATGGCACAGAGTTTGAAACAAAATCTACTTGGGGAAAAGAAAATGATGTTCTTAAATTAGATATTGATCCAAAATCTCACTACGCCTGGACAGGTGGAACACAAAAAATTTTAGATAAAGGTAGAGTGAGTAAATATAATAAAAAATTTAGCAACCTAAGAACAAAAAAATAAACTATGACAGATACTCCTTTCATGCCAAAAGCAACAGCTGTCTGGTTGGTTGAAAATACTAAGTTAACTTTCAAACAAATTGCAGAATTTTGTAATTTACACGAGCTTGAAATTAAAGGTATTGCTGACGGCGATGTTGCTAAAGGAATTAAAGCTTATAACCCAATTCTAGCAGGTCAGTTGTCAAGAGAAGAGATAGAGGCTTGTTCTGAAGATTCTCAAAAAAAATTACAATTGCTTAAAAAAATAGAAAAAGTTGAGATTAGAGAAAGAAAAAAACCAAAGTATACACCCTTATCAAAAAGACAAGATAGACCTGATGCAATTTTATGGTTATGTAAAAATGCCTCTGAATTGACTGATGGTCAAATATCTAAACTAGTTGGAAGCACAAAAGGAACGGTGTCGTTAATCAGAAAGAGAAGCTATTGGAACTTTTCTAATTTAAAACCAAGAGATCCTGTAATCCTAGCTTTATGTACTCAAGAAACTTTCCAAAAAGCCCTAGATAAAGCAAAAAGGAGAGTTGAAAGGGAGAAAAAAGCTAAGATTAGAGAGGAAAAAAAGGCTCAAGCTGCTTCTGCCTAGACAAATAGAATTTCAAATGATAACTACCATCAAAATTAACTGGAGGTTTTTATTAAAATAGAAGTTAAAGATAATAATATAGAGCAAGCTATAAGAGTTTTAAAAAGAAAACTTCAAAAAGAGGGCTTCTTTAAAGTAATGAAGATGAAGAGCACTTATGAAAAGCCATCTGAAAAAAAAAAGAGAGTTCAAACTGAAAATCTCAAAAGAATAAAAAAACTTCAAAGATTAAAAAAAAGGTTCTAAAAAATTAAATGAGAGGATTAACAATGCCATCGGGTAAAGTAAAATGGTTTAACGCCAAAAAAGGTTATGGATTTATTACTGATGATGAGTCACAAAAAGATATTTTTTTACATGTATCAGCATTAGAAAACTCAAAGTTAAGAGTTTTGAAAGAAGAACAAACAATAGTTTACGATATAAAAGAAGAAAAAGATAAACTTCAGGCCATTAACATAAAAAAGAAATAATTTACCGCGGGGTGGAGCAGTCTGGTAGCTCGTCAGGCTCATAACCTGAAGGTCGTAGGTTCAAATCCTACCCCCGCAACCAAATGACAAATACAATAAGAAACATAACAATCATAGCTCATGTCGATCATGGTAAAACTACTTTGATTGATAACTTAATGAAACAAAGTGGAACTTTTAGAGATAATGAAAATGTTGAAGAGAGAGTAATGGACTCTGGTGAACTTGAAAAAGAGAGAGGAATAACAATTTTAGCAAAACCTACTTCCATAAATTGGAAAAATTCAAGAATTAATATCATAGATACACCTGGTCATAGAGACTTTGCAGCTGAGGTTGAAAGAGTTCTACATATGGCTGATGGTGCTTTGTTATTAATAGATTCTGCAGAAGGAGTAATGCCACAAACGAAATTTGTATTATCTAAAGCTTTGAATCAAGGTTTGAAGCCAATTGTAGTAATTAATAAACTTGATAAACAGGATCAAAGAGCAAATGAAGTTTTAGATGAAACTTTTGACTTATTTGTAAGTCTTGATGCAAATGAGGAGCAATTAGATTTTCCGGTATTATACGCAAGTGGAAGATCTGGCTGGGCATCTAAAGAGATAGACGGTCCAAGAGAAAATTTACAACCCTTATTAAATTTAATAATTGATCATGTTAAACCATCGACTTTTGATAAAACTAAACCATTCGCTATGCTTTCTACGCTCCTTTATGCCGACAGTTTTTTAGGAAGAAGCTTAGTAGGAAGAATTGCTCAAGGAACTGCAAAAGCAAATCAGCTAATTAAAGCGATAGACCTAAGTGGAAAAAAAGTTGATGAAGGAAGACTTACAAAAATTTTTAGATATGAGGGAACAAAAAAAGTTCCTATCGAACAAGGTGAGGCTGGAGATATAGTAATTATTGCAGGTTTAGAGAAAGCTAATGTTGCTGATACAATTTGCGATTTAGAAATAAACGATCCGATTAATGCAACCCCTATTGACCCACCTACTATGTCAATAACGATTACCGTAAATACTTCTCCTTTAGCAGGGACGGAAGGGGAAAAATTAACAAGTACTCAAATAAGGAATCGATTAATTCTGGAAGCTGAAAACAATGTTGGGATCAACTTTGAAGAAAATGAAAATAAAGATGCTTTCGTTATAAGTGGTCGAGGTGAGTTGATGTTAGAGATTCTTTTAACACAGATGCGAAGAGAGGGTTTCGAAATGACCGTAAGCCCGCCGAAAGTTTTAATTAAAAAAAATGATCAAGGTAATAAAATGGAGCCAATCGAAGAAATAACAATGGATCTAGACGAAGAATTTTCATCAAGAATTATAGACTCTATGAATAGAAGAAAAGGTAAATTAATTGATCTTAAGGATACTGGAAAAAATAAAAAAAGATTAATTTTTCATGCGCCAACTAGAGGATTGATGGGTTACACAAGTAGATTTTTAACATTAACAAAAGGTACTGGCGTAATAAATAGAATTTTTCACTCTTATAAAGAATACACTGGAGATATGGAAGGAAGAAGAAACGGTGCTTTAATTTCCATGGAAAATGGTAAAGCAGTTGCCTTTGCTATTTTCAATCTACAAGCTCGAGGTGAAATGTTTGTGACACATAATGATCCAGTATACGAAGGGATGATAGTAGGCCTTTCCTCAAAAAGTGGTGACTTGGAAATTAATGTTTTAAAAGGAAAAAAACTTACAAATATGAGGACTCAAGGAACTGATGAAAATGTAGTTTTAACACCAGTAAGAAAGATGGCTATAGCCGAACAGCTAAGTATGCTTAATACAGATGAAGCTTTAGAGATAACACCAAAATCTTGCAGACTTAGAAAGCTAATATTAGATCCTCATGAGAGAAAAAGGCAATCAAGAGCCAGGGCCTCTTAAAGACTGAATCTTGATTTTTTACTATCTGTTAGAAAACCTTTAACAGTATCTAGTGTCATAGATTTGAAACTCTTACCAAATCCTGTAATTTGATTTATAACTTTTGGTGGCATTGTAATTATATTACAATTTAATTGTTTTGCTTGAACAAAGTTGTAAGCTTCTCTCGTACTAGCCCAAAGAATTTCGATATTTTTATTTTTCTTAGTCAAAAAGATGCTTTTTTTGAATATCGGAAGAGGGTCTTTACCTTTATCAGCCATTCTGCCTGCAAATATCGAAATTATTGATTTTGTTTTTTTATTTAATTTTTTAAAAATCTTCTCAGTTTGCTCGAATGTGTAAACTGCAGTTATGTTGAGTTTAATTCCTTTATCACTTAATTCTTTGATAACCGGTCCTGTAAATACTCCTTTAGAATTTACAACTGGAATTTTTACGTAAACATTTTTACCCCAAGAATTAATTTCATAAGCTTGCCTCAGCATATCTTTAAAATTATCTGCAAATACTTCAAATGAAATTGGTTTTTTTTTGCAAACCTTTAAAATTTTAAGAGAATAATTTCTGTAATTTTTGGCTCCAGCTAATCGCATTAAACTTGGATTAGTCGTAAAGCCATCAACCAAAGACTTATTATTAAAAAATTTAATTGTCTTATAATCAGCAATGTCACAAAAGATTTTTGTTTTCATTAATCTAAATTTTTAACTATGTCTTCTGTCATCTTTTTTGCATCTGCAAACAACATTAAAGTATTATCTTTATAAAAGAGTTCATTATCTATACCGGCATACCCTGGTGATAAACTTCTTTTAACAAATAAAACAGATTTACATTTTTCAACATCAAGCACTGGCATTCCGAATATTGGACTTTTTGGATCTGTTTTTGCTACAGGATTTGTTACATCATTTGCTCCAATTACAAATGCAACATCGGAATTAGCAAAATCGTTATTTATATCTTCTAATTCAAAAACTTCATCATAAGGAACATTTGCTTCAGCTAATAAAACATTCATATGGCCAGGCATTCTTCCAGCTACAGGGTGTATAGCGTAAGTAACTTTAATATCATTTTTTTTTAATTTATCTACCATCTCTCGAAGAGCGTGCTGAGCTTGGGCTACAGCCATACCGTACCCTGGAACTATAATTACAGATGAGGCATTTTTCATTAAAAAAGCTGCATCCTCTGCGTTACCACTTTTAACTGGCTTTTGATCTTTCTTTTCTTTTTTATCATCAGTAGAATTGTCTGCTCCAAAACCACCTAGAATTACACTTACAAAAGATCTGTTCATGGCTTTACACATTATATATGAAAGTATTGCTCCAGAAGATCCGACAAGAGCACCTGTTATAATCAAAGCAGTATTCTCTAATGTAAAACCTATACCTGCTGCAGCCCAACCAGAATAAGAATTAAGCATTGAAATTACTACAGGCATATCTGCTCCCCCTATAGGGATAATTAATAAAACTCCGACAAGAAATGAGATTATAATTACAGTCCAAAAAATATTTGTAGATTGAGTTTTACATAGATAAAAAATTAAAACAAATATACCTATTCCAAGTATCAAATTTAAAATATGCTGACCGCTAAATGTAATAGGAGCACCAGACATTATTCCTCTTAATTTTAAAAAAGCTATTATAGAACCTGAAAAAGTTATCGCTCCTACTGCCGCTCCAATAGACATTTCAATAAGACTCGCTAATTTTATATCGCCGACATTTCCTAGATTAAAAGCTGCGGGATTTAAAAAAGCTGCAATTGCGACAAAAACTGCTGCCAAACCTACTAAACTATGAAAACCAGCTACTAATTCTGGCATTGCAGTCATCGGAATTTTAAAAGCTATGAAAGCACCGATTGCTCCACCGATTACTAAAAATATAACTACATAAACTATAGATGTTGAAAAATTTCCAATTGATAGGAATGTCACTACGATTGCAATTATCATTCCAGCAATTCCAAAGTAGTTTCCTTGTCTAGATGTATCTGGTGATGATAATCCTCTAAGCGCAAGAATAAATAATATTCCAGATACTAAATAAAAAATTGCTGCTAGATTAGCTGAGATCATTTCTTTTTATCTTTCTTTTTCTTGTACATTTGAAGCATTCTTTGAGTCACCAAGAAGCCACCAAAAATGTTTATTGCTGCTAAAATAATAGCTATAAATCCAAAGATACTCGATGTATTAAAAATACTTTCGGAAGTTCCTGCTAAAGCTGCAATGATAGCACCTACAATAATAACTGATGAAATAGCATTAGTGACCGACATTAATGGAGTATGAAGTGATGGGGTAACACTCCATACAACATAATAACCAATAAAGATCGATAAAATAAAAATGCTTAATCTAAATATAAACGGATCTATTTCCATAATTAAACTCTTTTGATTAATGATTTTTCTATTATTTCGTCTTCTAAATTAATTTTAAAATCTTTCTTCTCTTTACTATACAAGTTGCGAATAAAACTAAATAAGTTTTTAGCATATAAGCTTGAGGCAGTAAGTGGTAAGCTATTCATTAAATTTTTAACTCCTATTATCTTTATCCCATCTACTGAATTAATTTTGCCTGCTTCTGAAAATGCAGAGTTTCCTCCTTGTTCTGCTGCTAAATCATAAACAATTGACCCAGGCTTCATAAGTTTAACTAAATCCTCCGTTAGTATTCTTGGAGCAGGTTTTCCAGGAATTAATGCTGTACATATAACTATATCATTTTTTTTAAGAGCTTCTTTCATCATTTCTGCTTGTTTTTTTTTATACTCATCTGATGCTTCTTTTGCGTATCCGCCAGCAGTTTCCATATCTTCGTTTTGTTCAACTGTTAAAAATTTACCACCTAAGCTTTCTACTTGTTCTTTAGATGCTGCTCTTACGTCTGTTGCTGAAACAATCGCGCCTAATCTTTTAGCGGTAGCAATAGCTTGTAAACCTGCTACACCTGCTCCAATAACCAAAACTTTAGCTGCTGGAACAGTTCCTGCTGCTGTCATCATCATAGGCACAGCTTTTTCAAATTCTGCAACACAATCAACAACTGCTCTATATCCAGCCAAATTAGATTGGGAAGATAAAACGTCCATTGATTGAGCTCTTGTAATTCTAGGCAATAATTCTAAAGAAAAAGGCTTAATCTTTTTATTAATAATTTTATCAATTTGGTTTTTATTTTTTGATGGATTAAGCATTCCAATTAAAATTGAATTATCTTTCAAAATTTCAATTTCATCTTCCGATGGACAATTTACTTTCGTAATTAAGTCACTTGAATTTAACACTTCTTTTGATGACACTTTTATCTCAACTCCAATATCGTTATATTCTTTATCATCAATTCCGAGGTGAAGTGCATATCCTTTTTCAACACATACTTTTATCCCGAGACCAATAAGATTTTTTGCAGACTCAGGAGTGATCGAAACTCTTTTTTCTAATGCTGTATTTTCTTTAATTGAGCCAACTATCATTTTTTAATTTTAAGATTTTAAAGCAATGTTATTGCTAGTATTACTAATATTGCAATAACTGCGATTGTTCCCCACAATACTAACTTTATAAAACCGTTGTAAGTTTCTTTAAAATCGTTTTTGCTCATCTTTAACCTTGACGAGCTTTGAATTTAGGGTTTTTTTTATTTATTACGTAAAGTTTACCTCTACGCTTCACTAGCTTAGAATTAAGGTCTCTTTTTTTTAATGATTTTAATGAACTAGCTATTTTCATAAATTTATAAAGCCTGGCAATGTCCTACTCTCCCATATCTTAAGACAAAGTACCATCGGCGCTGAAGGACTTAACTTCCGAGTTCGGGATGGGATCGGGTGTGGCCCCTTCGCAATAATTACCAGGCGGGAACTGTATAATATTTAAAATGCTAAATGTAAATAGTTAATATTTCTTTCATAAATAGCTGTGAATGTTGATCATTGGTTCAATCAAAACGAATAACTTAATACGTTAATCAACTATAGCTTTCAAAGGATTATAAACTAAATACCAAAATTCAAAAATTTAATTATAGAAAGATTTTTATATTTTAAGTCTGTTTAAAATTTTATAAAAAAGAGTTTTAAAATATTTTTCCTTTAGATACTTATGACCCTCTAAATTATAAGTTTCAATTAAACTCTTTTGATTTAAATTTTTCTCAAAACTTGCTAAGATAGAGGTTTCGGCGCCTTCCGTTTCCTTAAGATATAAAGATTTATCCAGATATCTATTATATTTACCTCCTAAGATAGTTGTAGACCTATTTGTGACTATAAACTTAAAATTAAGTTTTTTTAAATATTGTATTAATTCGTCATAATTTAAAACTAAATAAGGAATCTTACTTTCGTTTGCATATACCTGGTAATTATTTTGAATGTCTAAAATTGTGTCACCTTTATTTCTAGTTCTTAATCTTAAAATTAATTTTTTTTTTACTTTTGAAACAAGCTCATCAATAAATTTCCAAGGTTCTTTTTGGTGAAGAACTGTATCTCTAGAATAAACAATATCATATTTTTTTTTTCTTAAATCATTATTTTGCAAATATTCATCTTCGCTAAAAAAATTTTCTTCTCCATAAAGTTTTTTTGCTAAATTAACCGACTCTTTTGAAATATCATAACCACTATAAGTATAATTTTTTCCGTAAAAAAAATTTAAAAATCTCTTAAGGTATCCGCTTGAACAACCATAGTCTAATATAGTAAATTCATTTTTTTCACTTTGGTAATTAAGAAGATACTTGTTTTCCTCAAATGATGAAAATACATATCTAAAATAATTATTTGACATTTTATTCCAAACATCAAAATTTTTTTTATGTTCTTCAGATTTAAAGCCATCATGAAAATAATTATTTTTTTTAATTACCATTTTAAACTGATTTCTAAATTTAATTATAAATTTATATTACTTTATTTTTTAATGTAAAAGCCAAATTTTTGGTGGGCGTGATAAGAATTGAACTTATGACCTCTACGATGTCAACGTAGCGTTCTACCACTGAACTACACGCCCGAAAGTACTTAAATATTTTTTAAACTTCAATTTTATAAGATTTATTTTTTGATATTTTAAACTAAACCCTTGCTTTTTAAATAAGCTCTCATTTTTTTTTATCCAGCTTTTTTGTTCATTAATGAAAAGTTTGATATTTTTTTTTGAAAAATTTTCTTTATGTATTTGATAATAAGCCAAGCCTTCTTGGATACACCCAATTTTATTTTTAAGACTTATTTTTAAGAAAAAATCAAAATCACCAATTATGTTATACATTTTGTTAAATTTTTTTTTTATCAAAATATTTCTTTTAATGCATACTGTTAAAATACCAATGCAATAGTTTTTAAGTATTTTATTAGTAATTCTTCCACTTGGTAAATTCGAATTATATGCAATTTTTTTTTTCTTATCACGCACTGTATAGAAGTTAGAATAAACTATGTCGTACGATTTATTCTTTTTAAAAAAATTGATTTGTTTTTTCAATTTATTTTTATTCCAATAATCATCTACGTCTAGAAAACAAATATAATTACCCTTCGCCTTCTTTATTGCCTTATTTCTTGCTTCGTAAAGAGTTAAAAATTTTTTGGATTTAAATATTTTTATTCTTTTATCTCTATATGATTTAATTATTTTTTCACTATTATCAAAGGAAAGATTATTCCAAAAAATTATTTCCCAATTTTTATAAGTTTGAGATAAAATACTTCGTATACAACGATTTAAATATTTCTCTCCATTGTGACAATTAACTATAACGCTTACTAAGAAAAAATTTTTTTTCATAAACTAATTATTTAAATGCGTACCTTATTTTACTTAGAGTAATTGAAACTTTAAATTGATAATTTTGAAGATACTGGAAGAACAAGAAATTTTAAAGTTATAAAGCAGGTTTTTGATATTTTATTTTTATGGGATTGAATATCAAATTTATCTGATTTGCTAAACCTTGATCATATTTAGAAATGAATTCTATTTGCTCTATCCATGATTTAATCTCATTATTTGACATAGAAATAAAATCTCCTTTTCTTTTCGATCTATCAAATAAATAGGAATCCATACCATCAGCAGATCCGAAATGACAGTATATTGAATATTTAGTAACACTCTCAGGCGTGATAGCTTGGTAAGATCCTTTTTTATATTTAATCTCACTTAATTTTATTTTAGAAATTGGACTACCTCGATGTACAATACGACTATCAAAAATAACTGCTGAACCTATATCAGGATAAAGTCTTTTCGCATTTAAAAAAAACATAAAAAATTTTTCTGGAATGAAATTATAAATTTTTCTAAAATTTTTATGTATTAACATTATTATTTTTAAAGGAATACTTTTGATTTTTCTTAATAAAATTTTAAACTTTGTAAAATTTTTATGAGAGGATTTTATAATATCAATACTGCCTCCATAATCTGTATTTTCTTGTAAATATAATCCAATTTTAGAAAAAAAATAATTTTCCTTAGCAAGAATATTATTGCAGTATTCATACCTTAGTTCACCACCACAATCTCTGTGCCATCCATGAAATTGTCTCAAATCAACATGATAATTTTTTTGAACTAAAAAATTTGGTAAAACGGTAATTTTCGTTTTTGATTTTTGTTCTAATTCTTCTTTAACACTTACTAAAATATGATTTTTGTAAATGTTTAATAATTTTTTAATTAATTTTTCATTTTTAAATTCATTTATAAATAAGACTTCTTTTTTGTTCCTATCAAATTCTAAATCTAAATCATTTCTAATTAATTCTACCTCGTCATTAGTTAAAATTTGATTAATTATTAAGTAACCATGCTTTTTATATTCTTTTAAGGACATAATTTATCGTATCAATTAATCTTAATTTATTAAATATATTTAATTTTTCAACTAATTTAAATATCAAAACTTTTTTTAAATGAATTTTTTTTTCCAAATTTGATAAGAGAACCTTTATATTTTAGGCTGTAATGATAAATACCTTTATCTATTTTTTTTACGATGATTTTTTTCCAAATTTTATTAGATGGGACATGAAATATGGGATCCTCACATATGTGAAAAACATCTTTGCCATTTTCAAGTATCTCTAAAATGACAGTAGATACACCTACTACTATACTTTCACCGTTATTTTTTTTTAAGTGGGATATTTTTTTTAAGTGATTTATATTCTCAATCAATTTTTTATGAGAAGAAGAATATTTCATAAAAGGATGATTTATAACTTTAAATGAAAATTTAATCTTCAAAATATTATTAATCAAATGTCTGATTTTTAAAAAAGCCTTTTTTGGATCTCCAATTGAGTATGATAAGAAAATTTTGTTAGAAAATTTTTTTTTATTTTTTTTTTGAAATCTAAAAGAATTTTTAAGTATAAGTTTTTTTTTGGGCCATGCTAAATGGTGTTCCAAAATATTTTTCTGAGATTCTCCATTAGCTACTAACTTATCTGGCTCATAATACTTTTTAAAATAATAATCTGTGGGTAATGGTGACAATGTAGAATGAATAAAGCCAAAAACTTTTATGTTCTTATTATTTTCTTTTAGTGTTTTGATGATCGCATGTTGATGGGGTTTAGACTCGAAAGGCATATAGACATTTGATATTTTATTTTTATTTAAAATTTTTTTTATTGTTAAATTCATATAATTGAAAAAAAGATAGTCAAAAATTTTCTTCTTAAAGAATGTTATTAAAACTAAGTTTTTGAAGAATAAAAAATAAAATCTTGGGTTAAATAGAAAAAAAATTTTTTCATTTTTTTGGATTACAATTACATTACTCATGGATCTCAAATTAAAATTTTTTTTATCAAAATTTATTATTATCCAAAGTGTTTTTTTTGAAGAATTTATCTCAGTAGAAAAATATTGATCAAATAACTTTTTTTTTTCTAAATTTTCTGAATTTGAATAAGTAATAATTAAATTCTTATATTTATCTCCTAAGATTTTTCCTTTTGTTATATAGTGTAAACTGTCTTTAATAGAATATTCTAAAGCAAATCTTAAATAATTATATATTTCTTCTAAAAAATTTGTGTTTAAGCCTAATATTTTTTTTAAACACCATTTGCCATAATTATCTGACCAGCTAGCAAAGTAATAAAATTCACTTAATGATTTTTCTTTATCTAATTTGTTTTTACTAAAAAAAAGTTTCCTTATTCTTCTTAAAATTTTTTCCTGATCATAATAAATTCTAGACATTATTTTTTAATTAATTAACAATATTTTTTATTATATTTTTCTTTTATATTTTTTTAAGATTGTAACTTGTAGGAGTAATGCTTTTTAATTTAACATAAGAGTGATGCTTTTTAAGAAATAATAAAAAATCATTCATCTCCAAATCTAAATTTTTTCTTTTTTTATACCCGTCAAATCCTGCAAGAAAAATATTTTTAGCTTTTCCTATATGGCATAAGGCCAGTGCATAACTTATCGCTAAATTATTTGGAATTTCACAGTATTTCCCGAATGGTTTAAATCTCTCACGTTTTACAATCATGCCATAATTTTTTATTTTTTTTGGAAATTTTTTTTGCATTAATTTATTAACTCTTGTTTCTGGTAAGATAGTTTTATTAGCAAAATTAAGATATTTTTTATAGTCAATCATAATTCTAGACTCATTACATGCTAAATAATATTTTATATATTTATCATTAATATGCTTATTTATGTTTAATGAAAGAACTTGGCATTGCTTTTTTTTGATGAAATTTATTATTTTATTATGATTTTTTTTAATTGAATTTCCTTGCCCTAAAATTAAAATATTTTTTTTATTACACCATTCTTTTGCATTCCAACAATCTCTGAAATTTAATTTGTCATTTACAATATTTTGTAATCTGATTGGATTAAATGAACTAGATTTAATCTTAGAAAGTTGATTTATTATCTTTACAATTTCTTTTTTGTTATATCTTTTATCAGCGAGAATTACTTGGATATAACTTGGATGGATATTTTTTTTAGCTGAAAGATAATAGAAGTGAGATTTGCCCCAGTTATATTTTAATTTTAGCTTTTGAAAATCTGTTTTAGCTAATTTTTCAATAGTAGAAAAATTATAATTGTTTATTTTATTTGATGAAAGATATTTCAATATTTCCTCCGTTTTCAAATTTCCCGCTCCTCTTCCCATTCCTTGAATGGTACTATCAATCCATTTTGCGCCTTCCGCATTCGCCGTTAAACAATTTTTAAATGCAAGACCACAATTGTCATGCGCATGAAAACCAAAATCTCTATTCCAATTATTATTAATTACTCTACATATACTTCTTATGCTCTTTGGATTTAAATTTCCGAATGAATCTGCAAAATAAAAGACATCTACTGCATTGGTTTTTTCTAAAATTGCAAGAGTTTTTTTCAATTCTCTATTAGTTACTCTATCAATTTGCATCAAGTTTAGAATCATTTTGTATCCATAATTTTTTAGAATTTTTATATATGGAATTAATTTATCAATATCTTTCAAATGTGCTGCAATTCTTATAATTGAAATCTTAGAAAATTTTTTCTTTATAAAATGTTTTTTAATTAATTTTTTATGATTTTTTTCATGTAAAAAGTCAGCACCATTTATCATAATTGCTAACGATAAATTTTTTTTAAATTTTAATTTTTTTATTAAATTTTCATTAGTAATGCTAAATTTCCCAAAATTATTTTTTGTTAAAAATCTAAATCCAACTTCAACAATATCAACGTTTGAGTCGTTAATGCTTTTAACATATCTTTTTACTAGACTATCTGAAAAATCCCAATTATTGTAATAACCACCGTCTCTAAAAGTGCAATCTAAGATCTTGATATTATTTTTCATATACATATTATTTTTTATTTTCATCAAGCCAGATATCAAACTTTTTCAATCCTATTTTTAAATTAGTTTTTGGAAAAAATTTTAAATCTTTTTTTATTTTTGAGATATCCGAATAACAGCCTAAAAAGTCACCTGGAGTACCTTTTCTAACTTTAATATTTAGTTTCTTATTAATTGTATCAGAAATTATTTTAAATAGTTGGATTAAAGTTACTTTTGAACCCGAGCCTAAATTATAAATTTTGTTAAAATTTTTCTTATCTAAAGCAATTTTATACCAGGCTTCAACCACATCATCTATATATATAAAATCGCGAAACCTTTTTAAACTTCCTTTAACATTTAATGTTGGATTATTCTTAGCCATGTTGAGAAAAATACTTATCATTCCTAGATTTGGATTATTTGGGTCTTGGCCAGGGCCATAAACATTAAACATTCTTAAAATATTCCACTTTATGTTTAAATGAGAAGCGTAAATTTTTAAATAATTTTCAGCAGCAAACTTTGAAATAGAAAGCAATGACTTAGGATCACAATTAGATGTCTCTTTTAATTTTGGTGTTAATTTGTTTTCTTGATAAACGTTAAAAGAGGATGCGAAGACAATTTTTTTAATTTTTTTCATACTTGCGAAGTTTATGATATTTATCATGCCTAAAATATTTTTTTTTAAATCATCTTGTGGATTTTTAAATGAAAGCGCTGCTGATGGTTGTCCAGCGCAATGAAGTAAAACTGAATTAGGTTTTACTTTAACTTTTTTTAATGATTCAATTGAAGTAATGTTTGTTTTAAAAAATTTTGTTTTTTTTAATATTTCTTTTCTAAATTTGTATTTGGAAACATTAATATCTAAAGTGGTAACATGATGACCTTTTGATAAAAATTTTTTAGCTAGATTACAACCTAAAAAACCACTTCCACCTGTAACGATTATATTCATTTTAAGATCTCTAATTTAATTATCTTAAAAAGTTTTTTCATTGTTTTTATTGAACCGCATGTCACTAATATACAATTTTCTAAATCTCCTGAATAATTTGACTTAACATAAATCTTAAATTTTTTAAATTTTTTAAGAACGTTATTAAATATTTGCTTCTTTTTGAAACATATCAATAGAAAATTTGCTTTTCCACCAATTACCTCTACTCCTATGTTTTGAAGATTATTTTTGAAATAGTTTCTTCCTTTAATAACTTTCTCATTGTATTTTTTAATCTTATTAAAGTTTTTTATAAAATAACTGACGACTTTATCAGTCAAATAATTGCTTTCATAAGACAATCTATATGAATTTAAAATTTTAATCATATTACGATGAGCCAAAACATATCCAAATCTTATAGAGGGTAACCCAAAAGCTTTTGATAGAGTTCTCAAAACAATGACATGCTCATTTTGTAAACATAATTTAGCTGAAGTTTCGGACCCAAACATCTCATATGCTTCGTCCACTATTAGTAAAATTTTTTTCTTTTTGCATAATCTTGATATTTTTCTCATCTCTTTAAGAGAAATATTGTCTTCAATTGGTTGATTAGGGTTTGGAATAAAAAGTATTTTTATTTTTCCATCACTTATTATTTTGTATAATAATTTTTTTTCTAACTTAAAATTTTTATATCCGATATTTATAATTTTTGTTTTGAATAATTTACTATATACTGCATACATTGCATATGTAGGACTTAAAACAGCAACATTATCTCCATGATTAGTAAAAATTTCAAATATACTTTTGATACTTCCATCTATTCCCGATGTAATTAAAATATTTTCTTTTTTGTATTTTAAAAAATTTGATAAGATATTATATATTTGAGTTTGATCAGGATATTTTCCTAAATCATAGTCTTTACTATTCTTGAATATTTTTAATAGAATATTTTTTTCGAAATTTTCTACTCTCTCATTCCTATTTAGCCTGGTGCCTTTGGCAAGATCTCTATTTTCAGGAATTCTAATACGTTCTATAATATTTATATTTTTTTTTTTAAATATAAAATTTTTCATTTTTATTTTTTATCTTTTATTTTTTATTTTTTATTTCTAAAAAATTTTCTACTATTTTAATATCACTTTTTGTGTCAACTGCTATACTTGATTTGGATAAGAGTATCATTTTTATTGGTATGCCTAGCTCAAAAAATCTTAAGATTTCTATGTCTTCTAATTTTTCTAAATTACTTTTTTTTCCAAAATCTTTAAATCTTTTTAATTGATAATTATTGAAAGCATAAATACATACTTGTTTGAGGTAATTTATTTTTTTTTTGATTTCCTTTTTTCCTGGGATAACAGATCTTGATATGTAAACGAGTTCAGATTTATTGTTTAAGACTACTTTTGGTACATTGGTGTTTTTTTCATTATTTTTTTTGGAGATTGCTGTATATCCACAGATTACATGATTGGGAAATTTTTTTTTTGCATCAATTATCTTTTTAATATCTGCTTTTTTAATTGTGGGTTCGTCACCCTGAACATTAATAATAATTTTTGATTTAATTTTATTATTTGCCTCTGCAATCCTATCTGTGCCAGTTGGACAATTGGGAGAGGTCATTATTGCATTAAATTTATTGACTTCTACAAACTTTTTTATTTTTTTATTATCTGTTGCTACAAATATTTTTTTTTTATTTAAAACACCACTACAGATTTCTAAAACTCTTAATATCATTTCTTTTTTATAAATTTTTGCTAGGGGTTTTCCTGGAAACCTAGATGAATTAAATCTAGCAGGGATAATAATGACTTTTTTCATAAAATTTATTTATTCTTTATTAATATTCCATCATTTGCCATATAAATCTTGTCACAAATATTAAGGTTATCCGATCTATGAGAAATAATTATTACTGTTTTTTTTGTTTTAAGTTTTTTTATATTTTCAATTATTATTTTTTCATTTTCTTTATCTAAAGCATTAGTTGCTTCATCAAATATAAATATTTCTCTGTCACAGTATATTGACCTTGCGATGCCAATTCTTTGTTTTTGACCAGATGAAAGTTGCTTAATCGATGAGCCTATAAAAGTATCAACGCCTCTATCCAAGGTTTCTATAAATTTTTCTAATCTTGCAAATTTAATTGATTCTTTCATTTTCTTTTCAGAAAAATTTGAGCCTGAACCAAAAATAATATTATCTTTTACTGTACCTTCGATTAAAAAAGTATCTTGAGAAGCTATTGAAAATAAATTTATATATTTTCTAGAAATTTCTAAATTATTAATTTCATTTTCATCAACAAGAATTTTTCCTTTATCTATTTTTAAAAGATTAATTAAAATATTGATTAAAGTAGTTTTCCCAGATCCACTTTCCCCATAAATTCCAATAAAATCAAATTTATTAATTTTTAAATTAAGGTTTTTTATTAAATTTTTTTCATTTGTATAATTAAAATCAATATTTTTTAATTCGATTGTTTTGTTAAATGGCAGATGAATGTTATTTTTAAAAAACAAATTTTTTTCTTTTAAGTCGTGAAATTCTAAAATTTTTGGTATAGAGGGTTGGCCATATTTTAAAGATTGGTATGCTGCAAAAATTTTATTAAATGATGGAACAAGTCTATAAGAAACAACAAGATAAAAACTTAGAGTTATAATTATACTTTCGTAAGACTGGCCTGAATAATCCAAAATTAAAATTATAAAAATGAAAATAAGTATAAGTGATTGCTCTAAAAATATCTTTGGTAGATGAATGACAAAGTTATTTTTAGTATCTACATCTTTTAAATTTTTTAAAACTGAAGAAATTTGTCCAAAAATTTTATTTACCTTTCCATAGATCAATACTTCCTTGATACCATGAATTAAATTCAACTTAAGACTAATTAATTTTTCATTACTAATAATCCTTTGATTGGACCATTTTTTAATTGACCTATTAATAATTTTTAGAATTGCCCCTATTAATAATATAAATGGCAAAATAAATATTAGTCCATTTAAATAACCAGTGACATATATTAAAAAGAAAATCGCCAATAAAATTAAGATTTCACTAGTTAAATTAATTATTGGTCTTATAATGTTAACTGAAAAATTATTTACCTCAGTATTTAATATATTAGAAATTTTTGAAAATCCATTATCTATAAAAAAGATATAATTTTGATGAATTATCTTATTTAATAGATCTTGAAATAATCTTTTTCTTACCAAAAAAACATAACTAAAGGTTAATTTATTTGTAAATAAAATGAACAAATTTTTTAAAAGAAATACTATAAAAAATATTATACATAAAATTATTATAATATTTCCCTCAAATTGAATATCTTTAAAATTTATAAATTCAGAAATTATTGGAACATCTGATAGAGCTTCTGGTTTAAGTAAAAAAGTAACAAAGGGAAGAACAGCTGCGATACCGATCATTTCAAGTAGTGCCTGAAAAATGTAAAAAAAAACAATAAAGAAAAAGCTAATTTTTTCTTTTCTTGTTATTAAGAGCCAAAAATTAAAAAATTTTCTCATTTAATCAATTTATAATTTTTTTTGTAGAATTTTATTGTTTTTCTTAACCCTTGATCAAGATTAACTTTAGGCTTCCAATTAATTTCCTTTGAGATTTTGTTTATATTAGGGTGTAGGTTTTGTATCTCATCTTTTCTGGGTTTTATTTTTCCAAATAACGGCTTACCGCCCCTTGTTTGATTGCAAATTCTATTTATCACATCTTTAATTTTAATTGGCCTTCCGCTACCAAGATTATAAATTTTACCTGATGTTTTCTTTTTTTTTAATACTTTTATTATTGCATCAATTGCATCACTTACATTTAAAAAATCCCTATACTGTTCACCTGAAGAACAATCAAAATTTTTATTTTTTAACGAATTGATAATTGTTATAGGAATTACTCTGTTCATATCTTGATGAGTGCCATACACCAAATATAATCTCAAAATTGTGGCAGGAAAATTTATTTTTTTATTTAGATTTAACAAGAATTTAGTACTAAGCAGCTTTGATTTGGCATAAATCGAATATGTTTTTTGCTTATTTTTTTTTTTTTCCTTTTGGGGAGATTTTTGTTTCCCATATTCAACAGACGAACCGATTTGAATAAATTTTTCGATTTTAGAGTTTTTAAAATGTATTGCTAAATTTTTACTTCCAATAAAATGACTTTTAAATGTTTTTTTTTTATTTGAGTGATCAACATAACCAGCTAAATTGACCACATAATTATAATCAAGTTTAATTTTTTTTTTTATTAAAACTTCATTACTTATGTCACATTTAATATATTTAATATTTTTTAACCTTCTTATCTTTGGAGGATTTTTAGTTGATATACTGGTTACATCCCAATTCATTTCGATACATTTTTTTGCCAAATGATATCCTATGAAACCAGTTCCACCAGTTATAAGAATTTTTTTATTCAATGTGTTCTTTATTTTTTATTTTTTGCTCTAAAATTTCTTTATCTCTAAGTGAGTCCATGCATTGCCAAAAACCATAATGTTTATATGCCACCAGTTGACCTTTTTTGGTAACTTTAATAAATGGCTCTTTTTCTAAAAAAGTTTTATCATTCTTTATTAAATTTAAAAATTTTGGTTCCATTACAAAATAACCACCATTTATCCAGCCCTCATCTAAACTATTTTTTTCTCGAAAATATTTTACTTTATCTCTAACTATCTTTATTGCACCAAATCTTGCAGGAGGTCTTACTGCCGTTAATGATACAAGTTTTTTTTTTCTTTTATGGTTTGCAAGTACTTTTTTTAAATTAACGCTGGAAAGACTATCGCCATAAGAAACCATAAAAGTGTCTTTTAAATAAGGTTTGAGTCTCTTCAGTCTTCCACCTGTCATGGTTTTTTGTCCAGTATCCACACATTTAATAGATATTTTTTTATTAATTTTTATTTTTTTAAAATAGTTTCTTATAATTTCCCCTTTGTAACCCAAGGCAATGTAAAAATCTCTAAAGCCATGAGATACATAATGATCTATAATTCTGTGAATTATAGGTTTGCCTATAATAGCAACCATCGGCTTTGGTATTACCTTTGTTAACTCGTATAATCTTGTACCAAGTCCTCCTGCTAAAATTACAACTTTCATGTTTGAAATCGATAATTTCATATAAATTTATTTGAAATAAAATGCATTTTTAAAATCATTATTTTTTTTTATCTTTTTTTTTATTAAATTAACCAAATTGTCCTCTAAATTTTTTAAATTATTTATTATATGTACTCGTTTTTGCAATTTATTTAAAACTTCTTTTGGAGGTAAATTTAATTGATCCATTACTACTAATATGTTGCATTTTGTTGATAGTGCCTCATACACAGGAGTTGAAAAGTTATCAAATAAAAGTGTTTTAGGTTTAATTTTTAATAAATTATTTTTAAATGATCCAAATAATTTATTAACCTCACTCACTTTTGAATAATGACTAAGGGGAAAATTGTCTAAAGAAAATTCGTAATTAAATGTCGGTAATGAGACAAAGTTATTTTGCTTATTTTTTTTTGATAGTAGAGCAATAATTCTTCTTTGAATTGAATATTGTTTTATCGGGTCTTGAACTGATTTTGCCGTAGTGTAATTTGTTCTGACAGTTGAAGGCACATACAAGATTTTAGAATTTGAGTCATCTATGGAAAAATTTAAGAATTTATCACTATATTTACCTGACAGTGATCCAGTTTTTATAAAACTAATTTTCTTTTTGTAGATATTTAATTTATCTTTTTTGAAATGTTTACTGTGTCCCCAATTTTTAAATTTATCACAAAATTGATAACTTAAATAATTATGGTCTATATCTCTTTTTGAAGTTCCACAGTAATCTGAGCCGTGTTGATATCCAATTACATCTATTTTTAAAAGTTTAGCAGCATGGATAGCAATGAAACTATCTATTTTAGTATCTTCAATATCACTCCGAACATCTTTAATTTTAAACTTTAAAAATTTTTTTTTTAAATCCTCTATTTTTGAAAAATTCATATTAAAGTTTTTAATTGTTTCTTTTACAATATAATCAGAAAAATTTTTTGGGATATTCTTAAATTTAAAATTTTTAATATTTTTAACTCCACAATTTATTTTAATAGACTTTTTTGACGATAAGTTATTTAATTTCCTGTAAGAAATAT
Organism: uncultured Pelagibacteraceae bacterium; assembly: GCA_902561585.1. Taxonomy (GTDB): domain Bacteria; phylum Pseudomonadota; class Alphaproteobacteria; order Pelagibacterales; family Pelagibacteraceae; genus Pelagilacustribacter. Next base: position 67,413 of record CACEQK010000004.1, read on the forward strand.
TTTCTTCGAAAAATAATTCCTTATTACTGGATAAATAAAGAGA
>CACEQK010000005.1 GCA_902561585.1 uncultured Pelagibacteraceae bacterium
TATATTTTCTAATAGCTTTTTGTTATTAATTTTTTTTTTACTTATATCTTTTAATGAAATTGAATTAAATTGTTTAGTTGTCGGATTAAAATTTGTATTAATGCCTATTCCAATTATAAGGAAGTTTTTTTTTCTATTTTTGAGCACTTCTTGTAAGATTCCACAAATTTTTTTTTTTTTTATCAATAAATCATTAGGCCATTTAATTTGAACCTGATCTGAGTAGTTTTTCCTAATAATATATTTTAATAAATATGCATTAAGAACTGCGTAATGTTTAAAGTTAATTTTTTTTGGATTAATTTCGAAATAAATCGTCAGATACAAATTTCCTTTTTTGGAAACCCATTTTTTTCCCATTGTTCCCCTACCTTTAATTTGTTGTTCTGCAGAAATTAGAGTAGGTTTAAATTTATTTCTTTTAATTAGGTCTAATGCAATATCATTTGTGCTATTAACACTTTTAAATTTTAATGACTTAATTTTCATCAATTAATAAATAGTGCATCTACTACATTGTTTAAAATAGCTGGGTACAAAAAGAATGTAATCAAAATTGCACAACTTATTAAAACTGATAATTTTGCAACATTATTTTTTACTGGATCAAAAGAGATTGCACTGTCATCAAAATAAATTATTTTAATAATTCTTAAATAATAAAAAGCTGAGATTACTGTTGTTAATAATCCAATGATTGCTAAGGCATACATCTTTTGCTCTATGACAGCAGTGAAGACATAAAACTTTGCAAAAAATCCTGCAAGAGGTGGTATACCTGCCAAAGAAAATAATATTACTAAAAACGAAATTGCTAAAAGAGGTTGTTTTTTTGATAATCCTGATAAATCCGATATGTTTTCTCGGTACTCTCCATCTTTTTTTAACAAATAAAGACAAGAAAATGCTCCAATATTCATAACTACATAAATCGATATATAAATAATAGAACTTTCATATCCAGAAGTAACTCCGGTGGCCACACCAGCCAAAGCATAGCCCACATGTCCAATTGAACTATAGGCCAATAATCTTTTAATATTTTTTTGAACTATCGCTGCCACTGCGCCTAAGATCATTGATGCAATTGAAATAAAAATAATTATTAATTGCCACTCTGATAAAATATTTGAAAATGGTATAAACATAAACTTGATCAATACTGCTAAACCAGCAACCTTTGGAACTACTGCAAAGTAACTAGTAATAGATGTGGGCGCTCCTTCATATACATCAGGAGTCCACATATGAAATGGAACTGCCGAAACTTTAAATGCAAGGCCGACTAAAACAAATACCATAGCAAAAACAGCACCTGTATTATCTTTAATTAACTGATCTGCTATTAAGTCAAAATTTGTGGATCCGGTAAAACCATACAATAAAGAACAACCATACAATAATAGACCTGAAGATAAGGCGCTTAGTACAAAATATTTTATACCTGACTCTGATGATCTTAAATTATCTCTATCAATAGAAGCTAGAATATAAAGAGATAAAGATTGTAACTCTAAACCAAGATAAAATAAAATTATATCATTAGAACTTACCATAAAAAACATTCCTAAGATTGATAGAAGAATTATTATCGGGTACTCAAACTTCCCTATTTTATTATCAATTATAAAAACTTTAGATGCATTAAGAACAAACAAACTTGCTATTAAAATCAAAATTTTAAAAAAATTTGAAAAAGAATCTCTTGTGAAGCTGTCTAAAAATATTTTTTCTGTTTCATTTGAACTATTGAAAATTATAGCAATTGTAAAAAGAATAATCGCTGAGCTTAAATTAAAAATTAAATTAAAACTCTCTTTTATAAAAACTCCAATCATCAAGGTCGAAAAGATTGATAAAGTTAAGAATATTTCAGGTAGTAAAATATTTAAATTATTTAACATTTTATTCTATTGCTCCAGAACTAATTGCCATTTCATAGTTGTTTATTAAATTATTTACAGAAATATCAAAAGTTTCTAGTAAAGGTGCTGGATAAAATCCAAAAACTACAACTAAAAAAGTTAAAATACCTAGCATGCAAATTTCAGTTTTATTAACGTCATGCATTTTTTTAACTTCTTCATTATTAGTAACTCCAAAAATAACTCTCTTTGTAAGCCAAAGCATGTAAGCTGCTCCAAGAACTACTCCAAAAGTAGCTAACATCGCCACCAAATAACTTTTTTGAAACGCGCCGGTTAGAACTAAAAACTCTCCTAAAAAACCAGTAGTTCCAGGCAAACCTAATCCAGCTAAAGCAAAAACGATGAATAAAAAAGAATATTTTGGTAAATAATTAACTATTCCCCCATAAGTGCTTATCATTCTTGAATGCAATCTGTCGTAAACAACTCCAACACATAAAAATAAAGCCGCTGAAATTAATCCATGACTTATCATTTGATAAATACTGCCTTCTATGCCTTGTTTTGTAAAAGTGAATATTCCTAACGTTACATATCCCATATGAGCTACAGATGAGTATGCAATTAATTTTTTCATATCTTCTTGCATCAAAGCAACTAATGAGGTGTAGATAATTGCAATTATACTTAGAGTGTAAATCAATGGAGTAAAATACTCGGAAGCTAAAGGGAACATTGGCACAGAAAATCTTAAAAAACCATAACCCGCCATTTTTAAAAGTATAGCGGCTAAAATTACTGATCCAGCCGTTGGTGCTTCTACGTGTGCATCTGGCAACCAAGTGTGTACTGGCCACATAGGCATTTTTACTGCAAAAGAACTAAAAAAAGCTAACCACAGTAAATTTTGATATTCTTTAGGTATTTTGATCTCGTAAATCTGAGTTATATCAGTTGTTCCAGTTATCCAGTAAATAGCTATGATAGCGGCAAGCATTAAAACTGAGCCTAATAGCGTAAATAAGAAAAATTTAAAGGCTGAATAGACTCTCCTAGGCCCGCCCCAAACACCTATAATTAAAAACATTGGTATTAACCCTGCTTCGAAAAATAAATAAAAAACAACAAGATCTAATGAACAAAAAACACCAATCATGAAAGTTTCTAAAACTAAAATTGCAATCAGAAACTCTTTTATTCTGTCTTTAACACTATTTATGCAAGAGACTATACAAATAGGTGTTATTAATGTTGTTAAAATAATAAAGAGTATTGAAATACCGTCTACTCCTAATTTAAATTTTATAAAATTATTTATCCAAGACTGCTCTTCCAAAAATTGAAATTCCGAAGATGAAAAGTCCATTGAATACCAAACAAATATAGATAAAATGAAAGTGGCTAAACTGCTAAATAAAGAAATATAAATTGCACTGTAATTATTTTTCTGTCCTTTTGATAAGAATATAAAGAAAGAACTTATTAAAGGTAAAAATATTAAAGTTGATAAAATTGGGAAGTTCATTTTAATTTAGAATTAAATAAGTAAGAAGAAGTGAAAGTCCCAGTAACATTACAAAAGCATAATCATAAATGAATCCAGTTTGAAAAAGTCCTGCTTTATCTGAGAGTTTTTTTATAACTTTTGATATTCCATCAGGTCCAAACCTATCAATAAACCCTTGATCTCCTTTTTTCCAAAAAAAAGATCCGATCTTTTTAGAGGGATTAACAAAAATTAAATCGTATAATTCATCGATGTACCATTTGTTAATTAAAAATTTATACAATGGTAAATTAGTATTTTTGAATTCTTCCAAAATTCCAGTGTTTTGAATAAAATAGTAAAATGAAATAGGAATGGAAATTACAACTAAAGTTGGTGTGAGTATTAAAAACCAAAGTGGAATAGACTCATGTTTAATTTCGCTTAAGAAGAATATTGATGATTGCCAAAAATCGTTACTATGATGACCAATGAAAGTATCTTTAAATAAGTATCCAGAAAATACAGCACCTATTCCAAGAAGCAACAGAGGAAACAGCATAACTAATGGTGACTCGTGGGTATCTTCTATCGGAATATTTTTATTATTATAACTACCATGAAATGTTTTGAAAAATAATCTCCAAGAATATATTGATGTTAAAAAGGCTGTAAAAATTCCAACGGTTGCAGCATAATTTCCTAAAGATGAATTTCTTAAATATGCAAATTCAATTATTGCATCTTTAGAATAAAAACCAGATAAAAAAGGAAAGCCTGTTAATGCTAGCGTACCTATTAACATTAGCACATAAGTGTAAGGAAGTTTTTTTCTTACTCCACCCATATTTCGAATATCTTGTTCATCTTTAAATGCATGTATTACAGAGCCAGATCCTAAAAATAACAAAGCTTTAAAGAAAGCATGCGTGAAAAGATGAAACATCGCTACATGATACGCTCCCACTCCAGCTGCAAAAAACATATATCCAAGTTGACTACAAGTAGAGTAAGCTACAATTTTTTTAATATCATTTTGGACAAGAGCCACTGAGGCAGCAAAAACTGCAGTGATCATACCAACTACGGTTACTAAGTTTAAAGCAGTTTGAGAATATTCAAACAAAGGTGAACATCGGACGACTAAAAAAACTCCTGCTGTTACCATTGTTGCAGCATGGATTAGAGCTGAAACAGGTGTTGGTCCTTCCATCGCATCTGGTAACCAAGTGTGTAATAAAAATTGAGCTGATTTTCCCATTGCTCCAATAAATAAGAATAAACAAATTAAAGTTATTAAACTTGCCTCAAACCCTAAAAAAACTAATTTATTTTCTATAAATTGAGGAACTAGATCAAAAACTTCTTTAAAATTAATTGTCCCGAAATAAAAGAATATGAGAAAAATTCCTATTGCTAGACCAAAATCTCCCACTCTATTTACAATGAATGCTTTGATTGCCGCATTATTCGCACTTTCCTTTTTAAACCAAAAACCAATTAAAAGATAAGAACATAAACCAACACCTTCCCATCCAAAAAATAATTGTAAAAAATTATCAGATACTACAAGCACTAGCATCGAAAATGTAAACAATGATAAATATGACATAAATCTAGGTTTGTGAGGATCGTGGCTCATATATCCAATTGAATAGATATGTACAAGAGCTGAAACAAAAGTAACAACTACCAACATCACAGAGCTTAATGGATCCAAATTAATTGACCAATTTGCTACAAAATTACCCGAACTTACCCACTCAAATACTTTATAATTTCCATAGACATTATTTTGCAAGCCGTTCCAAAAAATAAAAATAGATAAGACTGCTGAAATGCTTACCAATAAGCTAGTAATAATTTCTGAAAAATATTTAATTACTGAATTCCCTAGAAAACCTATTATAGCTCCAATTAATGGTAGAAAAATTACAGCGTATTCCATTTATCCTTTCATTCCATAAATGTCTTCAACTCTAATTGAGCCTTTATTTCTATAGTAGATTACAATAATAGCTAATCCTATGGCTGCTTCAGCTGCAGCCACTGTCAAAATTAACATAGTAAATATTTGACCAACTATATCTTCTGAAAAAATTGAAAATGAAATTAAATTAATATTAACGGCAAGTAATATTAGTTCGATAGACATTAAAATTACAATTATATTTTTCCTATTCAAAAAAATTCCAATTACACCTAAAAAAAATATTATCGCCCCCAAGGAAAGATAGTGACCTAACCCAATTTCAAGCATCAATTTTTACTCCTTTATTTGTCTCTACCTCTTTAAGTTCAATTGATGAGGATGGATTTCTGGAAATTTGGTTAAAGTAACTTTGTTTCTTTACTCCTTTTCTTTGTCTAAAAGTTAATAAAATTGCTCCAATCATTGAGAGTAGTAGGATTATGCCTGCAATTTGAAAATATAAAATATAGTCTGTGTACATAACTAAACCTAATTGATGAGTATTAGAAATATTTGATAATTTCAAAGTACTGCTAGACATTACGTTGTCTTTATATTTCCAACCACCTACTACAACTAACAACTCAAGTAAAATTAATACACTTACAATTAATCCTGTAGGAATATGCGTAGATTTTTTACCAATAAACCAAGATTGTTTCTGCTCAGCTACATTTAGCATCATTACAACAAATAAGAATAATACCGCTACTGCTCCAACATAAACAATTAATATGATCATGCCTAAAAATTCAGCACCAACCATTATAAAAAGACAACCGACAGAGATAAAATCTAAAATTAAAAAAAAAACAGAGTTAACTGTATTTCTTGAAGTTATAACCATTAGTGACGAAAAAATTGCTATAACAGAAAAAAAATAAAAAAAAATTGAGTGAACTAGCATTTATCTTTCATCTATAAGGTTTATCTAATTTTATATTCTTAGCTAAAACAGACTCCCATCTATCTCCATTGTCCAATAATTTTTGTTTATTGTAATAAAGTTCTTCTCTAGTCTCTGTTGCAAACTCAAAATTTGGACCTTGAACTATTGCTTCAACAGGGCATGACTCCTGACACAATCCGCAGTATATGCATTTAAGCATATCAATATCATACCTTGTGGTTTTTCTACTACCATCGCCTCTCTCTGCTGACTCAATAGTTATAGCTTGGGCTGGGCAAACAGCTTCACATAATTTACATGCGATACATCTTTCTTCACCGTTAGGATATCTTCTTAAAGCGTGTTCTCCTCTCATTCTTGGACTGATTGGTCCCTTCTCAAATGGGTAATTTACGGTTTTGGATTTTTTAAACATTTCTTTTATTGCCATCAATAATCCTTTTACAAACTCTACTAAAAAAATGGTTTTAAAAATTCTTCCTAAAGTCATTAAAAATTTCCTTTCGGTAGTTTGTCGAAATAAAATAAAAAACTAGCTGTTAAAACTAAGTAAAATAATGAAAATGGTAAAAATATTTTCCACCCTAGTCTCATAAGTTGGTCGTATCTGTATCTTGGAACAATAGCTTTTATTAAGGCGAACAAGAAAAATAAGAATAAAATCTTTAAAATCATCCAGATCGGAGCTGGAATTAAGTTTATTGGATAAATATCAATGATTGGTAACCATCCACCTAAAAATAAAATTGATCCCATTGCACACATCAATAGTATATTTGCATACTCTCCAAGCCAAAACATTGCGTACATCATTCCTGAATATTCAGTTTGATAACCTGCTACTAATTCCGCCTCTGCTTCTGGAAGATCGAATGGAGGCCTGTTTGTTTCTGCAAGAGCAGAAATAAAAAAAATTACAAACATCGGAAAAAGTGGAATTACATACCAAAGATCTTTTTGTGCAAAAACAATTTCTTTTAAATTTAATGATCCAACACATAACAAAACATTTATAATAATTATCCCGATTGAAACTTCATATGAAACCATTTGAGCTGCTGACCTTATTGCTCCTAGAAAAGGATATTTAGAATTCGATGCCCAGCCGCCCATAATTATTCCATAAACCCCAAGCGATGAAACAGCAAATAAATATAAAACACCTACATTAATATCTGCGAGAACAAATTCCTCACTCATTGGAATAACTGCCCAAGCTACTAGTGCTAATGTCATTGTAACAATCGGCGCTAATACAAAAACTGCTTTATTTGCGCTTGCTGGAATAATTATTTCCTTAAAAATATATTTTAAAGCATCAGCAAGTGTTTGTAGTAATCCAAAAGGGCCGACAACATTTGGGCCTTTTCTTTTTTGCACCAAGCCCCAAACTCTTCTATCTAACCAAACGATCATAGCAACTGAGACTAATATTGGTACAAGTACAAATAAAATTTTGTAAACTTCCTGACCTAAAATTTGGATATACTCAAACATTAATTATTAGTTCCATCCTTTTTAATTTTTTGACGTATTTGTCGACATTCACTCATTGTTTTAGATGAGCGAGAAATAGAGTTAGTATAATAATAGTCAAGTTCTCTTATTTCGATTTTTTCACTTACAAAATTTGATTGGATTTTTGAATTTTTTGAATCTACATTTTTAGGTAGGTCATTTAATTCTGAAAAATTAGGAATAGAATTTAAAACTTCTTTTCTTAACTGATCGAAATTAGTTGTATCATTTAATCCCATCTTTTTTATTATTCGATTAAAAATTTTCCAATCTTCCAAAGCTTCTCCTATAGGATACGAAGCTTTTTTGCATTCTTGAACTCTCCCCTCTAAATTTTCATATAAACCTTCTTGTTCTGTATATGTTGCACTTGGTAAAATAATGTCAGCTACTTCAGCCCCTCTATCACCATGACTTCCTTGATAAACTACAAATTCATTATCTTTTTTAAATTCAAGATTATCTGAGCCTAATAAATATAATAATTTAAATTTTTTGTTTTCTAAATTATTAAAGAAGGTAAAATTATTTTCTTTTTGATCAGGTATAATTTTTAAATCTAACAAACCAACCGTTGATGCATTCTGAATTAAAATATTAAGAGGATTCCATTCTTGTGATATCTTATTATTTTGTACAAGAAAGTTTTTTATTTCTTCAAAAATATATTTCCCACTTTTTAGCTCTAAAACTGACTCTCCTATAATAATTATTGGATTTTTAGCTGAAAGAATTTTATTTGATAATTCGCTTTCATTATTTATAATTTTTTTTATTTCATCAGTCTTATCACTTAAAATTTTATAATTATAAGTAAGATCTCCTGGATCACCAATAGAAAAAATAGGAACTTTTTTTTGTACAAATGCTTTTCTAATTCTGGCATTTAACATTGAAGCTTCATGTCTTGGATTTGTTCCGATTAATAATATTAAATCTGACTGCTCAATTCCGTTAATAGATGAATTGAAAATGTAGTTTATTTTTTCAGAAGAATTTATATAGAATTTTTTCTCTCTAAATTCTAAATTATTACTCTTAATCAAATTAAATAATTTTTTAAAACCTAAAGCATTTTCCATATTGGTCATATCTCCTATATGGCCAGCTATTTCATTTGGTTGAAATTCTTTTATTTTTTTTATTAGTAAATCTAAAGCCTCGTCCCAATTTGATTTTTGAAGTTTATTTTCTTTTTTAATATAAGGAACATCTAATCTTTGTTTAAGTAATCCATCACAAGAATATCTTGTTTTATCTGAGATCCATTCTTCATTAATATCATTGTTTAGTCTTGGTAAGATTCTTTTAACTTCCCAGTTATACGTGTCTACTCTAATATTAGAACCAACAGCATCCATAACATCAACGCTCTCGGTTTTTTTTAACTCCCAAGGTCTAGCTTCGAAAGCATAAGGTTTTGAAGTTAATGCTCCTACTGGACACAAATCAATAACATTCGCTGAGAGTTCAGATTCCATAGATTTTTCTAGGTATGTTGTTATTTGCATGTTTTCACCTCGACCAATTGCGCCAATTTCAGGCACACCAGCTACCTCTGTTGCAAACCTCACACATCTAGTACAATGAATACATCTAGTCATTTGTGTTTTAATTAAAGGCCCCATGTATTTTTCTTTTACGTCTCTTTTATTTTCTACAAATCTAGATTTATCTACTCCATAATATAAAGATTGATCTTGTAGATCACATTCTCCACCCTGATCACAAACAGGACAGTCTAAAGGATGGTTTGCAAGTAAAAACTCCATCACACCTTTTCTAGCCTTTTCAACTAAAGAAGTATTAGTTTTGATATTCATTCCCTCCGCTGCTGGCATCGCGCAAGATGCTATAGGCTTAGAAGATTTTTCCATCTCAACCAAGCACATCCTGCAATTTCCAGCTATAGATAGTTTTTCATGATAACAAAATCTTGGTATTTCAACATTAGCAAGCTCACAAGCCTGTAATACCGTCATTCCTTTCTCAAATTCTATTTCTTTTCCATTTATTGTTATTTTAGGCATTTTTATTCTCCAATAAATGTTGATCAACTAAATATGGATTGTTTAATTTTTTCTTTATTAAGGGTTCTTCTCTACATCTGCTTTCGACTTCTTTTCTGAAGTGTCTTAATAAACCTTGCACTGGCCAAGCTGAACCTTCTCCAAAAGCACAAATCGTATGACCTTCAATTTGTTTTGTAACGTCTGATAATAATTTTACATCACCATAAGTTGCTTTTCTTTTAACAACTCTATCCAAAATTCTCCACATCCAACCAGAACCCTCACGACAAGGTGTACACTGACCACAACTTTCATGTTTATAAAATCTGGCTATTCTTGCCATGCATTCAACTATGTCTTGATCTTTATTAATAACTACAATTCCAGCTGTTCCTAATCCACTTTTATTCTCTATTAATGCATCAAAGTCCATCGTTATTGTATCGCAAATTTTCTTTGGTAACAGAGGCATCGATGAGCCACCTGGAATAACAGCTTGAAGATTTTCCCATCCTCCCACTACACCTCCAGCATGTTTTTCAATTAGTTCTTTTAAAGGAATTCCCATCTCTTCTTCTACGTTACAAGGTGAATTTACATTTCCTGATATGCAAAATATTTTCGTTCCTGTATTTTTTGGCTTACCGATAGAAGAAAACCATTTTCCACCTTTCCTTAATATTGTAGGAACAACTGCAATAGTTTCTACATTATTAACTATGGTTGGGCATCCATACAAACCTACTAACGCAGGAAATGGTGGTTTAAGTCTAGGTTGACCTTTGTTTCCCTCAATACTTTCTAATAAAGCAGTCTCCTCACCGCAAATATAAGCTCCAGCACCAAAATGAATATGAATATCGAAATCCCATCCAGAGCCGCAAGCATTTTTTCCTAAATATCTTTTTTCATAGGCTTGGTCTATAGCTTCTTGTAATCTTTTTCCTTCATTTAAATATTCACCTCTAATGTAAATATAACAAACATGTGCGTTAACAGCGAAACCAGCGATTAAACATCCTTCAATTAATTTTTGAGGCTCAAATCTAAGAATATCTCTATCTTTACAAGTGCCCGGTTCGGATTCGTCAGCGTTTATAATTAAATAATGGGGTCTTGATCCAACTTCTTTTGGAGCAAATGACCACTTTAATCCTGTAGAAAACCCTGCTCCTCCTCTCCCTCTAAGTTCTGAAGTTTTAACTTCGTTTATAATCCAATCTCGCCCTTTTGAAATTAGATCTTTTGTATTTTTCCAATCATCTCTTTTAAGTGAGCTTTCAATATCCCAACCAAGTTCGTTATAGAGATTTTTAAATATCTTGTCTTCTTTCTTAAGCATGATTTTCCCCGTTTGTATTTAATTTTTTTTCTGGTGCTGTATTTTTTCTTCCTCTATATGACCCAGGTTTGAGGGGTTTGCCTTTAATTAAAGACTCTAAAATTTCTTTTGTACTTTTCTCATCTAGATCTTCATAATAATCATCATTGATTTGAACCATTGGCGCACTGACACAAGCTCCCAGACACTCTACTTCCATCCAAGAACAATTTCCTTGTTTAGAAATTTCATTTTCATGTGGTGAAATTTTCTCTTTACATAATTTTACTATTTTATCTGCCCCTCTGATCAAACAAGGTGTTGTAGTGCAAACTTGAATAAAATGTTTTCCTACTGGTGCTAGATTGTACATAGTGTAGAAAGTGGCAACTTCATAAACTGATATATACGGAATGGATAAATAGTTAGCTATATATTTCATTGCAGCTAATGGTATCCAATTATCATTTTGTCTTTGAGCTAAATAAAGCAATGGCATCACTGCACTTTTTTTATTTTTTTTAGGATACTTTTTTAAAATCTCATCAATTTTTTTTAAATTTTCACTATTAAATTTAAATTCTTTTGGTTGATCTTCGTGAATTTTTTTTAAACTCATCGGTCTACCTCTCCAAAAACTATATCTAATGAACCAAGAACTGCTGGTACATCTGCCAACATATGTCCTCTAATTAAGTAATCCATTGCTTGAAGATGTGAAAAGCCAGGAGCTCTTATTTTACATCTATAAGGTCTATTGCTTCCATCCGATATTAAATACACTCCGAACTCTCCCTTGGGAGCCTCAACAGCAGTGTATACATCGCCTTTAGGAACTCGATAACCTTCTGTAAACAATTTAAAATGATGAATTAAAGCTTCCATAGACTGTTTGATATCATCTCTATTTGGTGGAGATATTTTATTATCTATAGATTTTACAGGGCCCTTAGGAAGTTTTTCAATGCACTGCAGTATAATTTTTACACTTTCTCTCATTTCTTCCATTCTACAAAGATATCTATCGTAACAATCTCCATTTTTACCCACTGGGATTTTAAAATCTAAATCTTTATAAATTTCGTATGGTTGAGATTTTCTGAGGTCCCAAGGAACTCCTGACCCTCTTAACATTACTCCAGAAAAGCTATGATCTAGTGCTTCTTTTTTTGATACAATACCAATCTCAACATTTCTCTGTTTAAAAATTCTATTATCGGTTAATAAACCTTCTAAATCGTCAATTATTTTTGGAAATGATTTACAAAATTTTTCGATATCCTCAACTAATTTCAAAGGAATATCTTTATGAACTCCACCAGTTCTAAAATAGTTGGCGTGTAACCTTGATCCAGAGGCTCTCTCATAAAAAGTCATTAATGTCTCTCTCTCTTCAAAACCCCACAAGGACGGTGTTAAAGCTCCCACATCCAAAGCTTGTGTTGTCACATTAAGAATATGGCTTAAAATCCTTCCAATTTCACAAAAAATTACTCGTATGTATTTCGCTCTTATAGGCACTTCTACATTTAATAGTTTTTCAGCTGCCAAAGCAAAGGCGTGCTCTTGGTTCATTGGAGCTACATAATCCAGCCTATCAAAATAAGGTAATGCTTGGGTATAAGTTTTTTGCTCTATTAATTTTTCAGTTCCTCTGTGAAGCAAACCTATATGTGGATCTGCTTTTTCTACTACCTCTCCATCTAATTCAAGAATTAATCTCAATACTCCATGTGCAGCAGGATGTTGTGGACCAAAATTTAAGCTTAATGATTTAGTTTTTTTTGTCATCTTTATTAATATTGTTATTTTTTATTTCTTTAATATAACTTGTTCCTTCCCAAGGACTTTCAAAATCAAAATTTCTATAATTTTGCTCAAGTTTTACAGGCTCATAAATAACTTTTTTTTCCTTCTCGCTATATCGCACTTCATTAAAACCAGTTAATGGGAAATCTTTTCTTAATGGATGTCCTTTAAAACCGTAGTCTGTTAATATCCTTCTTAAATCAGGATGATTTTTAAATTTAACTCCATACATATCAAACACTTCTCTTTCCATCCAATTAGCAGATGGAAAAATTTTTGTTAAAGAAACAATTGTTTGATTGATTTGAAATTTAATTAAAACTTTTATTCTTAGGTTGTATTCATGGGACAAAAATAAATAAATAATTTCAAATCTCTTTTCATTTTCTGGATAATCTACTCCTACAATATCTATAAGTTGTCTAAATTTACAATTTTCATTTGATTTTAAAAACTGAACCACATCTAATAATTCGGCTTCATCAGTTTCGATTAAAAGTTCATTATTTTTTATAATTGATGATTTTACTTTACTAGATAATTCAGAGTTAATTAATTTTTCAAGATTCTTTAAATAAGATGACATTTTATTATCTTTCTATTGAACCTTCTCGCCTAATTTTTTTTTGCAGTTGTAAAATTCCATATAAAAGAGCTTCGGCAGATGGAGGACAGCCAGGAATATATATGTCAACTGGCACAATTTTATCACAGCCTCTAACTACAGAATAGGAATAGTGATAATAGCCTCCACCATTTGCACAGCTTCCCATCGATACTACGTATCTTGGCTCTGGCATCTGGTCGTAAACTTTTCGTAACGCTGGTGCCATTTTATTTGTTAAGGTGCCAGCTACTATCATCACATCTGATTGCCTTGGTGAAGCTCTCGGTGCCGCACCAAATCTCTCAAGATCGTATCTTGGCATAGAAGTTTGCATCATTTCTACCGCGCAACAGGCAAGACCAAACGTCATCCAATGTAATGATCCTGTTCTTGCCCAATTAATTAAGTTATCACTTGAAGTGGTAATAAAACCTTTTTCAGCAAAGTCTTTAGCTAAGTCTTTAAACTCATCTGGAATTTTATTTTGACTATCTAAAGTGGAATTTATTTTTACTCCCATTCTAGAGCTCCTTTTTTCCACTCATAAATAAATCCGATAGTTAAAATTCCTAAAAAAAACATCATCGACCAGAATCCCAATACGCCTATGCCGCCTAAAGATATTGCCCAAGGAAACAAAAAAGCAATTTCTAAATCAAAAATGATAAAAAGAATTGCTACAAGATAAAACCTCACATCAAACTCCATTCTAGAGTCGTCAAAGGCTTCGAACCCACACTCATAAGCAGATAATTTTTCTGGATCAGGGTTAGAGGGTGATGCTATATAATTAGCTATAATAAAACCAATGCTTAAAAATAAAGCTATGAATAAAAATATTATTATTGATAAATATTCAGATAGAAAATTATAAATCATGTTTTGTTTATTAACACCTACCTCAATACCGTAGTTTGAGGATTCTTATATTAATATTGATTATTTATAACATTTATCTCTAAAAGGTACAGGACAGAAGGAAGCATTTTTGTTGATCAATTAATGTTAGTTTTCAATTATCTAGGTGAAAATCATTATCAACTAGTGGCGGGAGTGACGGGACTCGAACCCGCGACCTCCTGCGTGACAGGCAGGCGCTCTAACCAAGCTGAGCTACACCCCCACAAGTTTAGAATTTAATGGTGGGCGGTAAAGGACTCGAACCTATGACCCTCTCGGTGTAAACGAGATGCTCTACCAACTGAGCTAACCGCCCTATTAAATAAAATCGAGATATACATTAAAAAATTTGTAAAGTAAAAAAGTATTTAAATACTGATGTAATTTCGTTAAATATCAGTATTATCATAAACTTATGATTATAACTTGTAATTGTGGTCTAAAGAAATTTTCTCTACCGGATAATTCTATACCAACAACTGGACGAATGGTTCAGTGTGGTTCTTGTGGACTGAAATGGAAACAATTTCCTGTAAATGAAATTAATAATACTGGGCCAATTGATAACATCAAAAAGATAGCTTCAAATCCTAATCAAATTAAGTCAAAAAGGCAAAAGGCACAAAAAGTAAAAAAAACTTCTGTTAGAAAACCTAGAGAGATAAATTTATATTCTCCAGAATATCTAGCCAAAAAACATGGTATCAAACTAAGTGAGGATGTTAAGCCAGTTTCATCTAAAACCAAAGTCTCCTTTGGATTCTATAATTCTTTATTGTTGTTATTAATTATAATTATAATTTTATCTAGAGGATTATATTTTTTTCAAGACTTTGTAGTGCAAAAATTTCCTTTTACAGAATTTTATATAGACTATTTTTTTGAAAGTATAAGAAATATGTTTGAAATTTGGAAAAACCTAATTTCTAGTTATTAATCTCTAATTCTTTAATACTCACAAAATTGTCAGATAAATTTTCATTATTTTTCTTAATGTCATCATAAAAGTTCCACGCCAAGACTAAAAGAATATTTTTTTTATCTTTAATAAATGATTTATTTTTAATTGGAATTTTTACTCCTGGTATAAATTTATTATGTTTCAGTTTATTATCTTCAACAATAAAATCTATTTCATTAGATATTCCAAAAAAATTTAATGCAGTAGTAGCCTTTGCTGGAGCTCCATAACCTATTATGATTTTATCTTTACCTTTAAGACTTTTAAGGTTCTTCAAAACATTCTCTTTAATTTTATATATTTTTTCAGCAAATGTTTGATAAGTCTTAAAATTTTTGATACCAAAAACTTCTTCCTCTTTAAGCATTTTTTTAACACTTTGTTCAATTTTCACTTTTTTATCTTTTTTTATATAAATTCTTATTGAGCCACCATGAGTATTAATCTTTTCTGACCTAAAAATTTTAGCGTCAAATTGATTAAAAAAATAAACCAAAGATGTTAATGACCAGTAATTATAATGTTCATGATAAATGTTATCAAAAGTTAAATCCTTAAGTGTATTCATTAAGTATTGAACTTCAATAATTATGGTTCCTTTTTTACTTAATAGACTTAACATGCATTCTGACATTTCTTTCAGTTTATCTGAATGAGCAAAAACATTTGAAGCTAATATTAAGTCTGCGTTTTTTTTTAACTTTTTAATATTTTTTTTTTCTAAAAAACCATTAAAAGTTTTAATTTTATTTCTATTAGCAAGTTTTGCTAAATTTTTAGCCGGTTCAATTCCAAGAATATTCTTAAAACCCAAATCTAAAAATGGTTTTAAAGCAACACCATCATTACTTCCAATATCTATAATGAGCGATTTTTTTTTATTTAATCTGAATTCCTTAGAATATTTTTTTGCTGCCTCAATAAAATGGTCTCTGAACACTCTAGAAGTTGATGATGTGTACAGATAATTAGAAAACATTTTTTTTGGATCGACCGCAACTGATAATTGACAGTTATGACATTTTTCACAATAGTTAACTTCTAATGGGTAAAGATCACATTTTTCATCTTTCTTGTTAATTAAATTATTTGCTAATGGTTGATACCCTAAAGATATAACTCTTTTAAGATTTGTGTTTCCACATGATCTACATTCAAATTTATAACACTTTAATAATAAATTTTTCTCTTTTTCATCCACAAATACATGCTTAATAGTATGTGTTATTCCATAATTTTCTTGATCTCTTTCCCCTCTTACAAGATTTAAAAAAGTAGTATCTTTTGTGAAAACCATAGTATGAGCAACATTAGGTTTTATAATTGATAATTGTCCTGCATTAACAACTTGAGTTATTTTTGGAGAGTTTTGATTTAAAATATCTTGATATACCTCAATTATCTGACCTTTGGTAAATAAACATTTTTGTTCTTGTTGAGGATGATAATGATTGGCTCTGATAGTACCTTTTTTAGAGTTTATCATTCCTATTAAATTAACTGGTTCTGTTAATTCATGGTTACTTATTACTCCTCGATCATCTTTATATAAGTTTTCTCCATTTTTTACGTATTCTAAATCTTTTATAAATTTTTGCTTTGACCATTTTTGTATCATTTCTTTTATATTTTGATCTAAATTATAAAGAAACTCAAAACCAGTCTTCAGTAATTTTTTGTTTGATAGTGAAAAACCTAAGTTTGGAACTTCGTCGTTTGTTTCTTTTAAAACTACTCTTGAATTATGTTTTTTACAAATTTCAGCAACATCTTTTACTGAAAGCGTATCTTTTGTTAAATTAAATGTTTCAAAACTTATATTTTTTTTTTCTTCCATGAATTTAAAACATCTTGCCACATCAATTAATGGAACAAGACTTTTAATTTGGCGGCCTCCAGTAAACAGTTTTATAGTACCGTTTTGAGATGCTATTTTTGAAAATAAATTCGGCATTATATCCATTCTCGTAGAGTCTGTTGAATAACCATAGACTGAACCTAATCTTAAAATTATATAATTTTTTCCAGATTTTTTTAGTTGATCTTCATTAATTGCTTTTGAACTAGAGTAAGATAAAATTGGTTTATAAGGTTCATTTTCTTTTATATCTTTTTTAACTTGATCAATTCCTTCATAAATAACATGTGTAGATGGAAAAATTATTTTACACTTATCATTTATTACATCTAAAATATTTTGTGTACCTTTTTCTCCCACTTCCTTGATTTTTTCATCTTGTGAGTTATTAGACTCACTCCTAGTCCTAGGAACATCAGTTATTCCTGCTAAATGGTGAACCACATCTGCATCGCTGCAGTGCTTTTTTATTAGGTTTTTTTCTAAAATGTCTCCTTGAATAAATTGCATATTCCAATTTCTAATTTGGTTTACACGTTCTGATATAAATCTATTGTCAATTATAACAATATTATGATGCCAGCTTACTCCAGAATACAATTTACAAAGCTCTGTTCCTATGTAACCAAGCCCCCCAGTGATGACGATTTTTTTTTTCATGTAATCTTAATTAATATTTACTTATATTATTTTTTATTATAACTCAATTATCATGAATATTTATGATTGCTTCATGTACTTTGATGAAGATTTATTGCTAGATCTAAGGCTTAATATAATGAAAGATTATGTAAAAAAGTTTGTAATAACGGAGTCTACGTTCTTACATAGTGGAAGAAAGAAAAAACTTAATTTTGATTATAAGAATTTTAAAAAATTTAAAGATAAGATTATTTATATTGTAGTAGATAAACCTCCTAATGGTATTGAGAATATTAATTTGCAAGATAGTATATTGATTAAAAACAAAAAGATTTTGGATAATTCTCTTAAGAGAGAAAACAATCAAAGAAATAGATTAATTGATGGTTTAAGATATGCAGAAGATGACGATATAATTTTATCGAGTGACTTGGATGAAATTCCCAATTTAAGTGAGTTTAAGTTTAAAAATAAGATTACATTATTTCAGCAAAAAGTTTTTTATTATAAATTTAATCTTATGCAGCCAAATTTTAAATGGATGGGCACTAGAGCTTGTAAAAAGAAACAATTAAAAGAATTCCAATGGCTAAGAAATATAAAATCAAAATCTTATCCTTTTTGGAGAATTGATACTTTATTTTCAAAAAAAAGATATATGAATATAGACATAGTTAAAAATGGTGGCTGGCACTTTACTTCAATTAAAAATCCTAAAGAAATTTATTATAAACTATCTAATTTTATGCATCACCTAGAGTTTGAATACAGCGGTCTTTCCGTTCATGATATGGAAAAAATGGTTAAAGAAAAGAAAATTTTATATGATCATGATGCTAAACAAGAAGATAAAAAATATACCGGTCGACAAAATTTAGTTCAAATAGACAACTCTATTTTGCCAAATTATATTAAAGAAAACCCTGAAAAATATAAAAAGTGGTTAGACTAGTTTATTTTAATGAGTGCTTAATTCTTTTTTTATCTTTTCTTTATTAGATAATTGATCAACTTCAACCCACTCAACTCTTTTTAAAGGTTTTGTCAAAGCAACTTTTAAAACCTCTTCTATGTTTTTTACAGGAATAATTTCCGTAGACTCTAGGACAGTTTTCGGCACTTCAACTAAATCCTTTTTATTTTCTAAAGGTATAATAACTTTTTTAATTCCAGCTCTATGTGCAGCAAGTAACTTTTCCTTCAAACCTCCGATTGGAAGAACTAGCCCCCTTAAAGTAATTTCACCAGTCATTGCAACATTTTTATCTACTGGGATTTCAGTTATTGCAGATATTATGGAAGTTACCATCCCAACACCTGCTGACGGTCCATCTTTAGGTGTTGCTCCCTCAGGAACATGGATATGAAAATCTTTTTTATCAAAGATTGGTGGTATGATACCAAAATCTAAACTTTTTGATCTAATGTAAGATTTAGCAGCTTTAATCGACTCCTGCATAACATCTCCAAGCTTACCAGTAATTTGCATTTTCCCTTTTCCGGGCATGACTGCTGACTCGATCTTTAAAATTTCTCCACCCACTTCAGTCCAAGCTAATCCAGTTACAACGCCAACTCTATTTTCTTCCTCGATTTCTCCATAATTAAATTTTTGAACTCCTAATAAATTTTTCAAATCTTTTTCATTTATTGGATTATTTACTTTTTCTTTATTATCTATTTTTTTTACAAGCTTTCTAGCAATTTTTGAAATTTCTCTTTCAAGGTTTCTTACACCTGACTCTCTTGTATAATGTCTTATTATTTGTCTATTTATCTTTTCGTCGATGGTCCATTCTTCTTTTTTAAGTCCGTTATTTTTGCTCTGATTAGGTATTAAATACTTTTGAGAAATATTTACTTTTTCGTCCTCTGTGTAACCTGAAAGTCTTATAACTTCCATTCTATCAAGTAGTGGTGGCAAAATATTCAAAGTGTTGGCGGTGGTTACGAACATTACATCTGACAAATCATAATCAACTTCTAAATAATGGTCGTTAAATTCCTTGTTTTGTTCAGGATCCAAAGCTTCTAAAAGAGCTGAAGATGGATCACCTCGATAATCATTACCAACCTTGTCTATCTCATCTAGAAGAAATAAAGGATTTTTGGTTCCAGCCTTCTTCATCATTTGAATAATTTTTCCTGGCAATGAACCAATATAAGTTCTTCTGTGACCTCTGATTTCAGCTTCATCTCTAATTCCCCCCAAAGAAATTCTTATAAACTTTCTGTTTGTAGCTTTTGCAATTGATTTTCCTAATGAAGTTTTGCCAACTCCAGGTGGTCCAACTAAACACAAAATAGGTCCTTTCATTTTTTGTATTCTTTTTTGAACTGCAAGAAATTCAATAATACGTTCCTTGACTTTATCTAAACCATAGTGATCTTCGTCAAGAATTTTCTGTGCATTATTAAGGTCGGTACTAATTTTTGATTTTTTTGACCAAGGTAATTCTATCATCCAGTCAAGATAATTTCTAACGACAGTTGCTTCAGCAGACATTGGACTCATTGATTTAAGTTTTTTTAACTCAGACAAACATTTTTCTTTTGCTAATTTTGGCATTTTTGCATCAGCAATAGATTTCGATAATGATGTTAGTTCGTCCTTACCTTCATCAATTTCACCAAGTTCTTTTTGTATAGCTTTCAATTGTTCATTCAAATAATATTCTCGTTGGGTCTTTTCCATTTGATTTTTTACTCTTCCACGAATTTTTTTTTCTACAGATAACACACTAGTTTCTTTTTCAATAAGTTGATGAATTTTTTCAAGTCTAGCTTTTAAATCAATAATTTCTAATAATTTTTGTTTTTCAAATATTTGTATATTTAGATTTGCAGAAATATTATTGGCTATTTGAGATGGTTCTTTTAAATTTTTTAAATTTATTGAAGCATCGGCTAACTCTCTCTTATTTAATATTTGTAATCTCTCAAATTTTTGCACTAAACCATAAGATAATTTATCTAAATCTTTACCATCTTTTATGTCTTCAACAATTTCAACTTCACAAGTTAAAAAACTTTTGGGCTCTTCAATATGCTTATTAATTTTTATTCTTTTTTCACCTTCAACTAATACTTTAACTGTTCCATCGGGAAGTTTTAACAACTGTAGCACTTTACTCAAACATCCATATTGATATAAATCTTTGCTAGTTGGGTCATCAATTTCAGAATTTTTTTGAGTTACTAAAACAATTGATTTGTCAGATTTCATAACTTCTTGTAGAGCCTTGATTGATTTTTCTCTACCAACAAAAAGTGGAACAACCATAGAAGGAAAAACTACTATGTCTCTTAGCGGTAATAGAGGTTTTAAGTATGAAAGCTTCATACAGGATTATATGGCTATTAATACACTTTTTTCAAGAAACAAATTTATTTTAGGCCACAGATGTTGATGATTTATTACCATATGTGATGATTGGTTCTGACGCACCTTTTACAGTAGCAGCATCGACAGTAACTTTAAGCACATTTTCCATATCTGGCAACTCAAACATTGTTTTTAATAGGATATTTTCAAGGATTGATCTTAATCCTCTTGCACCAGTTTTTTTTGAAATAGCTTTTTTAGCTATTTCAGAAATTGCTTCATCTTTAAATTCTAGTTCAACTTCTTCAAACTCAAATAACCTTTGATATTGTTTTATTAAAGAGTTTTTTGGCTCTTGCAGTATTTTAATAAGAGATTTTTTATCGAGATCATCTAACGTTGCGATAATTGGCATTCTTCCTATGAACTCTGGGATTAAACCATACTTAATCAAATCTTCTGGCTCTAACATTTTCATTATTTCAGATAGTGGTTGTTCATTATAGTTTTTAACCTTTGCTCCAAATCCAATAGAGCTTCCTTTTCCTCTACTATCAATTAATTTATCTAAACCAGCAAATGCACCACCACAAATAAACAATATATTTGTCGTATCAACCTGAAGAAACTCTTGTTGAGGGTGTTTTCTACCTCCTTGAGGTGGAACGCTAGCAACTGTACCTTCCATAATTTTTAATAATGCTTGTTGAACACCTTCTCCTGAAACGTCTCTAGTAATAGATGGATTCTCAGATTTTCTACTTATTTTGTCTACTTCATCAATGTAAACAATTCCTCTTTGAGCTTTTTCCACGTTGTAATCTGCTGCTTGTAATAATTTTAATATAATATTCTCAACATCTTCTCCCACGTATCCTGCTTCAGTTAAAGTGGTAGCATCGGCCATTGTAAATGGAACATCTAATATTCTAGCTAAAGTTTGGGCTAATAAAGTTTTTCCACAACCAGTAGGACCTACCAATAAAATATTTGATTTTGATAATTCTATATCTTTATTATTTTTTGTTTCATGGCTCAATCTTTTGTAATGATTATGAACTGCTACAGATAAAATTTCTTTTGCTAACTTTTGTCCTATCACATAATCATCTAATACTTTGCATATTTCTTTTGGTGAAGGCACACCATCTTGATGTTTAACAATAGAGCTTTTGTTTTCCTCTTTAATAATGTCCATACAAAGTTCTACACATTCATCACATATGAACACTGTGGGACCAGCTATTAATTTTCTAACTTCATGTTGGCTTTTTCCGCAAAACGAACAATATAAAATATTTTTATTATTTTTTTCTGACATATCGAATCAATAATTTTAATATAAAACTCTACCTAATGCTTAGCAAGCTGAAGTTGTAGTGAATTCTAGATGTTGTGCTTTACTTTCTTTTTTCCACAACAGAATCTATTAAACCAAATTTTTTAGCATCCTCTGCTGTCATAAAGTTATCACGCTCTAAAGCATTAGCTATTTCGTCTAATGATTTACCGGTATGCTTTGAGTAAATTTTATTTAATCTTTCTTTTAAAGATAAAATTTCCTTAGCATGAATTTGTATATCGGTAGCTTGCCCTTGAAAACCAGCTGAGGGTTGATGAACCATTATTCTTGAATTAGGTAAAGAATATCTTTTACCTTTTTCTCCTGCTGCTAAGAGAAAAGATCCCATTGAGGAGGCTTGACCAATACAAAGCGTTGAAACAGGAGAGTTTATATATTGCATTGTGTCATAAATTCCTAAACCTGCTGTGACTAATCCACCTGGGCTATTGATATAAAAGTTTATTTCTTTGTTAGGATTTTCTGACTCTAAAAATAATAACTGAGCAGTAACTAAAGATGCAACTGCATCATTTACAGGTCCAACTAAAAAAACTATTCTCTCCTTAAGTAGTCTAGAATAAATGTCATAAGCTCTTTCTCCTTTACTTGTTTGTTCAACAACCATAGGAATAAGGCTATTCATTTTTTCTTCAAGGTCGCGACTCATAACTGATTTATACAACTATTGATTACTTTTTACTAATTTTTTTTGATTTTGACTTATTTTTTAAAGATGATTTTGTGATTTCATCAGCAGTCTCTTTTTTTTTTACTGCTGGTTTATTAAATTCAGATATAATTTTTTCAGCATCTTTAGAGTTTATTTCTTTAGAAATAAGTTTAATTTTTGATTTTATAAGGTCAATAATTTTTTCTTCATACAGTGAACCTTTCAAACTTTGTAAAGCACTTGGATTTTTTTGATAATAGTCTGTAACCATTTTTTCTTGACCCGGCATGCCTCTTACTTGTTTTTGAATTTCTGCTCTTACTTCATCATCTGTTACTTTAAGATTATTTTTTTCTCCGTACTCATTTAAAAGTAATCCTAATTTAATTCTTGATTTTGCTAATTTTTCGTTATTTGTTTTATGCTTTTCTTTTTCCTCTGGTTTTAGATTTTGTGTCATAATAGAAATTTCTTGATCAATGAGGTTTTGTGGTAAATCAATTTGATGATTTTTATCTATTTGATCTAAAATTTCTTTTTTAGTTATAGAATTTAATGATTGTGAATATTGATTTGAAATTTGTTTTTCAATTAATAAATTTAAATCTTTTAAATCTTTTGCCCCCATCATTTTTGCAAAATTATCATCGATTTTATTTTCTTTAGATTTTTTTACATTTAAAATTTTACACACAAATTTTGTTTTTTTATTTGCTAACTCTTTTTTTGGATGGTTTGCTGGTAATGTTGCATCTAATATCCTTTCATCTCCTTTTTTTGCACCAACTAATTGATCGTCAAAACCTTTTAAGAAAAGATCCTTACCTAATTCAATTTGAACACCCTTTCCTTCACTGCCATCAAATTTGTTTCCATCAACTGTTGCAGAGTAATCAAAAATAACTTGATCTCCGGTTAATGCTTTTTCATTATCTTTTTTATCTTCAAACTGTTTATTCTGTGAAGCAATTTCTTTTAATTTTTCTTCAATAATTGTTTTTTCTATTTTAATTTTATATTCTGTTGCTTTAAATTTTTCAAAACTCTTCAGTTCAACTTTTGGTAAACAATCTATTTGAAGCTCATAATTTAAATCTTTACCCTCTCCAAATTGTTTGAGATCAATTTTAGGTTGACCTGCGACTTTTAATTTTTTTTCATCAATCGCTTTGGTTGATGTCTCTCTTAAAATTTTATCAACCACTTCTCCGTAAATTGATTTTCCGAATTGGCTTCTTATAACTTCTGGGGGAACTTTTCCCGGTCTGAAGCCTTTTAACGCAACTTCTTTTTGTAGCTCATTAAGTCTATCATTCATCTTTGTCTGAATACTTTTTTTATCAACTATTACAGATAAAACTGTTCTAAGACCTTTTTTTGATTTTACTTCTACTTTCATAATTTTATGGTGGGCAAGAAGAGACTCGAACTCTTAAGCCTTGCGGCACTGGTTTCTAAGACCAGCGCGTATACCAATTCCGCCACTTGCCCAATTAATAACCGACACTTTATATATTAATTTAATTTTTTGTTAAACGATAAAGTCTAGAATAAATTATTAAGTAAATTAATAACAAGATAAAAAACCAATATTTGCTTAATTGAGGGTCTTGAGAAAAATACAACCCAGGTGTTATTAGAATTAAGTAAAAAAAATTAATTATAATTGAATTTAAATAATTACCCTTAATTTTTCCAAAACTGCTGGAAATTTTATAAAAACTAAGCATATGTAAATGTTTATTATCAGGATAAATCGGAGATTTTTTTTGTAATAGTTTTCTAAAAAAAGAAAAAAACACTTCAAAGAAAAGATAAAATAAAAGTGTACAAAAAAAGAAAGAAGAAATAGTAGGATTTAAATTATTAGTGATTATTGCATTTAGACCAGCTAGTGCTCCCATAGTGTAAGCTCCACTATCACCAAAAAAAATTTTTGCACTTGGAAAATTAAATAATAAAAATGATAACAAGATTATAATTTGAGAGATAATTAAAATTGAAAATTCTAAGTTGCCGTTATTAATATTAATGTAAGCTAATATAATATTTATTATTATTAAATTAATTGTTAATAAACCATTAAAACCATCTATTAAATTAGCACCATTAATTACAAACAGAAAACAAAGAAGCACAAATATTGAAGAAAACATATGGCTCGACATTAAGGAAGTCAAGAATGGAATATCTACGTTGAGAATCTTTATGGGTAACGTGAATATGCAAGTAAAAAGAAGAAGTATCATGATTATTAATCTGCTTAATGGTTTTATATTAATTCTTAGGTCATCTAAAAAACCAATTGTAAACACTGAGAAACTTATAAAAATATAATTATATAAAACCTCTGCATACAATAAGTGGTAGATATAGAAAAAAATACTTAATGAAATAATTGCAGCTACACCCCCACTTCTAGTTATAGGTGTTTCATGAAAAGCTTGGGGTTTTAAAAAATCTTTATCTAGTAAAGCACCACTTTTTATTTTATGCGAGTATTTACTTGCAATTAAAAAAATGAAAAAATTTATCAAAGCAAATATTGATAAAAAACTAGCTTCGATTGATTCAGTGCCCATTTATTACTTGTTTATCCTTTATTATTTTTTTTAAATATATAAATTCCAATAAGTATTACAACTAATGATGCTATTACTTTCCAAGTAATTACTTCATCCATTAAAAAATAACCAAAAAAAATTCCAAAAATAGGTATCAAATATGCTACCTGAGTTTGAAAAACTAAACCGTTTACTGTTAATATTCTAAATCTTATTAACCATGCTAAACCTGTTGCGATTACCCCTAAATATAATAATGAAAGTGTTGAGGCAAAAGTTGGTGAAGAATTCCAGGGTGTTTCAATGATTAATGAAAAAGGTAATAGAAAAATCACTGACCATATAGTTGTAGACGTAGTAACATTTTCATTTTTCTTATTTTTTAATTTCAAAGTTAATAAACCTCCAATACAATAAAATGTTGACCCTAAAATAGTTATAAGAGCGTAAATATAATTTTGACTATTAATAATTACTTTATCAAAAAACAATAATACAATTCCACTGAAACCAATTAAAACACCTAAAGATTTTAAATAAGATAATTTTTCATCTTTAGTAAAGAAATGTGCAAGTATTGATCCGCTTAAAGGTGTTGTGCTCATTAGTATCGCTGCAAGATAGCTATTTATTTTGGCAGTGCCAATCGCAATTAAAACAAAAGGTATTGCAATATTGCATAGACCGATCAAAGCATACCAATTCCAATTTTTGCTAAAAGCTTCAATCTTGATCCCACTTATTTTACAAAGAATTAGTAATGGTATACTTGCAAAGATTACTCTTACTAAGGCAAGTGTGATTGGGTCATAAGAGTATGTAGCTATTTTTATATTAAAGAAAGAAGATCCCCAAATTATGGCAAGTAATATTAATAAAGATAAATCTAAAGTATTTGCTTCTCTCATTTTATAAGACTTTGTGGATATGTGATAAATGCATAGCTGATATATATATTTAATTATACTATAAAAAACACCCTTATATATGTTCACGACGATTAGACAAAATTAAAAGGAGCAAAATGAGTTCAAAAGAAATTTTAAAGCTGATAAAAGATAAACAAGCAGAATTTGTGGATTTGAGATTCACCGATCCTAAGGGTAAACTTCAACATTTGACTTTGGACTCGACTGTTGTTGACGAAGATATGTTAAACAATGGGGTTTTCTTTGATGGATCTTCAATAGCTGGTTGGAAAGCTATAAACGAGTCAGACATGATTTTGAAACCTGACTTAGAAAGACCAATAATTGATCCTTTTAACTCTCACACTACGATAAATATATTTTGCGATATTTTAGATGCAGTAAAAAAAGATCCTTATGGAAGAGATCCAAGAGGAACTGCAAAAAAAGCTGAGGCGTATTTAAAAAAATCAGGGATCGGAGATAAGTCATATTTTGGACCAGAACCAGAGTTTTTTGTTTTTGATGATGTAAGATTTAAAAATGACATGAACGAAACAAGTTTTAGTATTGATAGCTCTGAGGGCCCTTACAATACTGGAAAAAAATATGAAAATGGTAATATGGGACATAGACCAGGAATTAAAGGTGGTTATTTTCCTGTACCTCCAGTTGATAGCGCTCAAGACATGCGAGGCGAATATTTAAAAGCTCTTAAAGATATGGGTGTAAAAGTTGAGAAACATCACCATGAGGTAGCACCAAGTCAGCATGAGTTAGGTATGTACTTTGGTACTTTAACAAACATGGCGGACAATGTTCAGCTTTATAAATATGCTGTTCAAATGGTAACTCATTCTTTTGGAAAAACAGCTACGTTTATGCCTAAGCCAGTAAAGGGAGATAATGGTTCAGGGATGCATTGCCACCAGTCTATCTGGAAAGGTAACACACCACTATTTATGGGTAAAGAGTATGCAGGTTTATCTAAAGAAGCTTTGTATTATATAGGTGGAATTTTAAAACACGCAAAAGCTATTAACGCTTTTTCAAATGCAACAACTAATAGCTACAAGCGTTTAATTCCTGGTTTTGAAGCCCCGGTAATTTTAGCTTATTCTGCAAGAAACAGATCAGCGTCATGTAGGATACCAGTAATTATGAATCCAAAGGCTGCAAGAATGGAAATTAGATTTCCAGATGCTGCTGGTAATCCTTACTTAACTTTTGCATCAATGCTGATGGCTGGAATTGATGGAATTAAAAATAAAATAGATCCAGGTAAGGCTTTTGATCAAGATTTATATTCTCTATCTGAAGATGAAGTGAAAAAACTCCCTACAGTGTGTGGTTCTTTAAGAGAGGCTATGCAAAGTCTTGATAAAGATAGAAAGTTTTTAACTGAAGGTGGGGTATTTACTGACGATCAGATCGATGCTTACATTGAGTTAAAGTTCCAAGAGATCTATAAATTTGAGCATACACCACATCCAATTGAATTTGAGATGTATTATAGCGGTTAAACTTTAAAAGACTCGCCGCAACCGCAACGCTCAGTTTCGTTAGGATTTTTAAATATGAATTGAGAGGAAAATTTTTCTTTCTTGTAATCCATTTCTGTACCTAAAAGATACATAATTGCTTTTGGATCAATCAGAACCTTGACACCCTTTTCCTCTATAACTTCTTCATTAGGTTTAATATCTTCTGCATATTCCATCACATAAGACATTCCTGCACATCCTCCTGACTGAACACCAATTCTCACACCAATAGCTTTTTCTTCCGCTTTAGACATAATTTCTTTAATTCTTTCAGCTGCATTTGTGCTTAATTTTATTATTTGTTCGCTCATAAATTTAATTCTAATTTGGCTGCCTCTGACATCATATCTTTAGTCCAAGGAGGACTCCATACTAATTTTAAGTCAACATCAGAAATTTCTTTAATTTTTAACACATTATCTTTTACCATTTTAGGCAAACTTTCAGCAACAGGACAGTTAGGTGATGTTAAGGTCATTTCTATATTCACTTTTTTTTCATCACTGATTTCTATTTTATAAATTAGGCCAAGTTCATAAATATTAACCGGTATTTCAGGGTCATAAATCTTTTTTATTTCTTCAACTACTTTTTTTTTTAATTCACTCATTTTTTTTCTACTGCTGACAAACAAGTATGCCAAGCCATTGTTGCGCATTTAACCCTCATTGGAAACTCTTGCACTCCAGATAAGGATGAAATTGTTGTTATCTGATCCTCTGAAAGGCTATTAATTGTGATTTTTGCCTTATTCTTAATCATATTTAGAAAATCTTCATTAATTTTCTTTAAAAAAGATAAATCTTTTCCTTTTAATATTTCAGTCAAAATAGATGCTGATGCCAATGAAATTGCGCACCCTTCTCCCTCAAAACTTAAATCTTCAATTTCTTTATTTTTATTTAGTTTTAGAAAAATATGAACTTTATCCCCACATAAAGGATTGTGAGCTTTTGCATCATTAGTATAACCATCACACTTTCCTTTATTTCTTGGGTTTTTACCATGATCTAAAATTATTTCTTGATATAGTTCTTTTAAATCCATTTAATTTTGAAACACTTTCTGACAATTTTTAATTGCGTCTGATAATTTGTCTATATCTTCTTTATCATTATAAACTCCAATAGAAGCTCTAGCTGTTGCGGATATACCAAGTTTATCGTGTAGTATTTGACAACAATGATGTCCTGCTCTTATTGCTATACCATCATCATCTAATATAGTTGCAATGTCATGCGGATGAATATCTTTTAAAGTAAAGCACAAAACCGACCCTCTTTCTTGAGGATCTCCAATAATATTTACAGAATTATTTTTTCTTAATTTTTCTAATCCATATTGCAAAATTTCGTTTTCATGAGACGCAATTTTTTTGATACCTATTTCTTCAATAAAATTTAATGCTTCTGCAAATGCAACTACTTCTGCTGTTTGCATTGTTCCAGCTTCAAATTTTGTATAGGCTTCAGCAAAAGTAATATTGTCTTTTTTTACCTCATTAATCATTCCTCCTCCACCTTGATATGGAGGTAAGTCATCAACCCATTTTTTTTTCATATACAATACACCTAGACCATTTGGGCCATACATTTTATGGCAAGATATTGCATAAAAATCACAACCCATTTTCTGCATATCGATTTCAGAGTGAGGTGCGCCTTGTGTCCCGTCAACTAGCACTGGAATATTTTTCTCATTTGCAATATCTACAATTTTGGTAATTGGCAAAATTGCTCCAGTAACATTTGATATGTGGGTAATTGCAATAATTTTAGTTTTATTTGTAATAAGCTTTTTAATTTCCTCTAATTCAACATCACCGTTTTCATTGACTTGAGCAAATTTTATAACTGCGCCTTTATCAGTTCTTAAATAGTTCCAAGGCACATAGTTTGAGTGATGTTCTAGCTCTGTAATTAATATTTCGTCTCCCCTTTTAATATATTTTTTTCCAAAAGACGATGCTACTAGGTTTATTGCTTCTGTTGCGCCTTTAGTAAATATTATTTCTTCTCTGTGTTTAGCATTTAAATATTTTTGGATTTTATCTCTTGTAGCCTCAAATCTATTAGTCGCTTTTACAGCAAGAGTATGGACGCTTCTTCCAACATTAGAATATTCTGTTTCATAAAAGCTTGAGATTTTATCTATTACAATTTTTGGTTTTTGAGAAGAATTCGCACTATCCAAATAAACTAAGGGCTTGCCATTAATTTTTTGTTTAAATATAGGAAATTCTTTTTTTATATTTTTAATATCCATTAATTTGTCTTCCAATCTTTGCTATTAAAAATTTCTTTAAATTATCATCAGGTAATTTCTCTAAAATCTCAGATAAAAAACCATTAATTAACATTTTATAAGCTTCTTTTTCAGGTATACCTCTTGATTTTAAATAATGAATTGAATTTAAATCTATACTTCCTGATGTAGAACCATGGGAACATTTTACATCATCTGCATAAATTTCTAATTCTGGTTTAGCATTAAATTCTGCATTGTCATTTATTAATAAAGCTTTACTTAATTGATATGCATCAGTTTTTTGAGCTTCTTGCTTAACAAAAATTTTTCCTTGGTAAACACCTCTACTTTGATCATTTAATACATTCTTGATTTTTTGATAGCTTTGACAGTTTTTAAAATTATGATTTATGCTACTTTTAATTTCTTGATGTTCTTTGCTGCCAAGGCTAAGTGCTGAAAAAATTGAACTTTTAGCATGTTCTTTATTCAAATTAATTTCTATATCAATCTTATTAAATTTAAAACCAGTAGAAAGAATATAATTATCTAAATTAGTATTCTGCTCTAAATCACTTTTCAAGTAATTATGAAAATAACAATTACATCTATCGTTGTTTATTAAAATATTTTCTAAATTAGAATCTTTTTTCAACTTTAAGTAATCAAAGGAGTTTACAAAAAAATTATTTTTAGAGTTAGTATTAGTATAGTTGAGAATTGTTAATTTTGAATTTTCGTTAAGAATTAATGAGTTTTTGTAACTTATAATTTGCTCCTTAATGCTTTCAGAAAAATGATTGTAAACAACTAAAGGCTTTGTAAATTTATAATTTTTAGATATTTCAAGATAATAGCCACCTGTAGCTAGTGCATTGTTAAGTAAATTTAAGGAGTTTTGATTATTAACTGGTATTTGTTTTTTATAGTCGTACTCTTTAATCAAAACCTTGTCTTTATCCTCAAACTTAAATTCATTTGAAATAAGTTTTCCGTCTAATATAAATAAATAATTATGATCAAACTCTTTAATTAATTCAAATTTTTTTTCTTTTAATGAGATATAATCATTTGTAATATTGGCAAAATTTTTACTTAATATTGTATTTAGATCAGTAAATTTCCACGCCTCTTCTCTTTTATTTGGAAAACCTTTTTTGCTAAATAGATCTAATTCTTTGCTTCTAAATTTTTTTTCCTGTGCAGAAAGATCTTTAATATTGTCAACTTTGAAATTGTAAAAATTTTTCATTTAAATAAAATTTGCGTAGCCAGTTTTCTCTAATTCAACTCCTAGCTCTGCGTCTCCAGTCTTAACAATTTTTCCTTTAGATAAAACATGTATGAAATCTGGCTTTATATAATCTAAAAGTCTCTGATAATGGGTTATGATTAAGAAAGCGTTATCTTTATTTTTATAAGAGTTAACACCGTCAGCAACAATTCTTAATGCATCTATATCTAAACCTGAGTCAGTCTCATCTAAAATTGCAAGCTTGGGCTGAAGTATTTTCATTTGCAAAATTTCATTTTTTTTCTTTTCACCGCCTGAAAACCCAACGTTCAATTGACGCGATAAAAATTTCTCATCAATTCCAAGCTCGGATGATTTTTCTTTAACTATCTTCAAAAAACTTAAAGTATCTAATTCTTTTTCACCTCTTGCTTTTCTTACTGAATTAAGGGACGTCTTTAAAAAAATATTAGTATTTACTCCTGGTATTTCTAATGGATATTGAAATGCTAAAAATATCCCTTTTTGAGCTCTTTCTTCAGTAGATAGTTCACTAAGATTTTGACCATCAAATTTAATTTCTCCTTTAGTCTCGTAACCATTCTTACCGGATAATACATTTGCTAGTGTGCTTTTTCCGGAACCGTTTGGTCCCATTATTGCATGAACTTCACCAGGTTTGATATCAAGATTTAAGCCATTTAGAATATGTTTATTATCGACTTTCGCTTCTAGGTTTTTGATATTTAACATTATCCCACACTTCCCTCTAAGCTAATTGCTACAAGTTTTTGTGCTTCAACCGCAAATTCCATAGGTAGTTGTTGTAAAACTTCTTTGCAAAAACCATTAACAATTAAACTAACTGCTTCTTCTTGATCTAGTCCTCTTTGATTGCAATAATAAAGTTGTTCTTCGTTTATTTTTGTAGTTGTAGCTTCGTGCTCTATTGTTGAAGTAGAATTATTATTTTTAATATAAGGAATAGTGTGTGCTCCACATTTATTACCCATCAATAAAGAATCACATTGAGTATAATTTCTTGAATTACTAGCTTTATTTTTTATTTCTACAAGGCCTCTGTACATATTATCTGCTTTACCAGCGGAAATACCTTTTGAAATTATTTTACTTTTTGTATTTTTTCCTAAATGGATCATCTTCGTTCCAGTGTCAGCTTTTTGATGATTGTTGGTAATTGCAATTGAATAAAACTCTCCTACGGAGTTATCTCCTTGTAAAATACAACTAGGATATTTCCAAGTTATCGCTGAGCCAGTTTCAACTTGTGTCCAAGAAATTTTTGAATTTTTTCCTCTGCAAGCTCCTCTCTTTGTTACGAAGTTATAAATTCCACCCACGCCATTTTCGTCTCCAGGATACCAATTTTGTACTGTTGAATATTTTATTTCTGCATCATCTAAGGCCACTAGTTCCACATTGGCTGCATGAAGTTGGTTTTCATCTCTCATAGGAGCTGTGCAACCTTCTAAATAACTAACATAGCTTCCTTTGTCTGCGATTATTAATGTTCTCTCAAACTGACCAGTTTCTGATGCATTAATTCTAAAATATGTTGAAAGTTCCATTGGGCACCTTGTGTGCGGTGGAATATAAACAAATGAGCCATCTGTAAATACAGCTGAATTCAAAGTTGCAAAGTAATGATCGCTTAATGGGATTACAGAACCGAGATACTTCTTAACTAAATCTGGATGTTTTTTGATAGCTTCAGAAATTGAACAAAAAATTATTCCTTTTTTTGTCAACTCATCCTTAAAAGTTGTTGCAACTGAAACTGAGTCGAAAACAGCATCTACGGCTATTCCATTTAATCTTTTTTGTTCATCTAAAGGAATTCCAAGTTTCTTATAAGTTTCTAAAATCTTTGGGTCAATTTCATCTAAACTTTTAGGCTTATCTGACACACTCTTAGGTGCAGAGTAATAATATAAATCTTGATAATCAATTTTCGGATATTTCGGTTTCTGCCAGTCAGGTTCTTTTAATACTTTTAATCTATTGAAAGCTTTAAGTCTCCATTCTAACATCCATTTTGGCTCTTTTTTAATATTTGAAATAAATTTAATCGTCTTTTCATTTAAACCTTTCGGAGCTCTTATATTTTCTACATCGGTAGAAAAACCGTATTTATATTCTTGTGAATTTTTTAAATCTTCTGTTTTCATTTGTTAAATATTTGATTTTTTTTAACTAAATCTTGCAATTTTACTTTTTCAAAAAAACTATTTATATGCTGGTCGAGCTGATCCCATAAATTATGAGTAATACATTTCGAAGATTTATTATTACAACCTTTTTTTGACTCTTTTTTACAGTTCAAAGTTTTTATTTCTTCATCAACTGCTGAAATTATATTGGAGATTTTTATTTCTTCAGGGGAGGCGTCTAGTACATACCCTCCCTTTGCGCCTCTAACACTTTTTACTAAATTCTCTTGTTTAAGTTTAATAAATATTTGTTCTAAATAAGCTAAAGAAATATTTTGCCTTATAGAAATATCAGTCAAACTTATAGGACCTTTGCCTTTAAATAAGGCTAGATCTGCCATAGCCATAACAGCATACCTGCCTTTAGTTGTTAGTTTCATAATTATTGCATTTATTACAGTATTTAATGAATTAATCCTACCTTTTTAGTATGGATTAAAAAAAATTATTTGCCGCAGAAAAACATGTTATAAACGATTACTTTTTTTTAAAAATAATAATCATTATCAAGTATGAAACCAAAAAGTTTAGAGATTTTTATACCAGGGCCTGCTGGAAGACTCGAAGCAAAATATTATAAACATCCTAAGTTTGGTTCCCCAGTTGCAATTGTATTACACCCACATCCTCAATACGGAGGGACAATGAACAATAGAATAGTGCAATTAATGTATAATATTTTTTTAAAAAATGGTTTTTCTGTAATTAAAGTAAATTTTAGAGGTGTAGGAAAAAGTGATGGAGTTTTTGATAATGGTCAAGGTGAATTGTCTGATGCCGCAGCTGCTTTAGATTGGATTGAAAGACAAAACTTGGATTATAGTCAGTGTTGGGTTTCTGGATTTTCATTTGGGTCACTCATTTGTATGCAGCTAATAATGAGAAGACCCGAAGTTAATAATTTTATTGCTGTTTCTCCGCAGCCCAATGTTTATGATTTTTCTTTTCTTGCCCCTTGCCCAACATCAGGTCAAGTAATTTACAGTGATAACGATGAATTAGTGACTAAGGAAAGTATTAATGAATTAGACAATAGAATTAAAAGTCAAAAAGGTGTAGAAGTAATTTTTTCAAAGATTAAGAATTCAAATCATTTTTTTAAGAATAAAGAAAAAGAATTAGCAATAGAAATAGAAAAATATTTAAAAGAAAAAACTGCTTTAATTTAATATTTAATATATTTACCACCTAATGAAGGACTCTTGCACCCAGTAGTATTCGGAAAAGATATAGGAAGATCCATTACAGATCTTACCGCTAGAAAAGCAAAAGCTTGTGACTCTACAAAATCACCGTTCACTTTATAATCATCAATTAATTTAAAGTTAATATTATTATGTAAATTTTCCTCAATTTTTTTCAATAAAACTTTATTTTTTCTTCCTCCGCCACAAATAAGAACTTCTTTTATTTTACTGTTTGATTTTATTATTGTTGAGGTCAATTCTTGTCCTATGATACATGCTGTAAATTCTGTGAGAGTCGTTGCTCCATCCTCAAGTGATAATCCTCTCGCAAATGAAATATCAAAATCATTAGTGTCATAAGAAAGTTTTTTTTTATTTTCTCTATTTGCATACAATTCTTGTGCTTGCTCAAAAATAATCTCATTTTTGTTTCCGCTTAAAGCTAAATTTCCATCTTCATCAAATTTTTTATTTGAATTATTTCTGACCCATGAATCGATTAGACAATTTCCCGGTCCAAGATCTCTGCTAAAAAGTTCGTTTAGATTATTTTTTTCTTTTACAATCGTTATGTTGGAAATTCCTCCAATATTTAGAAAGCAAACTGGGAGTTCAATATTGTGTTGTAAAGCTATCAAATGGTGAAACACGGGAGTTAACGGTGCACCTTGTCCTCCATTAAAAATATCATTGCTCCTAAAGTCATATACAATATTTTTTTTGGTTAATTGACGAAGAAGTTTTCCGTTACCTAATTGTTTTGAAATTTTTTCTTTGAAATTATGATAAATGGTTTGACCATGAAATCCAATAATAGTTTCGTCGTCAATTTTCAATTGTTTGATTATCTCAGCATGAAAAATTGTAATTTTTCTCTCTAAGTCTTTTAATTCGCTGTCAAACTCTTCTAAATGAGAAATATTGTTAATTTTTTCTTTTAGGCTGTGAATATCTCTATAAATATTAGAATCATATTCAAAATATTTATCTGTGAGAACCTCATATTCATCAAGTCCGTTAGTTTTAATTATAGATGCATCAACTCCATCTCCTGAAGTTCCACTCATTAAACCTAAAGACATCCAATTTTTCTTCATATTTTTATTTATTTATAACAATATTTGTATAATAGTTACCAAAGTAAAATATCACTATGAAAAATAACTTTTTACAAGAAATGCAAAAAAGAGGTTATCTCAATCAATGCACAAATTTTGATGAATTGAGTGATATTTGCAACAAAAATCCTATATCTGGATATATAGGTTTTGATTGTACTGCTAGCAGCCTTCATGTTGGAAGTTTATTGCAAATAATGATTTTAAAATTAATGCAGAAACATGGCCATAGACCAATCGTTTTGTTAGGAGGCGGAACAACATTAATCGGAGATCCTTCAGGAAAAGACACGACTAGAAAAATGTTGAGCAATAAGGAGATTAAAAAAAATATTGACGGTATCAAAAAGGTATTCAATAAGATTTTAGATACATCAAATAAAAATACTTCACCAATTTTTGTAAATAATGCTGAGTGGTTAACAAAATTAAAATATATTGATTTTCTAAGAGATGTTGGAAGCCATTTTACAATCAATAAGATGTTAACATTCGATAGCGTTAAGTTGAGATTAGATAGAGAACAATCACTAAGTTATATGGAATTTAATTATATGATTTTACAAGCCTATGATTTTTATGAATTATTTAAAAATAATGAATGCATCTTACAAATTGGAGGTTCAGATCAATGGGGTAATATTGTGAATGGAGTGGACCTAATAAGAAGAAAGTTAAAAAAGGAAGCGTTTGGGATTACTTCTCCACTTATTACATTAGCTTCAGGTGCAAAAATGGGAAAAACGGAGAGAGGTGCTATTTGGTTAAATAAGGAAGAATTGTCTCCATATGATTATTGGCAATTTTGGAGAAACACTGATGATCGTGATGTTAAAAGATTTATTTATTTCTTTACAGATATCGAAGTTAGTGAGGCTGAAAATATTTTTAAAAAAGAAAAAAATATAAATAATCTTAAAATTTTATTAGCCAACGAGGCAACAAAAATTCTTCATGGCGAAGAATCGGCAAAAAAAGCTGCACAAACAGCTAAGGATACTTTTGAAGGGGGAGCACTAGCAATAGGTTTACCTGAAATAAATATTAAAAAAGAGGAAATTAAAAAGGGAATAAAAATCTTAGATTTAATCGCAAATAATAAAATTTTATCATCAAAGAGTGAAGCTAGAAGAGTGATTGCAAATAAAGGTTTTAAGATGAATGATAAAGTGATTGACGATGAAAAAAAAATATTACAATTAAAAGATTTTGAAAAAAATATTTTAAAACTTTCTTACGGAAAAAAGAAGCACTACTTGATTAAAATTAATTAGAAGTATTATTTCTTTCAACAATTTTTTGTATAAATCTTGGTGTCAATGTTCTTATTGGATTAATAGTTGTTTTTATATTCCCTTTTGGTCCTTTCATTTTAAAACTAATTCCAAACAATCCCTCTCCTACTTCTTTAGGAATTACAATATTTCCAATCACTGGAATCTTTGAAATCATTTTGTTCAAAGTTTTAGCAGGAACTAAAGTTCCTTTTAAACTCGTCAATCCTGTATTGTCTTGATAACCTTCAATTAAAACTGACATACTTGGACCTAAAGCAAGAATTTCATTTAATTTTAAAATACTTTTATTTTTTTCCATATCTATTTCTAGTGTGTCAAAAGAAAGACCTTCTCCCTCAGCTAAATCAACAAGGCCGCCCAAATCTGCGAGTGATAATAATTTAATTACACCAGGGGCATTAACAATTTTAAAATTTTCAATTTTAAGTTTAGAATTTGATTTTGTACCATCAATCAAGGATGTAAAAAGTAGTTTACCTCCAGTAAGGCCTTTAAAAAAACTATATTCGGTCAATAATGGTCTGGTAAGATCAGAATAAATCTCTAAAAATCTTTTTTCTGAGTCACTATCTTTTTTTAGAGAAATATCTAGAAAATTATTACCACCAAAATCTCCTTTAGATGAAATTTTAATAAATTTACCTTTTTTTATTTCTCCAATTAATCTAAAATTTTCGAGTTTTTCGGAAAGAGGGGCTTTGATATTCTCAAATTCAATTTCAATTTGTTTGTTTATCCCGTTAAATTTATTTTTTGTGCCTTGTTGATTTAAAATTTTAGGTAAATTAGTTGCATCAAATTTGCTGCCTTTTATAATAATCTTTTTATCCCACTGAATAGAAAAATTATTATTTCTAGTGTTGATATTTAATGTTTTAAAAGACACAAAATTATTATTTTTAAATTTCAAATTATTGATATTTAAAAAATTATTTTTTTCCTTAAAACCAAGCTTTTTTAGATTAAAAACATTTTTATTCTTTTCGAACTCTATTGATACTTTTGCAATTTCACTTTTGGGTTTTTTATAATTTATTAAATCTAAATCAAAATTATCTTTATAGTCAAAACTTGCAATTATTTTTAATAAATCTCCTTTTAAGTTACCATCTATTTCCAATTGCAAAAAATCTAAATTATTAAACGAATATTTTCCATCTACACCTAGCTTATAATTTGTTTTACTTATATCTAATTCAACTTGAGTATCTGAGAGAAAAATTTGTTTAATTTCCCCAATATTAAAATTATTTTTAATAGTTTTAAATAATTCAATTTTACTTTTTTTGACTTTACCAGAAAACTTATAATTATAATCTGTTACCTTGTAAGTTTTATCAAGATTTATAAAAATACTGTTATTAAAATCTCCATTTAATTCTTTTATATTTCCTGCTAAATTTAAATTTTTCAATAAATTGTTAAATTTATTAATTTTTTTACTATTAAGATTCATGCTTGAGATAAAATTTGAGTTTAATTTAATACCATTCTCTAAATTTAATTTTATATCACCGTTATTTATCTCAATTTCATTTACTTCACCGAATATATTTTTAATCAAAATATCTTCTTTATCGGCAAAAAAACTTAAATTTGTATTTGACAATATTAAATCTTTAAAAAGATTAGCTTTTAAATCTTCAACTTTTCCTTTTATTATATAATTTTTAAGATCTCCATTTTTATCTAGAAAAAATTCAATTTCTGAAATTAATTTTAATTTTTTTATTTTATTACTAAAGAAATTTTTGAAATTTGAGGGCTTCATGAAATTAGAAAGTTCATTTAATTCTGCATAGTTTAATTCTTCTAAAGAAATGTTTATTTTTTTTATTTTTAAATCTGTCTTTAAAAGGGGTAAAAAGTCTATATATACTTTTATATTTTTAGCGGGTATCAGTTGATTAATATAATTAATTTTTGGATTTTGAGTTTCAATAAATAAACTAAATTCCTTTAAATCTAATTTAAAATTTATAGTCTGTAGTTTAAGCTTTATATTTTTTGACTTAGCAATATTTTTCGTAATTAATTTGTTAAATCGATCCGTCTCGACTCCAGTAGTAGATAAAATTAAGATAAAAAAAACTATGGATAAAAGCAAAAATAAAAATGAATAATAAGTAATTTTTTTTATCATCTATTCTTTAAACCCTCTTCTATAAACTGATCAATATTGCCGTCTAATACACCTAATGGGTTTGTGTTTTCTATTTTGCTTCTTAAATCTTTTACTAATTGATAAGGTTGTAAAACGTACGATCTAATTTGATGTCCCCATCCTATATCTGTTTTTGTGCTTAATTCTTTTAGATTTGCTTCCTCTTTTTTTTGTAACTCATATTCATACAGTCTTGCTTTTAACATTTTGTAACATGTTTCTTTGTTTTTATGCTGTGACCTCTGGTTTTGACATTGGACTACTATTTTAGTTGGTAAGTGCGTAATTCTCACTGCGCTATCGGTAGTATTAACATGCTGACCGCCTGCTCCACTTGATCTGTAAGTGTCAATTCGCAAATCTTTTTCCTCTATCTTAATGCTTATATCGTCATCTACTGCTGGATAAACCCAAACACTTGCAAAGCTTGTGTGTCGTCTAGCTCCACTATCAAAAGGAGAAATTCTGACAAGTCTATGGACACCTGACTCTGATCTCATAAGGCCGTAAAGGTAGCTTCCTTCAACTTTTATTATAGAAGATTTAATGCCTGCTTCTTCACCCTTGTGTTCACTTATTATTTCATATTTAAATTTCTTTTTATCAAACCATTTAATATACATCCGTCGAAGCATGTCTGCCCAATCTTGACTTTCTGTTCCACCTGCGCCTGCGTGAATTTCAAGATAGATATCATAGTCATCATTTTCACCAGACAAAAAACACTTTGTCTCATTTTTTTTAATATCAAATAAAATCTTAGAAATTTTTTTGTTACAATCGTCTATTGTTTCAATATCTTCCTCTTGAGTTGCAAGTTCAAATAAATCTTTAATACTAGTCAAATCTTGAAATAATTTTTTATAAGAACTTAAAATATCCTCAAAAAACTTTTTTTGTTTTACAGTTTTTTTTACTAAGTTCTGATCTTTCCAAAAATTTTCTTTGGAAGAAATTTTATCTAACTCTACTAACTTAAGCTCTATATTTTCCTTATCAAAGATACCCCCTAATATTATTTAGAGATTTCTTAGCCAGATTGAAATTTGTTTCAAAATTTTCCATTAGTAAAATTGCCTAAATATAATAGTTTTATCATTGCCGCTGACTGATATTAAGTTTTTATTATCGATATTGTTAATATCTTTTAATTTTAAAGCTTCAATAATTGAATTTTTATCTTTCAGGGCTGCTTTAACTCCTGTGTCATAATTAAGCGATGTTAAATATATATTTTCAGGAATATCAAAATCCTTGAAATCTTCTTTGTAAAGTGCATTTTCTATAAAATTTTTAAAAATTGGTAGTGCTACTTTTGAACCTGTCTCATTTTTACCTAAGCTTCTAGGATTATCGTAACCAACATATACTCCTATTACAAGATTAGATGAAAATCCAATAAACCAAGCATCATAATTATCATTTGTTGTGCCAGTCTTTCCAGCCAAAGGCACTTTCAAGGATCTTAATTTCTTTGCTGTTCCTCTTTGCACCGCACCCTGTAAAATTGATGTCATTTGATAAGCTGTTTCCTTGCTTAAAATTTTTTTACTAGTACTTTCAATTTTTGGAAATTGAACTTCATCGCTTACGAACTTATCACATCCTACACATCTTCTTAATTTTTCTTGAAAAATAGTTTTTCCTCTTCTATCTTGTATCCTGGAAATTAATCTTGGATTAATTTTATTTCCTCCATTAACAAAAGGAGCATAAGCAGAAGTTAAATTGATAAGAGTAGTTTCTGCTGCGCCAAGTGATACCGAGAGTAATTCTGGTATTTCATCATAAATATTTAATTCTTTTGATAAATTTAAAATCTCTTGTAAACCCAGAATTTTTGCAATCCTTACTGTCATCAAATTTCTTGAATACTCGATCCCTTTTCTTAAAGTAGAAGGTCCATAAAATTTCTTTCCATAATTTTCTGGTTTCCAATTTTTAAGCCCCATACCTTGGCTTTCTACAAACGGAGCATCAAGGATTACTGAG
This sequence comes from uncultured Pelagibacteraceae bacterium, assembly GCA_902561585.1. Taxonomy (GTDB): domain Bacteria; phylum Pseudomonadota; class Alphaproteobacteria; order Pelagibacterales; family Pelagibacteraceae; genus Pelagilacustribacter. The sequence goes on from CACEQK010000005.1 coordinate 41,692, forward strand.
TTAGGTGCAAATCCGTTCTCTAACGCAGCAGCATAAACAATTGGTTTAAAGGCAGATCCGGGTTGTCTTTTTGCTTGAGTAACTCTATTAAATTCACTTTTTTTGAAATTAAAACCTCCTACCAAGGCCAAAATATCTCCGCTAAAAGGATCCATAACTACTATACCACCGTTAACTTTAGGATACTGTTTAATTTTCCAAATATTATTTTCTTTTTTTACAAAAAATATGTCTCCTATTTTATGAATTTGTTGAATTGTTTTTTTTTGCCGCAAAGTCCATTTAAGATGGTCCAGGCTTAGAGTTCCTTGTTCACTTATGTTATTTTTATCAATTAATTTAAATTTAATTTCATCGTTATCAACATAAGTTATTTCTGCAAGTCTCCATTCTAAGGTCGGATCTAATTGATATTGCTCGATTTTATTTTTCCAATTTTTTGTCTTAAATTTATTTGTAATTGCTCCCCTCCAACCTCTTCTACGATCATAGTCTTCAATACCTTTTCTAAGCGATTTTAATGCTTGTATTTGATAATCAATATTTAGTGGAGTTTTAATACTTAAGCCTTGCGAGTACAATTTTTCAAAACCATAAATATCTTTTACTGTTTTTCTTACTTCCTCTGTATAAGAATTGGCTTCATTCAATATTTCTATTTTTCTTTTTTTTAACTTTAATTTTGACTCATTTAAAAGATTAAGTTTTTTTTTTGAAATAAAATTATTATCAAATAAATTTTTTAAAACTAAATTTCTTCTAAATTTTGCAACTTCAGGATACCTGTATGGATTATATTTACTTGGGGCTTTCGGAAGAGCTGCAAGCAAAGCAGACTCTGCGTAATCCAAATTTTTTATTGATTTATCAAAATATTCTAGACTAGCGGCGGCCACTCCATAAGTACCTTGGCCTAAATAAATTTGATTCAAATATAATTCTAAAATCCTCTCCTTAGAGTATGCTCTCTCGATTCTAAATGCCAAAATTGCCTCTTTGATTTTCCTTTTCATTGAGACTTCATTTGTAAGCAAAAAATTTTTTGCCACCTGTTGGGTTATGGTAGACGCACCTTCCAATCTTTTATTTTGAGCAATATTTTTAATGTTATTAATCACTGCTCTTAGTATGCCTTTAGCGTCTATACCTGGATGACTAAAAAAATTTTTATCTTCTGCAGAAAGAAAAGAGTTAATTACTTTTTCAGGAATTGATTCGTAAGGTATAAAAAGTCTTTTTTCTAAAGCGTATTCAGCAATTAACTTATTATTCTCAGAATATACTCTACTTGATATCGGAGGTTGATAATTTGATAATTTTTTATAATCTGGCAGCCCTATTGAAAAATACCATAAAGTAGAAAAAGCAAAAAAAGCTAATATTGCTATAAAAATTATAATAAATTTTATTGAAAAATTTAAGAAATTTAACATCTTTGAATATTTATATTAATAATTCTGACTATCTTTAGGCATTTATAAATTATAATCGTTTATTTAATCATAAAATTGTATAAAATGCTTAATAATGACAGTCTTTAAAATGCAAAATTGCAAAAAAACAACAGGAATTCTAATAAAATGGAAAAAAATTTATTTATTGATGCTTCGCATCCAAATGAAACTCGTATTGTTCTTAAGTCAAATAATTCTATTGAAGAGTACGAATATGAAGATAAAAATAATTTAAACTTTAAAAATAATATTTATCTTGCAACAATTAGTAGAGTTGAGCCTTCGCTACAAGCCGCATTTGTTAACTTCGGAAGAGACCGACATGGTTTTTTAGCTTTCAATGACATTCAATCTGATTATTATCAATTACCTTCTGAGGATAAGGATAAAATCAGAATTGCTGAAGAAAAGATAAGAGAAGAACTTAAAGATAAAACATTAGACATTAACCAAGAAAACCTACAGACAGAAAATATTTCTGAAAATAAAGATCAAAAAAATATTAATAGCGAAGATCAGTCAATAGTTGCAGAAAAAAAGCAAGATTATCATGAAAAGATAAAGACTTCATTAGGTATAAAAAGATACAAAATACAAGAAGTAATTAAACCAGGCCAGGTAATTTTAATACAAGTAATTAAAGAAGAACGAGGTCAAAAAGGAGCTGCACTCACAACCTTTATATCTCTAGCTGGCAAATATTTAGTTCTCATGCCTAATACTCCTAAAGGTGGAGGCATATCAAGAAAAATTTTCAATTCCTCCGACCGTCAAAAAATAAGGAAAATTCTAAACGATATTGAAATCCCTAAAAGCATGGGGGTAATTGTAAGAACTGCAGGGGCAAATAAAACAAAAAATGAAATACAAAAAGATTTTCAAAATACTTTAAAAACCTGGGAGGCAGTGAAAGATAAAGCACTTGAATCAAATGCGCCATCATTAGTTTATGAGGAAGGAGATATAATAAAAAGAACTTTAAGAGATACCTACGATAATGAAACTAAAAATATTTACATCGAAGGAGCTGAGGCCTACCAAAAAGCAAAAAAGTTTATGAAAGAACTAATGCCAAAAAATATAAAATATATCAAAAAATATAGAGGTAAAATACCATTGTTTCATGATGCAAATATAGAAAAAGAATTGATAAATATTTATGAACCTACTGTAAAGTTAAAATCAGGCGGATATCTTGTTATAAACCCAACTGAAGCATTAGTATCAATAGATATAAACTCTGGCCAATCAACAAAAGAAATTAATATTGAAAAAACTGCGTTAAATACAAACTTAGAGGCAGCAGAGGAAATTGCTCGTCAAATAAAATTGAGAGACTTATCTGGTTTAATAGTCATTGATTTTATAGATATGGTAAATTTTTACAACAGAAGAATAGTTGAAAAAAAAATGAGAGAAAGTATCAGGAAAGATAGAGCTAGAATACAAATTGGAAAAATAAGCAATTTTGGATTACTTGAAATGACGAGACAAAGATTACGTGAGGGTTCAATAAAATGGGAAACACAACTATCTCTTTCCTCATTTTCACAGAAGATATTAAAGAAAATTCAACATTTGGCATTTACTGAAAAAGCCAAAGTTATTAATTCCTATATTCCAGAAAAAGCAAAACTATTTATAGAAAATAATTTATTAGATGAATTAAAATATTTTCAAAAAAGATATTCTTATGAAGTCAAAATATTTTCGGACCAAAAATTTATTATTCCAGAGTATAAGATTGAATTATTTAATAAATCAAAGAAATTAATCAACTCCATTGAAAATATAACTTTAAAAATGGAAAGTAAAAAAGAATTCAGTAAATTGTCAAAAGGGAAAAAAGAGAAAACTAGATCTAAGGATAAAATTAAAAGAACAAAATTAAAAAAAAAAGTAAGAACTTTATGGGTAAGAAAAAAAAAGAAAATTTAAATTATTCCTTTGTTAGTGGAGCTAGGTATTGCTAAATTGTTTTTGTTCATTCTTCCGGCAAGATAAGAGTTTCTGCCGGAAATTACTGCATCTTTAAAAGCTTTTGCCATTAATATTGGTTTTTTTGAATTAGATATTGCGCTATTTATCAAAACTCCATCACAACCAAGTTCCATCGCAATTGTTGCATCAGAAGCAGTCCCTATACCAGCATCGACGATAACAGGAACTTTGGATTGTTTAATAATGAGAGAAATGTTTAATTTGTTTTGAATTCCTAAGCCTGAGCCTATTGGTGAAGCGAGAGGCATTATTGCAGATGCACCATTATCTTCTAATTTTTTTGCCAATAAAGGATCATCAGTACAATAAACCATTACATTAAAGCCTTCTTTAACAAGAGTCTTTGTAGATTTTATTGTTTCTATCATGTTTGGATATAAAGTTTTTTTATCTCCAAGCACTTCAAGTTTTACTAATTTCCATCCTCCCATTTCTCTTGCTAATCTTAATGTCCTTAAAGCTTCATCGGAATTAAAACAGCCAGCAGTGTTTGGTAAGTAAATTATCTTTTTAGGGTTGAGATAATCAGTAAGTAAAGGTTTTTTTTTATCAAATATATTGACTCTTCGAACTGCAACAGTAACCATATCAGCTCCTGATGCCTTTACTGCTTTTGCAGTCTCAGAAAAATTTTTATATTTTCCAGTACCTACTATTAATCTTGAATTAAGTTTTTTACCTGCAACTCTAAAAATATCTTTTTTCAATTTAACCACCACCTATAAAATGGACAATTTCAATTTTATCATTATCTTTTAAATAATTTTTTTTATAATTTTCCTTTGAAATAATTGTCCCGTTGTATTCTATAGCAATTTTTTTACCAGATAATTTATATTTTTTTAAAAGATCAAATATTGAAAAGCTAGTTTTGATAACCACTTTTTTTCCATTTAATTGTATTTTTGCCATAATTGAGTTATTTAATAATAAGAAAAAATTTTATGTCCAAAATTATAATTCTTAATGGTCCAAACCTCAACCTTTTAGGTGAAAGAGAAAAAAATCAGTATGGAGATGTAACTTTGAAAGATATTGAAAAAAATTGCAATGAATATGCAAATAAAAATAAAATTAAACTCTCTTTTTACCAGTCAAATATTGAGGGAGAATTGGTGAATAAAATTCAACAAGCAAGAAATAATCATGATGGGTTAATTATAAATGCAGGAGGTTATACTCATACTTCTGTAGCAATACACGATGCTTTGAAAATATTAAAAATTCCAATTATTGAATTGCATATAAGCAATGTTTATAATAGAGAAGAGTTCAGACATAAATCTTTAATCAGCAAAGTTGCTAAAGGAGTAATTTGTGGGTTTGGGGCTGATGGATATTTAATGTCTTTGCAAGCTATTAAAAGATTATTAAAATGAAAATAGATAAAAAATTAATTAAAGAGCTAGTAGATCATTTAAAAGAATTCGAACTTTCTGAACTAGAATATCAAGAAGGTCAAACAAAAATTAAAGTCTCAAAAGTTTCAAAAGGAATTGAGCAGGTAAAAACAAGTGCTATTGTTTCTCCAAATAAATCAGTTTTAAAATCTTCTGATGATATTGAAGGGATAAGAGTAAAGTCTCCGATAATTGGAACTGCTTACCTGGCTCCAGAGCCAGGCGCAAAAAAGTTTGTTGAAGTTGGAGATAAAGTCAAAAAAGGTCAAACAGTTATGATTGTTGAGGCTATGAAAACTATGAATCATGTCCCATCTACAGCCGACGGTGTGGTAAAAAAAGTTTTAATCGAAGATGGTCAACCTGTTGAGTTTGGTCAAACATTAGTTCTTCTTAAATAAAAATTTAATGTTTAAAAAAGTTTTAATAGCTAATAGAGGTGAAATAGCTGTAAGAATAATCAGGGCTTGTAAAGAATGGGGGATAAAAACAGTTGCAGTGCACTCTAATGTGGACTCGGATGCCATGCATGTAAGACTTGCCGATGAGAGTGTTTGCATAGGTTCTCACCAGCCACAAAATAGTTATCTAAACATTTCCTCTATTATGTCAGCAGTAGATTTGACAGGAGCTGAAGCTATTCATCCTGGATATGGTTTTTTGTCTGAGAATGCAAAATTTTCTGAAATAGTAAATAAACATGGCATAAAATTTATAGGGCCTAGTGCAGAAATAATTTCAAAAATGGGTGACAAAATCGAAGCAAAGAAAATTGCAAAAAAATTTGGCTTACCCGTGATTGAAGGATCTGAAGGTGCAGTTAAATCTTTAACTGAAGCAAAATCAATTTGTAAAGAAATTGGATATCCTGTTTTAATAAAAGCAGCTGGTGGTGGTGGTGGAAAAGGAATGAAAATAGTAGAAAAAGAAAATAATTTAGAGGAATTATTTTTGACAGCAAAGTCAGAAGCAAAAAAATTTTTTAATAATGATGAATTGTATATAGAGAAATATTTTAAAAATCCAAGACACATTGAAGTTCAAGTTATGTCAGGAAAAAATAAAACAGTGCACTTGGCTGAGAGAGATTGCTCAGTTCAAAGAAGACATCAAAAACTTATTGAAGAAACCCCAAGTCCTGTTTTAACTGAAGAAGTTAGAAAAGACCTTTTTGATAAAACTGTTAAAATGGTTGAAAAAATAAATTATGAAGGAGCAGGAACAGTAGAATTTATATATGAAAATGGAAAATTTTACTTTCTTGAAATGAATACAAGAGTACAAGTTGAACACCCAGTAACAGAAATGCAAACAGGAATTGACATAGTCAAAGAACAACTATGGATCGCTTTTACTGGTAACACAGCTCTAAAACAGAGTGATATTAATCCAAGAGGCCATACGATTGAATGTAGAATTAATGCTGAAAATCCCGCACTAGATTTTCAACCAAGTCCAGGAACTATCAGTGTTTGTCATCAACCGTCTGGATTTAGAACAAGAGTCGATGGATCTATATTTCAAGGATGTAAAATAACACCCTACTACGACAGTTTAGTAGCGAAAGTAATTTGTAAAGGAAGAAATAGAACCGAAGCTATTCAAAGGACCCTAAGGTCTCTTGATGAGTTTGTATTAGAGGGAATAACAACAACAATTGATTTACACAAAAAAATTTTAAATCATAAAAATTTTATTAACTCAGATTTTGATACAAACTGGCTTAGTAAAGAAAAATTTTATTAAGCAGTATTACAATTGAGCAGTTGAAGATCGTAAATTGCATGATCGAATGGGGTTAAACTAGGATCTGATGCAAATGTCCAGCCATTAAATATAAATACTTGTTCATTTTCATTTTTAGTTAAATCCTTAACTTGCATATACGCAACACTATCAACTTTATTGTCAACTTTTACTTTACCGCATTTTAATATTTTTATCTCTAATGGACCAAATTTTTTTGTTTCATTTAAATTTACCACTAGCTCTGAAGATTTTGCAGTTATTTTGTCAAGTCCTATTAAAATTGCTTGAGAGGATTTTAAAATTTTAGTTTTTTTTTTCTTTTTTATGATTTGTTTAGAAGAAATATTTTCATTTTTTTCATCAATTTCTTCAAAACTTGGCTTTATCTGATCAATATTAATAAGTGGTGTTGATGTTATTTTTTGTTCAGATATTAAATGATTGGAAAATATCAAAGATAGAAATATAATTAATAAAATTCTACTTCCAAGTTTCATATTTTTTATCAAGATTATTTTTTTTGATTTTAGTTGGCCTAAAACTGTTATTTGTTCCTGTTTGATTTTCTAAATGTTTTTTTTGCCAAGAGAATTTAAGATCACTACTATCTGGAGTTTTATCAATTGTATGGTGCATCCATAAGTACCAATCAGAAGTTATCTTTGTAGCTTCAATATTTTTTGAGTAAATTACCCAACGTTCATTTTTCTTGCTTTTAAAGTATTTATTTCCATATTCATCTGATCCAACATATTTACCAAAAAATAAAGTTTTTAAAAAAGTTCCAAAGGTTTGTTTATTCCACCAAGTAAAAAATATTTTTAAGATCATAATAATATTTAAAATCCACACAATTTTAAATTGAATAATAATATAATAGACACGTTATACAATTAATATATATCTAAATAAAGAGATTCCATTATTTTATGAAAAAATATCTTGTTGAAACATACTATACTTGTACTTTTAAGACAGTCCATGACTTAGATAACCTTGATGATGTTGAATTATCAAGAATTGACCAAAGAACTGATGGAAAAGTTGAAGTTATTGACGTTAAATTAAATAATCGAAAGACTAAAAAAATAGGGGATGATAAGAAAAAAATTTCCAATCCAAACAATAAAGAAATTAAAAATACTCTTTCTTCAGATTTTCCTGATCAATTAAATATCCAACAAAACAAAATAAAAGACAATCCTATAAGTTTGAAGGTTAAGAATAATTCTAGGTTTAAAATGCCTGATAGAAGAAAAGGATATATCCAAAAAGCGCAAATTGGAGATCATAAAGTTTACTTACATACTGGAGAATATGATGATGGAAAAATAGGAGAAATTTTTATCGATACAAATAAAGAAGGTGAGCTAGTTAAAGCTATGATGAATAATTTCGCCATCGCGATTTCTTTAGGACTACAATACGGAGTGCCATTAGAAGAATATGTGGATGCGTTTATAGATACTAAATTTGAACCTTCAGGTAATGTTATAGGAAATGATAGAATACTTAGCGCCTCTTCCATTCTTGACTATGTTTTCAGAGAACTCGCAATTTCTTACCTAGGTAAGGAAGATTTAGCTCATACACCATCGATTGCGACTTCAAAAAGTTTAGAAGTCGGAAATGATGACGATAAATTTTTAAAAATTGTAAAAAATATTACTTCGAAAGGTTTTGTTAGAAGCAATTATGAGGAAAAACTAGTAGATCTTTCTGACGTTAGAATTAATCTAAAAACAAAAAATTAATTTTTTTTTATATCTCTCTTGATACCTAACTCTTTTAATTGTTTTTCATCTACATCAGATGGGGCCTTCATCATCAAATCTTGTGCATTTTGATTCATTGGAAAAAGGGTAACCTCTCTAATGTTTTCTTTTTCAGCTAATAACATTACAATCCGATCAATTCCAGGGGCTATACCTCCATGTGGTGGCGCTCCGTAACTAAGTGCATTTATCATCCCACTAAATTTTTCATTTACATCTTTTTCATTATATCCGACAATTTTAAAAAGTTTGTACATGAGCTCTGGAATATGATTCCTTATTGCTCCAGAGGAAAGTTCAACACCATTGCAAACAATATCGTATTGATAAGCTTTAATGTCTAATGGATTTTTAAAGTTTAATTCATTAATATTGCCCTGTGGCATTGAAAAAGGATTATGACTAAATTTAATTTTTTTATTATCTTCATCGTATTCATACATTGGATAATCAACTATCCAACAAAAAGAAAACTGATCCTTTGCAATTATATTTAAATCTTTGGCAATCTTATCTCTTGCTGAGGATAAAATTTTTTCTATATCCTTTTTTTTACCACACGCTAAAAATACACTATCACCTACTTCTGCATTGCAATTTTTCATCAGTTCATTTAGGGAGTCGCTACCAAAAAATTTTCCAATTGGTCCTTTGCCTTTTATTTCTCTATCCTTCTCAAAAGTAAAGTAAGCTAAACCTGACGCTCCTTGATCTTTTGCCCATTTGTCAATATTATCAAAAAAACTGCGTGGTCTATCTTTTGTATTTTTAGTTATTATTGCCCTTACTATTGAGCCTGATTTTACTAATTTTTTAAATAAATCAAATTTTATATCATCTCTAGTGAATAAATTAGTTACATCGTATATTATTAATGGATTTCTTAAATCAGGCTTATCAGTTCCATATTTTATCATTGCTTCTTCATATGGTATTCTAGGAAACTTCTCATTTTTAATTTTTTTTGATGAAAATTTTTTAAATAAATTCATCATTAATTTCTCTACTACATTAAATACGTCTTCTTGTTCTACAAAAGACATCTCTAAGTCCAATTGATAAAATTCGCCAGGACTTCTATCAGCTCTAGCATCTTCATCTCTAAAACAAGGGGCTATTTGAAAATATTTATCAAATCCTGAAACCATTATTAATTGTTTAAATTGTTGAGGGGCTTGTGGCAGTGCATAAAATTTTCCTGGATTTAATCTACTTGGAACTAAAAAATCTCTTGCGCCTTCAGGACTTGATGAAGTTAATATAGGTGTTTGATACTCTAAAAAACCTAACTTGAGCATTTCAGTTCTTATGAAGGAAATAACTTTTGATCTTAAAATTATATTTTTATGCATTTCGTCTCTTCTTAAATCAAGAAATCTATACTTTAGTCTTATATCTTCTGGATAATCTTGCTCGCCAAAAATTGGCATAGGCAATTCTTTAGCTTCTGATAAAACTTCTAAAGACTGGATTGAAATTTCAATTTTTCCAGTTTTTAGTTCTAAATTTTCTGTGCCTGTTGATCTTTTAACTACTTTTCCACTGATCTTTATAACTGTTTCTGGTTTTAATCTTTCTATTATTGAAAAGAGTTTATTTTTATTCTCAATAACACATTGAGTTATCCCATAATGATCTCTCAAATCTATGAACAATAAGTTTCCGTGATCTCTTTTTCGGTGTAACCATCCAGAGAGATTTACAACTTTATCAATGTCTTTTTCACCTAATTCTGAGCAGTTATGAGTTCTGTATTTGTTCATTGGTTTAATACTTTTTTTATTAGATTAATATTAATTGATTTTCCAGTAGATAAAGATAATTCATCTACTTCTCTTAGAAACTTAAACATTTTTTCATAAGATCTTTCAACATTATTTATTATATAATCTGTTAGTTTTGGATTAATACTAATTTGTTTATCTGATAAATTTTTAGCTATTATAACCCTCAAAATATCATCAGTAGGTAATTCTATTCCTATAAATAAAAAGCTTTCAATCCTTGATTTAAGATCATCTAATTTAAAATTAATGTTACTAATTGGATCAATAGAATTTATTAATAAATAATTATCAAGTTGTTTGGAGTGGTTCAAAATTGAGTAAAAAAGATTTTCTTCAATATTGTTTTCAAAATTATCAATAATTAAACATTGTAGCTTATGAAGTTCTTCAATTGTTTTGTTATCAATTTTATTTGCTTCGACTAATTTACTTTTTTTTATTTTTTTTTCTAATATGTTTGCAAGATGGGTTTTTCCAGATCCTTTTTCACCAAAAATATTTAACCATTTCCCAGGCCAATTCGGCCAATCTTCAATAAGTTTGAAAGCTGGAAAATTATTACTAGAAACAAAATAGTCTTGCTCATAAAATTTTTTTGAAAACGGAAATTTAAATGTAAGTTGGTCCATGACTACATTACTTTGATTAACCACTGGTCATTAACAAATTGTAAACTAATATTTTCATTTTTTAGCTGCTCCATTATTTTGTCCAATTTTCCTAAGTACTTTATTTTTAATTCAACATAATTTTTATTAAATTGTTGAACATAAAGATTTTCTACAGATTCTATATTTTCAATTTTTGAATTGAGCAAAACTAAATTACTTTTTTTGTTGCTATCTAAATACAGTCTAACATTTAAAAATGAAGGTGTTCTTATATCTATTAAATTTTGAGATTTAATTAAATTAGTTATTTCCTCTTTAATCGCAAAAATTATTTCCTCTTTAAATTGTATCTTCTCTAAATTATCTTTTTTAAATTTAAGATTTTTAGATAAAATTTTATTTTGGATTCTTGCTCTCAAGTAGACCTTGTTTTCATTTGACTCTATATTTTCTATAAAAACTAAAGCAACATTTTTACTTGAATATTCTTTAAAAAGATTTTCCAATTTCAAATTTAAAAGATTATTTTTAGATTGATTTACCTTTTGAATAATTTCGATATTTTCTAAAGGTAGAACAAACTCAATTAGTTCATCTTTTTTTTCAAATGTGTTCCAATTCTCATAAAAATAATTATTTGCAAAAATGAAAATTTCATTTTTTTCTAATAGTATTGGTAAAAGATATAATTCTTTTTCGGAGATATCAGAATATAAAATACCTTTTTTAAAAAATAGATCATGAACTTTATCCTTGTCAAAAGTAACGCTCAAGCTAATCTTATTATTTTCTTCTTGTAGATTTTTTGAAATATTATAATACACAACTAAATCTTTCATATCTTCTAATTCAAGATCTGAAAACCTATCCATATCCTCTTTTAATAAAACTTTTTTTATTAACTGTTTAAAGGCAACTTTAATTGCAGCATTAGCTATTTCGGCGTTTGAGGTATTATCCTTTTTTTCTAACAAAATATTATTAACATTAAATAAATTATTTTTGGATAAAAGATTTCCAGTTTGAAAAAAAACAATTAAAATAAGTATAATTTTTTTAAATAATTTCATAAGTAATTAATTATCAATTTATAAATTAAAATGGATATAAATAGTTATAAAAAAAGTGGTGTTAACATATCTTTAGCAAATAAATTGGTTCAACATATATCTCGAGTATCAAAAAAAAATGTCAAAAAAACGAATTCTCATAAAAATGAAATTGGAGGATTTGGATCATTATTTGACATTAGCAATTTAAAAATTAAAGATCCAGTAATAGTATCTTGTACAGATGGCGTAGGAACTAAAATTGATTTAGCAAGAAAATTTAATAAATTTGATACTATAGGAATCGACTTAGTTGCAATGTGTGTGAATGATCTGATTGTTCAAGGTGCAAAGCCGCTTTTTTTTTTAGACTATATTGCTGTTGGAAAATTAGACCTTGTTAAAACAAAAAAAATTTTAGATGGAATTTTTAAAGGTTGTTTACTATCAGATTGTAAATTAATCGGGGGAGAAACAGCTGAAATGCCAGGAATTTATTCTAAGAATAAATTCGATTTGGCAGGTTTTAGTGTAGGTATAGTATCCAAAAAAAAAATTTTAAGTAAAAACAAAGTAAAAGAAAAAGATGTTATTTTAGCAATTCCGTCTAATGGGATACACTCTAATGGTTTTTCTTTGATAAGATCAATTTTAAAAAGAAATAAAATACCTTCTAATTTAAAAAAAGAATTACTAAAACCAACTAAAATATATTCTAAGGAAATTTTAAAGTTAGCAAAAAAAAATTTAATTAATTCAGCTGCACATATAACTGGCGGAGGGCTAGTTGAAAATCTATTGAGATCGGTGCCTGAAAAATTAACTTTGAACTTAAGTCTCGATAAAATTAAAATACCAAAAATTTTTAAATGGTTGAAGAGCAAAAATATATCTGATGAAGAAATGATGCGTACTTTTAATTGTGGTATTGGATTTTGTATAATTACTCAAAGAAAAAATATTTCACAAATAAAAAAAATTTTTTCTAAAAGCTTTAAACCTTATGTTATTGGCTATATTTCAAGAGAAAAAAATAAGATTAATATAAGTAATTCTTTAATATGGTAAAAAGAAAAACTTGTATATTTATTTCAGGACATGGCTCTAACTTAAAAAATTTAATTCATCATTCAAGAGATAAAAATTTTCCGATAGAAATAAGTCTGGTAATAAGCAATAACAAAAATGCTAATGGTATCAATCATGCCAAAAAATATAAAATACCTTATGCATTTATTAATACAAAAAGAAATGATTATGAGAGGAAAATTTTTTTATATTTTAAAAAATATCGAATATCCTTTATTTGTTTGGCTGGCTATATGAAGATAATTTCTAAAAATATAATCAGCAAGTTTAAAGAAAAAATTATCAATATTCATCCCTCATTACTTCCTAAATTTAAAGGTTTGAATACTTTTTCAAGAATTTTGAAAAATAAAGAAAAAAAAACTGGTTGTTCTGTTCATTTTGTAAATGATAAACTGGATAATGGAAGAATAATTGTTAAAAAGAATTTTTTTTTAAATTCTAAAGATAATGAAAAATCGTTAAAAAGAAAAACTCAAGCACTAGAATATAAGGCCTATCCAGAAGCTATTATCAAAATATTTAGAAAATATTAAATTTTAAAAAAAAACTCTATTTCTTGTTTTGCGTTATTTTTTGAGTCAGAACCATGAACAGAGTTTTTATCTATCGATATACCAAATAAATTTCTTATTGTGTCAGCTTCAGCATCTTTTGGATTTGTGGCTCCCATAAGTTTTCTATTTGCTAAGACCGCGTTCTCACCTTCTAAAATCATCACAACGATAGGACCAGATGAAAGATAGGAACATAAATCATTATAAAAGGGCTTGGATTGATGAACTTTGTAAAACTCTGATGCTTCATCTTTTGTAATATGAATCTTTTTACTTTCTTTAATCTTTAATCCGTTTTTAATAAAGATATTCTTAATCTCTTCAACTAAGTTTCTTTCAACGGCATCAGGTTTAATTATTGATAAAGTTTGCTCAGTATTACTCATAATTTTCTTCAATTAATTCATTTAATAACCTCACTCCGAAACCGGTTGCACCACCCGAATTTAATGAGCCTCCATATTTTGAAAAAGCCATGCCAGCTATATCGAGGTGAGCCCAAGGTGTTTTATTTAAAATAAATCTTTGCAGGAATTGTGCTGCTGTTGTTGAACCAGCTCCTCCAACATAATTAATATTTTGTACGTCGGCATTTTTAGAATTAATTAGTTTATCATAATTTTTGTGAAGTGGCATTCTCCATAATTTTTCCTCTACTTTTTTACCTGCATTTATAATTTGTTTTGATAGTTTATCATCATTAGAAAAAAGCCCTGCATATTCTGAACCTAATGAAACAATAATTGCTCCTGTTAATGTGGCTAAATCTATAATAAACTTTGGTTTATATTTTCTTTCAGTGTATGTTAATGCATCAGCTAAAACTAATCGACCTTCTGCATCAGTATTTAACACCTCTATTGTTTTTCCGCTGTAAGATTTAACAATATCACCGGGTCTTTGCGCAATTCCACTAACCATATTTTCCACTAATCCAACTACACCCACAGCATTTATTTTTGCTTTTCTTAATGCTAAAGTTTTCATTAAACCAACAACAGCAGCAGAACCTGCCATATCGTAAGTCATATCTTCCATAAATCTTGCAGGTTTCAAAGAATACCCTCCAGTATCAAACGTAACCCCTTTTCCAACAAATGCTAAAGG
>CACEQK010000006.1 GCA_902561585.1 uncultured Pelagibacteraceae bacterium
TTATCAATCTGTTCAACAAGCATTACACATTACAGTTTCAACAAGACAATCACGAAAAGGAGAAATCTCAAGCTGGAAAGCTTTTGCTCCTGCTCATGCTGGAAAACTTGCTATTGAAGCAGTTGATAGATGTATGAGAGGTGAGGGTGCACCATCACCAATTTACGAAGGTGAAGATAGTGTTATCGCCTATATTTTATCTGGACCAGATAAAGAATATACCGTACCACTTCCAAAAGTTAATGAACCTAAAAGGGCAATATTAGAAACTTATACAAAAGAACACTCTGCTGAATATCAATCTCAAGCTTTGATAGACTTGGCTAGAAGTTTAAATAAAAAAATATCAAACATTAGCGATATCGATAAAATTGTAATAGAAACAAGCCACCATACTCATTATGTAATTGGAACAGGTGCAAATGATCCTCAGAAAATGGATCCAAAAGCCAGTAGAGAAACTTTAGATCACTCTATAATGTATATTTTTGCAGTTGCGTTAGAAGATGGTGCTTGGCATCACGTAAAATCTTACACCCCTCAAAGAGCTCAAAGAAAAAGCACAGTTGAACTTTGGCATAAAATTTTAACTAAAGAAGATCCTAAATGGACTGAAAAGTATCATGATCCAAACCCAAATAATAAATGTTTTGGTGGAAAAGTAATTATCACAATGAAAGATGGTTCAGTGATCTCAGAAGAGATTAATGTTGCTGATGCACACCCAGCCGGGAAAAGACCTTTTGCTCGTAAAGAATATATTAACAAATTTAAAACGTTAACAGATGGAATTATTTCTAAAAAAGAGTCAGATAGATTTTTAAAGTGTGTTCAAAATCTTCCAAAACTAAAAGCAAAAGATTTAGTAGGTTTAAATGTAGAAGTAAACCTGGCTACAAAAAAAAAATCAAAAAGCAGTAAGGGAATTTTTTAATTACTTAATTTTTTTAGCAAGATCGTTAGCACTAAGCCAAGCATTCTCAACTTTAGGTCCATTAAACCAATCTCCACAAATACCTAAATTATACTTTTTATTCCATATACTAAGGTAAGGAGTTTTCTCGTAATTATAAGAATATTTCCAGCCATGGATTTTTTTAAAAACAATCTTCTTTTTCTCAAAACCTGATGATTGAAGAAAACGCCTTATTAATTTTTCCATTACTGATTTATCAGTTTTATATTTGTTAATAGTTTTTTTTGACCAATTTAAAGTTGCTTGAAGTGTCCATAAATTCGTACTTGATTTAAATCTCTTTTTACTATTTTCATTAGCCGCCCAAGCCAACACATCATCATTAAATTTTATGGAACTTATCGGAAGGTTTTTTTGATTTTTAAAAGCAACCATTACAGTAATATTTGGTTGCATTTGAACCTTAAGATTAAGAATCTTTTTATCCAAATAATTCTTAGCTAACTTTTTTAATTGAGGGTACGGGCAGGTTAATATTAATGATTTAAATTGATGTGTTGATCTATCGTTAAGAGTTATTTCCCAAAAATATTGATTAAATTTAATCTTTGTAATTGGTGAGGTGAATGACTGATTTATTCCTTTAAGATTATATTTGGCTAAATCGTTGTTAGCTTTTTTTCCAATATATTTTGATGAGAATGGTTTTTTTTCAAAGGAAAAATCTAAATGATTTTCATCCCAAGTTTTAAGTATCTTTTTTTTATGAAGCTTTTGTATGAATTTTGTAAATTCTTTTGATTTTGGAGATACGTATTGAACACCATGATCAAAGCTTAGATTTTCTTTAAACCTTTTACTAGAAGATCTCCCGCCTGGGCCTCTAGCTTTATCAAAAACTTTTACAGAATATTTTTTAGATAATAGATTTGCTATTGTAGAGCCAGATATACCTGACCCTAGAATACAAAAATCTATCATATCGCGAATAAGAATTCGTATTTTTCGTTAATTGAAAGAACTTCGTAATTGACTAATCCACCAATTATTAATTGAAGAGCTACTAAAAGAATTACGGCTAAACCTAAATAACCAAGCCATTGATGTTTTTTGATAAAATCAGCAAAATAACTTGCTAAAGTTGCTATTAAAAATACTGACAATAATAAACCGATAACCATTATGTGGAAATTACCTTTTGAAGCAGCAACAACTGCTAAAACATTATCAAAACTTAAAGTTAAGTCAGCTATTAGAACTTGATATACTCCAGTTGAGAAACTTTTTGTTTCTTTTGATTTTAATTGAGGAGATCTAATTTTATTTTGACCAAAAAAATCTTGTCTTAAATTATTAATTACCCAGAGTAGCGCTATTCCTCCTAAAATTTTTATCCATGCAAATTCAAATATAAAATTCGCACCAGTAGCAAACATTATTCTAAATAAAAAGGCGGCTGCAACACCCCAAGCAATAATTTTTCTCCTATTTTCAGTTGCGAAATTAGCTGCAATTAAGCTAATAATGATTACATTGTCAGCAGCCATCACTACGTCTATGATTAAAATTTGAGATGAAATTATAAATAGTTCTAACATTTTTTTAAGGATCTACTATTAAGTGTATAAGCATATTAATAAATTTTTAAAGAAAAAAAATGAAATCATTTAAATATTCAACAAAATTTTCAAAAAAACAAATTATTTTGTTGTCCATCCCGGTTTTTTTTTCAAACCTAGCCGTTCCGTTAGTTGGTATGGTTGATACGGGACTGATGGGAAATCTTGGAGAGACTAAATATTTAGCTGCTACGAGCATTGCAACATCTGTGATGACAATGATTATTTGGAGTTTTGGCTTTTTAAGAATGGGAACTGTTGGGATTGTTTCCCAAGCACTTGGAAGAGGTGATTATAATGAGATAGTTAAAACATTATTAAGAAATTTTATCATAGCAATGGGAATTTCTCTAATAATCATTGTCTTAAAGCCTTTAATTTATCTATCTATCTTACATTTTTTTAAAATTTCTTTAGAAACTCAAGAATTAATTAATACATATTTAAATGTCAGAATTTTTTCAGTTCCAGCTGAATTGGCTATTTATATTTTAGTAGGTTTTTATCTTGGAATTCAAAAGACCAAAATTTCAAGTTTGTTAATTGTAACATTATCAGTTTTAAACATCGTTTTTAGCTCTATATTAGTTTTATCTTACAATCTTAATGTATTCGGTGTCGCTCTAGGAACTTTATTTGCAAGCTATATAACTGTGATAACTTTCTCATTATTTACATACAAATATATTATTAAGAAATTTAAAATCATACCAAAATTTGAAAGATTAATAATTAAATCCAAGCTGTTAAGATTATTTAACATTAATTTTGATATTTTTATTAGAACTTTATTCCTAACTTTTTCTTTTTTATGGGTTACTTACATGGGCTCTAAACTAGGTGAAGATTATCTTGCAGTTAATACAATATTAATTCAATTTATAATTCTAGCAGCTTTCTTTTTAGATGCCTATGCATTCTCAACTGAAGGAATTGTAGGATTTACCATTGGTAGAAAGAATAAATTATCTTTTTTGTCTGTTGTTAAAAATTCTATTCAAGTAAGTTTTTATACTGCTTTAATTATCGCAGTTCTTTATCTTTTCTTTTTTAAGGAAATTATCAATATTATAACAGATATAGAAATTTTAAGATTTATTTCTTATAAGCATTTTATTTGGATTATTATAATTCCTCCTGTTGCTTCTTTTTGTTATCAGTTTGATGGAATTTTTATTGGAGCTTCTCAGACAAAAGAAATAAGAAACGCGATGATCGTCTCTGTTATAGGGTTTATTGTGGCTTCTATTTATTTAATTGATTATTTTGAAAATCATGGTTTATGGTTTTCTTTAATGCTTTTTATGATACTCAGGGCTCTAACTTTGAAGTTTTATTTTAATAAAATATTAAGAAAGTTTTAAATGCAATTTCTTTATAGAATCCCAGGATACATCCTTCTTTTGTTTGGAGGTTTTTGTTTAAGTTGGGGTGGTTTTATTATTAGATCTTTTGAAGAAGCAACTGTTTGGCAAATTTTATTATTGAGATCTGTTTTCTTTATGATTGCATTAATGGTTTTTTTAATTGCAACTTATAAAAAAAAAACAATTAAAATTATACAAGATGCCGGTTACCCTGCCGTGCTTGGCGGATTAGTAATGTCTTTGAGTTTTATCGCATTCGTAGTTTCGATGAGCATCACAACAGTTGCTAATGTAGTATTCATTATTAGTACACAGACAATGTTTTTGGCAATTTTTGGGTATCTTTATCTAAAAGAAAAAGTTTCATTAATTAGTTTCTTTTCAATTGTTTTAGCAATGACTGGTATTATAATCATGGTAGGTGACTCTTTCTTCTCAGGTTCATTTCTTGGAAACATTGTTGCTTTAGCAATACCAATTAATTTCTCGATTCTAGTTATGATAATTAGAAAATATAAAAATTTAGATATGGTACCTGCTATTTTTTACTCAGGGGTTTTTAGTATTATTTACGGTTTAATTCTTACTGAGTCTTACAGTTTTTCCAATCATGATTTATTAATGGGATTCTTTTTAGGAGTTCCACAATTAGCTTTTGGTTTTATTTGTATAACTATTGGATCAAGAACTACTGTCTCTTCAACAGTAGGTCTCCTTATGTTAACTGAAACACTTTTTGCACCTGTTTGGGTATGGATGTTTTTAAATGAAATACCCCCTCTGAGCGTAATAATTGGAGGTGTAATTATTATAATAGCTATAATTATAAATAGTTTAGATAAGCGAAAATTTTCGGATAAAAATATTTAATGTCGTTAAAGAGATTTTTTTTCAAAACAAGGTTGACTTATAAAATTTATTTATATTACAATCTTTATTTCAGACATAAAGGTTATCAAAATAGAACTCAGTACTCACAATGGGGGGAAGATAAAATCATATTTGATTTCTTTAAAGATAAAAATCAAGGAGTATATATTGATATAGGGTGCTTTCATCCATTCATGTACAGCAACACATGTTTACTTCATAAAAAAGGGTGGCAGGGGATAAACATAGATATAAACCCAACTTCAATAGATTTATTTGATATTGCAAGACCTAAAGATATTAATTTATGCACTACTATAAATAATGAAAAAAAAATATTTGATGTCTTTTATGATCATCCATTTAGTCCAGTAAATACTATTGATGAAAAATTTTATAACAATTTTAAAAAAAAGTTTTTTAAAAATGCAAAAAAATTGAAGGTAGAATCTAAGTCAATAGATGAAATAATTAAACTAAGCAAAATTGAGAAAAATATTGATTTTCTTAATATAGATATAGAGGGAAAAGATTATGATGTTTTAACTCAAATCGGTATCAAAAAACTTCAGCCTAGTTTAATTGCAATAGAAACCCATAATGTTGATGGCTCTGAAATTGATACATTCTCTTTAATTAAAAGCTATTTAAATGATAACAACTATAACGTTTATAAAAGAATAGGCCCTACAACATTATTTTTTAGAAAAACTAAATAATTTTTACACATTGACATTCATGTAATATTTATAGATTATGATGATATAACGGGAGAGACTATTTTAATATAGCGCCGAAGGAGCAACCACCCCGGAAACTCTCAGGTAAAAGGACCGTTATCATAATAACTCTGGAAAGCAGGCTTTAGCCTCACCGAAGGATTAAATCTCTCAGGTACAAAGACAGATGGGGTTAATAAAAAAAGAGTTATTATGGAGATACAAAAAACAGCTTTATATAATTATCATAAAAACTTAGGAGCAAAATTTGTTCCGTTCGCTGGATATGAAATGCCAATTCAATATAAAGATGGCATTGTAAAAGAACATATTTCTACAAGAACTCATGCTGGATTTTTTGACGTCTCACACATGGGGCAATTTTTTCTAGAAGGCGATGAAACATTAATCGAGTCACTTGAAAAAATTATACCAGCAGATCTAAAAAATTTAAAAATTAATCATTCGAAGTATTCCTTTTTACTCAATAACGAAGGTGGAATAATTGATGATTTAATTATTACAAGAACAGAAAAAGGTTTTTGTATAATTTTAAATGCTGCTTGCAAGGAGAACGATATAAAACAAATTTCACAACTTTTAAAAAATAATCATAAACATCTTTTAAATAACAATTTATCTTTGATAGCATTACAAGGCCCTAAATCTGTAGAGATTTTAGATAAATTAATACCTGGTGTTGCAAATTTAAAATTTATGACAGGAAATAATTTTAATTATGCGGGTGAAAAACTTTATGTAACCAGATCGGGATATACAGGTGAAGATGGTTTTGAAATCTCTATCTCTAACAAAAAAGTTGAAAAGTTAATCGATTACCTAATTTCTAATGAAGTCAAGCCAATTGGTTTAGGGGCTCGAGATACACTAAGATTAGAAGCTGGTCTATGTTTATATGGTCATGATTTAAATGAAAAAATAAATCCGGTTGAGGCCAATTTAAAATGGGCTATAGCAAAAAAAAGAAAAGAAGTTGGCGGTTTTAATGGATGGGAAAAAATAAAAGACCTTTTAGCTAAAGGAAGTGAAAAAATTAGAGTTGGTATTAAGCCGGATGGAAAAGTAATTGCTAGAGAAAATACAAAAATTTTTTCATTAGAAAATAATGAAATTGGATTCGTTACTAGTGGCACTTTTGGTCCGAGTGTAAACGCCCCAGTTGCAATGGGATACGTAAAATCAGAATTTTCTAAAATAGGTACATCTATTCAGCTTGAAGTAAGAGGAAAAAAATATGGGGGTAAAATTTCTGAACTTCCATTTTATAAAAAAAGTTATGTTAAATAAGTGGGAGGTATAATATGAGTGAAAAAAAGTTTTCTAAGAAACATGAATGGGTTTCATTGGATGGCGACGTAGCCACTGTTGGGATAACGAAACATGCAACTGAAATGCTAGGGGATATTGTTTTTGTGGAAGTTCCTGACGCAGGAAAAGCAGTGGAAAAAGAAGGTCAAGCTGCCGTTGTTGAGTCTACCAAAGCCGCAAGTGATGTTTATTCTCCTATTTCTGGGGAAATTACTGAGGGCAATAAAGCTATAGCAGATGATCCTGGTAGCGTTAACACAGACCCTGAAGGAGCAAGCTGGTTCTTTAAGTTAAAGATTAAAGACAAAGGTGAGTACGACTCGCTAATGTCAAAAGATGAATACGATAAATTTTGTAAGGAGAATCCAAGTTAAATGATTGAAGATAATTCAAAAGAATTTATTAAAAGACATATTGGTCCCTCTGAGGAAGACCAATCCAGAATGCTTAAATACGTTGGATACAAATCCTTAGAAGATCTAATGAGCAATACTGTGCCCGAAAAGATCTTACTAAAAGATGATCTTAAAATTGATCAACCAATGTCTGAAAATGATGCTTTAAAAAAATTAAAATCTATTTCAAAAAAAAATAAAATCTTTAGAAATTTTATTGGAATGGGATATTATAATTCTATTACACCTAATGTAATTTTAAGAAATATCTTAGAAAATCCAGGATGGTACACTTCATATACACCTTATCAGCCTGAAGTGGCGCAGGGTCGTCTAGAAATGCTTTTAAATTTTCAACAATCAATAATTGACTTAACGGGCATGGATATTGCAAATGCTTCTTTATTAGATGAAGCAACAGCAACTGCAGAAGCAGTAGGTTTAAGCCAGAGATTAGACAAGACTAATTCAAAAAAAATATTTATTTCGAGCAATTGTAATCCTCAGACTATTGATCTTATAAAGACAAGAACTAACCCTTTTGGTTTAGAATTAATTATAGGTGATGAAAAAAAAGAACTTTTAAAAATTAATAAGGACATTATTTGTGGAGTTTTATCTTACCCAGGAACTTTAGGCGAGATAAACGATCCAAGTGAAAGCATTAGTCAAATACATAAAAAAAATGGAAAAGCTATTTTAGTTTGCGATTTATTAGCTTTAGCTAAATTAAAAACTCCAGCAGAACTTGGAGCTGACATTGCTGTTGGTAGCGCTCAAAGATTTGGTATACCGATGGGATATGGTGGCCCTCATGCAGCATTTTTTGCCACTAAGGAAGAATTTAAAAGATCAATGCCAGGAAGAATAATAGGCGTTTCAAAAGATAGACACGGAAAAAAAGCTTACAGGCTTTCTTTACAAACTAGGGAGCAACACATTAGAAGGGATAAAGCAACAAGCAATATTTGTACTGCCCAAGCTTTATTGGCTATCATTTCTGCTGCTTTTGCAATTTATCATGGACCTGAAGGAATACTTAAAATAGCGAATAGAACTTCTAAATTAGCAAAAATCTTTGCTGATAATATTAAAGCAAGCGGTTATAAAATTTTATCAGATCATTTCTTTGATACTGTTACGATTAAAACCAATGAAAAAACAAATCCTATTTTTGAGGCCGCACTAAAAGAGAATATAAACCTTAGAAAAGTTGATAAAGATCATTTATCTGTTGCGTTTGATGAAGCAAAAAAACTTGATGATGTTAACTTATTGCTAAAAATATTTGGAATATCTAAAGTAATTAAACAAGACGTTAAGGTTGAACTAGATAATCTTCCAAAAAATCTTTTAAGAACTTCAAAATATTTAACTCATCCAGTTTTTAACAAATACCATTCTGAAACTGAGATGCTAAGATATCTAAAGAAACTAGAAGATTGCGATATTGCACTTAATAGATCAATGATTGCTTTAGGATCTTGTACAATGAAACTCAATGCAACAGCAGAATTAATTCCTATTACTTGGAAAGAATTTTCACTTCCACATCCTTTTGTTCCTACAAATCAAATGGAGGGTTATAAGATTCTTTTTAATGATCTTATAAACGATCTAAAAGAAATTACTGGATATGATGCAGTGTCTTTACAGCCTAACTCTGGGGCTCAAGGAGAGTATGCTGGTCTAATGACTATAAGAAAATTCCATAAGAATAATAAACAAGAAAATCGTAATGTTTGTCTAATCCCAGACTCAGCTCATGGAACAAACCCAGCCAGCGCTCAAATGTGTGGGATGAAAGTGGTTGTAGTCAATTGTGACGACGATGGAAACGTGGATATAGATGACCTTAAAAATAAAGCTGAAAAACACTCAAAAGATTTAGCTGCATTAATGGTTACTTACCCCTCTACTCATGGAGTATTTGAAGAAAAAATCATGGATATTTGTGAAGTAATCCATAAGCACGGCGGACAAGTTTACATGGATGGAGCAAATCTAAACGCACTTGTAGGTGTTGCAAAACCAGGGAAATTTGGACCAGATGTTTGTCATATTAATTTACATAAAACATTTTGTATACCGCATGGTGGAGGCGGACCGGGAATGGGTCCAATCGCTTGCGCTAAGCATCTAGCTGATTTTTTACCAACACATGAAATTATTAAAGAGGCAGGCCCAATGAATGGAATGGGATCTGTTTCAGCTGCGCCTTGGGGTAGCTCAAGTATACTTCCAATATCTTGGATGTATATAAAGATGATGGGGGCTGAAGGATTGAAAAAAGCCTCACAAGTTTCAATTTTAAATGCGAATTACATTTCAAAAAAATTATCCAAAGATTATAAAGTTCTTTATACTGGTAAAAATGGAAATGTTGCACATGAATGTATAATTGATATCAGACCAATAAAAGCAAGTTCAGGAATCTCTGAGGAGGATTTAGCAAAAAGACTTATTGACTTTGGTTACCACGCTCCAACAATGTCATGGCCGGTTGCAGGTACAATCATGATTGAGCCAACTGAGAGTGAAAATTTAGAGGAGATTGATAAATTTTGTAATGCCCTTATAAAAATTAAAAAAGAAATTAATTTAGTGGAGTCATCAAAATTTGACAAAATAGATAACCCCCTAAAAAATGCACCTCATACTTATGTCGAATTAGCTTCTAGTGATTGGAAGCATACTTACTCAAGAGAGGAAGCAGCTTTTCCAACTGAGTATGTAAAAAATAATAAATACTGGGCACCAGTTGCTAGAGTGGATAATGTTTTTGGAGATAGAAATTTAGTATGTTCATGTCCTTCAATGGATGAATATAAAGATGAAGCTGCTTAACCTTTTTTAATGAAAATTGCTGTTATCGGCTCAGGTATTTCAGGATTATCTTCTGCATATTTTCTCTCAAAAAAATATAAAGTCGATCTATACGAAAAAGACGACCACTTTGGAGGCCATTCTTTTACCTATGAGATAAAAGAAGGCGATAAAATTGTTCCAGTAGATTTAGGTTTTATTGTTTTTAATGAGGTTACCTATCCAAATTTGGTAAAATTTTTTAATGAACTAAAAGTTCCTTATGAAAAAAGCGATATGTCATTTTCTGTATCAATTAAGAATAGCAATGTTGAATATAGCGGAAGTGGTTTAGGAGGCATTTTTGCTAATAAACTTAATTTTTTCAATTTAAGATTTTTATATATGATTAGAGAGATAATTTCATTTTATAAAACTGCTCCAAAATTACTCAAAAGTGAAATTAAGGAGGAGACTTTAGGAAGTTTTCTTAATAAAAAAAAATTATCAAAATACTTCATCGAGTATCACTTAATACCCATGGTTGCTGCTATTTGGTCAATGCCATTTAATAAAGCAAAGGAAATGCCATTAAAATTTTTTTTAAATTTTTTTACAAATCATGGTTTATTTAAATTTAAAAATAGACCGCAATGGTACACAGTTTCAAATAGAAGTAGAGCTTATGTAAAAAAAGTAACAGATAAAATTAGTGGAGAAATTTTTAAAAATTATAAAGTTGATAAGTTAATTAGAAGCGATGAAAATATCAGAGTAATTATTGGGAATGAATATGTTGACTATGATCAAGTAGTTCTAGCTTCCCATGCAGACCAAAGTTTAAGAATAATAGAAAAACCAACTGAACAAGAAAAAAATATATTAGAAAAATTTAATTACGTGAAGAATGAGGCTTTTTTACATACTGATAAGAGATTAATGCCTCATAAAGAAAGGGCCTGGTCTAGTTGGAATTCTGTTTCAGATGGAGAAAAGACATGTATTACCTATTGGTTAAATAAACTACAAAACTTAGATACATCTAAAGATTATTTTTTGACTTTAAACCCTATTAGTAAAATTAACGAAAATGCTATTATAAAAAAAGTAAATTTTACCCACCCATATTTGAATTCAAAGAATACCGCGCTTCAAAAAGATTTAAAATTAATACAAGGAAAAAAAAGGACTTGGTTTTGTGGAAGTTATTTTGGTTACGGATTTCATGAAGATGGATTAAAATCGTCTATAGATTTGATAAATAACTTTAAAATTTGATGAACTCCTGCATTTACAATGGTGAAGTAACTCATACAAGATTTAAACCTGTAAGACATTTTTTAAAATATAAAACTTTTTCATTATTAATTGATTTAGATGAAATCAATCAATTAGATAGATCAATTAATATTTTCTCTTACAATAAGTTTAACATTTTCAGCTTTTATGACAAAGATCATGGAGAACGTGACGGAAGTGATTTAAAAGAGTGGGTTCTTAAAAACATTAGCAAGTTCAATATAAAAGGTGAAATTAATAAAGTTAAAATACTTTGTTATCCAAGAATTTTTGGCTATGTGTTCAACCCTTTAAGTATTTTTTACTGTTATGAGGATAATAAATTGAAAGCGATTTTTTACGAGGTAAAAAATACTTTTAACGAGCAGCACACATATATTTTTAAAATTAAAGATAATGAGGAAATAGCGCAAAAATGTAAAAAAAAGTTTTACGTATCGCCATTTATGGATATGGAAACTTACTATAATTTTAAATTACTCAATCCTAATGATAAACTTTCAGTATTTATCAAACAAACAGACTTGATAGGAACAGTTTTAACAGCCACCCAAACAGGAGAAAAAAAAGAATTTAGCTCCAAACAACTTATGTTTAACTTTTTTAAGTATCCATTAATGACAATTAAAATTATTAGTTCGATACATTTTGAAGCATTTCTATTATGGAAAAAAGGAGCAATATATAGAAAAAGAAATACTAAATTAAAAAATAATTTAAGTTACGAGGAATATTAATGAGTTTAATAAAAATTTCAGAAAGATTCGTTTTAAATAAATTGAAAAAAATCTCACAAGGAAATCTTAAGCTCATAAATTATGATGGAAAAGTTTTTCATTTTGGTGATCTAGAGAGCCAATTGTCTTCAGATATCAAAATTAATAAACCTAATTTTTATCTAAACGTCGTTATGGGTGGAAGCTCAGCTTTAGGAGAAGCTCATATGAAAAAAGATTTTTATACCTCAAATTTAGCAAATTTAATTGAACTTACAGCAAGAAATATCAATACAATTTATACTTTTTCAGGAAGTTTAAAATTACAAAAAATCAAAAATTTTATAAAAAAAATATTTGCATCAAATACAAAATCTAAAAGTAAAAAATATATTTCAAAACATTATGATTTAGGTAATGAATTTTTTTCATTGTGGCTTGATAAATCGCTTACTTATTCCAGCGGAGTTTATAAAAACCAGAAAGATGATTTAGAAATCGCTCAAAGAAATAAATTTCAAGAGCTAATAAATTTAATGAATATAAAAGATGGTAATAAGGTTTTAGAGATAGGGTGTGGTTGGGGCGGTTTTGCTGAATTCTTAGCTAAAAATTATGATGTGAGTGTAGACTGTATCACGATTTCAAAAAATCAATATGAATTTGCCAAAAAGAGGATTTTCAACTCAGGGCTAAACAATAAAGTTAATGTTAAGTTTTTAGATTACAGAGATCTCAAGGAAAAATATGATCACGTAGCATCAATAGAAATGATAGAGGCTGTCGGTGAAAAATATATGGATCAATATTTTCGCACAATTAAAAATGTTCTTAATCACAATGGCACTGCTGCAATTCAAGGCATCGTGATAAAAGATGACTTATTTGAAAGATATAGAGCGAATGAGGATTTTATTCAAAAATATATTTTTCCAGGCGGGTTCTTGCCCTCAATAAAATTTATGGAAAATCTAATTAAAAAAAATGATTTAAATCTAGAAAAAATTAGTACTTACTCTGATGATTATGCCAGAACTTTAGCAACTTGGAGAAAAAATTTTTTAGGTGCTTGGGAAAAAATTAGCCCGCTTGGTTTTGATGAATATTTCAAACGTATGTGGGAATTTTATTTATCTTATTGCGAAGGGGGCTTTAAGTCTAGGAACATTAACTTGATTCAATTCTCTTTGTCTAATACATATTCGTCATGAAAAAATTTATAGTAATATTTTTACTTATTTTAATAACAGGATGTGCAAATAAAATGAAACCAACAGATTTTAAAGATCAACAACCAAGACTAGTTATCGAAAATTATTTATCGGGCAACGTCAAAGCTTGGGGAGTATTACAAAATAGATCTGGAAAAGTTACGAGACAATTTAAAGCTGATTTAAACGGAAAATGGGATGGATCTCAATTAATTTTAGACGAAGTTTTTGATTGGAATGACGGGGAAAGACAAACCCGTCAATGGACTATAAAAAAAATTGATGAACATCACTATGAGGGAACAGCCTCTGATGTAGTTGGAACAGCCAAAGGATATTCATATGGTCCAGCTTTTAAATTTGAATACGTATTGCTGGTGCCAGTCAAAGGTAAAAATATTAAAATTACTTTTGATGATTGGATTTTCATGCAGGATGAGCGTGTAGCAATTAATAGAGCTACAATGACCAAGTTTGGAATAAAAGTTGCAGAATTAACTGTAATGTTTGTTAAAGATTAACGCTTTACTAATTTATCTACTAAAAATAAATAGATTTTATAAGGCAAAATTCTTAAAAATTTTAAAGTTAAAGTTAATCCTTTTGGGAAATGAATTTCAAAAGCATTTCCTTTTACCAATCCATTATAAATTTTATCTGCAGCGTATTCAGGAGTTTTTAAAAATGGCATAGGAAACTCATTTTTATCGGTCAAAGGAGTTTTAATGAATCCTGGTGATACAACTGAGACCCTAACTCCAAATTTTTTAAAATCAAAATAAATACTTTCACTAAAATTAGTTAAAGCAGCTTTTGAGGGACCATAACCACTAGAATTTGGCAAACCTCTGTAACCTGCAATCGAGGAAACTATCGAAACGTGTCCAGATTTCTTATTTTTAAAATAATCTTCAACAACTTTTACACAATCAATGACCCCTAAAAAATTAACGTTAATCACATTTTTTATTTTATCTGGATTTATATTTTGCTCGTCCTTGGGCTCGTATGTTCCACTTGAAAACAAACATATGTCTAATTCGCCGAATTTATTTAAAATATTTTTAAACGTATTATTTATTTGAGTTCTATCAGTAACGTCTAAAGGAAAAGAGGAAATATTTTCATTTTTGGCTAACTCATCTAACAATTCTTTTCTTCTAGCTGAAACTGCAACTTTCCAACCCTCTTTTGCAAATTTTTTTGCAACTGCCTTGCCAATTCCACTACTTGCTCCAGTGATCCAAATTTTTTTATGATTTTCTGACATTAATTAGTTATATCTTATAAAGTTGTGAAAAATAAATACTTATCTTTACTAATTATACTATTAATAACCTTTATTGCACCGATGATCGGCAGCTATGCGACAACAACTTTTAAAGAACCTTGGTACTCACAAATTATTTTACCGAGTTTTAATCCTCCAAGCTGGGTTTTTGCTCCTGTATGGACAACATTATATTTTTTAATGTCATTTGCGATTTGGAAAGTTTGGATAAAATCTTTTGAAACGAAATTATTAAAAATTTACTTCATTCATTTATTTTTCAATAGTACATGGAGCGTTGTATTTTTTGGTTTTCACTTAATTGGTATAGCTCTGGTAAATTTAGTAATTATATTAATATTTATTATAATTTTAATGAAAGAGTATTTTTCTAGGGATAAAATGAGTTTTTATTTAATGATCCCTTATTTAGCTTGGTCAAGCTATGCATTTATTTTAAATAGTTCTATTTTTCTTTTAAACTAAAACCATTTTACTGGGTAATTTCTTTTCAGGAGATACCGATTTATTATTATAGATAAAACAATAATGACTATTGAACCAACTATTACTGGAAAAACAATATAACTTAACGAAACGTCAGCAAATAATGCTATTAAAGGGTTTGCGGCTGCAGGAGGGTGTATAATTTTAAAATACATCATTAGTGTTAGAGTAGTCCCTACAGATAATCCAAGCGTTAGATAGGACATTCCTAAAAATTCATTAAAAAGAATTCCTATAACGATTGCTAATAAGTGACCAAAAAAAACATTTGTAGGTTGAGCAAATTCACTATTATGAAATACCAGTACAATTAAAGTAGATGATCCAAAAGAAAACATTAACCAAAAACCTGTGGATGTTTCGAAGCTAAGAAAAGATAGAATTCCAATAATAATTGAAGCGAATAGTCCTGCGAGTAAAGGTTCTAATTTTTTTGGTATTTTCATATATATTTTTTTTTAAATTAAGCTATATACACATAATGGATTACAGCAAACCATTCAACTTTCTTAAGAAATTACCACCTAAGTTGAACTCATTATATAAAACAAAATCTAAGTCTGGTTTAGTAGTAAGCAATAAATCAAAGTCAAAAAAAGATTTTGATCCTGTAACTAATTTTGATAGAGCATTTGAAAAATATATACGTTCACTAATAAATAAAAAGTTTCCAAAAGACTCTATTATTGGAGAGGAATTTGAAGATAAATTTTCATCAAATAATTATAAGTGGTCTATTGATCCAATAGATGGCACAAGAGCTTTTGTAATTGGAGCACCAACATGGTCAAATTTAATAAGTTTATCATTCGAGGAAAGATCTTTGGTAGGTTTAGCAAACTTTCCAGAGCTGAGTAAATATTATATTAACGATAAAAAAAAAATCTTATTGTTTTAAAAATAAAAAAAAATTTATTCTAAAATCATCTAATAATAGTAATTTAAAGACAGTTAAAATAATTGGAAATTTTCATGGAACATTAAGTTATGAAAAACAACGTAAAGTGATTAAAAAATTTGGTTGGTCTTTTAGATTAGCTGGGTTTGATGCACTGAATTATTGTCTGTTAGCTGAGGGAAAAGTTGATGCTGTAATTGAAGCAAATTTAAAACCTTATGACATACTTCCTTTAATACCAATAATAAAAAATTCTGGTGCAATAGTAACAAATTGGAAGAATGAACCAGCAGAAAAAGGTGGAAATATTCTAGCAACATCTAATAAAATTTTGCATAATAAGATTTTAAATTTGTTAAAGCCGTTTGCTAAAAAATAGAATGATAAACATATTTTTAAATAGAATATTTAGAGCAATTAAAATTGATATTGAATTGTTTGAAGAAGTTGAAAAGGATAAAAATGCAACGTTTCAAGCAGGTGCCGTAGTAGTCTTATCTAGTTTGGCCGCAGGTGTTGGTTCAATTCATTTAGGAGCTTCTAATTTTCTTATTGCACCAGCACTTTCATTATTAAGCTGGTATGTGTGGGCGTATGTAATTTATTTTGTTGGAGTAAAACTTTTTGGGGGAATTAAAACAAAAAGTAATCACGGAGAACTTTTAAGAACGATAGGCTTTTCAAGTGCGCCAGGATTAATAAGAGTGTTTGGAATTACACCAGAGTTAATGACAGTTACATTTATTGGTTCTGCTTTTTGGATGCTTGCTTGCATGGTTGTAGCAGTAAAAGCAGCTTTAGATTACGATAGTCTTTGGAAAGCTTTTGGAGTTGTTGTAGTTTCTTGGTTGTTTCAAGCCTTTTTCTTATTCTTAGTGATAGTTTTATTCAAAGGGATTTAAATAGGGAATATTGTTTTTGCTAGATTACAACTTTTACAAATCTTGTAGCCATGCATAATTAAATTTTGTTTAACGCTTTCTTCCTCTTTTTTACATTCTTCACATACATCGTTTATTTCTAGTCCTTCCTTAACAACCCAAGCTCTATGGTAAAAATTATCCACGTTTTTTTGTATTAAAGATTTTGCAAAAATTTCAGCATGTTTTTTTTTAAATGGACCATGAATTTTTTTAGTTTTTTCATCAATAGTATCAATATTGTTAGGGTTTTTATGAATTCCTTCTATGACAATAAATCCATCGTTTTCCATATTCATTAATATAACATACTTAAAATGAGAATTTTTTTACTATTCGTCACATTAATAATCATAAATCCAGTTTTACATGCTGAGGAAAAAAAAGCTTATTTTGCAGGTGGTTGCTTTTGGTGTATGGAGGAGTCATTTGATCAAGTGGAGGGAGTAATTTCAACAATTTCTGGTTATTCTGGAGGACATTTAAAAAACCCAAAATATGCCGATGTAATTTATACAGACTCGGGACATGTAGAGGCAATTGAAGTCACTTATGACCCAGCTAAGATTGATTACCAAAAACTTTTAGACATATATTGGAAAAATATAGACCCATTCGATGCCAACGGTCAGTTTTGTGACAAGGGAAAAAGTTATAGATCTGTAATTTTTTTTGAAAATCAGAAACAAAAAGAACTTATTGATAATTCATTTAGGAAATTAGAAAATATATTTAATAAAAAAATTGTCACATTAGTTTGGAAATTTGAAAAATTTTATGAAGCTGAAATTTATCATCAAGATTACTATGAAAAAAATTTTGTAAGATATTTAATGTATAAAAAAGGATGTCAAAGAGAGGAAACTTTAAAAAAAATATGGAATTAAAAAAAATATATTTATTTATAATTGTAATTTTAT
Source organism: uncultured Pelagibacteraceae bacterium (assembly GCA_902561585.1). Taxonomy (GTDB): domain Bacteria; phylum Pseudomonadota; class Alphaproteobacteria; order Pelagibacterales; family Pelagibacteraceae; genus Pelagilacustribacter. Next base: position 17,762 of record CACEQK010000006.1, read on the forward strand.
TTAGCAATAAGCTTAATTGTGAAATAATAAATCCTAATGAAAAATTGTTACCTTATGATATTGTTAAAATACAATTAGAGGCACTAAAAGATAATAATAAAAACGATGAAGGTATAAAACAAACTTGGTTATTTGCCCATCCTGATAATAAAAAAATTACAGGACCTTATGAACGATTTAGAATTATGATTTATGGAACTCAATATAGACCACTGCTCAACCATTCTTCACATAAAATTAATTTATTAATGAATACTCCTGATAAACATATTTTTAAAATTGAAATATTAGCAAAAGATAAAAAGTTATTGTTTTATGAATGGCATGTTCAAAAGGCTTCTGAAAAAAATTGTAATAACTGCTGGTTTACCTCAGCAGTATCAATGCCTATAGATCAAGGAAATACTATTTAATGAAAAAACCACCATATATGTATAGGCTATTAATAATTGCCTTAATACTAACTGTTATTCCGATAGGAACTACTCAAATAGCATCATTATATTTAGGTTCAAAGAATGGAGTTTTATTAGGTTTCTGCGTTGGAATTCCTTGTGTAACTTTTGCATGTTGGAAATTGTTTATGGATGATTGGAGAAATGAGGATGAAGAATGATCTTTAAAACATCTAGAGAAGAAGCTCTTCAAGATTTAGAAAATTATATTAATAAAGAGATTGTAAATTATTCTTCAGAAAGAAATTTTGATTTTGGGCCTGGTAGAAGAAAAAATGTTTCGTGTTTGTCTCCTTATATTTCTCATAGATTAATTACCGAATACGAAGTTGTAAAAAAAGTTTTAAGTAAATATCCTTATAAGAAAGTTGAAAAATATATCCAAGAAATATTTTGGAGAGTTTATTGGAAAGGTTGGTTGGAGCTTAGACCTCAAGTTTGGGCTGACTTTACTGAGGATCTTAAAGGTATAGAGGAAGATAAAAACTATCAGATAGCTGTATCTGGAAAAACTGAAATACAATGTTTTAATGACTGGGTGAATGAGCTTAAAGAAAACAATTATTTACACAATCATACTAGAATGTGGTTCGCTAGTATTTGGATATTTACTTTAAACTTACCTTGGCAAAAAGGTGCAGAGTTTTTTATGAAATATTTATATGATGGAGATGCTGCTTCTAACACACTGAGTTGGAGATGGGTTGCTGGACTTCAAACTAAAGGAAAGCACTATGTTGCTCAAGGATGGAATATTGCTAAATTTACTAACAATAAATACAAAAACATTAGTTTAAATGAGGATGCGACACCATTAATTGATAAGAGAGAGTATAAATTATCATCTTTAGAAATAAATAAAGAAGATTTAGAAAGTAAAACACTTGTGTTTTTTGAAAGTGAACTAAATATTGAAACTTTAAATCTTAAAAATTATCAAAATATATATTGTGTTTTTCTCAGCAATGGAAAACGAAAAATTAAATTTGATGAAAAGGTAGTTAATTTTAAAAAAAAAATTATTGAAGACCAAGCCAATAGATTTTCAAATATTAAAATAATTGATGAAATCAACTTTGATAAATTAACAAATGAAATAAAAGATCTGGATGTAATTTACCCTTCAATAGGAGAAAATTTATCATTTTTAAAAAGTATAAAAAAAAAGAAGAATTTGAATTACAATTTTATAGTGAGAGAAGGAGATGAATTTTGCTGGCAGTTTTCTAATAAAGGTTACTTTAATTTCAAATCAAATATATCAAAGATAATTCAAAAAATTACTTAGAAGCACATCTTTTAGAACAATATTTAACTCTATCCCAGTTCAACCTCCATTTTTTTCTCCAGGCATCAATCTTACTGCAAGCTGAAGATATTTTTTCGACTCTTCAAATCTTTTCAATTTAAACAAGGCCCAACCTAACGAGTCGATTATATAAGGATCATTTGATCTAAGTTTGTTTGCTTTCTCCAACATGCTCAAAGATTGTTCGATTTTTACTCCTTGTTCAATCCATGAGTAGGCTAAATAATTTATTACGTATGCTTGGTCTGGGTTAGCTTTAAGTGAAGCTAATAAATCTTTTTCTGCATTTTCCCATTCTCCTATTCTTTCATGCGCTACACCTCTTCCATCAGTAGCTTCAGCATATAAGGGATGATTATTTTTAACCTTACTTATTATTTCAGAATAAAATTTAATAGACTCTTTGAACCTTTCATTATTTTTTAAAAATTCAGCATAATCAAAAGTTTCATAAATTTTTTTGTTAACTAAACTATCATAGGTGTCAGAAATAATTTTGATACCTTTTTCTTTCTCTTCTTCCTGTAAATAAATTCTTGCAAGTTGTTTTGCTGAATACCAGCTATATGCTTCCCCTTTTTTACTTAAAGAATTATAAATTTTTTTTGCCTCTTTAAAATTTTCAATTTTATAAAAATTTTCAGCTAACAAAGTGTCGTATGAATGAAAATCCTCATTTAAAAACTTTGCTAAATTTAAATAAAAATTTGAGAGAGGATAAATTGATTGAGATGATAGTGCATTAGCAGTTATATAAAGAATCTCAGCACTTACGTGTGCTTCATTTTTACAATTAAAAATAGATATATTTTTATTTTCGTTAAGGTCTTCTTTAAATTGATTTAATTTTAAATTCCTTGGGTAAGATTTAAGCGCAGAGTTAACAATTTGTTTTGCTTCCTTTATCTTCCCTGAGTTAGCCATATAAGATGCATAAAAATAATTATATCTAGAGAAATCAGTTTTTTTGTTAGAAATAAGTTCTTTATATAAATTTTCTGTATTAGGGCTATCAAAATAACAATTAAGAAAAATGTTTTGAATTTTTTTTAAATTTTCAAATCTTTCATCTATCTTTTTAATTTTAATCATAGAATTGTTAAGATTGCTGGTTTTGAGGTTAGACCAATTATTTAAAGAATTAGTTACGTAGTCATTTAAAACTGATCTTTTCGTTTCTTTTGCCTTTTGAAAGTTTTCTTTTGCAAGATCTAGTTTAGAGTGCTTTAGATAGTAAACACCCAAAACTAAACGGCTTTCAAAAATATTTACATTTTGTCTTTCTAATTTTTTAGAATAGTTAAACGCTTCTCTAAAATTACCAGAATTAACTAATGAGTATAAATATTTAGCTGAATAGTCAGGATGACTGGACTCTAGGCCATCTAATTTTCTAAAAAACTTGTATGACTGGTCATATTCATTTTCATTAAAAGATAATATGCCAGCAAAATAATCAGAAACACGATCAGCTCTTTCAAATTTATCCAAAGATTTTGCATGAGATGTGAATAAAAAAGTAATGACAAATAATGCTAATCCTATACTCTTTAATTTTAATTTAGATAAATACATAAATGAATAAAAAAGATATTAATCCAGTTAAGTTAATTAATTATTACAAACTTATAAATCATAATTTAATTTACAATAACAAGGCAATCAATAGATATAAAAAGGATAATTTTGAGTTATCAGGAGATAAGGCTGAAAATTTAGATAAATTAAAAAAATCAATCTTAAGTTTAAATAATTGCGATCTTAAAAGACAAGCAAAAAATATTGTGTTTAGCGATGGGAACCCCAACTCTAAAATCATGCTTATCGGAGAAGCTCCAGGCGCTAATGAGGATGAGGAAGGTTTACCTTTTGTGGGTCGAGCAGGGGCTTTATTAGACAAAATGCTTGCTGCAATCGATTTAGATCGAAAAAAAGTTTATATATCTAATATCATTAATTACCGGCCGCCAGATAACAGAAGACCAACCGATGAAGAAATTAAAAGATATCTTCCATTTATCACGAAACATATTGAGATTATAAGTCCAAAGATCTTAGTCTTACTTGGAAGTACAGCAATGAACGCATTAATAGGAAATGAAGTTGTAATATCTAAAATGAGGGGAAAGTGGATTGAAAAAAAATTTGGGAATTGCAAAACTTCAGTAATTATTACATTTCACCCAGCTTTTTTAATGAGACAGCCAGTACAAAAAAAAATGGCTTGGATTGACTTAAAAATGATAAGAGACAAAAAAATCTAAAAGATAAATTGAAAAATAAATTAATCACTGCTGGGGTTGATGAGGTTGGTAGAGGGTGTCTTGCTGGCCCAGTGGTTTCTGCTGCTGTGATACTTAAAAAAGGAATAAACTTAGATCTTTTAAAAGACTCTAAGAAAATTACTTTTAAGAAAAGAATAGAAATTTCAGATCATATAAAATCTTATTCTTATTACGCTATTGGACTAGCATCCGTAGATGAAATTCTATATTTAAATATTTTACAAGCTTCATTGTTATCGATGAAAAGGGCTTTAGAACAATTAACTATTAAACCAGATTTAACCTTAATAGATGGAAACTTTGCGCCAAGTGGCTTAAAAAATTATAAAACGATAATTAACGGTGACGAAAAAGTTAAAGTAATTAGCGCAGCTTCAATTATTGCAAAAGTATATAGAGACAACTTAATGATTAAACTCTCTGAAAAGTTCTCAAATTATGCTTGGGAAAGTAATTTTGGTTACGGTACAAAAGCTCACTTAGATGGATTAAAGAAATATGGTGTTACCTCGCATCATAGAAAAGGTTTCAAACCCATACACAAGATATTGTCGAACTAAGAATCTCTAACACAAGAGGAATCATTTTTTTATCAAAAGGGTTTGACCCTGGATTCAATTTCGGGTTGAATCAAAATAATGTTAAAGTTTTCAAACCAAATCATTAATGGAGATTGTTTAAAGGAAATAAAAAAAATTCCTGATAAGTTTTTTGATTTAGTTTTTGCTGATCCACCTTACAACATGCAAATAGGAGAAAAATTAACTCGTCCGGATGCAAGTAAAGTGAATGGGGTAAATGATAAGTGGGATCAATTTAATAGTTTCAAACATTACGATGAATTCTGCATTGCTTGGCTTATTGAATGTAAAAGAATTCTAAAAGATAACGGAAGTATTTGGGTAATAGGATCATATCATAATATTTTTAGATTAGGTTACCATTTGCAAAATTTAGATTATTGGTTGCTTAACGATGTTATCTGGAGAAAAAATAATCCTATGCCAAATTTTAGAGGAACTAGATTTACTAATGCACATGAAACCTTAATCTGGGCTTCAAAAAATAAGAAATCAAAATACACATTTAATTATCAATCGTTAAAATGCTTAAATGATGACTTGCAGATGAGATCGGACTGGACATTACCAATTTGTAACGGAAAAGAAAGACTAAAGAAAAACGGAAAAAAAATTCATTCTACACAGAAACCAGAGGCGCTTTTACATAGAATTATTTTAGCTACTACAAACAAAGGTGATGCTATCTTTGATCCTTTTTTAGGCACTGGAACAACGGCAGTAGTAGCTAAAAAATTAGGAAGAAAGTACTTTGGCATCGAAAGAGATAAAAAATATTTTAAAGCTGCAAGTGAAAGATTAAGTAAAACAAAAGCTATAGAAGATAACTATTTAGATACTATTGAAAATAATAAATCTAAACCAAGAATACCTTTTGGTTCTCTTGTTGAGTTAGGAATATTAAAGCCAGGTACTACCCTATTTGATCCGAAAAAGAAGATTAATGCTAAAATTATGGCTGATGGAAGTATTAAATATAAAGAGTCAGAAGGTTCTATTCATAAAGTAGCAGCAAGAATAATGGGCGCCGAAAGCTATAATGGATGGACTTATTGGCATTGTAATATAAATGGATCTACTGTTGTAATTGATAGTTTAAGACAAAAATTCATTACTGAAGCAAAAGCTTAATTCTTATAAACTTTACCTAAGTATGTTTTAACAAAAAATTCACGTTTTACCAAAAACTTCAAAAATAGATTTCTTATATTTTGCATAATTTTGCTTGATAAGTGAAATGCAAAGAAATTAAAATTTGATCTGTTTCTAATAATTTTTGCCCTTTTTGATCTAATTTCAAAATAATTATTTTCTTTATCAAGCTTGCCTTTTGTCAATAAATTAAATATTTCAAAAGCACTTTCTATAGACTGTCCAGCGCCTTGTGCGAGTGTTGGCAAAAATCCATTAAAAGCATCTCCAATATAAAATACTTTTTTATTAGTGGATGGAATAATTTTTGGTGTAAAATATAAAGGCCATGTTTTTATTTCATTTTCAAATATATTTTTAAATTTTGAATTTTGTTTTAAAATTATTTCTTGAATTAACTGTTTAACGTTGTCAGGTTCATATTTTTTACATCTCATGATGCAAACCATATTAAGTTCTTTTTTTTTATTTATTGGATAAAGAACAATATGACTGTTACTTCCAAGCATTAAACTTATATTATCTTCATTTATATCGAATTCAGATTTTGATTTTAGTATTACTCTCGCTGCAATAGCTTTTTTAAATCTTGGCTCATTTTTTTTCGTTTCAAAGAATGATCTAGTGTTTGAAAATATTCCATCAGCAGCAATAACAAAATCCACTAGATCATTTGTGTTGTCATCAAATTTAATAAGAACTTTGTCTTTAAGCTCAGAGACTTCTTTCATTTTTTTTCCAAATCTTAAATGCTGAGTGTAAATATCTTCTTTCAAAAATTCAATTAAAGTAGATCTTTGAAGTGTTGTGTATTTTGCTTCATGACTATTAAACTTAGATAAGTTTAAATCACATATTTTTTTATTTTGAATATTGTAAAAATCTATTGTTTTTGGGTGAAATATTTTTTCATTATTTATTTTATTGAAATTAATTTGATTCAAAATTTTAATGCTATTAGTTGCTAATTGAATACCGTAACCTTCTTCTAAAGACAAACTTTCCTCCCTTTCATAAACCATAAATTCATGATCGGTATTTTTTTTTAATAAGTTTGCAAGAGTTAATCCTGCTATACCGGCACCAATGATTGCTATTTTCTTTTTCATTAAAATAAATTTGAAATTTGTTTGAATATTTTCTTTGTGAAACTAGGTATAAATTCTTTTTTATCGTCTAAAGAGTGCCAACTATATTCTGATGGGATCTTATTGGAGAACTTGTAATATAAATTTATATTTAATTTTAAATTTGATATGGAATTATTATAGTTGTTTAGCAACTTCCAGTTTCTGTTACTATTTTCTTTTGACTCTTTAATCATAGGTAAATTAAAATTTTTTAAAAATCCAAAATCGTTTTTTTTAGTTAAAGCAATTTGTTTCTTTTTATTTAAAAAACAAAAAATATCATAATTTTTATTTTTAAACATTTTTTTAGATGTAGTTCTAATTTTTTTAGATGATTTAAAATACTTACAGGTCTTGTTCAAACAGCAAACAACACATTTTGGGTCTTTTGGCCTACAGATTAATGCCCCGAATTCCATAAGTGCTTCAACAAAATCAGCATCTCTTTTGGTGTTGAAAAGCATCTTTGAGTTAGAATTTACTAATTTATTAAAATCAATTTTAGCTTCTTTTTTATTTAAATTTCTTGCGAATATTCTTTTTACATTTCCATCTAGTGCTATTCTAGGCTGATCGTAAACTAAACCTAGCAAAGCACTCCCAGTATAATCACCAATACCTGGAAGTTTTTTTATTTCATCTAAGGTTTTTGGCAATTTTCCTTTATAAAGAGTTATTATCTGCTTTGAACATGCATAAAGATTTCTAGCTCGCCTGTAATAACCCAGTCCTTCCCACATTTTTAAAATTTGTTTTTCATTACTTTTTGAGAGTGACTCAAGCGTTGGAAATTTTTTAGTAAATTTTTTAAAGTAAGGTAATACAGTTTTTACTTGTGTTTGTTGCAGCATAAATTCACTCAATAACCTATAATAAAGCTTTTTTGGCGACTTTTTGCTCACACGCCATGGTAGATCACGTTTGCTATTATCGTACCATGCTAGAATTTTTTTTGATAAAGTTGGATCTAAATGCATAGTAAAAATAATAATAAATCACGAAACGTCATTCAAGGGCTCAGGCCTTTTTCGAGCTCTATCCCTAAGACTTTAAAAAAACACCTTAGAAAAGGTGGATACAATTATTCGAACATAGTGGATAATTGGACAAAAATGGTAAGTAAAAAAATTGCTGATGCTTGTTACCCAATTACTGTGAAAATGGGAAAAGAAATGAGAGAAGGAACTATAGTATTGAATGTTATACATGGCAAAGAACTGGAAGTTGAGTACGAAAAAAATGAAATCATGGATAAAATAAATAGTTTTTTTGGATATAAATGTATAAGCAATGTAGTACTAAAAATTGTGCAAAATACAGTCAAACCAAAAAAGAGTTTTCCGAAGATAAAAGATTTTTCAAAAATTGAGGATAAAATGAGCAAAGTTAATGATGATACGTTAAAAAGCTCTCTAAATAATTTTTTAAAGGCATTTGATGAAAGAAATAATTAAAATTATTTATACATCTATTTTTTTATTTTTCTTTATTTTAACTGTAGAAGCTAAAAGCAAAATTTTAAGTTTAGGAAGTTCTGATGCAAAAGTTACCGTAAAAGTTTTTTCTTCTTTAACATGTCCTCATTGTGCAAACTTTCACATCACAGTTTTTGATAAATTAAAAAAAGAATACATTGATCAAGGTTTAGTAAAATTTGAACATCATGCATTCCCTCTAGACCTCGCTGCACTAAATGCTGAGGTAATCGTAAGATGCACATCAAGTGATAAAAAAAAATTTGAACTGCTTGATAAAATGTATAACCAGCAAAGAGTTTGGGCTGTTGGTTCAGATATCAATAAAATTAATGACTCAATCAAAAAAATTGGTTCTGGCTTAAATTTATCTGAAGATAATATGAATAGCTGTTTAAAAAGTAGTGATGCTCAAGATAATATACTCAATCAAAGAATAGAAGCTCAAAAAAAATATAAAATCAAGTCCACGCCTACAATTGTGGTGAATGAAAAAGAATACACTGGCAAAGTAGATTACGAAAAATTTAAAAAAATTATTGAAAAAAATTTATAGATGAAATTTAAAAAACTAGATATCACTGGATTTAAATCATTCTCAGATAAAACAACTTTTTTAATTGAGGATGGATTAACTGGTATAGTTGGACCTAATGGATGTGGAAAATCTAACATTGTAGAGTCATTGAGGTGGTGTATGGGAGAAAACTCTGCAAAAAGCATGAGGGGTTCTGGAATGGAAGATGTTATTTTTTCAGGAACTTCTAACAGACCTTCGAAGAATATTTCTGAGGTAACTTTATTATTAGACAATCAAAGTAAAGAAGGCCCAGCACAGTTTAAAGATTTTGAAGAAGTGTCAGTAAGAAGAAAAATTGAAAAGGATAAAGGTTCAAAATATTACATAAACGATAAAGAGGTACGAGCGCGTGATGTTCAAACGCTTTTTGCAGATTTATCAACCGGAGCGCATTCACCTTCTCTAATAAGCCAGGGAAAAATTGGCCAACTTGTTACTGCTAAACCAATTGAACGTAAAGCTATTTTAGAAGAAGCAGCGGGAATTTCTGGTATTCACGCAAGAAGACAAGAAGCGGAAACAAGATTAAATGCTGCTGAAAATAATTTAAAACGTGCCGATGAACTTAAAAGACAACAACAAAAACAATTAGACAATTTAAAAAAACAAGCTGAGGAAGCAACGAGATATAAAGAAATCTCAAAAGAAATCAAAAAAGCTGAGGCAGGTTTATATTATTTAAAGTTAAGAGAAATCGAACAAGATAAAAAACAAATTCAAGAAAAACTAGGCGAACTAGAAGACGATATAAGTGCAGTTAATATCGACTTTAATCATAACAATTCTTTATTAGATGAAGAAAATAAAAAACTTGCTCCTCTTAGAGATAAAAAAATGGAAAGTGCTGCTAGCTTACAAAAACTAAATTTAGACATGACTAATCTTGAAGAAGAAGAGTCTAGAGTAAAATCACTTCAGGAAAAATTAGAAAAATCTATTAAAACAATAGAGTCAGACCTAGAACGAGAAAAAAGTATTTCTTTAGATGCAGATTTAAATGAAAAAAGAATTTCAAAAGAAAAAGAAGAACTTTTAAATACAGAAAATAGTTTGCTTCAGGTAGAGGCAAATTCATCTAGAGAACTCAGAGAGTCAAAAGGTCAGTTGGATACTCTTCAAAGTCAACTTGATACCATGCTTGATCAATTAGAAAAAGACATTGATGAAGATAAAAAATTATCTAAAGAAAGATTTCAAGATTTAAGACAATTAGTCAAAAACATAACATCATCTCAAGAAGCTTATGCAGAAAAATTTGGAAAGGATAAATCTATTCAAAGTGACTCTATTAAAAGGAAAGAAAGAATTAAAAATATAGATGTAGAGTTAGAAAATTGGAGAAATCTTAAATCAAATTCAGAAAAAATGATATCTGAATTAACTGACAGAAAGAATAAATTACTTGCTGAAATAAATGAAAATCAAAGAAATCCTGAAAGAATAGCAACCTCAAAAGGGCAAAATCTTCAGAACTTGGAAAACACTAAAAGAAGAAATGAAGAAATAGAAAATGAATTAATTGAAGCAGAAAAAAAATATAATTTGATCAATAAAAATATTAAAGAAATTCAATCTAAACTTTCTGATTTAAAAGAAAACAAGGCAAGAAATGAAGCAACAATAGAGGGAATAGAAAACAGAAAGAAAGATTTATTATACTCAGTAAAAAGTGAGCTAAATATTGATAATGAAAATTCTATCTTGTCCCAATCTGATTTAAATAATATTTCTCCAGAAAATCTACCCTCTTTAGAGGAACAAACCCAAAAAACTGAAAAAATAAAAAAACAAAGGGAATCTCTTGGTTCGGTTAATTTAAGAGCAGACGAAGAAACTAAAAAATATGAAACTGAAATAAAAAAAATGGAAGATGACAGAGCTGACCTGTATTCTGCAATAGTAAAACTAAAATCTAGTATTGAAGAGTTAAATCAAAAAGGAAGGGAAAGACTTTTAGAGGCTTTTACGAAAGTTAATAGAAAATTCAATGAAGTTTATACAAAATTATTTAATGGAGGATCAGCTAAGATTGAACTTGTGGACTCTGATGATCCCTTAGAGGCTGGTTTAGAAATGTTTGTTTCTCCCCCGGGTAAACGATTACAATCAATCACTTTACTATCTGGTGGTGAACAGGCTTTAACTGCTTTGTCATTAATTTTTGCAGTTTTCTTAGTTAACCCCTCACCAATTTGTGTATTAGATGAAGTGGATGCCCCTTTAGATGATGCCAATGTAACAAGATTTTGCGCGCTACTTGACGAACTAACAAAAATAACAAACACTAGGTTTATTATTATTACTCACCATGCTCTTACAATGTCTAGAATGCACAGACTATTCGGAGTAACGATGGCTGAACAAGGTGTGAGCCAGCTTGTGTCTGTTGACTTGCAAAAAGCCGAAGAGTTAGTTGCGTGAACTGAATGACAATCCCTGAAGACTTTAAAACTCGCCTAAAAATTGCAAAATCAAAAATAAAAAAACAATCTCAATTTGATAGCGAAAAAAGAGGCTCATTTATGGGCAGCGCTTTTAAATTAGGCACAGAGTTGGTGTCTGCTGTTGCAGTTGGGACAATAATTGGGTTTATTTTAGATAGTTGGTTTGATACTAAACCTTGGTTAATAATAATTTTCTTTTTTTTAGGTACAGCTGCTGGCATTTTAAACGTAATCAGAACTGCCAACAGAATGCAAAAAGAAGAATAAACAAGATAAGATTTTTATGGCAGGCAACCCGATGCAACAATTCAGCGTCCACAAAATTGGACCTGAGATTAATATTGGTGGTATTGATCTATCATTTACTAATGCCAGCCTTTTCATGGTTATAAGTGCTGCAATAATTTTGATTTTTTTATTTGTGGGAACTAAAGAGAAAAAAATTGTTCCAGGAAAAGTTCAACTAGTTGCTGAAATGTTTTACACCTTTGTAGCAAAAATGATTAGTGATACCGCTGGATCGAAAGCAAAACCTTACTTTCCTTTTATCTTTAGTCTATTTATGTTTGTTTTATTTTGTAACATGGTGGGAATGCTGCCATACTCATTCACAGTAACAAGTCATATCATTGTTACTTTAATAATGGCTTTATTTATTTTTATTGCTGTAACAATAATTGGATTTGCTAAACATGGATTTAAATATTTAAGCATATTCGTTCCAAGTGGAGTTCCGGCAGTGCTTTTACCTTTAATTACAGTAATTGAGATTATTTCATATTTAAGTAGGCCTGTAAGTTTATCTGTTAGATTGTTTGCAAATATGATGGCAGGTCATACAATGTTAAAAGTTTTTGGAGGATTTGTAATAAGTTTAGGATTATTAGGTGGATGGTTACCACTTAGTTTTTCAGTAGCATTAACTGGCTTAGAAATACTTGTAGCTTTTCTGCAAGCCTATGTTTTTGCAATATTAACCTGCATCTATTTAAATGATGCATTAAATTTACACCATTAATTAAAGGAGGAAAAATGGAGTTAGAAGCGGCAAAAATGATTGGAGCAGGTCTTGCTGCAATCGCATTAGCAGGAGCTGGTGTTGGTATCGGAATTATTTTCGGTAACTACTTATCAGGTGCTATGAGAAATCCGTCTGCAGCACAAAAACAATTTCCTAATTTGCTTTTAGGATTTGCATTAGCTGAAGCAACAGGATTATTCGGACTAGTAGTGGCTTTAATTATTTTATTTGCGTTTTAAGTAAAATATGAGGCAATACTTGAATTTTTTTATAGCATTAATTGCTATACAAAGAGATTTGTATGCAGCTGAGGCTGGGATGCCTCAGCTGGATCCAAAGTATTGGGCATCGCAAGCTTTTTGGCTAATATTAGTTTTTACAGTTTTGTATTTTTCAATATCAAAATTTTATCTTCCAAAAATTAAAAACAATTTAGATGATAGAGAAAATAGAATTAAAGATGATATTGAAGATGCTAATAAATCTAAAGAGCTTTCTGAGAATAAACTTAAAGAGTATGAAAAAATTTTAGAAGATGCCAAAAAAGAAGTCATTAAAATACAAATAGAGTCAAAAACTAAGTTAGATAAAGATATTCAAGAGAAAAAAGAAAAAATTGAAAAAGAAATTGAGAAAGAATTAATTCAAGCTCAAAAAGAAATTACTGAACTTAAGAAAAATTCTATTTCCGACATACATAATATTTCAAAAGAGATTGCTTCAAATATTATTGAGAATATATCTGGAGATAAATTAAATGAGAGTAGCATCAAGGCTGCTGTGGAAGAAATTTCAAAAAAAAATGTAGGTAAATATTTATGACAATAGATGCGACTTTCTGGGTAATGGTATCTTTTTTCCTATTCATAGGATTGCTAATCTATTTTCATATACCTCAAAAAATCAAAAATGCCCTAGAAGAAAATATCTCAAACATTAAAAATCAAATTGATGATGCTAACAAACTTAAGGAAGATGCGAAAAATATTTTAATTGAACACGAAAAAAAAATAAGTAATTCAAAAGCTGAAGTAAAATCTATGATTTCTAAGGCAGCTGAGGATGCTGAAAAAAATATGATTAAGACTAATGAAAATTTTCATAACCTAATGGAAAATAGAAAGCGAAATGCAGAAGAAAGAATTAGGCAACTAAAGAATCAAGCTCTAAAAGATATTAAAAATACCTCGGTTATTATAGCGATCGAGGCAGTAGAGAAATTACTAAAAAATTCTCTAGATAAAAGCAAATTAGACAAAATTTACATATCTAGTATTGAAGAAACAAAATTAGCACTAAAGAAAAAATCCAGTTAGAATAGGCCATATTTATAATGGCAAAAAAAATAATAGTTATAGGCTCAGGTTTTGGAGGATTAGCCGCGGCGTTAAGATTAAAGGCTAAAGGATACAAGGTTACTTTGGTTGAAAAGCATCCTGATCTAGGGGGTCGAGCAAGAGTTTTTAAAAAGGGGGAATTTATTTATGATGGTGGGCCAACAGTAATTACGGCACCTTATCTTTTTGAAGAACTATTTAAATTATTTAATAAAAATATTTCTGATTATGTAAAGATTGTCCCTTTAGATTTATGGTATCGTTTTGTATTCAATGACGGTGAAATATTTGATTACAATGGCGATGCTAAATCAATGGAAGATCAAGTTAAAAAGTTTTGTCCTGAAGATTACACGGGATACCTTAAATTAGTAGATTTTACTGAAAAAATTTTTGACAAAGGTTTTACTGATTTATCAGATAAACCATTCAACAATTTAACTTTTATGATGAAGCAAATTCCTTCATTACTAAAATTAAAAAGTTATAAATCTGTTTATAGCCTTGTTTCGAATTATATCTCAAATGAAAAGTTGAGAAGAGTATTTAGTATGCATCCATTACTCGTAGGTGGAAATCCTTTTAGCACAACTTCTATTTATACTTTGATACTTTTTTTAGAAAAAAAATGGGGAATACACTACTCAATGGGTGGAACAGGTAGTGTAGTAAAAGCGCTTGAAAAACTTATGATCGAAGAAAATATCAAAATTATAAAAAATGCTGAAGTAACCGAGATATTAACTGAAAATAAAAAAGTTAAAGGTATAAAAGTGAATAATTCAAAAATAATTAATTCAGATTATATAATTTGCAATTCAGATCCGCCAAATGTTTATAATGCCCTAATAAAATCGAAAGAAAATTATGACTTTTTATTTAAACAAAAAATGAAAAGGATGGATTATTCTATGGGATTATTTGTTTATTATTTTGGATCAAAAAAGAAATATGAAAATGTTGCCCATCATACTATTTATTTTGGAAATTCATACAAGGAACATTTAAATAAAATATTTGAAAAAAAGGAATTATCAGAAGATATAAGTTATTACCTTCACAGACCTTCTGCAACTGACCCTAATATGTCTCCAAATGGCCAAGATGCATTTTACGTTCTAGTTCCCGTTCCAAATAATTTATCAAAAATCGATTGGGTTAAAGAGGGAGAAAAATTTAAAAATCTTGTTTTAGATAAAATGGACCAAACGGTCTTGCCTGGTATAAAGGAAAATGTATTGAGTGATTTTTATTTAACACCAGATTACTTTGAAATTGATTTAGCTACTAGATATGGTTCGGGTTTCTCGATACAACCTAAATTTTCTCAATCAGCATATTTTAGATTTCATAATCAATCTGAAATTTTTAAAAATTTATATTTTGTTGGTGCAGGGACACATCCTGGTGCTGGAATGCCTGGAGTCCTATCTTCAGCCAAAGTTTTAGATAAACTTTTTTAATGAATAAAAACTTATTACAAATTCATGCAAAATCATTTTATTGGGCAAGTTTTTTTCTTTCAAAAAAAATTTTCAATCAATGTTCAGTGCTTTATAATTTTTGTAGAACCTTGGATGATATAGTAGATAGTGAAAAACAATTAGAAATAAGAAAAAAAGAATTCTCAAATTTCAAAAATGATTTTTTAAATAAAAACTTTAATAATCAAATTATAAAAGAGATGTGGGATTTAATAAATTCTCAAAATATCTCTAAAATTGTTATTTTTGATTTATTTGATGGAGTTGAAACTGATCTTAGAAAAAGCTTAAAAATTAATTCAAAAAAAGATCTTTTAGTTTATTCCTATCGAGTAGCTGGTACTGTTGGTTTAATGATGTCTAAAATTTTACATGTAAAAAATAATGAAGCCTTACTTGGTGCTATGGATCTTGGAATAGCAATGCAGCTAACTAATATTGCTAGAGACGTAGTAGAGGATAAAAAACGCAATAGAGAATACATTAGTCACGATTTTTCATCTATTAAGCAAACAATTTTAGAGGCAGAGAATTTTTATGATATCTCTTTCAAAGCAATTAAAAGTATCCCGATTAAATCTAGATTTTCTGTGATTGTTGCTAGAAGAGTTTATAGAAAGATTGGACATTGTATAATTAAGAGAGAAAATATTGAAAATTATAATCAATCAGGAAAAATTTTCGTGCCAATTCACGGAAAAATTATTGAGTCTTTTTTATCAATAATTGATTTTTTTAAATTATTGTTTCCTCAAAATGAAAAATACAATAATGAAAAACATGAGTTATTAAGCAAAGAAATAAATTTAAATGAAAGAATTTGACTACGTAATAATTGGTGGCGGATGTGCAGGTTTATCTCTAGCGTATGAACTAGAAATAAATGATAAGTTAAAGAATAAAAGTTTAGCTATTATTGAAAATAGAGAAAAGTACGAACGTGATAAAACTTGGTCATTTTGGAAAGTTTTTGATCACAACTTTCAAGATTGCGTAATTAAAAATTGGAATAATTTCACAATTAATACACCAGATGCTTCTCGTGAATTAAAGAGTGAAAAATTTCCATACCAAAGCATTGATAGCGGTAAATTTTACAACAAAGTTAATGCAAAATTAAAATCTAATAAAAATATTAATTTTTTCAAAACTTTAAATGAAATTAATTCTTCCAATTCAATTATTTTCAACAGTATAAATGAAACGCCACCTGATAAATCAAAATTATGGCAACATTTTCAAGGAATAGAAATTGAAACAAAAAAAAATATTTTTGATGAAGAAATATTTAATTTAATGGATTTTAATTGCGACCAAAAGGATGCAGTTCATTTTTTTTATACTCTACCCTTCTCAAAGAATAAAGCTCTAGTAGAAACTACTTGGCTTTCAAACTTAGAAAATAATGCATATAAAGATTATGATATTCAATTGGAAAACTACATTAAAAATAATTTAAGGATTAAAGAGTATAAAATTAATTACACTGAAAAAGGAGCTATACCTTTATTTTATCCTAGTACAAATAATAATTTTATAAATATAGGCACAGTTGGAGAAATGACTAGGCTAAGCACCGGTTACACATTTTTAAATATTCAGGAGCATAGTAAATATATTAGAGAAAATTTAGAAAACATTAGCGATAAGGAAAAATTTAAATTAAACAATAAATATATATTTTTAGATAAGATATTCTTAAAAGTAGTTAAAAATAATCCAGAGAAGATGCCAAGTATTTTTTTTAATTTGTTTAAAGTTAAAGCGGATGCATTTATTAGATTTATGTCCAACAAAAGTAACTTGGTTGATGATTTATCTATTGTTATAAAAATGCCAAAATTTACTTTTCTGAAAGCTTTGTTTTAAGATGAATAACTTTTCTTTAAATAAATATCATACTTATATTTTTTTTGTACTGAGCGTCATTTTTGCTTTTATTAATTTCAACTCAAACCTAGAATATATTTCTATAATTTGTTTTTTTCTTATTTCAACTATTGGTGTTTCTCATGGGGCGCTAGATCATGAAAAAGGGGGAAGAATTATAAAATTATTCAAACTAAAGAAAATTGAGTTATTTTACTTAGCTTATGTATCTTTATCGCTGATAATAATTCTTTTATGGAGCATAGCACCAATAATTACATTAATTATTTTTTTAATAGTGGCATCTTATCATTTTGGAAAAGAGGACACTGTTTTTGGAAAAATCAAACACAACCATTTCTCTAATATTTTGTTTTTTTTAAAAGGCTCAATTGTAGTTCTGGCGCCGTTGTACTTTTCTCAAAAAGAAACATTTGAAATATTCAAAATTTTAAATGTTAATATTAAAACTATTAATCAAGATTTATTAATAACTTTAATGTTACTCAGTTTATTTAGTAATTTTTTATTAAAAAAAAATGTAATCATTCACTCCATAGATACCTTGTCGATTATTATTATAAATTGGGCTTTTAGTCCTCTTGTAGCCTTTACAATTTATTTTTGTTTTTTACACTCAATCAGACATTCTTTTTCTTTAATATATGAAATTAATAAAAATAATTTTAAAAAGGGAAGCGACTTATTTATTAAAAAAGCTTTGCCGTTGACGGTGTTAACAGGCTTATTATTTTTAATAAGCTTATACGTGCTTAATAATTACTTTTTACTGAATTCTGCTATTTTAAAAGTTATATTTATTGGTTTGGCCTCACTTACATTTCCGCATATATTGCTTGAATATCTTTTAGAAAAAAATGAAAAAAAATCTTAAAATTTATTTAGCATCTCCAAGGGGTTTTTGTGCTGGCGTTAAAAGAGCAATTGATATTGTTGAAAAGTCCTTAGAAAAATATGGAAAACCTGTCTATGTAAGACATGAAATAGTTCACAATAAACAAGTAGTTGAGTCGCTTAAAAAAAAAGGTGCTATATTTGTTGAAGAATTATCTGATATCAAAGACAACTCCAGACCAGTGATTTTTTCTGCTCATGGAGTGCCTAAAAGTGTTCCAGAAGAAGCTAATTTGAAAAAATTATCTTTTGTTGATGCAACATGCCCTTTGGTTTCGAAAGTGCATAGGGAGTCAGAGCAACTTTATAAGAAAGGTTATGATATAATTTTAATTGGCCACGATAATCATCCTGAAGTTATTGGCACAATGGGTCAACTTCCTAAAGGGTCGATAAAATTAGTAGAAACTATTAAAGACGTAGAGGCGCTTAATCTTAAAAAGTTTTCAAAACCTGTTGCATATATAACTCAAACAACTCTTTCAGTTGATGACACTTCAGAAATTATAGATAAGTTAAAAGAAAAATTTCCTGAAATTAAGCAACCAATTAAAGAGGACATTTGTTATGCAACTACTAACAGACAAATGGCAGTAAAAAAAATTGCTCCTAAGTGTGATATGTTTTTTGTTATTGGGAGCAGAAACTCTTCAAACTCAGTTAGATTAGTAGAGGTGGCTAAAAAAGCAGGTTGTGAAAAATCAATTTTAATGCATTCAGAAAAAAAATTACCAATCGAAGAATTAATTAATGCTGAAACAATTGGGATTTCATCAGGAGCTTCTGCTCCGGATACTCTTGTTCAAAGCTTAATAAATAATCTAAAAAAAAAAAGAGATGTATCATTAGAGGAAGTGGTAGTAGCAGAAGAAAAAGTTATTTTTAAATTACCTAAAGAATTAAATTAATGGCTGTTTATACAAAACTTAGTGAAGAAAACCTTAAAGATATTCTATCTAACTATAATTTAGGAAAACTTAATAACTTTAAAGGTATTGAAGAAGGCATTGAAAATACAAATTACTTTTTATCGGTTGATAAAAAAAAATATATTCTGACAGTTTACGAAAAAAGAGTAAAAACAAAGGATCTACCTTTTTTTTCAGAATTAATGACTACTTTAAATAAATCGAATTTTAAATGCCCTGTTCCTATAACAAATAATAATAACAAAGTAATTACAGAGTTTAATAACAAAAAATTAATGATCATCACTTTTTTAGAGGGAAAAGCCAAAAGTAATTTGTCACCAGATAATTGTAAATCTGTTGGAAAAGAAGTTGCAAAAATGCATGAGATAACAAAAAACTTTAATATAAAAAGACAAAACGATCTCTCCATTAACTCATGGAGAAATCTGTTTGACTCAGTAAAAGATCAATGCTCTAAAATTCATAGTGATCTTCCTAAATTGATTGAAGAAAATCTTAAGGATGTAGAGGCAAATTGGCCTAAAAACTTACCTCAAGGTATTATTCATGCTGATCTGTTTCATGATAATATTTTTTTTGAAAAAGAAAAATTTAGTGGAATTATAGATTTTTATTTTTCATGTAATGATTTTTTTGCATTTGAAATAGCGATTTGTTTCAACGCTCTTTGTTTTGATGGTGCAAAAGAAAATTTAAGTTTTAATGTAACAAAAGCCAAAAATTTTATAGATGGGTATAATTCAATAAGAGAGATTACGGAGATTGAAAAAAATAGCTTAAAAACTTTATCTCAAGGTGCAGCCTTGAGATTTTTACTTACAAGAGTTTTTGATGCTTTAAATACTGTTGAAGGTGCAATAGTGAAAGTAAAAGATCCTATTGAATATTTAAAAAGATTAGAATTTCATAAAAATGCAAAAAATTTTGAGGATT
The DNA here is from genome assembly GCA_902561585.1 of uncultured Pelagibacteraceae bacterium. Lineage (GTDB taxonomy): Bacteria > Pseudomonadota > Alphaproteobacteria > Pelagibacterales > Pelagibacteraceae > Pelagilacustribacter. Next base: position 37,664 of record CACEQK010000006.1, read on the forward strand.
ATTTTTTTTAATGAAATTTAAAATCTATACTGATGGAGCCTGTTCTGGAAATCCTGGAAAAGGAGGTTGGGCTGCAATCATATTAGATAGTGATTTAAACCAATCAAGAATCTCTGGAAGCGAGAGTAATACGACTAACAATAGGATGGAATTATTAGCGGCAATTATGGCATTAAAAAAAATAAAAAAGAAGTCAGACATTACAATTTTTACCGACTCAAAATATGTGAAAGATGGAATTACTGATTGGATTAAAAAGTGGAAACTAAATAGTTGGAAAAGTTCAAATAAGAAACCAGTAAAAAATAAAGATCTTTGGATTAAATTGGATAATTCTTGTCTAAAACATAAAGTTACTTGGAGATGGGTTAAAGCACACGCAGGTAATAAATATAATAATCTTGCTGATGAATTAGCAGTTTCAGAAACTAAATAGATTTTAAGAAATTCTCAGCAGCAGATAACTCACAGGTAGCTGTTTCTTTTTCTTCTTCCACTTTTTTAACTTCACCATCCTCCACTAGCATAGTGTATCTATTTGATCTTATTCCTAATCCTTTTTCAGATTTATCTACTTCTGCTCCAATAGCTTTTGTTAATTTTAAAAAGGGATCGCCTGCCATGAAAATTTTATTTCCAACATTATGATTTTCTCCCCAGGCCTTCATAACATTTGGATCATTTACAGCAATACACACAATTTTTGTAATTCCTTTTTTAATAGCTAGTTCATAGTTTTTTATGTATCCAGGAAGATGAAGTGCTGAACAAGTTTTTGTAAAAGCTCCAGGCATACCCAAAATGATAGTCTTACCTTTACAAAGATCCAAAACGTCAATTTTTTTTACATCATTATTTTGATCAAGATAAAATAACTCTGAGTTTGGCAGTTTGTCACCTGTTTTTATTTTCATTTTATTTTACCTAAAATATAATTTTTAACTTCTGAATTAGAATTACCAACAATATCAAATATTTCCTTTTTATCCATATTCAGTTTTAGATGTTCAGGTGAATCTAAATTTTTCCCTGTAGCTTTTTTAACAGTATCGCTGAATTTATACGGATGAGCTGTACCAAGTACTACTATATCGCCTAAATTTTTAAAACTTTTTGCTGCCCCTACCCCTGTGGCAGTATGCGGATCAATTATGAACTTGTGTTCATTATATATTTCATCAATAATACTTAATGTCTCTTCATCAGTAACTTTTACTGCCTCAAAATCTTTTTTTATTTTATTGATTTCTTTTTTTTCTAAATTAAACAAACTTTTTGATGCTAGATCTTTCATTAGCGATTCTACTCTGCTATCTTTTTCATCTAATATATAATAAAGAAGCCTCTCAAAATTACTGGCAACTTGAATATCCATGCTTGGGGTAATGGTTGGTTTTACAGTATCAGGTTTATATTCACCTGTATTAATTACTCTTTGTAAAATATCATTTTTATTTGTAGCGACTATAAGTTTGTTAATTGGTAAACCCATTTTTTTTGCTACATATCCAGCATAGATATCTCCAAAATTCCCTGTTGGCACAGAGAAGCTAACATTGTTATTTTTTAATTTGAAGAAAGAGTAAAAATAATAAACAATCTGACAAATAATTCTTGCCCAATTTATAGAGTTTACACCAGACATATTTATTTTAGCTCTAAAACTATCTTCATTAAAAAGCTCTTTTACAATTTTTTGACAATCATCAAATGATCCCTCAATAGCAATGTTATAAATATTATCTCCACCTATTGTTGTCATAATTTTTCTCTGAATATTCGAAATCTTATTATGTGGATGTAGTACAAAAAGATTTATATTTTTTCTGTTACTTAATGCAGCAATAGCTGCCGATCCGGTATCTCCCGATGTAGCAACAACAATATTTACAGTTTTATCTTTGGCAATTTCTAAGTAATCATACATATTTCCAATCACTTGCATTGCAATATCTTTAAAAGCTAAAGTGGGTCCATCATAAAGTTCGAGAAGATTTATATCGCCAATTTTTTTTAAATTAACAACTTCTTTGTTTTTAAAACAGCTATAGGATTTTTCTATAAGTAAACTTAGTTCATCCTTTTTAATTTCTTCTGAGCAAAAATTAAATATAATTTCTGTTGCAAGTTCATTATAATTTAGCTGACTTAAATGATTAAGATCTTCTTTGCTATACTTTTTTAATTTACTAGGTAAAAACAATCCTCCTCCGGGAGCAAGGCCTCTTAGGAAAATATCTTTAAAACTAAATTTTAAAGATTTATCCCTTGTGCTTATATAATTCATTTTTTTCTTCTAAAATATAAATAATAAAAAATTATCGAAATTGATATTGCATACCATGTTATAGCATATTTAAGGTGATTATTTGGCACGTCTATACTAATCTTTTTTGGAATTGGTGTCTTGGCTTGATTATCTTCTAAAAAAATTACAAATTCATTAAATCGTTCTCCTGAAGTTACTTTTAGATCTTCTAAATTTATAGAAAACCAAATATTATTTCTAAGATCATTATTTGGCTTAAATATATTTGGTTTGTATATTTTTCTTAAAAGTCCGATTATTTTTTGCTCATCTTCTATATTCTTATTTATAATAGGATTATTTTTAAATTCTTCTTTAATCCATCCCCTATTAACTAAAACGTTTTCATTTTTATTAGTTCTAAAAGGAGTTATTACGTCATAACCAGGTTTTCCATTATCATTTAAGCTATATAAATAGATTTGCTTATCAAAATTAAATTTTCCTTTAGCACTAACCCTTTGATAATTTTTCTCAATTGAATTTGAATATTCTATTGGGCTTGAATCCAGTCCAAAAGTTATTTCACTTATGAGTTCTAGTTTCCATTGTAATCTATATAGCTGCCAAGTGCCCAAAGCACAAAATATTGTTACAAATATAATTACAAATAATTGAAATAAATATGCTCTTTTCAATTTGAGATTAACTTCCCCAAATATAGATTGCAGCAAAAAGGAATAGCCATACTACATCAACAAAATGCCAATACCATGCTGCAGCTTCGAATCCAAAGTGATGAGTTGGCGTTGAATGACCTTTCATTGATCTAAATAAACAAACCGCTAAAAATATTGTTCCTATAATTACATGAAAGCCATGAAAACCTGTTGCCATATAAAAAGTTGAACCGTATATTCCACCATCTATAGTAAATGTTGCATGATGGTATTCGTAGGCTTGGAAACACGAAAATATAAAACCAAGGAACACCGTCGCTATTAAACCATTAACTAATCCTCTTCTATCATTCTCTAACATTGCATGGTGAGCCCATGTAACTGTTGTTCCTGATAGCAATAAAATTAATGTATTAATTAATGGGATATCCCATGGATCAAAAGTTTCGATATCAGGTGGCGGCCAAGTGCCTCCTATTGTTTCTGCAGGAAATAAACTTGCATTAAAATAAGCCCAAAACCAAGCTACAAAAAACATTACTTCTGATGCAATAAATAATGTCATTCCATATCTATGACCTATTTGTACAACTGGTGTGTGATGACCTTGATGTTCAGCTTCTTCTATAACATCTCTCCACCACATAAATGCTCCATAAATGACGAGAGCCAATCCCACTAGTAACAACCATAGAGCTTTAGAATGAAAATAATAAACTGCACCAATAGCTAAAACTAAAGTTGCAAAAGAAACGTAGATTGGCCAAGGACTTGGGTCTACCAAATGAAAATCATGCTTTTTCTTTTCAGCTGACATAACTAAATTTTTCCTTTTTCATAATATTCTGAGCCAAAAAACGTAAATGAAAGAGTAACATCAGAAATATTCTTAGTTTTATTATCATCAACTACTTTTGGATCCAAGAAAAATGTTAGTACGAATTCTTGCTTTTCATTTGGTTTTAAGGTTTGTTTTTCAAAACAAAAACAGCCTATCTTGTTAACGTATTTTCCAAATGTTGAAGGAGAAACATTAAAAGATGCTGTACCAGAAGAAGTTTTATCTCCAGGATTTTCTATATTAAATTTTACAGAATGAACCTCACCAGGTTTTAAATCTATAGTATTTTTTTCAGGATAAAATCTCCAGTCTGAAGTATTATGAATATTAGTATCAAACCTCATGCTATAATTTTGATCAACAATAATTTTAGGAATTTCTTTATTTGATGCATCCTGAGACGTTCCACCAAAACCAGTTACTCTACAAAAAAGGTCATACAAAGGAACTGATGCAAAGGAAAGAGCTAACATTAAAAAAAATATTGAAACTAAAGCTAATGGAGTAAGTTTTTTTTTATCCGTCATAATTAAATTTCCCTGTTATAAATTCCAATATTATAAAATGTTAGCGCAAATAGAAATATCATAAAAAGCACTAAAACAATCGCAGTAATTATATTTTTCTTTTTTTTACTCATAATTAAAAACTTTTTGCATTATCAATTAATAAAATTAAATAAATTAAAAATAGATAAAAAATTGAATAAAGGAACACTTTTCTTGCAATCTTGTTTGAATATTTTTTTACTTTCTCTTTAAAAAGACTAAAACACAAATAGTTGTAATATAATGTCATTAATAAAGTCACTGATAAATAAAATAAGCTTGCAAAATTAAAAATAAAAGGCGCAACAACTATCGGCAACATCAATAAAGAATATATCAAAATATTTATTTTTGTTGTTTTTTCGCCAGCGATTACAGGCAACATCGGAATTTTCGCTTTCTTGTAGTCTTCTGATTTATATAAACTCAAAGCCCAAAAATGAGACGGTGTCCAAATGAATATTATCAAAAAAAGTATTATTGGTTCGATAGATATTGAACCAGTAGCAATAGTCCATCCAATTACTGGTGGGAGGGCACCTGCTGCACCTCCGATAACAATGTTTTGCGAAGTTTTTCTTTTTAGCCAAATTGTATAAATAAAAAAATAAAATGCGATTGTCGAAGCTAACAAGATCGCTGATATTAAATTAGCTGAATAGTAAAGCATTGTTATTGAAATAAATGATAAAATTATTCCAAAATATAGTGCCTGATTTTTTTTAATCTTACCTGTCGGAATTGGTCTCAGACAAGTTCTGCTCATCAAAGCATCAAGATCTGACTCATACCACATATTTAAGACACCAGCAGCTCCTGAACCAATTGCTACAGCTAAAAGAGAAATAATCGAAGATTTAATATCAACTTGAAAAGGGGCAATTAATAATCCAACCATACAAGTAAACAAAACAAGAGACATCACTCTTGGTTTCATTAAATTGAAAAATGAATTTAAATCTAAAGCTAAACCTTGTTTCGAGCTTCTAGTCTTTAAAAGTGTTTGGCTCAATTTATTTTACTTTAGGCAGTTCTTCAAAAGTATGGAACGGTGGCGGTGAAGACACAGTCCATTCCAATGTAGTTGCTCCCTCTCCCCATGGATTTTGTTGTGCTTTTCTTTTTTTTGCAAACGCATAAAGAAGATTTAGTAGAAATACAGCTAAACCGACAACTGAAATATAAGAGCCAATAGATGAGATATAATTCCATCCAGCAAAAGCATCAGGATAGTCAACGTATCTTCTTGGCATTCCCGCTAATCCTAAAAAGTGTTGTGGGAAGAAAATTAAATTTACACCAATAAATGTTAACCAAAAATGAAGTTTACCTAAAAATTCTGAGTATTCGTATCCACTCATTTTACTGAACCAGTAGTAAAAGCCAGCAAATATTGCAAAAACTGCACCTAAAGATAATACATAATGGAAGTGTGCTACTACATAATAAGTATCGTGAAGAGCTGTATCAACACCTGCGTTTGCTAAAACAACACCAGTAACACCGCCTAATGTAAATAAGAATATAAAACCTATTGCCCACAACATAGGGGTTTTAAAACTAATTGATCCACCCCACATCGTTGCTATCCAAGAAAATATCTTAATTCCTGTAGGAACTGCAATTATCATCGTTGCTGCTAAAAAATAAGCTTTTGTATCTGTATCTAAACCAACAGTGTACATGTGGTGAGCCCAAACTACGAAGCCAACAACTCCAATAGCTACCATCGCATATGCCATTCCTAAATAACCAAATACTGGTTTTTTAGAAAATGTAGAAACAATATGACTAATCATTCCAAATCCTGGAAGTATTAAGATGTAAACTTCTGGATGACCAAAGAACCAAAATAAGTGCTGGAATAAAACTGGATCACCCCCTGTTTGTGCTTCAAAAAATGCTGTTCCAAAGTTTCTGTCAGTTAAAAGCATAGTAATCGCTCCAGCTAAAACTGGTAATGATAATAAAAGTAAAAATGCTGTAACTAATATAGACCAAGAGAACAATGGCATTTTATGTAATGTCATACCTGGAGTTCTCATGTTTAAAATTGTAGTTATAAAATTAATAGCCCCTAAAATTGACGAAGCCCCTGCAACGTGTAAACTTAAAATTGCTAAATCCATGGCTGGGCCGGGTTGACCGGTCTTAGAAGATAAAGGCGGATAAATTGTCCAGCCACCTCCAACACCTTGTGCGCCTGGAGGGCCATCCACAAAAATAGATGCAAGTAATAAAATTAAAGCAACTGGTAATAACCAAAAAGAAATATTATTCATTCTTGGAAAAGCCATATCTGGAGCACCGATCATAATTGGCACAAACCAATTTCCAAATCCTCCGATCATTGCAGGCATCACCATGAAAAAGATCATGATCAGTCCATGTCCTGTGACCAAAACATTATATAAGTGGTGGTCACCACCTAGAATTCCGTCACCTGGATGCATCAATTCCATTCTCATTAAAACAGAAAATGCTGTTCCAATTAATCCAGCAATAATTGCGAAGACAAGATACATCGTTCCGATATCTTTATGATTTGTAGAATAAGCCCATCTCTTCCAACCAGTTGGGTTGTGATGATGATCGTGTGTATCTGTAATTGCAGACATTATTATTTTATCTCCTTATCTTTTTAGCTACTTTAATATTTTTTGAAATTTCATCCTTTGCAAATTTAACTTTAGCATCCTCTAGCCACTTACTGTAATCCTCTTCTGAGACTACATTTACAGTAATCGGCATAAACGCGTGTTTTATTCCACAAAGCTCTGAGCATTGGCCATAAAAAGTTCCTGTTCTATCTGCTTTAAACCAAGTTTCGTTAATTCTACCTGGAACAGCATCTCTTTTAACTCCAAAAGATGGTAAAGCCCAAGCGTGTAAGACATCGTTAGCTGTAATCATAACTTTTACTACTTTATTTACTGGGACAACAACCTCATTATCAACTGTTAATAATCTTGGTTGCCCTTGTTGAAGATCTTTATCTTCAATCATGTAAGAGTCGAAAATTATATTTTCATCTGGGTATTCGTAACCCCAATACCATTGGTAACCGATTGCTTTTATTGTAACATCAGCTTTTGGTATTTCATCTTGAGAATATAAAACTTTGAATGATGGCACTGCCATTATTATTAAAATCAAACAAGGCACCAAAGTCCAAATAACTTCTATTGTTGTATTGTGACTTGTTGTTGAAGCAACTGGATTTTTTGAAGCTCTAAATCTTATGCATGCGTATGCTAATAAAAAAAGAACGAATACAGTTATCGCAGTGATAATTGGTAATAACATATAGTCATGAAACCAAACTATATCACTCATTGATTGAGAAGCTGATTTTTGAAAGCCAAGTTGCCAATCTACAGGTTCATTAGCTATAACTGAGCTCGGTAATATAAAGAGTAAACTGTATACGAATTTTCTAAACATGAGTTTTTATACAACTTTTAAATAATTTCACAATTTCAATTAATGCGACAATTAATGAGTATTATTGATAAAATTTACTAATGAAATAGCGCTTATTACAGCGGTGTCGGACCTTAAAATGTTTTTTGAAAGCGTAAAGGGCATGATGTTTGAAGTTTGAAGGATCAGCTCCCTTTCTGAAGGTGAAAAATCACCTTCTGGACCAATAAGCACAGAAAAAGATTTAACTTCACTAAAGGAGTCTTTTTTTAAAATGTCTTTAGAATTAACATCTGCAAATAATAACTTGGTCGAACTATCGAGATTATTTAAAAAATCTTTAAGTTTTATTACATTAGAAATTTCTGGTGGACTCAACTGATTAGATTGTTCAGTTGCTTCAACAACAATTTTTTTTGCTCTTTCGTAATTTAACTCTTTAACTTCTGTTCTTTCAGAAATAATTGGAGTTATTTTACTAACACCTAGTTCTGTAGCTTTTTGTAAAATGGTTTCCATTGGATTTTTTTTTACTAAACAAATCGCCAATTCAATATTCAATGAACTATCAGGCTCCTTTACTTTGTTCAAAAATTTCACTTCTACCCTGTCTTTGTCTAAAAAAACTATCTCACTATTCCATTCACCATTTTTATTAAAAAAATTTAAATTAGATCCTCTCTTTAATCTCATTACATTCACTACATAATGAGTATGCTCTTTGGAAAGCAAACTTGTAGAATTATTTATTATATTTTCTGGGTAGAATAATCTGATATTACTCATTAATATTAATTTAAGTTATGAAAAATATTAAAGCAATAATTTTTGATGCTTACGGTACTCTTTTTGACGTCAATTCAGCTGCTGAGAAATGCAAAGATAAAATCGGTAATAAGTGGGAAGGTTTTGCTAATTATTGGAGAACCACTCAGCTAGAATATACATGGCTTAGAAGTTTAATGAATAGGCACAAAGATTTTTGGCAAGTGACAGAGGACAGTTTAGATAAATCAATGAGAGCTTTCGATATAAGTACTTCAATGAGAAGCGAATTATTAGACCTTTACAAAGTACTTTCACCTTTTAAAGAGGTTCCTGAAGTTTTAAAAATTTTAAAAGAAAGGAATTATAAACTTGGTATTCTGTCAAACGGAACACCTGCCCTTCTCAATGAATTAATTGAAAGCAATAATTTAAAAAATACTTTTGATGATGTTTTTTCAATTGAAGAAGTAAAAATTTATAAACCAAACTCAAAAGTTTATGACCTGCCAATAAAAAAATATAATATACAAAAAGACGAAGTTGCATTTTTAAGTGCAAATACTTGGGATGTATCAGGTGGTGGTAACTACGGTTACAATTCTATTTGGGTAAATAGAAATAAAAATATTTTTGATAATCTTGATTATAAACCTAGTAATGAAATAAATAATTTGAAACAATTATTAGATTTAGTATAAGCTATGAAATATGGAGAAGTTAAATGACTAAAGGACAAAGAGCGGGAGATGCTCCAATCGGATTTAATGTTTTAGAAGGTAAATTTTATTATTGGTGTACTTGTGGTAAAAGTTCAAAACAACCTTTCTGTGATGGTTCACATAAAAATACGACTTTTAAACCTTTGCCATTTAAAGCTGATCAGTCTAAAAAAGTTTTTTTCTGCACTTGTAAACAAACAAATGATCAGCCAATGTGTGATGGATCACATAATTTAAAATAGAATATGAAAACTATTGAGGTAAAAAAAATTATTAAAGCTTTAAATGCATCAGATGGTGCAGGTGTTAAATTAAAAAGAAGTATTGGTACACCTGAAGCAGATTATATTGATCCTTTCTTAATGCTTGATGAGTTTGGATCAGAAAACAAAGATGATTATGTTGCAGGTTTTCCTCCTCATCCTCATAGAGGAATAGAAACAGTTACCTATATGTTAAACGGTGAGTTTGAACACCAGGATAGTACTGGTGCAAAAGGAATTATGACATCTGGTGATGTACAATGGATGAAAACAGGTAGAGGTATAATCCACTCTGAAATGCCTGCCATGAAAGAAGGCAAGTTATTAGGTTTTCAACTTTGGATTAATATGCCCGCCAAATACAAAAAGAATAAGCCTGAATATCTTTACATAAAAGGTAATGAGCTTGGAACTCATAAAGATAATGACAAAACAGTCAAAGTAATTGCTGGAAAATATGAAAATGCAGAAGGTCCTGAAAAAAATCACAACGTTGAACCAATTTATTTTCATGTAGTTTTAAATGAAAGCAAAGAATTTAATTGTGATGCTCCTGAAGGACACAACAGTTTTATATATTTACTTAAAGGCGAATTAAAAATTGGTGAAAAAGATCACGATAAAACTGCTGATTCTAGTTTAATTCTTTTAGATAAAGGTAATAAGCTTACTGTTAAAGCTAATAAAAAATCTGAATTTTTATTTATAGCTGGTAAACCAATTGGTGAACCCATTGCAAGAGGCGGTCCATTTGTAATGAATACAAAAGCTGAAATACTTGAAGCTATTCAAGATTATAATAACGGAACATTTGCTAAATATTAAAAGTTAAAGTACGTTCCTTTTTAACTAAATGTCAAAATCAATTATAATTAAAAAGTACGGTGGCCCTGAAGTTCTAGAACTACAAGATGTTAATGTAGGTTCTCCTGGTCTGGATGAAATTAAAGTAACCAATCATGCGATTGGTTTAAATTATATTGATACATACCATAGATCAGGTTTGTATCCTGTAAAGCTTCCTAGCGGAATTGGTTTAGAAGCAGCAGGAAAAATTGACGAAGTTGGATCAAACGTTACAGAATTTAGCAAAGGGGATAATATTGCCTATGCCTCTGTACCCCTTGGAGCTTATGCGCAACAAAGGATAATTCCAGCAAAAATAGCTGTGAAAATTCCAGATGGAATTTCACATACACAGGCTGCAACACTAATGACCAAGGGTTTAACAACAAACTATCTTCTCTGTAAAACTTACAAATTAAAAGCAGGTGAAACAGTTTTATTTCATGCAGCAGCTGGGGGTGTTGGTCAAATATTTGCTCAATGGGCTAATAGTATTGGCGCAAAAGTAATTGGGACTGTTGGATCGGATGAAAAAATTAATGTAGCAAAAGAAAATGGCTATGCTCATGTTATTAATTATTCCAAAGATGATTTTGCTAAAGAAGTTATGAAATTTACAAACAATGAAGGTGTTCCTGCAGTATTTGATGGCGTGGGTAAAAATACTTTTCATAAATCACTTGAATGCTTAAAGACAAGAGGGATGATGATAAGTTTTGGAAACGCCTCAGGACCGCTTGATCCTGTGAGTGTGCCAAAAGATATACAACCTAAAGGATTATATTTAACCAGACCTTCGATTGCGCAGTATTTTACAAATCAAAAAGAACTTCAGGAAGGAGCTGATGCTATTTTTGGAAAAGTTAAATTTGGTAAAATTAAAATAAGAGTTTCTAAAGAATATAAGCTTGCTGAGGCCAAGCAGGCCCATGCAGATTTAGAATCTAGAAAATTAACAGGGCCTGCTGTCATTATTCCTTAATGGATAATAAAATTATCTCTCCTTGTATTAGTATTTGTAGAACAGATCCTGTGACGGGCTATTGTTATGGTTGTGCTAGAACTAATGAAGAAAAAAAGCAATGGAAAGATGAAAATTCAACTAACAAATGGAAAGAAGAAAATTTAAAAATTATTATTTCGAGAATGCAAGGTTGGCAATTAAATACTTTTAAAGAGTCCTACGAGCATAAGAAAAATAAGGGTGTTTCGTTATTTAAAAAAAGTCTTTTAGAAAATAAAAGTTAATAATCTTTTTTCATTGAGTCCATGTCGCTCAAATGATATTTAAGGGCTTGGTTTGAAAGTCTTATTTCATGCATAAATAAAAAAATTGAAATGATCATACAAATACAACATCCCGCAAAAATGAAACGAGCAATTTGTAGGCTACCAAGATAAAGCATTAATACTGTTGACATATTGAATAAAAAACCAAAAGCTGCAAAGCCCATAGTATATTTTAAATAATTAGTTCTTTTATTAAGAACGTGCAGTTGATTTTCCCATTCTGGAGGAACTTTTTTTTCAAAGGTATATTGATCGTGTATCTGTCTAATCAAAGCGCTTAACGTATGAAACCTATTGCTATACATCGTCATCATTAATGGTATTGCTGGGAACATTAATGCTGAAACTGTGTAATCTATATCCATATCGAATCAAATTGATTATGAAGTTAGTGTTTGATATTTACAAGTGATATTTCATGCAACAATTAAGAATATTTATTAATTTAACAAGACTAAATAAGCCAATTGGATTTATGTTGTTGTTCTGGCCATGTTCATGGGGTTTAGCTTATGCATATTCAGTAAATGATAATATAAATATATTTATTTATTATTTAATTCTTTTTTTTCTTGGTTCAGTTTTAATGAGAAGCGCAGGATGTATTTTTAACGATATAGTCGACAAAGATTTTGATAAAAAAGTGCAAAGAACAAAAAAAAGACCTATTGCGTCAGGAAAAATATCTGTAATGAAATCATTTGCATATGTATTAATTCTTTGCATTTTGGCTTTTTTAATTTTAATCCAATTTAACCTTTTAACAATTATGCTTGGGTTTGGTTCAATGTTTTTAGCTTTTTCGTACCCTTTTATGAAAAGAATAACTTATTGGCCACAATTATTTCTCGGTATTACTTTCAATTGGGGAATTATTATGTCCTGGGCAGCTGTCGAAAATTCAATTTCCTCAGAGATAATTATACTTTATCTTTCAGCCATATTTTGGACATTGGGTTATGACACAATTTATGGAGCTCAAGATATGTCTGACGACGAAATAATTGGTCTAAAATCAACCTCAATTAAGTTTAAAAAAAATATAAAATTTTTTGTGGGCTTAAATTATTTAATCTCTTATTCTCTAATAATTCTTCTTTTGTACCACAAACTGTATTTTGGTTTACCTGCTGTATTTATATCTCTCTATTTAATAACACTTGTTTATCAAATTAAAATCTTTAAAAAAGAAAAGCCATTAAGCTGCTTAAAAGCTTTCAAGTTAAATAATTTAACAGGATTATTATTATTTATAACAATATTATCTTACTAGTTTATGAATAAAGAAGAATTAATAACTATTTTAAAAAGATTATATAAACAATATGTAAGGTATCACATTAAAACAATAATAGTATGTTTGTTTTTATCAATATTAGTTGCTGGTTCTACGTCAGCAACTGCATGGTTGTTAGATCCAGCTGTAAAAAAAATATTTGTTGAGAAAGACCAAACTTTAGCTTGGTTAATACCAATTGCTATAGTTTTTGCATTTGCAGCAAAAGGGCTATCTTTATATTTTGCAAGATTAAATATTCTTAAAATTGGACAAAAAATATCCGGTGAAATGCAAAAAAAAATTGCTAGATCAATATTGTTTTCTGACGTGCAGACATTAGACTCTAGACACTCTGGAAAATATATTTCCAACATCATGTATGACTCGGGACAAATCCACCAGCTTGTCAGTACTGGAGTCCTTAATATAATGAAAGATAGTTTTTCAGTAATATTCCTTGTTGGTGTGATGTTTTATCAAAACTGGAAACTTGCTTTTTTTGCAATGATAATGATACCGCTTGCTGCAGGACTGGCAAAAAATTTAGGAAGAAAAACTGGAAAAGCTACTTTACAAGCAAGTGAACTATCTGGAAAATTAATTTCTTTTCTAAGCGATATTTTTAAAGCATCAAGAATGATAAGAGTTTATCAAAAAGAAGATTTTGAAGAAAATAATTCAAAAAATGTAATATCACAACTTGTAGATAAAAACATAAGACTTGGAAGTTTAGTTATTAGAGCCACTCCAATAATGGAATTTTTGACAGGGATAATGATTGCTGGTTTTATTTTTTACTCTGGAAGATTAATAAATGCGGGAGAATTAGAAGTTAACAATTTTTTCTCATTTTTAGCAGCGATGATGCTTGCTTACCAACCTGTTAGATCTCTTGCCACAATTAACATGACAATTCATCAAGGTGCTGTTGCAGCAAAAAGAATTTTTTCGGTTATTGATAAACCAATTCAAATAAAAAATGATGATAGTTTGCCAGAGCTTAAAATATCAAATTGTAATATTGAGTTTTCAAATGTAGATTTTAAATATGACACTACCAACTTCAAAGCAGTTAAAAATATAAACTTAAATATTGAGGGAGGGAAAATTACAGCGCTAGTAGGACAAAGTGGTGCAGGTAAAAGCACAATTATAAATTTAATACCAAGATTTTACGATCCTCAAAAAGGTTCAATTAAAATTGACGGTCAAGATATCAGAAATATTAAATTAAATTCACTAAGAAAAAGTATAGCTTTAGTTAGTCAAGAAATTGTGTTGTTCGATGACACAATTAAAAAAAATATTGCTTATGCAAACCCCTCAGCTACTCAACAAGATGTAGAAAGAGCATGTAAATTTGCAGCCGCAGATGAATTTATAAATAACCTGCCTGATAAATATGATAGTTATGTTGGTGAAAATGGTGTGAAATTATCTGGTGGGCAAAAACAAAGAGTTTCGATAGCGAGAGCTATTATAAAAGACTCGCCAATTATTCTTTTAGATGAAGCCACTTCCTCTTTAGATACTGAGTCAGAGAGAATCGTCCAAAATGCTATAAATAATCTAATTAAAAATAAAACTACAATTGTTATAGCACATCGGCTTTCAACTATACACAGCGCAAATAAAATATTTGTTTTTAAAGATGGAAATGTAATAAATGGTGGTAACCATGAATATTTGATGGATAATTGCGGAGAATACAAATCTTTATATCAAAAACAACTTAAGTGA
>CACEQK010000007.1:0-20000 GCA_902561585.1 uncultured Pelagibacteraceae bacterium
TTTTTTTTTTTAAAAATCTTTTTATTCCTTTCAAAATATTTATCAGACTACAGAATTCTTGAAAAGCAAAGTATCTGAAAATATAGCTTGCTAAAAAAACATTATTATTTTTTTCTATTCTTTTTTTAAATATTTCTTTATTCAACTTTAAGTCAATATCATAAAGCATAGAATGCCAAAATTTTATTTTTTTCATATAAAAATTTCTTACCTCAGAATTTTTTATATAATCATGAAGAAAATAAAAATTTGGCAGATCTTCAAATTTTGAGTTAACAATTAAATTCGATGTTATAAATGTATTATAATTTTCTTTTATAATTTTATTTTCTAAATTTTTGCTATATCTGTTTATAAAATATAACTTTAGCTTTTTTTTAATCCTTGCAGCCATAATTCTAATGAAACCAATTGCCAAAAAAACATCATATGATTTTCTTTGTTTAAGTTATTACTAATTATTTTATTGTGCTCCTTAAAAAGTTTTTTTGTTTGAATTAAGTCCAAATAATCAAATATTAATGAATTTTTATCATTAATGATATCGAGCAGAATGTTTTCCTTTTTTTTGGAAAACCATAAATGAATTGGGGAGTTCCATCCTGTTTTTTTGACCCTTCGATTTGTTTCAGCAAGCATAAATTTTTTTGTGGCTTTTCGAAGTAAAACCTTTTGTATTCCTTTTTGAATTTTTAAATTATTATTAATTGAAAACATGAATTCAAAAAGTTCTTCGTCTAGAAATGGGTAAATATTTTCAATATTGAAATAATTAGAATTATCAAAATCATGAGCCAAACAGCCAGGTAACATTTCAAAATAAACTTCATTGTAAGATTTGTTTAGCATGTAAGAATTATAATTTTTCTCTGTATAAACTTGATATTTATTTTGATATTTTTCTTTTAAACTAAAAAAATATTTTTTGTTTCTCTCATGATCTATTCCTTGATCATTTTTACTAAACATTAATTTTTTGAGAAAATTAATTTCCTTTTTGTAAGATTTTTTATGAACTTTATGATTATGATGTTTTATCCATTCATTTATTTCCTCTTTTAAGTTATTTGATTTATTCTTTACCAGATCGGCGAAATGATAATGAAAATAATCATACTCTCCTGCATGCAACTGATCACCCCCGAGACCGCTGATGGCAAACTTATAACCTCTTTTGGACATTTCTTTTTTTAAAAAGAAATCAGTGAACCAAGTTGAAGTAAAAAGTGGTTTATCTGCTCTTATGCAAGACTCTAATATTTTTTCATTTATATCTTTATTATCTAATTTAACAATATTCCAATTTTCTACATGTAGTTTAGCAAATTTTCTTATATCTTTTACTTCATCATAAGTTTGATCTTGATACGAAATTGTTGCCGCGTCTATTTTTTTTTTTGATTGTAAATGTAATAATGAGACAATTGTTGATGAGTCGAGCCCTCCTGACAAAGAACAAAAGAAATTTTTAATATCTGCTCTTTTTTTTAAACTTTTGCTAATTAAGCTAATTAATTTTTCACTTAACTCATTTTCTTTTAATTTATTATACTCATCATTAATTTTAATTTTATACCATTTTTTTTTTAATAATTTCTTATTATGAATAAAATATTTCAAGAGAAATGATGGAGGAAATTTTTTTATATCTTGAAAAATGGTATCTTTGTTATTTTCAATATGTCTATAATGAAAACCTAAAAATCTTTTTATATAATTTTCATTCAATTTTGGCTCATGAATAAAATTAAGAAAAAATTTAATATTTGAAGAGAAAATAAGATCATTATTTTTACTTAAAAAATGACAAGGATATGTCCCAAATCTGCTGTTATTAAAATAAAGAACATTTTTTTTTGAGTCTAAAATTAAAATTAATACCTCTCCATCGATTAACCTTATGGTTTTTTCAAATCCATATTTTTTGTAGATTTCAATTAAATAATTTTTTTCTACATTTAAATTATAATTATTAATTAGATATTCCTTATTTAAAATTTTACCGATCACAAATAAATTTATATCGATCGAGTGGAAATGTTGTATTTTTTTTTCAGAATAAAAAAAAAAATTATTTTTTTTAAAATAAAAACAATTTTTCGGGCAAATTTTGTTTTCTAAATAATTTAAATTTTTTGTGTGACCAAAAGAATAAAATATATTCATTAAATTTTATAATACTTTTTGAACCATTTGATATAATTATCTATACCCTCTTGAATGTTTATTTTAGGTTTGTATTTTAATTCTCTTTTAGATTTTGTAATACTTGAAAGTGTCGCTTTGACATCACCTTTTTGTAAAATTTTATAATTTATTTTAGCCTTAATTCCTAATTTTTTTTCAATAATCTTGATGTATTGCATTAATGTAATTCTTTTGCCGTTTCCTAAATTGTAAATCTCAAATTTATTTTTAATTTTTTTTTGTGATGCTTTTATGACTCCATCAATTATATCATCGATATAGGTAAAATCTCTTTGATGATTACCATAATTAAAAACATTAATTTTTTTTCCCTTGATAATATTTGTAACAAATGAGGCTAAAGACATATCAGGTCTTCCCCAAGGTCCATAAACCGTGAAAAATCTTAAAAATATGAAATTCATGTCGTAAATCTTGCTATAAACATCGCCAAAAATTTCATTACTTCTTTTTGAGGCGGCGTAAAATTGTATAATATTATCAACTCTCTCATTTTCCTTAAACGGCATTTTTTTATTCTTGCCATAAATACTGCTTGTGCTTGCTGATATAATTTTTTTTATCTTATATTTTCTTGCTAGTTCAATTAAGTTGAAAAAACCAACAATGTTACTATCGAAATACTTCTGTGGAAATTGTATAGAGTATCTTACGCCAGCCTGCGCCGCTAAATTTACAATAAAATCAAACTTACGATTTCTAAAAAGTTTTTCTAAATTTTTTTTATTATTTAGATCTACTTTTTTAAAAGAAAACAATTTGTTGCTTCTAAGAATATTTAATCTATCTTTTTTTATTTTTATATCATAATAGTCATTTAAATTGTCTATGCCATAAACTTTATGTTTCATCTCACATAATCTTTTAGATAAGTGAAATCCGATAAAACCTGCACAACCTGTAATTAAGATTTTCATAATTATTTTTTTTTCAAAAAGGAGTAGATAGTATACTTACCAGATGGATCTATTATCCTTTTTGCGAGTTCTGTATTAAAACCTGCTTTAGTCGATAAAATAGAAATTGAAGCAAGAGAAAAAAGATGCAGGTGATCTACGCAAAATTCATCTCTAAATTTTCCAAGTTTTTTAACTTTCCCATCGGGCACTTCTATATAGATTACACCATCATTTTTTAAAAAAGATTTTGCACACTTTAATAAATTTGCAGGATTAGGCACGTGTTCTAAGACTTTATTAAATGAGATTAAATCATACTTTTTTTTTGTTTTAAAATTTTGTAATTTTTTATTCTGAACTTTAATTTTTAGATACTTATTAGAGAAAAAAGCATATCGCTCATCCATTTCTAAACCACTACAGTGCCAATTTTTTTTTTTCATCTCATATAAAAAAATTCCAATCCCTGATCCAACATCTAAAACACTTAAATCTTTTTTATTTTGAAAATATCTATTAATTCGTAAAACTCTATTTTTATTATCTGAATTTTTTAATTTCAATTTATTAACATAATTAAATCTTTTTTTTACACCATTAATATCTTTATATGTTTTTTCAAAATAGTCTGATTTATAAATATTTTTAAGTTTAAAATTAAGTTTTGAATAAATATGATCGCAAATATTACACTGATAAAAGGCCCGTCTATATTTTTTATCAATGTCAAAATTTTTTTCTTTTTTTGGTTTTTTTTCATAGCTAAAAATTTTAGTTAAATATTGATTTTTGCAGTTACATAAAATTCCATTTAATTTCATTATTTCTCTCTATTATCTAAAAATATTTTTACTGAAATAACTAAGAATAAAAATTTCGAAAAGTCCGGGGACCGTTTACTTTTTTCAATATCCTTGTAAATTAATTTCATATTAACAAGTTTGTTGATAATTGATTTTTCATAAAAAAATTTTTTTAATTTTTTTGGATCTTCTTTTTTTATAAATAAATAGAGAGAGGCATTAAAACCAATTTTTTGTTTAAAACTGTATATATCAGGGTGCAGGTATTTTTTAAAGGTTTCTCTTAATAAAAATTTTTGAGAATTACCTTTTATCAAATGCGAAAGATCAATTTTTTGAGTTAATTTAAATAATTCCTTATCTAGAAACGGACTTCTATTTTCTATTGAACTATACATGCAGTTAAGGTCTTCATGATGAAGAGTGACAGGTGTTATCTCGTGAAATATTTCATTTAGCATTCTATTTCTTAAATTAGATTTATGAAATTTCTTTTCAAAATTTTTTTTGTACTTTGTAAATTTAAGATATTTTTTTATGTCATCAGCCAAAGGAAATATATTTTTATATTTATTTTTTAAATTATCGTATAAATCAATTTTTCCTAAATTTTTATTTTTAATAAAAGGCAGTATGTTTTTTTGCCAAGACTTTTTAAATTGTTTTTTTTCTTCTATTTTCCTTATATCCTGATAATATTGTAAAAAATGATCATAGTATCCTGTAAATTGTTCATCAGAGCCACTACCAGAAAGTAATACTTTTACTCCTTTTTTTTTAATTTCCTCAATAAGTTGACTCTGAACAAAGTATGTAATCGTTGAAATTGGAGAGTCGTAATATTTTGTTAATTTAGTTAATCTATCTAAAAAATTATCGTATTTAACTGAAATTTTATTAACTTTAATATTTAAAAACTTCTCAGTTTTATTTATCAAGTCAGCTTCATTGTAAACTCCTTTATCAATTAAACTAAAATATTGAATATTTTTGAAATTTAAATTTTTCTTAATAACGCCCGCAATAACTGATGAGTCAATCCCACCGCTCAAACTTACACCACAAGGAACATCTGCTATTAATTTTTGCTTAATACTTCTACAAATATTTTCTTTTACTTTTTCACTGATTTTTTTCAAGCTATCACTTAATTTTTTATTTTTTTCAAACTTAAAAAAATTTGATGTAATCATTTTCATCTTTTTTAAATCAAATTTCGAAACAGTGTTTTTTGGGAAACTTGATACCTCATTGCAAAATGTTTTTTCTTCATGAAAGATTGATTTATAACCTTGGTAAAATGTTGTTTTAATTTTTTCAAAGTTAGGGTTGAATTTTTTAGATAAAATTTTTTCTAAATATTTTATTTCTGATCCGAAAACAAAGTTTTTTTTTTTAATACACGAAAAATATAAAGGTTTTTCACCAAAAATATCTCTTGAAAAAATTAAATTATTCGATTTTATATCAAAAATTACAATCGACCACATTCCATTTAATAGTGAAAATATTTTTTTTCCAAAATAATCGTAGCCAGATAAAATTACCTCTGTATCAGACTCTGTATTAAATTTATAACCGTAATTATTAAGTGATTTTCTTAATTCTTTAAAATTATAAATTTCCCCATTATAAAGAATAATTCTATTATGTTTTTCCAATGGTTGATTAGATCTATTATGTAAATCAATTATTTTTAATCTTGAATGAAACAGATATAAATTTTTGTTGTTTATTCTATAATGTTTATAACCAGTGGCATCTGGACCACGATTATTCATAGTTTCTAATATTTCTTTTATTTTTTTATAACTTAAATTTTTAGTTCCAAAATAACCTGATAAACCACACATAAATTAATTATATTTTTTTATAACTTATATATATATAGGAATTGATGAATAAAAAAGTAGGAATTATAGTTTTTGCAAGAACTTCTTCGAAAAGACTCCCTAATAAAATTTTCCAAAAAATTTCAGGCATAAAACTAATTGATTTAGTCATAAATAGATTAAAAAAAATTAAAATTGTTAAAAAAAATTATGAAATTATTGTAAATACATCTTCAAATCTTAAAGATGATAAAATTGCAAGCTATTGTTTAGGAAGGAAAATAAAATTTTTTAGAGGAAGTTTAAATAATGTTTTTCTTAGAACCTATCAATGTCTAAAAAAAAATAAATATAAAATATTTGTAAGAGTTAATTGTGATAGACCTTTTGTTGATGTCGATATTATTAAAAAAATGATTAGTCTTATAAATAAAAATGAAAAACTTGATATTATTTCTAATTGTATGAATAAGTGTCCAAAAGGACTTTCTTGTGAGGTGTCAAGACCTCAAATATTTTTTGATAATCTAAAAAAAATAAAAAAAAAAGATCATAAAGAACACATTTTTAATTATTTTTATGAAAACAGGAAAAAATTCAATATTTTAAAATATAACGATCCTCTTTACCAAAAAAACTTAAATCTTAATTTAAGTATAGATACAAAAAAAGATAAAAAAAGAATAAATAAAATTTTTAATTTTTTTAAAAAAAATTATTTTATTAAGACCTCAGATGTTTTAAAAAAAATTGAAAATATCAAACTTGAATAATATTATTTGAAAATATTTTTTTTCTAAAAAAAACACCTCTAGTGTCAAAAATTTTTTTAAAACTGTTCCTAATTGTATAATAGTTAAATTTATCATGGTCAGTTAAAATTAATGCGCAATCATAATGCTTAAGATTTTTTTTATTAAAGTTAATCGATTTTTTATTTAAAGATATGTTTCTTCCTTTTTTAATTTCTTTAAAATATGGGTCAACATAATCAAATTTTATTTTTTTATTTCTGAATATTTTAATAAATTCAAAAGCTGGACTTTCTCTATCATCATCAACATTTTTTTTATAAGAAATTCCAAATATCAAAATATTTGGTTTTTTTTTTTTATAATAACTTAAAATTTTTTTAGTAATAATTTGAGGCATGCTATTATTTATTTTTGCTGCACTTTTAAGTAATAGTG
Organism: uncultured Pelagibacteraceae bacterium; assembly: GCA_902561585.1. Taxonomy (GTDB): domain Bacteria; phylum Pseudomonadota; class Alphaproteobacteria; order Pelagibacterales; family Pelagibacteraceae; genus Pelagilacustribacter. Next base: position 6,933 of record CACEQK010000007.1, read on the forward strand.
GGTCATAACCTTTTTTTTTAGAAATCCAAGATAAATAATATGGATCTATAGGTATACAATGACCTCCAAGGCCTGGCCCTGGAATAAACTTTTGAAAACCAAAATTTTTAGTTGCAGCACTTTCGATTACATTATGGACATTTATATCAAGTTTTTGACAAATTAATTTAAATTCATTAACCAGACCAACATTAATTGATCTATATAAATTTTCTAATAATTTACTAGTTTCCGCCTCCTCAAGTGTTTTACATGAAAAACTTTTTTTAGTTATGCAGTCATATATTATTTTTACCAATTTAAGACATTTACTTGTATAACCTGAAATTACCTTTGGAGTTTTTTTGTATGAAAAGTTTTTATCTCCTGGATTTTCTCTCTCTGGTGAATAACCAAAAAAAATGTTGCTTCCAATTATATATCCCGAATTATTCGTCAAAATTTTTTTTGAGAAGTTTCTTGTAACGCCAGGATAAACAGTGCTTTCTAAAATTACTATTTTATTTTTAAGGTTTATTTTATTTAATTCTTTATAACATTTTTCTAAATATTGTAGATCAGGTTTTTTTTTATTTTTTAGAGGTGTGGGAAGACAAATAATGATTACGTCAACTAATTCCAAAATATCATAATTTGAACTTATTTTGTCTTTATTTTTTTTAAAGTAATTAATTTTTAATGAGTCTATCGGAGATATTCCTTGTTTCAATTTATTTATCTTTTTAAAATCATTATCTACACCAAAAAGCTTAATCTTTGACAATTTATGAAACCTTTTAAGCAATGGGAGCCCGACATAACCGAGTCCAATTATACCAATGTTAAATTTTTTATTATTTATCTTGTTGTACAGTTGGGTATAAGAGTTAACTAGCATGCAAAAAAATTTAGTTTCAATCTATATTACAAATTTTAATTACAGTGAATATATTGAGAAATCAATAAGAAGTGTACTCGATCAAACATATAAAAACATAGAAATTATAATTATTGATGATAATTCAACAGATAATTCAAAGCTCAAGTTAAACAAATATATTAAACATCCTAAAATAAAAATTATTTTCAATAAAAAAAACTTAGGTCTTTTGAAATCTTCTAATATAGCAATTAAGGCTTCAAATGGAGAGTACGTAATGAGATTAGATGCAGATGATTATTTAAACAAAAAAATAATAGAAATTTTTGTAAAAAAAATTAAAAAAAGACCTAAGGTGGCAATGGTTTATTCTGATTATCACGAAGTTAATTCTTCAGGCATAAAATTAAATTCTGTAAAACAAATTAGTTTGAGTTCCAAAAAAAGTATTAAAGATCGACCAATTTTAGCTGCTTGCTGCCTCTTCAGAAAAGATGCTTTATACAGCGTAAATTTATATGATGAGAGTTTTTCTAGACAAGATGGATATGATATTTGGTATAAATTAATTGACAGTTATGATTTTGAACATGTAAAAAAATATTTATTTTATTATAGAAGACACGAAAAAAGTTTAACAAAAAATAAAATTCCCTTATACAAAACACGATCTTTAATCTTAAATAAAATTGCTAAGAAAAAATTTGAAGAAAAAAATGTTCTTATTGTTATACCCGTAAGAGACCAAAAAATTGAGAAAAAAAATTATTTAAAAAAAATAAATGGTAAACCAATATTATTTCATACAATCGATGAATGTCTAAAATTAAAAGGGAGAATTAAGGTGCTTATTACTTCCTCAGATAAAAAGTTAATAAATACTTCAAAAAAAAAATATAAAAGTAAAATAAAGTATTTTTTACGAAATGAGGAAAATGCTTTGCTCAATCAAAATTTAAGCAAAGAATTAATTAAAATTTTTAAAATAAAGAATTTAAAATCTGATGTTTTAGTAATATTATCTGCAGAATTTCCTTTTAAAAAATATTTTTATATCGAACAAGCAATTAGTAAATTAATTATTCATAATTTCGATAAAATAGTTTCAACTACATTTGATACAAAGAATAATTATTACAAATACTCTAACAAAGGAATTAAGCTGATAAGTAATGAAAAAGAGGGTACTTTAAAATATGAAAAAAAAGTGATTCTAAAAGAAGCTGGTGGAATTTGGACTTTCAATTATAATTCTTACTTAAGGAATAAAATTCATAAAATTTCAAATATAATAGTAGATGAATTTTCTGGAAAGAACTTATTTGAAATCTAATTTTGAAATTTTGCTAAGTTTTTTTACTGATTTATTTAGTTTTTTTCCTAAAATTTTTTCAAAATTTCTTGGATCTAGGCTTAAATTAGGTCTAAGAACTTCAAGATCATTTTCAGTTATAATATGGCCTTCTTTTAAATTTTTTTTATAATAAAGTCCCCTTCTAAAACTTATTACATGACGGGAGTTTATTTCACTTGTTGTAGGTTTTTTAAAATCTTTTTTTAAAAAGTTATTTATTCTTCTCACGTCTTTAATAAGGGAAATAGTCTCATTTTTAGTTAAAGAAATTTTATGATCTCTAAAAGTTTTTCCTTTTCTATTATCTGTATAATGAAACTCAATTATTCTTGCCCCGAGTGAGATAGCAGTTTTTATCGCTAAATCTCCTTTGTTGTGATGAGAATAACCGACTATTGGACAAATTTTTTCAAGTTTTTTCATTGCCAGTAAATTTACTTCATTATCGTAAGTTGGATAGCAAGAGGTACATTGTAAAAGTGCTAAGTTTCCTTTTTTTTTATAAAAATTATTTTCTTTTATAAAATTCACAGTTTGATTTATTTCTTTAAAATTGGATAAACCTGTAGATAAAATAATTGGTTTCTTTCTTCTCAAAAATTTCTTCAAAAAAGGAAATGCGGTTAAATCTCCTGAACCAATTTTGTAAAATTTTAAGTAACGATCTAATTTAATTAATGCTTCTTCATCCCAAATAGAAGAATTGTAATATACTCCATTATCGATACACATTTCAGCAAGATATTTGTGTTGAGAAATAGTTAATTCAAATTTTTTAAAATGTTTATACCTGTCTGGAGACTCAAGTTTATTTGTAAGTTTTGAAGCTCTGTAAGTTTGTAATTTTACAACCTGAACTCCTGTTGATATGGCGTCTTTAACAAGCTTTTTTGCGTAGTTAAAGTTACCTTCATGATTGCCTCCTATTTCAGCAATAAAAAGAATGTTGCTTCTATTTAAGTTAAAATCACTCATCAATGTTTGTTAAAATTCAGAGTGTTTAATTTTTCTCTCATAAAATTTTAAATTATTTACTATTAACTCACTTACATTTTTGCTGTCCAGGCAAATATCAGTATATGTTTTTTTTTGATTATCTTTATTCAAAATGAATGTGTCTATGACATTTTTGATTTCAAAAAAATCTACTAATTTTATTTTGTTTAAGTGATGATTTTTACTAAACATAACATTATTACAATTATTAGGGTCAAGAAAATAACTTTTTCCAAATATTGAATTTGTTTCAACTATCATAGTAGAAGAATAAGATAAAAATAATTTTGAATTTTTAATTAGGGAATAAGAATTAATTTTTTTATCTAAATAAATTACTTTTGACCCTTTCATAATTTCTATTTCTTTATCATCACTAATATAATATGGATGATGCTTAATTGCTATTCTGAGATCTTTATAATTGTCTGCTAGTTTTCTTATATAATTTAAAAATTTATAATAGTTTATCTTTGAGTCATTGTTAACATAAAGCCAGTTATATAAATTTACTCCAAAGACCAAAATATCAATCTCTTTGTCATAATTAAATTCTTTGGAAGAATTATTAAAATAATTTTCTAACCTGAGTGAACCTGCTGGTAGACTTTTTTCGACCCTGCTTCCCAGTGATGTTAAAAGATTTTTCGAATTCTGTTCGTCTCCAAATGTAAAAAAAACATCTATATCATTGAAAAGACTTATTGATGCTTCAGCTAAATGAGTTTGAATACAACCCTGAACAAGCCCTCCCATCTTTTTAAACAAAGAATTTCTGATAGAGCAAGTATAATTGATCCTGTCTTGTAAAAGGTATTTTGCTTTAAAGGTCTTGAAAATTGAGAAATTTTTTATTTTTGAATACAAAATTATATTAAATAATTGAAGCAAGTTAAATTTCAATTTTATTGATTTAAAAAACAAACTTAATGCAAATTTGAAAACTTGAAATTTATTTTGAATACAACTGTCATCTAGCTTAATAGCTTTTTCATGAATAATATTTGTTCGTATGAAATATTTTTCATCTTTATCCTTATATCTTAAATCTAAATAATTATTTTTATAATTTAAAATTAAGTTTTTTTTTAAATATGTATCCTGAATATGATCGGAGATATTATCAAAATCTATTTTGTTTTTTGATATTATTACTGAACTATGAAAAGAAGATAAAATTTTTTTAAATTTTTCTATATCATCTATCTTGTCAATGTTAAAAATAACCAAGTCTTTTTCTGATATTTTCTCTTGTTTTTTTCCTAATAGAATTTTTATATAAATCATTAAAAATATTAATAATTGGTTTACTATTTTTAAGAAATTAAAAGATTGTTCAAAACAATTACTTTTAAAAATAAACTTTTGTGATAAAAGTTTTTTACTTTTTAAAACTACTACATTTTTATCTAGATCTAAAATTCTAGAAGTTTCTGAAAAAAATTTTTGAAAGTTATTTTGTAAAAAAAAATTCTCAATAAAATTTTTTAATTCTTTGATATTGTCAAACGAATCTTTTTGATTTTTATTTAGTCTAAAATTTTCAATATTAAGCATAAGTAATTTGCTTTGTTTCTCAAATAAATAATTTTTATAACCAAACCTGTTTTATTAGCTTATATCTATTCTCTCTTGCTCTTATAAGAGTTTTATTTCTTGTATGATTTAACATATCTATTTATAAGTATTATATTTAAAATTAGCTAGCATGAATTTAGATTGTTGAAGTTTCTTATAAATGATTTCTGAGTCAAATATTTTTTTAAGTGTTTTTTTACCTTTAAGAAAAGGGAGCAAAAGAGTAAAGAATAAAAATATAAGACCTTTTAAAAATTATAAATTTGGGCTTACACAACTAAAGATTAATCAACTGAAAAAACTTAAGTATATTTTTTCAAAAACTTATAAAAAAAAAAGAATTGAATTTATAATTTCAACAAACTGTAAAAAAATATCTCGTTATACAAATAAATTTAAATGGATCAAGACTTTTAAAAGAAAAGAAAGTTTAGCTAAAGATGACTCGTTGGATAAATTAATTAATCATGTTCCAAGTATTTGTTCAGGAAAGTATATTATGTGGACACATGTGACGAGTCCCTTTTATAACGAGAAAGACTATCTAAATTTTATAAAAAGGTTTTTGAAAATAAAAAATAATAAATATCAAAGTGCTTTTAGTGCAGATTATTTAAAAAAATTTATTTATGTAAAAAAAATTGGGTGGGTTTCACATGATTACAAAAGAAAAAAATGGCCCAGGACACAAAAACTTAGTAACAGTTATATTGTTAATAGTGCTGCATTTTTAACGTCCAGAGAAATTTATTTGAAAAATAAAGACAGACTTTGTAATAATCCAATTCCTATACTCTCTAGAGTTGGGTCAGGATTTGATATTGATGATATGAATGACTTTAAAGAGTTAATGAAAAAAGAAAATGAAAAAAAATTTAAATAAAAAATTTATAAAGATTGAAAATTTTATAAGCAAGATCGATTGTATGAAAATAATTAAAGAAATTGACAAATTTAAAAAATACGATGACTTCGTTATGAGTGGTAGAAAAAGAATTAATAAAGGATCAAAAAATTTCAAAGATTTTTTAAGAGCATCAAAAACTTCATCAAGTTTTTTTAAAAAAATCAATAATATAAAATTTTATAATAGAATAAAATCCAAAATTCTTGACCAAAATACTCAATCCTGGAGAAATGAAATAAAAAATATTAAATTTTCAAAATCCGTTTTTGGATCTCAAAAAGGGAAAAAAATTACACAAAATAAAACTAATATAAGAAAAAATATTTTATATTTAGATTTAGATTTCTCTGTATCTGAAAAAGGATACTTTAGAGGTCCTCACAGAGATAGAGATAGTAGAGTGGTAAATTTTTTAATTTACCTCAATGAGCTTAAGAGTGTTGATGGCGGAATACTGCATTTTTACAAAACAAAGAAAAAAATTAATTATTCATATCCTAGATTCCCAAATAAAAAAGATGTCTCTGTGTCAGATAAAATTATTTCAAAAAGAGGAACTGGAGCATTCTTTTTATCTGCTCCAGACTCTTATCACTCGGTTAGTAGATTTTATGGTAAAGTTAATAAAAAAAGATATTTTATTTATGGAAGTTATTCACTAAATAAACCAGTTAAATGGTTTAAAAATTCTCTCAACTAAACTTACTCTATCCTTTTCCAAAGATGATCTGCGACTAACTGATGACCTATAACATTAAAATGCATGTCTGATGGTAAATAAATTTTGTCTATAAATTTTAGCCTCTCATTTACAGATCTTTCCTTTTCTTCAAAAAAAATTGGAAATAAATTTATAAATCTAATATCGTTTTTAGAGGCCCAGTCTTTCCATATTTCAACATGTAATGAAGAAACTTCATTTCTGTAAATTTGACCAGGCCAAGGATAAACAATTATTGTTAACTCTACATTTTGTTTATCCAATATTTTTTTTAGGTTATGTAAATGTTGTTTAGAAAGTGAAATACCTTTTTTTCCTTCTTTTTCAAAATAGTCACTATCATATGCCCATAAATTTGCCTGATGGTTTATAATAAATCCATATTTTTTTTCAAATTCTTTTTCTTTTTTTGATTTTGAAATTATAAAATTATTAATGGTATTTAAGCTTAAATAAATAATCGTAGTATTATTGTAAATCAGCTTCTTAAAATTATAAAGAAAATCCAAATCTAGCTTTTTGGTAAGATAATTTTTTTCTTTTTTTCTATCAAGAACAACTCCATCTTTAAGTTCGTATCTATAAAGTTCATCATAAGGGTCAGATACATCTAAAAATAAAAACATTTTTGAAAACTTTAAACCTTTGTTGTTTATGAAAAACTCTGTTTTTTTATAATAAATAGCTGGGGAGTATGAAACTGCTGACAAATTAATAATATTTATCCCTTTATTTAAAAATTTCTGAGATAAAATTCCTGAGTAAGATTGATCATAATTTACCCCTGATCCTTGAGTAAAAGAGTCTCCTAAAAAAACATAATTATTTTTGTAGTTAGAGTAATCAACATCTGATTGCTCTAGCTTTATCAAACCATTTTTATCAGTGAATATTTTTTCTAAATTAGAATTGGTACTATTAAAATCTTTTTTTAACTCATGATGATAAACTTTATTTTTTATTATGAAGTTATTATCTTCTCTTAAAATAGACACAATACTCTGGTAGGTTTTTGTTAGGAGTACATCCAATATTATTAAAAGAAAAAAACTTAAAACAAAAAATTTTTTATATTTCATAAATAAATTAAGGTTGTTGAGCTAAATTACTTTTGAAAAAAGTAAATTCATCTATTATTATGAAATCATTAGTAGTTTTATCGTAAATTTTTGTTATTTTGTCGCTTTCTGAATTCTTATTTTTTATAAAATTGTAAAATAGTTTTTGGGATGAAATAAATGTGCTGTCCAAATTAAATTTTTTATCATTTATTTTTGATGCAAATAAAACAGAATGATAATTTTTCAAATTTTCTGTTTTAAATTTGTTTCCAGCTTTTACTCCTGTATCAGACATTATAACAATATTGATATCTTTTTGGTTAATGTCTTCAAAAATATTGTCTAAAAACGTATCTAAATAATAATTGGTACAAATTATTTCTTTATAATGTTGTGATAATACTTCATTAACATTATTTTCATCAATTTTTAATTTGTCTTTATCAAATATACATCCTTTTACGTTTGAAGCAATTTCAAAAAAGAATGGACGATGCGGAAAAATAAAATGGAATAAAAAAATTTCTGCTTTTTCAGACTTCACTATTTTAGATAAATTATCTAAATCATTTTGAAATTTTGCTTTGTAAAAAGTTAAGTAATGGTAATTTTTATAAAATTTTGTCTTCTCCAAAAATTTAAAACAAATTCTTAGCATTATAGAGTTCTGATCTCTCATTTTTTTTAAAAAGTAAGTCAATGAATTAAAATTAAAATCTTTTACATATTTCTCATAGTTATTAATTGCGTTTGATCGGAAACACTTTATCACCTGATCGTTGCAATAGTGTATTGCCTTGTTTTTATTCGAAATAATTTTTCGATGATTATTTTCCTCAAAAAACTTATTTTTTTTAATTTCCCACAATGTTTTAGAATCAAGCGATCGTTTATTTACATAAGAATTAATATTATATTTACTTATGTTATAATCGTAGTTTAGAGAAGCGGATATTGCTTGTTCTGAGTTATCATAAATTGAGTATGAGGACTCATATAATGTAAAATTATACTTCTTGAATAAATCAATATAGCTTTTTTTTGCCATGCTTCCAAAATTTATTTTTTCATCTATCGATCTGTATCCCAACATTTCATCTAAGATAATTATTAATGTTTTTTTTTTCTCAAATTTTTCTATAGGTGTATAATAACTTGATTTTAATTTTTCTATTTTTTCATACTTATTATCAAAATTAAGATTTAAAAAAAAATTGATTAAAAAAACTACAATTAAAAAATTAAGAGAAATTTTTTTTGTTATAAGAAAATTTTTTTTTAAAGAAAAATAAATTACTAAAATTGCAATAAGACAGAAAACGAGAATAGTGAAGTATTTCAAAATTAAATTATCTGAAAAGTTTTCGAAATATATAAGTAAACCAAGCTTATTATCTAAGCCGTAAAATATAAGTAAAGAATAAAAAAAACATATTAATTTGTCATTTTTTTTAATACTTAAAAAAAACAAGATTATAAAAAAAAAAAATATATATATAAAATAGTAAAAGATTATACTTTTATTAATTGAGTCAAAATCGTTTATAATCCAATAAGGTGTTATACAAACAATAATTAAAAAAACACTTAATAATAAATTTTCTTTTTTATTATTTACAAAACTCATATTTAGTTTATCTATAACAATAAGAATTAATTGTCATTAAATTAAGCAAAATTATGAATTTTTTGGTGTTAGGAGATATTTTTCCATCAGCTCTACCATTTTTAAAAAAAAAGTTACCCAGCATAATTAAAAAATATATTCAAATTAAATTTTTATTTTTGGTCGTAGCTATTTTTTTACAAGATAGTTATGCATACGCTTACCTTGAACCTGGAACTTTTACTATGATTCTGCAGTTCATTGTGGCGTCTATAGCTGCAGTAATTTCTTATGTAATTTTTTATTACCAAAAGATTAAAAAAATTTTTCTAAAAATATTTAAAATTAAAAAAAAAAATAAAGACAAATAAATTTATCCAACTAAAATTTCAGAGATTTTTTTAGATGCATTTTCAGATGCCTTATTAACAATCACACCGTTTGTTTTTAAAAAAGTATCTAATTTTTTTTGATCAAATTTAAATTTTTGAACATATTGTTCAGATATTTCTTTAATTAATTCAATGTTTTCAATATTAACAATCTTTGTAAATTCTTTTTTAAACTTATCCTCAAGAGTTTCTAATCCTAAAATTTTAAAATCTTTATTATGAATTTTATCAATATAATTTATACAAATAACAGGTCTTTTATATAAAATATAATATTCCATTGCCATACCACCATTATCTGTTACTAAAATTGAGCTCATATCCAACGCTTCAATTTTATCAATTTTGTTATTAAATATTAGTTTAGGATTCTCTTTAAAATCTTCTAAGATAGAATTAATCTCCTTTTTAGATTTTAATAAACTTTGAGGATGTGGTCTTAATATTACATCATTAATTTTTAAAAGTTCAGATATAATTTTTTTACCATATTTTTCAATAAGGTCATTTTTTTGGCTAACCCAAGATGGAGCAAATAAAATTTTATTGTCACTTTTATCTTTTTTAATTATCTTTTGTAAATATTCGACGTATGTGTAACCAATATTGCATATCATTTTTTTTTTTAAATTATAAAAATTTTCCATTATTTGGAGTTCTATTTTTTGATATTCTCCATTTGTAAAAATAATATCATAATTATCAAAAGCATTTTTGTTATAACCCTTGAATACACTCATCAATGAATGAAAAATATATAAATAATTTTTACAATTACTTGATTTCTTAATTTCAAAATTATCTAAATCTGTGACTGTCATAATCATTAAATCACACTTTAAAAAAGTAAAAAAGATTATTCTAATCAATCCTTTTCCAATAAAAAATGTATCAATATCATCAAATTGTGGCTTATCATTTTCATCTGACGTAAAATAAATAATTTTAAATTTTGATGGATCTAACTTTAATAAAATTTCTATTAGATAGTTTCTATAATTTGCACCCTCTGAGTAAAAAAAAATTGTTTTTTTTTTATTTTTTTTTTGAACTTTTAAAAAATTAAAATAATTCTTTATTTGTTTAATGAAGTTCATCTAAATAATTGATTTCTTATTCAGTAAAATACTTATTTTTTTACTCATTAGAAAATTTGGTATTTTTTTATTTGATCTAATATATCTTCTTATTTTAGTTCCACTAATACTTATTTTTTTCCCACTACAACTTTTTTTATTACAATTTTTGTTTACCACTGCTTTACACGTTGAACAATAATATGGTTCGTTATGAGCAATTATATTAATTCCAATCCTTTTTTGAATCTTTTTACAGTAATTTTGAGACTCATATTTATGAAAAAACTTTTTAAATCCAGCGTGGTCTCTACCCACCCAAAAATGTGTACACCCGTAATTTTTTCTTACAATAGCATGCAATGCTGCCTCCAAAGGGCCCCCGTATCTTGGATATGAAAAAAAAGGAATAAAAAAAGTATTTTTTTTATTGTACATTTTTGCTGCTACGAGATTTGTAATTTTGATAATTTTATCTAAATATTCATTTTTTTTATATTGTCCTAATAAAGGTTGAATTAAGAGATTAGAATATTTTTTTAATAGATACCTATGTATCCATTGATGTGCTTCGTGGGGAACATTTCTAGTGTGAAAACCTGCTAAAGTTTTTTTAGTTTTAATCTTTTTTTTAAATTGAGTGGGTGAGACAAAATTTTTATCAACTAGTTTTTTTTTGAAAATTTTTTTATATGTGAAATCAAGAAAAGCGTAATTTTCTTTATTAAATTTTTTATAATAAGAATGTTGTCTAAATTTTTTACCAAATATTTTTTTTCCAAAAATTTTTTTGTTAATTTTATATATTAAATTAATTTTAACAACTGCAATGAGATTTTTTTTATAATAAAGCTTAATATTTTTCTCATTTTTTATTTTATTAAATATTTTTTTTTTTATTCCAAAAAAAATTGGTATCGGAAAATATTTTTTTTTAATTTTTTTTTTTAACAAGATATTTTTGAAATCTTTTTCACTTACAAAGTGCTTAAGAGGAGAGAAAACTCCGTTACTTAAATTTAAAATGTCAGAGAATTGATCTTTGCTTATATATAATGAATTCATATAGATTATTTACATTTTCACTAAATGAGATATTTATTATATCAATGAATTTTAAACTAACAATAGTTGGCTTTGGTGTGATCGGTGTTGAGTCACTTTACGTTTTAGTAAAAAAGATAAATAAAAATAAAAAAATTAATATTTCAATTGTTGAGAAAAATTTACATAATATTCCAGGTGGCACAGCTTATAGCAAGAAAAACTCTAAATTTGGTTTTTTTAATAATCCACTTCGATTATCACATCAATCTTTTATTAAATGGATAAGAAATAAAAAAAACGTTTTAATGTTAGTAGATTTTATAAAAAAAAATCCATCTTACAACTTAAATCATTGGCTTAAAGAAAATTATGATAATTTATTAATAAAAAAAAAATTTGACGAAATATATTTTCCTAGATTGACTTACTCTTTTTATCTTGAAGATAAAATCAAAAAAATAATAAAAATTTCAAAAAATAAAAAAATCAAATTATTTTTTTTCAAAGGGATTGTAGATAAAATTGAATTTAAAAAAAAATTCATAAAATTAATACCAACTCCGGCTTTTCAAACTTTTCAAATAGAAGGCGATTATAATCCCATTAAGATTAATAAAAAAAAAAGAAAATATGATTATTTGAAGACTGATAAAATCTTAATAGGAAATGGATTATTGCCTCCAAAAAAAATTAAAATTAATAATAAGTTTTCTGATAATAGTTATATTTGGGATTTTTACTCAGAAGGTGGAACCGACAACCTTCTAAAAAAAATTAGAGAAGTTTTAAAAAAAAAAAAGAATGTAGTAGTTACTTTTATTGGTAATAAAGCTGGTCTTTTAGAAACTACTCTCCAGTTAAAAGAGGAAATTTTTAATGAAAAATTAAATATTAAAATAAATGTTATTGCAAAAAAATTTTCAACTTTAAATAAAGCTTCTTTTTCAAAAAACTATAAAAAATTTAAATTAAAAAATTTTACTTTTTCGAAAATAAAGAAAATAAGAAAAGCTGAAGAAATTTTAATTTTATTAAAAAATGAATTTAAATATGCAACCTCGAAGCAATTTAATAGATATGATGTTTGGACTACTATTTTAAAAGGCAAAATTCTAGATCGCTCAATTGCTAATTTGGATTTCTTGGAAAAAAGAAAATATAATAATTTAATCTTTCCTAAAATACGAAAACTCACAAGATTTACTTTTCCTCAAACTGTTTTGGCTAAAAATTTTTTAGATAAGAAGAAAAAAATTAAGGTTATAAAAGGTAAAGGAGTATCAATCAAAAAAATTAAAGATATTTTGTATGTTAAAACTGATACAAAAAAAACGGTAAAAAGTAATATTGTAGTAAACGTTTCTGGACCTGTTGATCTAATTAATTTAAACAAAGAGTCAAAATTCATAAATTCTATTAAACAATCTCAAGACAAATTTAATCGAAGAGGATTTTTAACTGATAAAAATTT
>CACEQK010000007.1:25000-52301 GCA_902561585.1 uncultured Pelagibacteraceae bacterium
GGTATCTAATCCTCTTCGCTACCCATGCTTTCGCTCCTCAGTGTCAGTAGTGACCCAGTAAGTTGCCTTCGCATTTGGTGTTCTTTCTAATATCTACGAATTTCACCTCTACACTAGAAATTCCACTTACCTCTGTCACACTCTAGCTAAAAAGTTTTGATGGCAGTTCCAAGGTTGAGCCTTGGGATTTCACCATCAACTTTTTTAACCACCTACGAGCTCTTTAAGCCCAGTAATTCCGAACTACGCTAGGTCCCTTCGTATTACCGCGGCTGCTGGCACGAAGTTAGCCGGACCTTCTTATTCGGGTACAGTCATTTTCTTCCCCGACGAAAGAGTTTTACAACCCAAGGGCCTTCTTCACTCACGCGGCATCGCTGCATCAGGGTTTCCCCCATTGTGCAAGATTCCCCACTGCTGCCTCCCGTAGGAGTCTGGGCCGTGTCTCAGTCCCAATGTGGCTGGTCTTCCTCTAAGAACAGCTATTGATCGTTGCCTTGGTAAGCCTTTACCTTACCAACTAGCTAATCAAGTGCAGGCTCATCTTTCGGCATTAAAACTTTCCCCGTAAGGGCTTATTCGGTATTAGCACAAGTTTCCCCGTGTTATTCCAAACCAAAAGGCAGATTCCCACATTATACTCACCCGTTTGCCACTCAGTATTGCTACTGCGTTCGACTTGCATGTGTTAGGCGTGCCGCCAGCGTACGTTCTGAGCCATGATCAAACTCTCAAGTTTAATAACGGCGCACACTAGCTTTAATAACTTTGAGGTAAATCAAAGTTATTTTTCGTTAAAGCGTGTACGACAATTTCTTTATTAACCTAGCCGTCCACACTTCTCTTCTTAATTTACAATTTAAAAAAGCTCAGATTCTAAACTTTAAAATCTACACACCTCTGGCAACATTAAATATTAATTTTGTAGAGGTGAGGGCTGGTTTTATTACAATTATACTATAAGTCAAGGCGTATATTAAGCAAATTACCCAATAAAATTAGGCCTTTTTTAAGATCTAGCGTTGCAAAGATCTTACTAATTTTATAATAAACAACTATGGCGCTAGTTCGAAAAATTATAAGGTTTTTAAGAAAAGAAAACTATTTTTTTACTTTTTCGAGCCTAAAAAATGCACGAGTATATAAATCAAAACTATTAGGTATCAGCACTTTTATAGTTTTCTTCTCGGGACTTTTTTTTATTTCGTTTAATTTAGTTAATGAAAATTACAAAAAACGTGTAAAAAATTTTCAGGAAATAGCAAAAAATAATGAATTTTCTAATTTAACAAATTTTATAGTTTCTAAAATTAATAGCCCTTACGTAGAGGTAAATTATGTGATTAAAAACAATGACACCGTTGAAAAAATTTTAAAAAAATTCAAAGTAAGTACAAAAGACATAAATAATATTACTGATAAGTTAAAAAAACAAAAATTAACAAATATTTATTCTGGAAGAGAGCTTTCCTTAATTATAAAAAAACTTGGTAATAATGACCATACTTTAATTAATTTTACTTATCCTATTAATAATACAACTAGTGTTGAGATTAAAAAATCTGAAGACAATTTCGTAGTTAAAGAAAACATTCTTCAGCTTAATAAAAAAGAAGTCGTAATTAAAAATATTATTAAAAATAATTTATATAGTTCTGCTATAAACTCAGGAATTGAACCTAATATCATTATAGAATTTGCAAGAATTTTTGGTTTTGAAGTGGATTTTCAAAGAGATATAAGAAAAGGCGATTGGTTTGAGATTTTATATGAAAAATTTGAAGATGATAACAACAAGGTTAGAGATACAGGTAAAATAATTTATGCTTCTATGTTTGTAAACGGAGAACAAATTAATTTATATAATTTTAAATACAATAAAGAAGAAGATTATTATGATATCAAAGGAAAAAGCATTACTAAATCTTTGATGAAAACTCCAATTAATGGTGCAAGACTGTCATCATCATTTGGAATGAGAAAACATCCAATACTTGGGTATAATAAAATGCATAGAGGTACAGATTTTGCTGCTCCTAGTGGAACTCCTATTATGGCTTCAGGTTCTGGAACAATTACTAGAGCAAGATGGTGTGGAGGCGGTGGAAATTGTGTGAAAATAAAACATAATTCATCTTACGAAACTATTTATGCTCACATGAAAGCTTTCGCAAAAGGAATTAAGGAAGGAAGAAAAGTTAAGCAAGGACAAATAATTGGTTACGTAGGTTCGACTGGTTTATCTACTGGTCCCCATTTGCATTATGAAGTAATAGTGAACGGGAAAAAAGTAAATTCTCAAAAATTAAAGTTGCCATCTGGAAAAATACTTAAAGGTAAAGAGAGAAATCAATTTGAATTAGATAGAATTAAAATAGATCTAAAATTATCAAGACTAAGGTAATTTTTAGTTAACTTTTTGTTGGGACTCGGTATCTTTAATGTCTGCTTTTGGAGAGGGCTTTTCATCGACAGTGGTTTTTTCATTAAAACTCTCTCGTTTTTCATTTAGTTCGTTGTATCGTCTTAAATAATGATCTGCATGTTGAAGATAGTTTTGAGATAAAATAGGATCACCGTTGCTTTGAGCGTCTTTTGCTAGTTGTTGATATTTTTGCATAGTTTTTTCAACATTATGAATATTGTTCATTGATCCATTTCTATTAAAATTTAAATTTCCATTTCCATTTAAATTACTAGAACCATTCGAATTTATTGCTACACTTCTTCTTCTGAAGTTGTTCTTCTGCGGTCTCGACCTAAAATTTCTTCTTCTATTATTGTTCATCTAACTACCATAAATTGCGATTACACATCTAACATTATTTTTATTATCTTTTATAATATTTTTTATTTTAAAGTTATTATCAGTTAATATTTTTGAAACTTTTCTATATTGCCCGTTTCCAATTTCTAGGGCGAGCGTACCAAATCTCTTTATAATATACTTCGATTTGTAGATAACTTTTTTGATAAGGTCAAGTCCATCATTTCCACCATCTAATGCTACTAAGGGTTCAAATTTTTTGATATCACAACTTAAGTTTTTCAAGTCTTTTCTTTCTATATATGGGGGATTTGATACGATTAAATCAAATTTTTTGTTAAATATAGCTTCAAAAGATTTGTTATAAAACTTTACTCTTTCTAAAACTTTAAAATTATATGCGTTTTTTTTTGCAGCTTTAAGTGCTTTGCTTGAAATATCAACAGCAACACCTGTGGAATTTTTTAATTCACTTAAAATACTCAAAATTATACATCCAGAACCAGTGCCGATATCTAAAATTGTTATCTGTTTTTTATTATATAACTTTAACAAGTATTCAACTAACAACTCTGTTTCTGGTCTAGGTATTAATGTATCATTATTAAGAAAAAAATTTTTACTCCAAAATTCTTTTTCCTTCAAAATATATGCAATTGGTTCTTTTTTGGATCTTCTATTTAAAAATTTATTAAACGTTAATATTTCACTTGCAGTTAAGCTTTGGTCTAAATTAATCAATATTTCCTCACGTGATTTTTTTAATATTTTTGCTAGTAACAATTCAGAGTCTAAAATGTGAGATTCTACTTTACTTTCTCTTAGTAAATGGGAGCCAGATTTTATAGCTTCAATTGCTCTCATGAATTTAAATTTTTAAGTTTTAAATTTTGCTCTTGTAATCGAAGCTCTTGATTCATTTCTTCATGAATGTCCCCACTTAAAAACTCATCTAGTTTATGTAAAGTTAAATTAATTCTATGATCAGTGACTCTACCTTGTGGAAAATTATAAGTTCTGATTCTTTCAGATCTATCTCCAGATCCTATTTGACTTTTTCTATTGCTTGATCTTTCTTGATCCCTTTTTCTTTTTTCAGTTTCATAAACTCTTGATCTTAAGATTTTTAAAGCTTTAGCTTTATTTTTATGTTGAGATTTTTCATCTTGTTGGCTTACAACTACTCCACTTGGAATATGCGTAATTCTAACAGCGCTATCTGTTGTATTAACTGATTGTCCGCCAGGTCCGCCAGCCCTAAAAACATCAATTCTTAAATCTGAGTCCTTAATATCAATATCCACCTCTTCAGCTTCTGGTAGTACTGCAACAGTAGCTGCAGATGTATGTACTCTTCCCTGGGTTTCTGTTTCAGGTATTCTTTGAACTCTATGAACACCAGACTCGTATTTAAGGTATGAATAAATATCATTTCCATTAACTGAAAAAATAACTTCTTTAAAACCACCTGCCTCACTTTTAGAAATATTGATAATTTCTAAATTCCATTTTTTTTTAGAACAAACTTTTTCATACATTTTGAATAAGTCTGCACAAAAAAGTGAGGCTTCCAATCCTCCAGTTCCAGCTCTAATTTCTACTATTGCATTTTTATCATCGTCCTCGTCTTTTGGGAGTAAAAAGATTTTTAGATCATTTTCCCATTTTTGTTTGCTTTTAAGTAATTCACTGAGGTCCTTCTGCGCTAATTCGATCATTTCAGGATCATTAGATTTATCTTTAGCTATATTTTCTAAATCTTTTTTCTCATCCTCAAATTTAACAAATGATTTCGCAACATCAATGATGCTACCAAGATTTGAATATTCTTTTGATTTTTTTGCAAATAATTTTGGATCAATATTTCCAGCAGATAGTTCTTTTTCCAAACTAAGATGTTTATTAATAATATCCATTACTTTATTAATTGGAACCATGATTAATTTAGTTTTTTATTTTCTCTTCGACCATCTTTACAATTTTTTCGATGATTTCAGAACTTGGAACCTTTGAATGTGGAACACCTGAGAGGTATAAAAGATTGTTATCTTGACCACCACCAGTAAGACCTATTTCGGTTTGAGCAGCTTCACCTGGTCCATTAACAACACAGCCAATTATTGACAAACTAATAGGTTTTTTTATGTGAGATAACTTTTCTTCTAATACTTTGACAGTTTCAATTACTGGAAAAGCTTGCCTTGCACATGATGGACATGAAATAATGTTTACACCCCTGGATCGTATCCCTAAAGATTTGAGAATTTCAAAACCAGCTTTTACTTCGTCAACCGGGTCTGATGAAAGAGAAACTCGTATAGTATCTCCAATTCCATTCATTAATAATTGACCAATTCCGATTGAGGATTTTATACTTCCTGTAAATAAGCCTCCAGCTTCAGTAACTCCTAGATGCAAAGGATAATCGCAGATTTGGGATAGTTTTTGATAAGCTTTAACTGTTAAAAAAATGTCGGAAGATTTGACACTTATTTTAAAATTAAAGAAGTCATTATCTTCTAAAAGTTTTATGTTGTGTTGAGCACTTTCTACTAATGCTTCTGGACACGGTTCTTTATATTTTTCTAATAAATTTTTTTCTAGTGAACCAGCATTTACACCTATTCTCATAGAACAATTATTATTTTTAGCAGCTTTGATTACCTCTAAAACTCTTTTTTGATCTCCTATATTACCGGGGTTTATTCTCAAGCAACTTGCTCCCATTTCAGCAGCTTCTATTGCTCTTTTATAATGGAAATGAATATCAGCGACTATTGGTACTGAAACCTCTTTGATAATTTCTTTTAAAGCTCTCGTAGATTTCTCATCAGGACATGAAACTCTTACAATATCTGCACCTGCATCTTCTAATGCATGAATTTGATTAATAGTTCCTTTAACATCAGTTGTAAGCGTATTTGTCATCGATTGTACACTAATTGGAGATTTGCCACCAACCTTAACACTGCCCACTTGAATTACTTTTGTAGTTTTTCTATTTATTACTCTGTGAGGTCTAACTTCCATTAATCTAAATCAAAAATTGTATGTAATTTTTTTATTGCATTTAAAGTATTATCTTCATCAATTATAACTGATAATTTAATTTCAGAAGTAGAAATAGCTAAAATATTTATTCCCTCATCTGATAGACCTCTGAACATTTTATATGTAATACCTGGAGTAGAAACCATTCCTGCCCCTACAATTGAAACTTTTGCGACTTTGTCGTTATGTATAATATCTTTATAGTTTATTTCACCTTTTTCTCTTAATATCTCCTTTGTTCTAGCGACATCATCTCTTTTAACAGTAAATGTAACATCTGTAGTTTTTTGATCTGATGAAATATTTTGAATTACCATATCAACATTAATCTGTGCTTTGCTAAGAGGTTCGAAAATATTAGCGGCAACCCCCGGCTTATCCTCCACGCCAATTAATGTAATTTTTGCATCATCTTTTGAATAGGCTACTCCAGTGACACTTTTGGTATAATCAATATTTTCTTGGTTAAAAATTTTTGTACCTTTTCTCTCAGTAAAAGTTGATTTAACTTCGAGAGGAATATCATACATCATCGCAGTTTGAACAGCAGATGATTGCATTACTTTTGCACCTAATGATGATAATTCCAACATTTCATCATAAGATATTTTATCAATTTTTTTTGCTACTGGTATTTTATTTGGATCTGTAGAATATACTCCATCTACATCAGTATATATCTCGCAAGTATCAGCGTTTAATATCTTTGCTACAGCTACTGCTGTTGCATCTGAACCGCCTCTTCCTATTGTTGTAATTTCTGCTCTTTTTGATATGCCCTGAAAGCCTGGAATAATTACAACACCTTTTTCATTCAAATAATTATTAATTTTTTCAACATTCATATTAATTATTCGAGCATTGGAGTGTTCTCCTTCTGTTAAAATTGGTATTTGCCAATTCAACAATGATTTAGCATTAATATTTAATTTTATTAAAGCTCCAGCAAGAAGTGCACTTGTCACTTGTTCACCTGAAGATAAGAGAACGTCGAGCTCTCTTTTGTTAAATGTATCAGAAATTTCATTTGAAAGTTTAATAAGTTCATTTGTTTTTCCCACCATTGCAGAAACAATAGCTACTACATTATTTCCGGCTAAATGCTCTTTTTCAATAATACGTGCAACATGCTGTATCCTATCAATAGTTCCAACAGATGTGCCACCAAACTTTAGTACTTTTTTAGCCATTTAAGAATGTAATATAATAAATTATAGATATTAATATTAATTTAAATTATTAAAAATGAGTACTACTATAAATAAAGAAGAAATACAAAAGTTTTCAAAATTAGCAAAAGAATGGTGGGATGTTAATGGGAAATTTAAACCTCTTCATATGTTTAATCCTATTAGAATTGAGTACATAACAGAAAATATTAAAAAGCATTTTAAGATAAAAAAAGATAAAATAAATTCCTTAAAAGGTTTAAAAATTCTAGATATTGGATGTGGTGGAGGGCTAATAAGCGAGCCTATGACAAGACTTGGAGCAAAAGTTAC
The DNA here is from genome assembly GCA_902561585.1 of uncultured Pelagibacteraceae bacterium. GTDB lineage: Bacteria > Pseudomonadota > Alphaproteobacteria > Pelagibacterales > Pelagibacteraceae > Pelagilacustribacter. Next base: position 32,321 of record CACEQK010000007.1, read on the forward strand.
AGGAATTGATGCATCTGAAAAAAATATCAATATTGCAAAAATGCATTCTAAGGAAAGTGGTTTAGAAATAAATTATGTCAATGCTTCACCAGAAAAATTAAAAGATTTTGAAACTTATGATGTGATTTTAAATCTAGAGATCGTTGAACATGTTGATAATGTTGATCTATATATTAAATCTTGCCAAAAACTATTAAAAAAAAATGGATTAATGTTTACTGCTACATTAAATAGATCTTTAACTTCGTACATTAAGGCAATTATTGGTGCTGAATATATTTTAAGATGGCTTCCTATAGGAACCCACGATTGGAATAAGTTTCTAAAACCTGAAGAATTACAAAATTATTTAAATAAAGAAAAACTAATTACACAAGATATTAGTGGGCTAGAATTTAATCCATTTACTAAGAGATGGAAAAAATCAGCGGATTTATCTGTAAACTATATTATTTGTAGCTTGAAAAATTAGTTGTCTTTATTAACCCAAGGAATTGATAATAAATCTATTCCTTCCTCAGATAATTCCTTCCTTTCCTCAGAAGTTGTTGTTCCATAAATTGCTTTTTTATTTTTTTTATCATAATAAATTTCTCTTACTTTTTTGCTAAAGTCCTTACCAACATAATCAAAGTTTTTTTCTATATATTTTCTTAATTTAAGAAGTTTATTTTTGTGACACTTTAAATCTTTTTTCATAATATCAAATTCCTCATTTTTACTTTTTGAATTTGATACCATTGGAGACATTATAGACTTATCTATATTTTTTGATGAACAATAAATACATTCCAATAATTTTCTTTTAATTAACTTTTCAAATTCCTCTGAGCTTGAAAACCAACTTTCAAACTCGTGACCCTTATGACATTTTAAATTGTATTTAATCATTTAATTTCTGTAATCAGCATTAATGTCTATATAGTCATGCGTGAAGTCACATGTATAACATGTAAAACTATCATTACCAAGTTTAAGATTTACTTCGATATTGATCGAACCCCATTGCATATATTCTTTTAACTTTTTTTCATCATAGCTTTCAGAAATTCTCCCATTCTCTGCAACAACAAAATTTCCAATTTTAATTTTTAATTTTTTTTGATCTACTAATTCTCCTGACTTGCCAATCCCCATAGCGATTCTTCCCCAATTAGGATCTTCTCCTGCAACAGCGGTTTTGAATAAAGGGGAGTTAGCAATTGAAAAAGCAATATTTTTTGCACTACTTAAAGATTTAGCATTAATTACATTTATTGTTACAAATTTTTTGGCTCCCTCGCCATCAACAACTATTTGCTTTGCAAGATTTAAACACAAATTTTTCAAAGCTATTTCAAATTTCTGTACTGCCTTATCGTTTAAAGATATATTTGGTCCCATTTTAACTGCCCTTGTAGAAAAAATAGTAACCATATCATTTGTTGATTGATCGCTGTCTACTGTTATTGCATTAAAAGAATTAGCAACTGCTCTCTTTAATAATGTTTTTAATAAATTAGAATTAATATCAGCATTAGTGAATATAAATGAGAGCATAGTAGCTAAATTCGGGGCAATCATTCCAGATCCTTTTGCAATAGCAGAAATTTTTATTAGCTCATCTCCAATAATTATTTCTTCATAAGCTACTTTAGGCTTGGTATCAGTTGTCATAATTGCAGAAGCCATTTTAATCCAATACATTTTATTATGCTCTGCTCTTAATTTATCTACTAAGTCAGATAGTCTATCTTTAATTTGTTCAACTGGAAACTCCTCGCCTATGACTCCCGTAGAAGCAAAAATGAGGTCTTTTATTTTTACTGTTTCACTTGTTCCTTTCTGATTTTTAGACTCTTTAATTGTTAATATTCTAGATAAATTTTTTGCTAACGTATCAATACTTTCTTTTCCTTGTTTACCTGTAAATGTGTTAGCATTTTTTGTGTTTACCAAAAGGCCTTTAATTATTTTTTTATGAGAATTATTATTCCAAGGTATAAATTCTGCAGTGATACTATTTGATGTAGTCAATGTTGCATAATTTGCCCCCTTTGAAAAATAAAATAACGCTAAATCATCTCTTCCATCCATATATAAATCTGCTGATATAGAGGCCATTTCTAAACCTTCAATTTGTTTAAGATTCTGAAACTCACCCATTTTTGATAGTTTTGATTTATCGCTTAGGAAATTTTTAATATTTATTGTCATTATTACAGTTTAATTTAATCAAATAATACATATATAGATGTAAAATGAATTTATTTACAAGAACTTTTAGTAAAATATTTAAAAGCTCTAATCAACAACAATTAGATAAAATCAAAAATATTATTGAGGCTATAAATATTAAAGAAAACGAGATCAGGTCTTTAAGTGAGGCAGATTTTAAAGAAAAAACTTTTATTTACAAAAAAAAGGCTCAAGATGGTTCCTTAAATATTAATGAGATTATTCCAGAAACATTTGCTTTAGTTAGAGAAGCCGCTAAGAGAACCTTAGGTGAGAGACACTATGACGTTCAGCTTGCAGGGGGGTTAATACTTAATCAAGGAAAGATAGCTGAGATGAAAACTGGTGAGGGTAAAACTCTTGTCTCAACTTTGCCAGCTTATTTAAATTCATTGACAGGAAAAGGAGTTCATATTGTAACAGTAAATGATTACCTTGCAAAAAGAGACTCTGAGTGGATGGGTAAAGTTTTCAATTATTTAGGTGTCACCACGGGATGTATAACAAATGATATTGATGATATGGAAAGGAAGAAAAACTACTCTAGTGACATTACCTATGCGACCAACAATGAACTAGGGTTTGACTATTTAAGAGATAATATGAAGTATGAGCTTAATGAAATGGTTCAGAGAGATCATAACTTTTGTATTGTTGATGAAGTAGACAGCATTCTCATTGATGAGTCTAGAACACCTTTAATCATTTCAGGAAAGCTAGAAGATAAAACAACATTATATGAAACATCAAATAATTTTATAAAATACTTAGAAAAAAAAGATTATGAGTTAGATGAAAAAAATAAAAACGCTATCCTAACAGATTTTGGAATTGATAAGATTGAAAAACTCTCAATTCAAAAAAGAATACTAAAAAATAATAACTTTTATGATCCAGCTAATTTAGATCTGGTTCATCATGTCAATCAAGCACTTAAGGCTAATTTAATTTTTAAGAAAGATACAGACTACATTGTGAGAGATGGCAAAGTTCAAATTATAGATGAGTTCACAGGAAGAGTTTTAGATGGAAGGAGGTTTTCAGATGGACTTCATCAGGCGATTGAGTCTAAAGAGAACGTTCAAATTCAAGAAGAAAATCAAACGTTAGCCTCAATTACTTACCAAAACTATTTTAGGCTATATAAAAAACTAGCTGGCATGACTGGAACTGCCATGACGGAGTCTGAGGAATTTTTCGATATTTATAAATTAAATGTAGTTTCAATCCCTACAAATAAAGAGACGATAAGAAAAGATTTCAATGATCAAATTTATCGTACAGAAAAAGAAAAATATAATGCAATTACAAATAAAATAATTGAATGTAATATAAAAGGTCAACCGGTGTTAGTTGGAACAACAAGTATTGAAAAATCAGAAAAAATTTCAAATTATTTAATCAGTAAAAAAATTAAGCATAATGTACTTAATGCAAAACACCATGAACAAGAGGCACGAATAATCGCAGAGGCAGGAAAAATTGGAGCTGTAACAATAGCTACTAATATGGCAGGTCGGGGCACGGATATAAAACTTGGAGGAAACAAAGACTTTATTCTAGATGGAAAAAAAGAAAATATTGAAGAGATTAGAGTAAATGAAAAAAAAATCAAAGAGCTTGGTGGATTATTTATTCTAGGAACAGAACGTCATGAAAGTAGAAGAATTGATAATCAGTTAAGAGGAAGATCTGGAAGACAAGGAGATCCTGGCAGCACAATTTTTTTTATAAGTCTTCAGGATGAATTAATGAGAATTTTTGGGGGAGATTCAATTGACGGAATGCTTAAAAAACTAGGCCTTAAAGAAAATGAGTCTATTGACCACCCTTGGATTAACAAAGCTATGGAAAGAGCCCAAAAAAAAGTTGAGAGCAGAAATTTTGATATAAGAAAAACATTAATCAAATTTGATGATGTAATGAATGATCAAAGGCAAGTAATATTTTCTCAAAGATTAAAAATACTTAAAGAAAAAAATATTGAGGTAATTTTGAATAATTTTTTTGATGAAATTTTAAAAAATTTAAATTCTGCTAGAATAAGCTTTCAAAAATCTGGGGATGAGAAAAATTACCTTACTGAAGTTAAAAATATAACTGGAAATTCAATTATTGATGATGATCTGTTGAATTATGGAAAGTTACAAGAAAATGAATTTAATAACAAAATTAAGAGCATCTTCTCTGATAAAAAAAATTCAAGAAATAAAATTTTAGGTAACGATCAAAATGATATTTTAGAAAAAAAAATATTTTTGCAAATTATTGATTTTTCTTGGAGGTCACACTTACAATATCTTGAGCAACTACGACAAGTTATCGGCCTTAGACAATATGGCCAAAAAGATCCTTTATCTGAGTTTAAAAAAGAAGCTTTTGTATTATTTGAAGGATTGTTGTCAAAAATTAAAACTGATTTAATTAAATTTCTATTAAATCTAAATATTGTGATTTCTTCAGAAGAAAAAACAAATAAAAAAGGGAAAGAAGAAGTTATAGAGAGTAAATCTGATAAAAAAGTTGGAAGAAATGAAAAATGCCCATGTGGGTCAGGAAAAAAATTTAAATACTGTCATGGAAATATTTAATTTTTTAAATTTTTTTAAATGCATTTAAAGCTTTTGATCTTGCTTCCTCATGTTTTACAATCGGATGAGGATAATCTCTACCTGATTTAAATTTTTCGTCGTTTAATTCCCAAGGTTTATGAATATATTTTTTTGGTATATCTTTTAATTCAGGCACCCATTTTTTTACATATTCACCTTCTTTATCAAATTTCTCTCCCTGTAGAATTGGATTAAATATTCTAAAGTATGGTGCTGCATCTGCCCCACAGCCTGCAACCCACTGCCACCCTGCAACATTACTCGCTGGACTGTAATCTAACAAAGAGTTCCTAAAATATTTTTCGCCTTCTTTCCAATTAATTAGTAAATGCTTTACTAAAAATGACCCGACTATCATTCTCACTCTATTATGCATCCAGCCAGTAAAATAAAGTTCTCTCATCCCTGCATCAACTATTGGATATCCGGTTAGTCCTTTTTTCCATGCATTCAAAAATTTAGAATTTTTTTGCCATGGGAATTTATCAAATTTTTTGGAGTAATTGCCTTTTAACATGTATGGAAAATGATTTATTAATGAATGATTAAATTCACGCCATCCTATTTCTGTTAGAAACTTTGAGGTTCCGATTGTTTTTGATTTTTTTTTAATACATTCATCCCATATTGTTTCAACATGAATTTGGCCAAATTTTATAAATGGAGATAATTTAGATGTACCTGCTATATTTGGAAAGTTCCGCGCTTCAGAATAGTTCGTTATTCTCTCTTTAATAAAATTTTTTAATTCTTTTAAAGCATGTTGTTCATCTGGAGTCCAAATTTTTTCAAAATTTTTAAACCAATCTTTTTTAGGCAATATCTTCTCTGCATTAATACAATTTTTAAAATAATTTATTTTATTTTTACATTTCTTAATTGCTTTTTCTTTTGATGGTATCTTTTCAGAGAAAAATTTTTCTGCTGTTCTCCAAAAAGGAGTGAACACCTTGAATGGAGTTCCATCGACTTTTTTTACTTCATTGATTTCATTAAGAGCATTTCCTTTGAATCTTTCATGATGTATGTTTTTTTTTTTAAAAATGTTTAGTAAATATTCATCAAATTTTAAATAATCTGGCTCATAAACCTTGTTCCAATAAATTGCGAAGTCTTTTTTCTTAATCAGATCATCAAAGAAAATTTTAAATGAATTGGTCTCAACTATTTCAAGGGAAATATTTAATTCATTTAGTTTTTTTTTAAAATTTGATAGTGATCTGCTTAGCCACCATTTTTGAGCCTCTTGATCAATATATATATCTTTTTTATATAGATAAAAAACCACCACTTGATCATGTTTTGTTGTGGCCTCAGTTAGCCCATGATTTTTTACAAATCGAAAGTCATCTCTTAACCAAAATAATCCTATCTTTTTACTCATGTTAAAATAATTATCAGATTAATTTTTGTTTTTCGATGTGTAAAAATTGAGGGTGGTGGCCTTGGTAAGAATCGCACTTACGACACATACCTTTTCAGGGTACTGCTCTACTACTGAGCTACAAGGCCTAAAATCTAAAAGTAATTCTACCTTTAGTTAAATCGTATGGTGTCATTTCAACCATTACGTTGTCTCCAGCTAAAACTCTTATTCTATTTTTTCTCAGTTTCCCGGCTGTATGAGCTAAGATCTCATGATTATTTTCTAGTTTTACTCTAAACATAGCATTAGGTAAAAGTTCTGTTACTTTTCCTTTAAATTCTAAAGTTTCTTGTTTCGCCAATTATTTAACCTTTTTTAATCTTATTTTTACAGAGTTCGCATGACCATCTAAATTCTCATACTTTGCTAAATTTATAACCGATGCGCCTAATCTTTCAATACCTGTTTTTGTTATTTTTATTAACGAATGCCTTTTAAGAAAATCGTTAACAGACAAACCTGAAGAAAATCGTGCTGAACCAGAAGTAGGCAGAACATGGTTGGGTCCTGCCAAATAATCACCAATGGCCTCAGGTGAAAATTTTCCAATGAATATTGAGCCTGCGTTCTTTACGTCATTAATTAATCTATTATTAAATGAAGTATATAATTCTAAATGTTCTGGTGCTATTGTATTAATTATCTCGGAAATTTTACCTCTTTTATTAGTATATATTGCTAATCCAAATTTTTTTAAGCTTTTAATAGCAATTTTTTTTTTAGGTAAATTCACTAGTTGTTGTTTTAAACTTTTATTAACTGAGCTTATCAATTTTTTATTATCTGTAATTAAAATTGATTGAGCATAAATATCATGTTCGGCTTGTGCAATTAAGTCAGCGGCTATTAATTTTGGATCAGAATATTTGTCACCAACAATACTCACTTCTGAAGGTCCTGCCACCATATCAATACCAACATCACCAAACACCTCTTTTTTTGCAAATGCTACAAAAGCATTTCCTGGGCCAACAATTTTATCTACTTTCTCGAAGTTTTTTGTACCATAGGCAAAAGCTGCAATTGAATGAGCTCCTCCAGTTTTATAAATTTTTTTTACCCCACATTTTCTAGCAGCATAAACTACCGCTGGATTGATTTTTGAGTCTAAAGAGGGTGTAGTTAGATATATATTTTTTACGCCTGCTACTATAGCGGGAATGCAATTCATTAAAACAGTGCTTGGGTAACTGGCGATACCACCAGGTACATACACTCCAACTTTTCCTATTGATGAGTATTTATAAGAAAGCTCGTTATTATACTTATCCTTAAACTTAAAGTTTGAAACTTTTTGTTTTGAGTGAAATTTTTTAATTCTTGTATAGGCTAAATCTATAGCTTTTTTAATTTTAATCTCTGTTTTTTTAGCAATTTGATTAATTTCTTTATTTGAAAAAAAAATTTTATTGGATTTTGTTTTTATGTTAGAATATTTTTTTTCATAGTTTAAAACAGCCTTATCTCCATTTCTTCTTACGTCTTGAATAATCTTATAAACCGAAGAGGCTATATTTTTTTGAGTAGATTTTCTTTTATTTAAAAAAGCCTCTAGCTCTTTAGAATCTCCATTTCTGTTATAATTAAAAGTTTTAAGCATTATATCACTTGGTGTTTTGGTTTGTTTTTAGTATCCCAGGCCTCTCCTTGATCATCTAAAGTCACTTCAATAACTTCTGCAATAATTCTGATGATTGAGTCACCTGCAAATGTTATTTTCATTTCATAGTTATTATCAGGCATTTTAATAGTTTCAATAGCTAGAAAGTCCAAGAAATTATCTTTTTTTTTCTGATTAATATTTTTTGACAATACTTTTAAGACATTATCAAATTTCAAAACTGTTCTTATTCGCTTATTTTTTCTAAAAACTCCTTTTTCTACATCTTCCCACATAAAGCGACTTAATTGCATGAGAAAAATCCTATTTTTTTTTAAGCTTGCAATATCAGTAACACTCAAAATTGAGTCTTGTAGATGAGCTGATACAACTTTTAAATCTTCCTCAGTTTTTGCAATTAATTTCAAGTTTTTACCTTCCATTAGACTCTTTTAATTTCTGCTTTACAATTTTTTAATTTTTTTTCTAAAAACTCATAGCCCCGATCAAGGTGATAAATTCTATTTATTATTGTTCTATTTTCAGCAACTAGTCCTGCTAAAACTAAACTAACTGAAGCTCTCAAATCGGTTGCCATCACCTCTGCACCTGTTAACCTTGTAGGACCGTTGATAATTGCAATTTTATTTTTTGTTTCTATTTTTGCACCCATTCTATTTAATTCTGGAATATGCATGAATCTATTTTCAAATATATCTTCTTTTATCTTAGAAGTGCCTTTTGCTTGAGTTAAAAGTACCATGAGCTGAGCTTGAAGATCGGTAGGAAACCCAGGATAGGGTTTTGTTACAATATTAATTTTTTTTAAATTTTTGTTATTTAAAATTGTGATTGAAGATTTATTTTTTTTGATTTTGACACCTATTTTTTTAAGTATATTTATTTCCGTTTTTATTATTGCAGGCTTAATTTTATTTATAGTAATCTTCTTACCAATTAAGGCGCTTGCAATTAAATATGTTCCAGCTTCTATTCTATCAAACATTACTTCATGATTAACCTTAAGTTTTTTATTGATACTTTTGTTAATAATTATAGTTCTTCCAGAAAATTTAATATTGGCTCCTAATTTAATTAAAAATGATACTAAATCTTTAATTTCAGGCTCAATGGCGCAATTTTTCAAAATTGTTTTTCCTTTAGCATTAAAAGCAGCTAATAAAGCGTTTTCAGTTGCTCCAACTGAAATAGACGGAAATTTTATTATTGAACCTTTTAAACCTTTTTTTGCTTCAGCTATTATATATCCATTCTTAATTTTAATTTTTACACCCATTTTTTTTAGTGCAAATAAATGTAGATCAACGGGTCTAGTGCCTATAGCGCAACCACCAGGTAGAGAAACTTTTGCTTTTTTATATTTTGTTAATAATGAACCAAGAACTAATACTCCGGCTCTCATTGTTTTAACAAGTTTATATGGCGCTAACGTATTAATTTTTTTACCATTATTTACAATCTCTATAGTATGCTTTTTTTTTAATATTTTAACCTTAAGTCCAATAAATTCTAAAAGCTCAATCATTGTAAAAATATCTTTAACTAATGGAATGTTTTGAAGTTTTATATTATTGCCTAATATGCATGCTGCTAAAATTGGTAATGTTGCATTTTTAGAACCTGATACCAAAATTTTTCCATTCAGATACCTCTTGCCTTTGATTATGAGTTTTTGCATTTAAGAATTTAAACTTTAGGTAACGTAACACCTTTTTGCTTCATGTATTTGCCTTTTCTTTTAGCATAGGTAATACTAGGTTTTTCATTACCTTTAAGAAAAACAAATTGAGCAACTCCTTCATTAGCATAAATTTTTGCTGGCAAAGGAGTAGTATTCGAAAACTCTAATGTAACATGCCCTTCCCAACCGGGTTCCAAAGGTGTAACATTAACAATAATTCCACATCTGGCGTAAGTTGATTTGCCAAGACAAATAACCAGAACATCATCTGGAATTTTGAAATATTCCATTGTTCTAGCTAAAGCGAAAGAGTTAGGTGGAATAATACATTCTTTGCCAACCTTTGTGACAAAACTCTCTTTTTTAAAAACTTTAGGATCTACAATACCTGAGTTTACGTTTGTAAATATTTTGAATTCATTAGAAACCCTCGCATCATACCCATATGAAGATAAACCAAATGAAATTCTTCCTTTTCTTACTTGTTTGCTTACAAAAGGTCTTATCATGCCTTTTTTGGAAACTGCATTTTTTATCCATTTATCTGAAAGAATTGTCATTTTTTTTTAATTTTTTTTTAATTTTTTTTCTTTTTTTTAAATTTTTTTTTAGAGCAGCTTCCCTGCTTTTAATAAGAGAATCTTTTTTCTCAAAAGATTTCATTAGTGATCTAGTTTTTATCTGGATTCGTTAAGTCCTCAAGCGTTATAGGTTTATCAATATCATGCATCTTTGTTTTCTCAGACTCTTTAGAGTTATTAGTAGATCTTTTCGCTCTTCTTTGTTCTATTCGTGCTTTTCTTTTAGCTTCTTTTTTCATAGCTTTATCGCCACGAGTAGATTTGTAATCATAGTGAATTCCCATAACAAATATCCCTTCATCAATTTTTAAATTTACTTCTTGAGCTTGTTTTTTGCAACCCTCTTGATTGAAGCTTCTGTATAATTATAAATAATACAGACAGAATTACGGCAACTAGTACATCCTGGAATGGAGAGGCATTAGGAAAACCATAATTCCATAAAATTACTAATAATAACCAAGCTATCCAATTAATTTTTTGCTTCATCTATACTACAACCTTGATCTGTACATTTTTTACCAGAATTTATATTATTGAAATAATCTAAAGCTCTTACAGCTGTCATCATGTGATTTTTGTAAATATTTAAATATCCATTAAGACTATCTGATAATATTTTAGCTTCTTTCATCATTCCTAGTCTGACTAAATTTATAAGCATGATTGCATTACCATTTGGAATAGTATTGTCACCAATATCAATTGGTTTAAAAAAAATATCATTTTTTTCTTTATGATTTTTCTGAAAAATATTTTTTTCTTTAACATAAAATTTTAAAAATGTTTCATCACATAATTTTTTTGCATAGTCTTTATATTTAAAATTCATAGTTTTGTCTGAAAGGTCGTTTAATGTATTAATTAAGAAAGCATAATCCTCCAAAAACACAATTTCTTTAGAATAAGAATGTTGAATGTTTTTTTTTATATATTTTTCTTCAATAACAGAAAAAAAGTTTTCCGCTAATTTTAAATATTTTTTTTCAGGTAAAATTTCATGAGCTTTAATTAAAGAACTAACCCATAAACAATTTAAATCGAGCTGAGATTTATCATCAAAAAAAGGTTTTTTTCTTTTTTTTCTAATCTCTAAAAGTTTTTCTATTATCACTTTTGGTGGCTTGCTTTTTTCCACTAAAATATTTTTATGTTCCCAATTTCCTGATTTACTTACTTCAAAGTATTCATTAATCTTATCTATATCTTTAATTTCTTCATATTTGAAAACATAGTATTTTCCCTCTTCACCTTCACTGTCTGCATCATAAGCAGAGCCTAATAATTTATCTTTATTTAAAAACTCCGATCTTAGAAACTCTATTGTCTGCTCTAATTTATCTTTAAAGTACTTTTCGTTATTAATTTTACAATATTTAGCTAAAAGTAAGATAAATTGAGTATTGTCGTATAACATTTTTTCAAAGTGAGGAATAATCCAGGCATCATCAACGGTATACCTAGAAATACCTCCCTCAACATGATCATAAATTCCTTTTGAACATAATTGTTTTAAAATTAATGAAACAGGTTCTAAATATTTTTCATCTTTTGTTGTATTGTAAAAATATAAAAGTGTTTCGAATAAATTAAATGTAGGAAATTTAGGAGCACCTTTGTATCCTCCTTTTTCTGAGTCTAAATAATTTAGCGATGCTTCTATAATCGGTTCAAGATCCTGACTTAAAACTGAATTTCTTTTTAAATCTAAATTTTTAATAATTAGATCTTTTTGATTAATAATATTAGTTTTCTGTTCTTTATATGCATCGTTGACTTTTTGTAAAACTTCTTTAAAAGATGGTAGTCCATTTTTTGCGGCTTTAGGGAAATAAGTTCCGCCCATAAATGGAACTCCATTTTCATCGAGAAACATTGTTAAAGGCCAACCTCCACTAGATTGATTAAATAATTGAAACGAACTTTGAAATACAAAATCTAGATCTGGTCTTTCTTCTCTATCAACTTTAATGTTTAAAAAATATTTGTTCATAAGATCAGCTGTCTCTTTATCTTCGAAACTTTCATGTGCCATTACATGACACCAATGACAGCTTGCATACCCAATGCTTAATAAAATAGGTTTAGAATTTTTTTTAGCCTCTTCTAAAGTTTTTTTTGACCATGTTTGCCAATAAACAGGATTATTTTTATGTTGTCTTAAATACGGACTTGGATCATCTATTAAATTATTTTTATTAAGATCAATCATTTAAAGAAAAATTTTTTAACTACTATCGAAATAGAAATGAAAATTAAAAAAATTAATATTGGTATATAAATTTCTTTATTAATTATTAAGTTTATAAAACTAAAATTATCAGAACCTTTAATGAAATTATTTATTCCAGAACCAATCGAATTCCAAATAAAAAACATTGGTACAAAACCCAAGAAGCTTCCAAAAAAATAATTACTATTTTTTATGTTAAAAATTACAGGTAAAATATTTTGTAATCCAAATGGTATTCCTAGACCTCCGGAAAGCCTGAAGGCAAGAAAATAATAAAATTCATTTTTTTTAAATCGTTCAATGTATTTTTCAAATTTATCTAAGAGCATAATTTTGACTAAGTCTTTAAAAAAAAAATTTGCAATCATGTAAAGTAACAAGGCTCCAATGGAAATTGAGAATGTTGAGATTAATGTCCCAGCCCATTTTCCAAATAATATTCCTGATATAAGAAGTATTGGTGTTCCAAAACCTAAAAGTATCACCCAAAATGATGAAAATAAAAAAAATAGAAATAGATTTAATACTAAATTTTTTCCGATAAATTCCTCTATATTTGACTGTATTAATTTATAGTATGAAAAATCATTTATTCTAGAAATCTCGAATTTTGAAAACAAGAAATATAAAAACGAGATTAAAATGAATAAATAAATTAATCCTAAAGTGATTTTTAAATTTTTACTCATATTAATCCTGTACAACAGACATCATTTAAAATATATACCTTAAAATATCTATGAAAAGAACTTATCAACCTAGTAATTTAGTCAGAAAAAGAAGACATGGTTTTAGAGCTAGAATGGCAACTAAAACTGGTAGACAACTTATCGCCAGAAGAAGAGCAAAAGGTAGAAAAACTCTATCAACATAATTTATTTAATGGTTAAGCTTGAAAGCTTAAAAAAAAGCTTCCAATTCAAAAAAACATTAAAAGAGAAAAAAGTTCACTCAGACTATTTCTCAATCTTCGCTACAAAGAATTTTTATAAACCCAAAGTTAAATCTAGCTTATTAATCAGTTTTGTGATGAAAAAAAAAATTGGGAATGCTGTTAAAAGAAACAAAATTAGAAGGAAATTAAAAGCAATTGTCCAGAAGCTGTTAAAAAAAAGAGGTGCAATTAATAAAGATTACACTTATATAGTTTTTGGAAAATCTAATGCCTATGCTCAAAAACATGATTTGCTTTTGCCTATAATGGAAAAATGTTTTGGAAAAATAAAAAAATAAAATGACAAAAATTCTTATTTTCATAATCAAAATTTATCAATATTTTATATCTCCACTGTTAGGTAGTAGATGTAGGTTTTTACCTACTTGTTCTGAGTATTTTATTGAAGCACTTAAAACTCAAGGTTTAACAATAGGAATTAAATTAGGGGTAAAAAGAATATTAAAATGTCATCCTTTTAAGAAACTTGGTGGCGGACATGGTTTAGATTTTGTGCCAGTTTCAAAAAACAAAAAAGGAGAGAAATAATGGATAGAAATGTTTTTGTTGCAATTGCACTTTCAATGTCTGTTTTGCTTTTCTGGGGTGCTTTTTTTGAAACTCCTAAAAGAAATTCTGATCAGCAAATAAGTCAAAAAGTAGAACAAAAGAGCGAACAAAGTTCTATTGCACCAACAATTAATCAGCCACAAATAGTAAAAAAAATTACGAGAGAAGAGTCTATTAATACAAGCGAAAGAATTAAAATTGAAAATGAAAGTATAGTAGGTTCAATTAATTTAAAGGGTGCTTTGATTGACGATATATCTTTTAAAAAACATAAACAAAAAGTCGAAGATGGAAAAAATATTATTTTTTTAAATCCCTCTGATACTGAAAACGGCTTTTATATTGAGACAGGTTGGACGAGCATTGGAAATAAAATTCAAGTGCCAACAAAAGAGTCTAAGTGGACAGTAAAAGGTAATAATATTTTAAGTGACAAATCTCCTGTTGTTTTACAATGGGATAATAAAGAGGGTATCACTTTTGAAAAAAGGATTGAGTTAGATGACAAATATTTATTTAAAATATCACAACAAGTAAAAAATAATTCGAATTCATCTATTGAATTATATCCGTATTCTCAAATGACAAGGAATAAAATCCCCGATGATATTCAAAATTTTTACATTCAACATGAAGGGTTTATCGGCGTATTTGACGATGAATTAAAGGAAGACGACTATGATGATGTAGAAGAAAAAAAAATAGTAAGAGAATCGAATGAAGGATGGCTTGGAATAACAGATAAATATTGGATGACTGCTTTTGTCCCTGAGTCAGGTAAAAATTTTAAATCTACGTTCCTTTACGAAAATGGATTTAAAGCAAATTATATTATCAATGAACCAGTTAATATTGGTAAATCATCAACTGGAGCAAATAAACTTAGGTTATTTATTGCTGCTAAAGAGGTTGAAACAATAGACGGGTATGCTGCAGACCAAAATATAAATAAATTTGATTTGGTTATAGACTGGGGATGGTTCTACTTTTTCACAAAACCTCTATTTTTCATTATAGATTATTTATTTAAAATTTCAGGAAATTTTGGAACAGCTATAGTATTGTTAACTATTGCTATAAGACTTATTTTCTTCCCGTTGGCTAACTTCTCATTCAGGTCGATGGCAAAAATGAAAGCAGTTCAACCTGAAATGATGAGACTTAAAGAACTACACAAAGATGATAAAGTTAAATTGCAACAAGAGATGATGGCGTTATATAGAAAAGAAAAAATTAATCCTGCGTCAGGTTGCTTACCGGTTTTAATTCAAATTCCGTTCTTTTTTGCAATTTATAAGATGCTTTTTATATCTTTAGAGATGAGACATCAGCCATTTTTTGGCTGGATAAAAGACTTGTCAGCACAAGATCCAACTTCTTTATTCAATTTATTTGGTCTAATTCCATGGGATCCTCCCGGGTTCATGATAATAGGCATTTGGCCGATATTAATGGGTGCGTCTATGTGGGTTCAACAAAAATTAAACCCTGCACCTGCTGATCCTATACAAGCAAAAATATTTGCTTTCTTCCCATTATTTTTAACGATCATACTTGCTTCTTTCCCCTCTGGATTAGTTGTGTACTGGACTATAAATAATATTCTCACTATAGCTCAACAGTACGTAATTAATAAAAAAACGACTGTGAAAACAAATTAGATGTCAAAAAATATTTCTCTAGACGAGATAAAGAACTTTTGGCCTGATAAAGCTCCAGATATTAATATTGTTCAAAAATACATAAAAAAATATGAAAATGAAAAAATTGTGATTAAATATGGTGGCAATGTTTTAATAGACAGAAATGTGTTTAACAATTTTATATCTGATATAAATGTTCTTAATAGATTGGGCTTGTCTATAGTTGTGGTTCATGGCGGTGGTCCGAGAATTAAAAGAGAGTTAGAAAAAAAAAAAATCGTATCGAAATTTATTAATGGCTTGAGGGTAACTGATAAAAACATTATTGATACCGTAGAGGAAGTATTAATTGATTTTAACAAAGATATAGCTAGTTCTCTAAAAAAATTAGGTACTCAAGCAGCTATGTTTCATACTAAAACTGACAACGTAATAGAGGTTGATCCCGAAAGAGAAGAACTTGGATTTGTGGGAATACCAAAAAAAATAAATGATAATTTTATTCAAGATGCATTAAATAAAAATAAAATTCCAATCATAGCACCTTTAGGTTTAGGAAAGAATAAGCAAACTTATAATATTAACGGTGATACTGCAGCTAGTGCTATTGCAAAAAAACTTAAGTCTAGAAGATTAATATTAATGACTAATGTTGAAGGGGTATATGATGATCATAAAAAGTTAATATCAGAAATTAAACCTTTTGATCTTGAAAATCTTATTAAATGGAAAGTTGTTCAAGGAGGTATGATACCTAAAATTGAAAACTGTGTTGATGCTGTTCAAAATGGAGTTAGAGGAGTAGTTATTCTAGATGGTAGAAAGCCTCACTCAGTTTTGAATGAAATTTTTTCAGATAAAGGATCCGGAACGCTGATTAGAGAATGAAAGATTTAAAAGATATAAAATTTTGGTTATTTGACTTAGATAATACACTCTATGACGGCGCTACAAAAGTTTTTGATCAAGTAGACAAAAAAATGTCGAAGTTTATTTCTGAGAAACTGAATGTCGGTATTGAAGAAGCTAGAAAAATTCAAAAGAACTATTTTCAAGAATATAATACAACTTTAAACGGAATGATAAAACACCACAAAATAGATGCTGATGAATTTTTGGAATTTGTTCATGACGTGGATCTAAGTTTTTTAAATAAAGATAAAGATTTAGAAGACGAAATTAAAAAATTAAAGGGAAAAAAAATAATTTTTACAAATGGCTCTAGAGCGCATGCGCTCAATGTTACAAAACGAATTGGAATAGATAAGCTTTTTGATGGAATTTTTGATATAAGAGATTGCGAATTTATTCCAAAGCCTTCGAAAGAACCTTATAAAAAATTAGTAGAAAATTACAAAATTGAGCCACAATATTGTATATTCTTTGAAGATATTGCAAGAAATTTAAAACCAGCATACGAATTAGGAATGAAAACTGTTTGGATTAAAAATGATGAACCTTGGGCAGCAAAATATTCTGACTCAGAATTTATCAATTATAAAACTGAAAATTTGGCAAAATTTTTAAAGGAGCTTAATGAGTTACGATAAACTAGAAAAAATTATAAACGAAAGTTTTGAAAAAAAAGAAAAAGTTGGTCCAAAATCAGATAAAAAATTAATAAAAGCTATCAATGAAACTATTAATTTAGTTGATAGTGGAAAAATTAGAGTGGCCAACAAACGAAATGGTAATTGGATTGTAAATCAATGGATTAAAAAAGCTATTTTATTAAGCTTTAGAATAAATAAGATGGAGATGATGAAGGGACCATACACTACTTGGTATGACAAAGTGCCTGGAAAGACAGTCAAGTGGAAAGAGAAAGATTGGAAGAAAGCTGGGTACCGTCATGTACCTAACGGGGTTGTCAGAAAAGGGGCATATGTTGCAAAAAATGTAGTTTTAATGCCAAGCTTTGTTAACCTTGGAGCTTATGTTGATGAAGGCACAATGATTGATACTTGGGCATCTGTTGGTTCATGTGCTCAGGTAGGGAAAAATTGTCATATTTCTGGAGGTGCAGGAATAGGAGGTGTGCTGGAACCACTACAAGCCGGTCCAGTAATTATTGAAGATAATTGTTTCATAGGCGCTAGATCTGAAATTGCTGAAGGTGTTTTAGTGGAAGAGGGCGCAGTATTATCTATGGGAGTTTACATTGGTGCATCAACAAAAATAGTGGATAGAAACTCTGGAGAAATACATTATGGTAAAGTTCCTGCATATTCAGTTGTGGTACCTGGAAGTTTGCCTAACAAAACTAACCCAAACGCGCCTTCATTATATTGTGCTGTTATAGTCAAAAAAGTTGATGAAAAAACTAGAAGTAAAACGTCAATTAACGATTTACTTAGAGACTAATGACTATAATTAACGAGCTTCAATTATCTAAAGATTTAATAAGATTTCCAAGTGTGACTCCTAAAGATGCTGGAGCTATTAGCTTCTTATGCAAGAAATTAAAAAAATTAGGCTTTAATTGTAAAATACTAGAATTCAAAGATAAAAACAAAAAAAGTAAACCAATTAAAAATCTTTATGCACGAATAGGTAAAAAAGGACCAAACCTTTGTTATGCTGGGCATACTGATGTTGTTCCTCCCGGTAATATGAAAGACTGGACAATCAACCCCTTTAAGCCTTCAGTCAAAAAAAATTATTTAATTGGAAGAGGTGCTAATGATATGAAAAGCTCAATAGCTTGTTTTATAGCCGCTGTAAGTAAATTTTTACAAAAAAACCGAAAATTTAATGGATCGATTAGTTTACTAATCACTGGTGATGAAGAAGGATACGCAATAAACGGTACAAAAAAAGTTGTAGATTATTTGAAAAAAAAAAGAGAAAAAATTGATTTTTGTATTGTAGGAGAGCCAACAAATCCAAATAAGCTTGGAGAAATGATAAAAATTGGAAGAAGAGGAAGTCTTTCAGGAGAAATCGAAATTACTGGCACTCAAGGTCATATAGCATATCCTCATCTTTCGAATAACCCTATAAATACTCTGATTGCTATATGTAAAAAGCTTAAAGAAAATAAACTTGATAAAGGTAATAAAAGTTTTCAGCCTTCTAATCTTGAATTTACATCGATAAACGTTGACAATAAAGCTCATAACGTAATTCCGGCTAGAGCAAAAGCTAATTTCAACATTCGATACAATAATTTGCATACAGCTAGTTCTCTAAAGAAAAAAATTAGTTTGATAGTTAAGAAAATCAGTAAAAAAAATAAATGTAATTATAAAATTGATTTTATGGCTAACGGAGAAGCTTTTTTAACAAAGCCTGGAAAAACTATTTTTATGGCAAAAAAAATTATCAAGAAGATAACAAAAATAAATCCAAAGTTATCTACAACTGGTGGTACATCAGATGCAAGATTTATTAAAAATATTTCTCCTTGCCTTGAATTCGGATTGGTAAATAAAACTATGCACAGGGTAGATGAATGTGTCTCATTATCAGACTTAAGAAAACTTACAAGAATATATAACGATATTTTAGTAGAGTATTTTAAGTGAAGTTATATAGAATAAAAAAATCTAAAATTGATAAGAATGGTTTGTATGCAAGCTGCGATATTAAAAAAGGAACTAGGATCATTGAATATAAAGGAAAAATTATTACAGTTAAACAAAGTGAAACAAGCTCTAAATTTGATAACGGTAAAGCAATTTATCTTTTTAATATAAATAAAAGATTTGATTTAGACGGAGATTTTAAATTCAATACAGCAAGATTGATAAATCATTCATGTGACCCTAATTGCGAAGTTACTGGAACAGGGTTAAAGGTTTGGGTTCATGCCATTAAAGACATAAAAAAAGGTGATGAATTTTCTTATGATTACGGATTTAGCTTTGATGAAGATTATGAAAACTACCCATGTCGGTGTAAATCCAAAAATTGCTGTGGTTATATCGTTAGAGAAGGATCAAGATGGCGAATAAAAAAAAAGAAAAAGAAAATATAGATATTATTCTACCAAATTATAACAGCTCTCTATTTATTACTGAGACTATCAATAGTGTTCTTAATCAATCTTATAAAAATTGGAAATTAATAATTGTTGATGATTTTTCAGACAAGAAAACTGTTAATATTTTAAAAAAAATTACATCTAATAAAAGAATAAAAATTTTTTGGCAAAAAAAAAATCGTGGAGCTGGTTTTTGTAGAAACTATGCAATTAAAAAATCAAATTCTCCTTTTGTGGCTTTTATTGACTCAGATGATGTTTGGAAAAAAAATAAGCTTAAAAACCAAATTGATTTTATGAAAAAAAATAATTTTTCATTTACTTATACCAATTATGAAACTTTTGGAAAAAAAATGAAAAAAATTATCAACCCATCAAAATTAGATTATTCAAATTTTATTAGAAATACTTCGATAGCAACAAGCACTATGATGGTCAAGAGAAAAGAAATAAAAAATATTAAATTCACCAACTCTAA
>CACEQK010000008.1 GCA_902561585.1 uncultured Pelagibacteraceae bacterium
TTTTTAAAATATATTTTTGCATTTCTTGAACAACTATTGGATCTACCATTGAAAAAATTTCATCAATTAATATAATTTTTGGCTTATTAATCATTACTCTTGCTAATTGTAGACGTTTGGCTTCACCACCAGAAAGAACAGATGCATTTAATGATCTAAGATGTTGAAGATTAAATTCATCTAGCAGTCTTTCAGTTTCGTCTTTTTGCTTTTGAGGATCTTGAATGTGAAGTTGGCACAATCCAAATATATTATCATATGTTGACATATTGAATAATGATCTAGTTTGAGGCAAATATCCTAAACCTTGTTTTGTTCTGAGATGAATGGGAATTTCTAAAATTGGTTTTTTATTGATTAATATTTCTCCACTGTCAGCATTTTCTGCACCAATAGCAATATTGAAAAGGGTACTCTTTCCTGCTCCATTAGGGCCGAATAGAGATACAAGTTCTCCAGGATAAACTTTTAAAGATATTTTTTTTAAAATTGACCTTCCGTTAAAAGACTTGCTTATATTTTTAACTTCAAATATGGGCGTATCCTTTTTGAACTTTAGTATTCTAAAATTTTTTTTCATTAATATTTATATTAGCATTTACTTTTTTATTATCAAAAGAGCTTATATCTAACGTTTGGTTTTTTAAATTAAAAAAAAGAACAATGAATTACGTGCAGATATTTTAGTTAAAAGTTCAAAAGTTAAACCATTGATAACTAAGAGTGAATATTATGTTAATGCTACAGATGAATATCCAATACTATTTGTTATTGCAGCGCTTACAAAAGGCACATCGATATTTAAAGGAATTTCAGAATTAAAAAATAAAGAGAGTGATAGAATAAAAGAAATGCAAAAAGTTTTAAAACAAGTTGGAATTAATTCAACGGCTAGCAAAGGAAGTCTAAAAATTTTTGGAAAAGGTATGTTTGATGCTTCTGATAAAAAAATTTATGTTCCCAATTTAGGAGACCACAGAATTTGTATGGCTACTTTTATTCTCGCAATATTGACTGGTGCGAAAACAAAAATTAAAAACTTTAATACAGTAAACTCATCATCACCATCCTTTTTAAAAACTATGAAAAAATTGGGAGCTAAATTTGAAATTAAAAAATAAGTCATTACAAATTTCTTGTGATGGTGGCGCTGCTACGGGGAAATCAACTGGTGGTAAACTAATATCAAAAAAATATAATCTGAAATTCTTATCATCTGGTTTGCTTTATCGATATGCTAGTTATTTAATTTTAAAAAAAAAACCAAAAAATAAAATTATTTTTTTAAAGAAAATGTTTAAAAAACTCAATTACAAAGAATTAGAAAAAATTAATTTACACTCTCAAGATATTTCAGAATATACGTCAATAATAGCAAAAATAAAAAAAATACGTTCAATATTAAAAAAGTTTCAAATTGATTTTTCAAAAAAAAATAAGAGATGTTGTATTGAAGGTAGGGACATTTCCACAAAAATTCTTCCAAAATCTGATTTAAAATTTTTTTTTATTTGTAATCTTAATACAGCGGCAAAAAGAAGATTTAAAGAACTTAAGAATATTGATAAAAGTATTAAATTAATAAATGTGAAAAAAGGCCTTAGAATTAGAAATATTTCAGACCTAAATAGAAAGAACTCCCCTTTACTTCGTCATCGAGATTCGATAGAAATCGACACCAGTAAGTTAAATAAACAAGCAATGCTCGCAAAAATGTCATTGCATGTAAAAAGAGTTTTAAAAGATAAATATGGACGTAAAACAAGACGAAAGAGCTGAAAACCCTAATTATAAAGAGTTCCAATCTTTATTGGATAAAGATTTCAAAGATAGAAAGCTTGTAGAAAACGAAATAATCAAAGCCACAGTATCTGAGATTACAAATAACTACGTGGTTGTAGATTGTAAAGCCAAAATGGAAGGCATGATCCCTGTTGACGAGTTCAAATATAACGATGAATTATCTAAAATAAAAGTTGGTTCAAAGATAGACGTATTTCTCGAACGTATTGAAAGTTTCAAAGGGGAAATTATTATATCTAGAGATAAAGCTAGAAAAATGGCTGCGTGGCGCAGAATGGAAAAAAGTTTTGAAAAAAAAGAGGAGTTTACTGCTTATATAACTGGCAAAGTAAAAGGAGGTTTTATAGCCACTGTTGAAAATTTACCATGTTTTATGCCTTCTTCTCAAATTGATGTAAGGCCCCTTAAAAAATTTGATCATCTTATGAATACTCCTGTAAAAGTAATAGCAACCAAAATAGACAAAAATAGGGGGAACGTCTGTGTATCTAGAAGAGCTGTTTTAGAAAAGAGTAAAAATGCCGAAATTGCTGAAGCAATAAAAAATATAAAAGAGGGTGATGTTATTGAGAATGCTTTAGTAAAAGCTACTACAGACTGGGGAATATTTTTAGACATAAATGGATTGGATGCTCTACTTCACGTATCGGATCTAAGCTATGGTAGAGTAAAAAAACCATCAGACCTGGTTTCTATAGGTGATAAAATAAAAGTTAAGATAATTAAAATCGATCCTGATACAAATCGTGTTTCTGCCTCGGTAAAAGCATTAACTGAAAACCCCTTTGATAATTTAGAAAAAAAATATAAAGTTGGTGAAATTTATGAAGGCACTGTGACAAAATTAATGGATTACGGTTGCTTTGTAAAAATAGAAGAAGGAATTGAAGGATTAATACATAGCTCTGAATTAGACTGGTCAAACAAGAATGTAAAACCGAGTCAAGTGCTGTCTGTTTCCCAAAAGATAAAATTTAAAATAATCAGTATAGATAAAGACACTAAAAGAATTTCTCTATCTCACAGAGCAACTTTGGATAATCCTTGGGAAAAAGTTAGAAATAAATTAGGGGAAGAGGTAAAAATTAAAATCACTAATGTTACTGATAAAGCTATTTTTGGTGAGATATTAGACCTAAAGTTACAGGGAATGTTACATTACAAAGAAATTTCCTATCAAGAAAATATTGAAAATCTAAAAAATTTCAAAATAGGTGACTTGATGAACGTAAAAATAATTGAAATTAAAGATGATAAGATAAGATTTTCAAAAAGAGCACTTGAAGATGATCCTTTAAAATGGTTTGCTGAAAATAATAAAAAAGTTGGAGATGTAATTACTACAAGGGTACACGAGGTTTTAAAAACTGGCGTTAAAGTTTCAATTGATAAAGATAAGAAACTAGTTGTAACTATAAAAAAAACAGACTTAGCAAAAGACCCGTCCGATCAAAGGCCTGAAGTATATAGCAAAGAGAACGCTCTGGACGCAAAAATTATTGAACTAGATTTAAAAACCAGAAGAATTAAATTAAGCCCGAAATCTGCTCAGTTAGATGAGGAAAAGTCACTAATAGCAAAATTTGGAGAAGGAGCAACAAAATCAGGGGCGACCTTAAAGGGTATTTTTGAAAAAGCAATTGGTAAAAAAGGTGGGAAAAAAAAATAATTGTCTCGTAAAAAGCTTATAAAGCAGCTTAAACAAAAAAACCCTCAACTTAATCAATCTGAATTAGCTTCAATTATAGATAATTTTACTGAAAGTATTTCTGAGGCATTAAAAAAAGGTAACTCGATTGAAATTCGTGGTTTAGGACATTGGTATTGGAAAAAACTTAAAGAGAACTATAATGCAAGAAATCCCTCGACAAATGAATTACTTTATAAGCCTGAACGTGTTAAACTAAGATTTAAATCATCAAAAAAACTTAATAAGCTTATCAACGAATGAAAAGAAAAGTTTTCATAGCTATCGATACAAACAAAGAGAGTGTTGCTAAAAAAATAATTTCTCAGACACAAACAAACAAATTAGACATCGGTTACAAGTTTGGTTTGGAGTTTTTTTACTCTAAAAATGGTCGTAAGTTTATTTCAAAAATTAAAACAAAAAAAATATTTTTAGATCTAAAGCTTAACGATATTCCAGCTACATGTTCTAAAGCTATCAATTCAATTAAAGATCTTAAAAATGTAAATTATATTACAGTACACGCTAATGCAGGAGAAGAGGCAGTGAAAGCAGTTGTAAAAGCTGCAAAAAAAATTAATCCTAAATTAAAGATTTTACTAGTTACTATTCTCACAAGCATATCAAATAAATCAATTAAAAAAATAGGTCATACAAAATCAATCATAGAATTAGTAAAAAAACAGGCATTAATGGGTAAAGCATGTAAATGTCATGGAGTTATTTGTGCAGGGAGTGATCTGAAATTTGTAAAAAAAATATTTAAAGGTGAGATAATTACTCCAGGTATTCGTCTTAAAGGTGATAAGGTTGGTGATCAAAAAAGAGTTATGGATCCTAAAGAGGCTTTTCAACAAGGTAGTACTGCATTAGTTCTTGGAAGGTCAATTTGTGACCCTGAAGGAAATATTAAAAAAAATATTTCTAGGTTAATTAAAGAATTAAGTTAATGAAAATAAAAGTTTGTGGTTTAAATCCGACCAGAGATACTCAATTATGTATTGATCTGAAAATAAATTATTTAGGATTCGTTTTTTATGAAAAATCTCCTCGAAATGTTAATTTGTCCGATATCAAGCTTCTTTTCAATTATAGTAAAAAAAATTCTTCTTTTGTTGCTGTAACAGTAAATCCCAGTGATAAATTTATCAAAAATAATTTAATAGGAAATTTCAATTATATTCAGCTTCATGGCTCTGAGACAAGTGAGCGAGTGAAAGAAATTAATAAAATGGGACTTAAAGTAATTAAAGCTATTAAAGTAAAAAATCAAAAAGATATTGATCTATATAAAAATTATGAAGATGTAGCAGATTTAATCTTATTTGACTCTACTTCTATGGAAAAATCACAAAGTATTCCAAAAGATTTAATTCACAAGCTGCCTAAGGGTGAAAAATTTGGTTTAGCTGGTGCAATTAATCTTGAAAATATTCGAGAATATAGTCAATTAGGGTTTAATTTCTTAGATCTTTCTTCAGGACTAGAAAGAGAAAATTTAAAAGGATACAAAGATCATCTCAAAATAAAAAGTTTTATGAATAAAATTTATGAACTTAAAAATTAGTAAAAATATACCTCTAATAGACCAGCATGATAAAAACTTTATGTATGGTGGCAAATTTGGTGGAAATTTTATACCCGAAACTTTAAAAAAACCTATAGATGATTTAACATCTTTATTTTCAAAATTAAGAAAAGACAAAAAATTTCTTAAAGAAAGAGACCATTATTTTAAAACTTATGTTGGAGCTCCAACTCCTTTTATAAAATTAGAAAATCTTACAGATCACTTAGGTGGTGCTCAGATTTATGCAAAAGTGGTATCTGAAGCTAATGGTGGGGCACATAAAATTTACAACGCTACGGTACATTGTTTGATAGCTCGAAGAGCCGGACTTCGACAGATTGTGGGGGATACCAGGCGCTGGATACGCAGGTAAAATGCTTTCAATGGCTGCAAAAAAATTTGGTCTTAAATGTAAAATTTTTATGGGGGCTAAAGACATCAAAAGACAGAGGCCTAACGTCGAAGCCATGAGAAAAAATGGGGCGGAAATTGTTCCTGTAACAACAGGAAGCCAAACATTAGTTGATGCTGTAAGTGAATGTATGAGATACTGGGTATCAAACTGTGATACTACACACATGTGTGTAGGGTCAACAGTAGGTCCTAATATTTTTATAAAGATTTGTGCTTGGTCAACTGCACAAATTTCAAGAGAGCTTATAAAACAAGTTAAAGAAGAATTTGGAAAAATACCAAACAAATTAAAATTAATTAATTGTGTAGGAGGAGGAAGTTCTGCAGCAGGATTTTGGAATGAATTTATGAATACACATGCAGAGTTCATAGGTGTAGAAGCAGGTGGACCTAAAAATAGCAAACTACATGCTGCACCATTAACTAATGGATCAAAGATAGGAATTCTTCATGGTGCTGCCCAATATGTTATTCAAGACAAAGAAGGGCAAATAGGTTCAACCGAGTCTATTTCAGCAGGTTTAGATTATCCTGGTATTTCACCTCTTCATTGTTTTCTTAAAGATACAAAAAGAGCAAGATATACATCTGCAAGTGATGAGGATGCTCTTAAAGCTTATCAACTGGTTTCTAAACTTGAAAATATTTCACCTTCTTTAGAGCCTTCTCATGCTTTTGCAGAAGCTATTAGAATTGCTCCAAAATTAAAAAGTTCAGAAGTTATAATTGTAAATTCATGCGGAGATAGTCTTAAAGATAAAGATATCATAAAACAAAAATTAGGTTCTTATATCAGATGAAATCCAAAATTGCTTTAGCTTTTGAAAATTGCAAAAAAGAAAATAGAGCTGCTCTGATTACTTATACTGTGGCTGGTGATAATACAAAAAATAATTCCCTTAAAATTTTAAACAAAATTTCAAAGCATGCTGATATACTTGAGCTTGGTTTCCCCCATAATACTCCGATTGCAGATGGTGGACAAATACAAGGTAGCTCACATCGTGCTTTAAAAAATGGGATAAAACTTCGAGATGTTTTTCAAATTGTAAAAAAATTTAAAAAAACTAACCCTTTAAAGCCATTAATTTTGATGGGCTATTACAATCTTATTTATCAAAATGGGGAGAGCAATTTCTTAAAAAATTGTAAAAGCTCAAGTGTTGATGGATTGATAATTGTTGATCTCCCTTATCCTGAGAATAAAAATTTTGCAAATAAATGCAAAAAAAAAGGTATTAATTTTATTCAGCTTTTATCACCTACCACTTCAAGGGAAAGAATGAAAAAAATCATAAAATATTCACATGATATGATTTACTATATATCAATGCTCTCTACTACTGGGGGTAAACTTAAAGTCTCTCCAAAAAAGATATTAGAAAATTATAATAAGATAAAAAGAATCAATTCTAAAAAAAATTTAGTAATTGGCTTTGGTATCACAGATAAAACTATATCTTCTTTAAAATCAGCTAATGGCTTAGTAGTTGGGTCTTTATTGTGTAAAACTATTACTAATTCACTCAAAATGAGACAAAATCCTGTCACAAAGTTAGATAAAGTTGTGTACAATCTAAAAAAAAAAATAATATGAATTGGATAACAAAATTTATTAAGCCAAAAATAAAATCTCTTTTTGAAAAGAAATCATCAAAGATTGAGGGAAATCTCTGGACTACATGTGGATGTAAAAATCTAATCTATAAAGAAGACTTAGATTCTAACCAAAAAGTTTGTCCTAAGTGCGGTGCTCACCATAAACTTACATGTAAAGAAAGGTTTGAAACTTTTTTTGACAATAAAGAATTTGAATTGATTGAGACCCCTCTTCCAAAAGAAGACCCTTTAAACTTTGAAGATAAAAAGAAATATACAGATCGTTTAAAAGCTGCCAGAAAACTTACTGGACAGGACGATGCAGTTTTAATTGCAAAAGGAAAAGTACAAAATATGGATGTTGTAGTAGGTTCACAGGATTTTAGATTTATAGGTGGGTCTTTTGGAGCAGCTTCAGGTGAAGCATTTATTACTGGTGCTCAACATGCAATCGAAAATAAAGTTCCTTATATCTTTTTTAGCTGTTCTGGAGGACAAAGAATGATGGAGTCATCTATTGCGCTAATGCAAATGTCTAGAACAACTCTAGCGGTAAATGAGCTGAAGAAAAAAAATATTCCTTTTATGGTAGTTTTAACTGACCCAACAACAGGGGGTGTAACCGCTTCTTGGGCAATGTTAGGTGATATATTAATTGCTGAACCAAAAGCTACAATTGGTTTTGCTGGTAGACGAGTAATTCAAGATACTGTTAGAGAAACACTGCCAGATGAATTTCAAACTGCAGAATATGTGAAAGATCACGGCGGTATTGATTTAGTGGTAGAGAGAAAATATTTAAATACAACGATAGGAACATTGTTAAATGTTCTATTGAAAAAACAAGAGGCTCAAGCTAAACAAGACTCAAATGTCACAGTCGATAAGTCTCTACAAGCTGCTAGCTAATCATAAGCTTTTTAATAAAACTATAAATTTTGATCTTAAGAGAATTAAATTAGTTCTTAAAAAATTAAATCATCCTGAAAGAAAACTAAAAAATGTTATAAATTTTTTAGGGTCTAGTGGAAAATTTACTACTCTTTATTCTCTTAAATTTTTCATCGAAGCAAATAAGCAAAGTGCTACAACATATATTTCTCCATCAATTAAGGATATTAAAGAAAGATTTTGGATGGGAGATAGTTATTTAAGTCATCAAGAAATAAGACAATCAATAAAATTAATTGAAAAACTTAAAATTCCTTTAACTATCTTTGAGGTTCTAACAGTTGTTTATATTTTAAATGCTTCAAAACAAAATACCGACTATCACTTAATAGAGGCTGGAGCTTTATTTGCAAAAGACTCGACAAATGTTTTTGATTTTCCATTAGCTCAAGTAGTGGTGAATATTAATAAGCAACACCTAAATTTTTTAGATAAAAATAAGAAAACACTTAATGAAATAATATATCAAAAGGTGGGTTTTCTCAGCAATTTTACTAATATTTATGTAGGAAAGCAAAAACCTTACGTTTTAGGTAAAATTAAACAAAATCTTAAAAAGAATAAAAGTAAGATTAATTACCCAAACACTTGGAAATTAGCAAAAAAAAATAATAAATATTTTTACCAAGATGAAAAAAATAGCATTAAGCTTAAAAATCAAAACATACACTCAAAAGGTTTATTAGAGAATCTATGTCATGCTATAAAAATAGCTTTAGATCTTAAAATAGATAAAAAAGTTATTGAAAAAACTATTCAAAAAATTTCATTCGAGGGAAGATTTCAATATTTAAAAAAAGGAAAAATAAAAAATAAGCTTTATAAGAATGAGCAAATTATGGTTGATGGAGCGCATGCAGAAGCTGATGCTAAAAACTTAGCGTCTTACATAAGAGATATTAAAGAGCCTAAATACGCTATTTGGACAATGATGAAAAATAAAGAACCTGATTTATTCATCAAAAAATTTAAAGGATTATTTAAAAAAATAATAACAATACCTATAGAAAACGAAAAAAACTGTATGTCTGCTAAGGATTTAAAATCTATAGCTCAAAAAAATCACTTCAACGTTGATGCAGCTAAAAACTTGGATGATGCAATTAAAAAAATATCCTCACAAGATAAAAAGCTAATTATCTGTTTAGGCTCTCTTTATAATATCGGTAATATTTTAAATAAAAATTAGATATGAGGCTGAATAAACTCTAACATATCTTTTTCGCTAGTCGCTCCAACTTTAGTTCCCACAAGTTTTCCACCTTTAAATAAAAGCACTGTAGGTACACCTCTAACTGAATACTTCGTAGGTTCATTAGGCTGGCTTTCAATATCATGATAATAGCAATCAATCTTATCTGGCATATCATTAGATATCTTTTCTATGATAGGTTTTAGTTGCTGGCATGGTCCGCACCAAGATGCGCTGAACTGAACAAGATTTAATTTACTTCCGTTAATTTGTTCTTGAAATTTTTCGTCTGTAGAATCTTTGAATGCCATATACCCTAAATAAGTATTTTTAGTTTATTGTCAACTACGCTGATGAATAATGTTTTTCTAATTCTTCAACGTATGCGTTAATATCTTCTAATAAAGGTAAGTTTTCAGTTTTACCTTCCTTTTCAAATTTTACTCTTAAAGTATCGATCTCAGCATAAGTTTTTGGAATTGTGTTCCACTTCTCAGAGCCTTTACTTAAAAGTTTGCTTGCTACATCTTTGTGAATTTCATTGTACAGTTCTTTAGGTAGCAGATCTGGTTTCTCTCTATAAAGTAATTTATTACCAAAATATTTTAATCTCTCATCTTGAAATCTGTCTAGGGCAGCAAATTTCTTCTCCCACTCTATTTCATGAAAATTATTCATTAGCGAATTATCCTCATTAGGAGTGAATTTCTTATAAATACTCTCCTCCACTGGAATATCTTCTTGAGATTTTGTTTGTTCTTTTTCTTCAACTTCTTCTCTTAATATTATTTGAACCTTCTCTGAAAACTCTTTGTTATCTTTAATTTTGTTAGCCCTTTCTCTAAGTTTCTCAGCTCCTAAAATCTTATAGTCGTCTAAACTCATAGCGTAAGATGGGTTCATAATAACTGGATGCTTATTGTGACGTATCGTTCTTATAATCTTAGGCTTTTTTCCCATAGCCTCTTTTAGGTCTTGAACACTCATTTTAAGATAAATGTCGGGATCATTTTTCAAGTCGAAACATTTTGCCCATTTATAGACTGGATGCTCGCAAACATAGGTCTCTACAAAAGGTACCGTTTTTCCATAATAATACTCGTCTGTACAAAAATATAACTCATTTTTTATCACCTCAAGCGCTCGGATTTTGTCGGTTGTCATTAAACTCGCTTTCCAAACGTTTGGGGCTTTATTAAAGATAATTTTTCCAATTTCCATAGTAGCAAGACAATCACCTACTGCATTATGGGCTTCATGTTTGATGCCGTTAAGGGGTGCCATCTGATCCAATTTGTAAACTGCATTACCTTTTGCATTAATCGAATTTTTCAAAGTGTTTGGATAATAAAAATTTGCAGCTCTAGCTAAACTTAACAGATCCCCTCTTGTGTTCCCATTAGTGCTAGTTAAATAAGGGTACTCTAAAGTTTGGAATAAAGTATTTCTTAAAAATTCTTCATCAAAGTCTATACTATTAAAACCAATATAAGTTGCCTTGCCCCATCTTTTTAATGTTTCAACAAATTGTCTAATCATTTGGTAATGAGTAAGATTAGAGGTCTTTAACATTTTAGGTGTAGTTTTATTTACAATCAAAGCCATGGCCTCAGGAACAATTCCTGGATTTAATTTACACCTTGCTTCAAAACGATCTAGCTCTTGAAGCTTATCATTAGTAAGAACAGCACCTATCTGAATAATCTGTCCCCAGTATTTATTAGATGAGCTAGTTTCAAAATCGTAAAAAACGAAATTAGACATAATTAATCTATTTAAGAACTTTTATTTTTTCTGAATTTTCTTCTAATGTTTCTTTTACCTGTTGGGGATCTTTAATATTAGAAAGCGTATTCATTATTGATCTTGCATCTCTGCCAAAGCCATCTGTAGCTATCATTGCTTGTTCAAGTTTTTTTCTTAAATCTTTAATACCGTCAAAATGTTTTTCAAATCTTGAACTTATGTTTCTTAAATCGCTATAAATTTGAGAAGCATGTTTTTGAATTTTGAGTGTAGCAAAACCTAAGTAATAGGATTGTAACAACGCAGATAAAGTATTTGGTCCTGTGATTGTAACTTTATACTTTGTTCTTAATTCTTGAAGTAAAAGTTCTTTTGTTTTTGGATCTCTGTAACTTGATAATTCAGCAAACAAACCCTCAGTTGGAACATATACAATGGCAAAATCAGTACTCTTTGGTGGTGCTATGTATTTTGTATTAACTGCTTTTGCTTTTAATCTAAAAGCAGCTGCTAAATCTT
Source organism: uncultured Pelagibacteraceae bacterium (assembly GCA_902561585.1). GTDB lineage: Bacteria > Pseudomonadota > Alphaproteobacteria > Pelagibacterales > Pelagibacteraceae > Pelagilacustribacter. The sequence goes on from CACEQK010000008.1 coordinate 11,485, forward strand.
TTCTTGCCTCATCTTGTGCGTCCTTATCATTTGCATTATAGGCATCATCGATTGCTTTATATTTCTCTACAGGCCAGTGACTATCAACTGGAAGTAAAACATCTTGAAGTTTAATAGCAAATTCTACTGTCTCGGATGTATCTTCTTTCATTTTAACGTTTGCAATAAACTGAGATGCCGGAAGTAAATCTTTTAAAAGAGCTCCTAATCCAAACTCAGCTAAGGTTCCGTAAGTTTTAACACCACTTAAAATTTTACTAAAATTATCTTGGCTTTTGTTCAGTTCGTTAACTTGACGATTAAACACACCAACTTTTTCATCAACTTTAGTTAATGCTCCCGTCATATCTTTTGCAACTTCTTTGCTCATGTTGCTAAAAGACTCATTTAAAGATTCTTTAAGACCGCCAATATCTTCTTTGATCTTGATAAGATCGCTATCATCATCTTTTTTCGATTGATCTTTAAATTTTAAAAGTAATAAAATATTTAAACCCAGCAATGCCAATACTAAAACTAAAAGAATTAATTCCATCAAATTTATGTCCCCCATTATTTACAATTACAATTTATATTTTCTTTTCCGTAATAAACTATACCAGTACCTTCACAACTAATGCATATTAGTTCATCATTATCCACTAAAGTAATTCCAATACCTGAACAATCGTAACATTCTCCAACTATTTCGTTATAATATAATTTTCCTTCTTCAATTATTCTCTTTTTCATAAAATAATCAGAAAAGAGTATTACGTTATTTTTTTTTATCATTTTCCAAATCTCTTTTTCAGACAATTTTTACAGGGAAGGGATCTATCCTTCCCCGCAAGATATAGTCATCTTTTGGTACCCAAAATCAGACTTGCACTGATACTCACCTTAGTGAAACAAGACTAGCTTGTCGCGTCTAACTTTTTCGCCATTTGGGCATATATTTTTAAAGTTAAAAACCAAATAATAATTTAACTATAAAAAATAATCCAAAACCTAATATTACGAACAAAATAAAACTGGTCAAAAATTGCCATATAAAACTAAACATCTTTCATTTATTGTTCGTATTTACTTAATTCTTTTTCTAAAACTTCTATTTCATTTAGAGCTTTTCTACAGTTGAAAGCGCACAACATGTATCTAAAGTATTTAAGAAGATCAGTAGGTAAATTTAACAATCGAACAAAGATATAAAGAATTGGTTGGTCTTTATAAAATTCTCTTTGTATTTTGTTGTGAAAATTTATGCTTCTCAAATATGCATTTGTATCTTTTAAATAATCTTTCGCGTATTCAAGTCTATCTCTTAAAATATAGTAAAAATTATCTTTATGCATTTTTATAATTTAATTAAACAGCCCCATTAATTAAAAGCTCAAGATTTTTAAATGTTCTAGCTTTAGCTTTTTCATCATTAAGTACACATTCCCAAATATTTATGATCTTGTATCCTAAAGCTTTAAGCTTTTTTGTATTTTCGTAATCTCTTGATTTATTTTTCTCAAATACACTTAACCAATAATTAGTATTTTTTTCAGGAATTCTTGAATGAACACATCCATGATTGTGCCAATAACAACCATTTATATTTAAAATGAGATTTTTATTTTCTATAAGAAAGTCAGGTTTTCCAGGCAAATTTTTTATTTGAGAAGCAAAGTTTTCATTTATCGATTGCAAAAACTTGTATATTTTTTTTTCAGGCAAACTTTTTTTATTCATTAACTTTTTTAAATAATTCTTGCTCGATATGGAAAGCGCCCGTAGCCGCTGCAGAATTTTTTAGTACTATCTCTTTTTTTTGCAATTGTTCAGCCTGAACTTCGGATAAACCGTCTATCATATGATCAGATTTAGATTTTTCTGCCTCCGAATAATCAACATAAGAAAGAGTACACAAGAAAGCTTTATAATTTATACTAAATAATTTTGACTTGGCGTTTCCACCTTTTTTTTGAACTTCATAGCTAGAATTTACATATGGGCCAAATCTTGTGTTGTAGTAAACATTCAAACAGTCCTTGCTAAACACATATTTATACGAAACCTCTTCTTCATTAAATTTAGAAGCATGTTCAGGGTTGTCAAAAAACATATTCCAGTTTTCCTCTTGCTTTCCATCAACTGGAATTGGATTAATATTTGGCATTACAGCATTTTGACCCTCAGCCTCTTTGGGAATATCTACTACATTATATGATCTTTCATCATTTAAATTTATATTCTTATCCTCATCTAAAATTGAAACTTTAATAAAGCCCGTATTTCCAAGCCTTGCAATATCTTTACATCTCACTGCAAATCTAAATCTTCCATCTTTAAGTTTTGACATTTCACTAATCATCTCCAAATCATCTCCAATTTCCACTTTAATTGATTTTTCTTGAAGATATGAATACGCGTCAGTCTCAATTTTAATAATTCGTGTTTTTGTTTTCCAAAACTTAATATTGTCTTGATTGACGATATTTATAAATGTTGGTGGATCTTTAAGATTTATTGTTTTTAAAACTCGAGGTCTATTTGGTCTATCTATATGAACTTTTGGTGTTTTAGTTTTTATATCGCCTGAAGTTGTTCTGCCCACCAAGGCTTTCATCATCCCGGCATCAAATTTAAGATACTTTGCTATTAATTTTTGTAGTTCCTTTTGCTGAGTTTTATCACTTTTTTTAGCACTTTCTTCAGCCGCCAATTCGTTTAGCTCTTTTAATTTATCGTCGCCTTTAATGTAATCTGATACTACAGATAAAATTTGTTCTCTTTCGAAACTATCTCTCATTTTCTCCCTATTTGAAGTCCATAGCTTTTTCTTTGCTTTCATACTTAATTCATTACAATTAATGTGAACCACTAATCGACTCATTAGATAAGGAAGATCTAAAGTCTTTGAAGTAAAATTTGTAGACTCTTCATGTTGATTTTGACCGTTGTTTGTAAAAATAATAGGTTTAGCAATATTCACGTAAGTTGTAAGCGGATGCGTATCTATTTTTTCCTCTTTTGGGGCAGCAACCCAATACTCAACCGAAACTTTACCAAGCTCTCCATTTGAAACTTTTAAAAAAGTTGGAGCCTCATAATGATCAATTTTTAGAGAACTCCTGCCATCTTCATCTCTTGCACCTAACAATGCAGCTCTAGCCCCTTTAATTGTTCTATTATAAAATGATTTTTTTGGATCTTTTCCAATTTTATGAATATACCAAATTGGAATTACAGTATTAAACATTTTTCTTTGTAAAAGAGTGTAAAGACTATTTCTACCTAAACTTCCTGTATACTTAGAAAGATCATAACCGAAATGCTTAATTATAGTTCCATGATCAAAATCATTAATATTTAGATCCCTTGCATCTATCGCTAAGGGTAGTTTTTCTTCAGTAAAATATTTATATGAACCATATTTTTTTGACTCGAATTCGCTATACCATACTACTGTAAACGAAATGTAATCAGTATCTACTTTTCTTGAAAGAATAAGAGTATATCCATCCATACAATGCCAAAATGAACTTGACCCACCAAAACCAAAATGTCCCATAAGATAAAGTTTGTCAGATTTTGATGATCCACCAAGTTTTAGAATAGAACTAGCGAAATCTTTTTGTTCAATTCCTATTCCTTTATCTTTAATTTCAATAATTCTTTTGTCAGCTTTCTCTCCATCTCCTTTTAAGGTTTTAATTGATAGATACTTTCGAGCCAAATCTCCTATTTTTTTTCCTAAAGATTTTAAACCTTCATCTTTATCAATTCCAAGCCATTTTTCCCCAGCTTCAGCTGGACTATCTGGTTGTTCACCTCCGCCTCTTTTATGATAAATAAGTTCCAAAGAAGCATCACCTCCATTATTTCCCCTTTCAACCACAGAGTTTCCTGCATCCTCCGTTGTATGAATACCATGTTCGTTATTCGGTTCGTCATTTACATACCTGAAACTTTTTTCAGGATTTGTATTCTTTTTTAGTTTTTCAAATAATTCTTTGAATTTTTTGATATCTGTTTCTTCCTTAAGAGCCTCTAATAAAAATTCTTTTGCAAAACTATTATTTGATTTATAGAATTTCTGATTTTTATCCTTTAAATTTACTACTTCACCATCCATCTTTATAATTTCCATGTTTTTTTCTTTTTGTTTTCTTGTGCATTAAGTTTAGATTTAATTAAATTCAGCTCCTCAGATATATCGTTTAAAATTTTCTTAAATTCACTGCTATCATAGTTATAATTATTTTTATTTGTCATATTGCCTACCAATCTAAGATGTTTGAGAACGTTGTTGACTCTAATAGGAGCCAAATCTGTAAATCTCTTTCGTTTATCAACATTCTTTCTTTTCTCTTCATTCCTCTTTTTTTCTTCCATTTCTTCCTTTCTTAGGCTAACTAATATCGAAAGGAGTAATACATACTAGTTAGCCTTTAATTGCTTAAGCTATGAACAACTTTAAATTAGTACCCAACAGAGACCAAACTAACAAAAAAGTACCAATTTGCTATGTATTTTACAATTTCAGCTTGTAATATACAAATAATCTGTGTTGTTCACAGAGCACTTATATAGTAATATATACCCGTCTGTCAAGTGGGGGGAGAGATAAAAATGAAAAAAAATAATAAAATCTTAAAATTAAATGGTGGTTATATTTATCAAGGAGACTCCTATGATTTAATTAAAAATCCCACATTTTTAAGAAAATATGAAGGAAAAATTGATCTAGTTATCACATCACCTCCTTTTGCTTTAAATAACCAAAAGAGTTATGGCAATCACAAGGGTAATAACAAACCTAATGCATCTGATGAAGAGGGCCACGAATATATAGAATGGTTTTCGAATTACGCCGAACCTTTGACAAAACTTTTAACTGACAAAGGTTCTATTGTTATTGAGCTTGGTAATTCATGGAATAAAGGTGAACCAACGATGTCTTTAACGACATATGAAGCTTTAAAAAGATTTAAAGAAAAAGGTAAACTTAAATTATGCCAAGAATTTGTATGGAATAATACTGCAAAACTTCCTGGTCCCGCTCAGTGGGTTACAAAAAAAAGATGGAGAGCAAAAGACTCATTTACTAAAATATGGTGGTTTTCAAAAACTGCTTTTCCTAAAGCTGATAATCGTAAAGTATTAAAACCTTACAGCAAGGCAATGAATAAATTACTTAAAAGACAAATGTATAACGCAGGTCGTAGATCATCTGGACATAAAATTTCTGCTGAAAGTTTTTTAAATCGAAACAAAGGATCTATTCCTTCGAATGTTTTTAATAACAAGGATTTCTATTATGATCAGCTTCCTAGCGTTATTGATCTTTCAAATACTTATACCACTAAGTACGGAAAATATTGTAAAATAAAAGGTCTTAAAACCCATGACGCTAGAATGCCTCCTCATATTGTAAGTTTTTTTATAGATTTTCTTACTGACGAAGGTGATAAAGTACTTGATCCATTTGCAGGTTCGAATACTACAGGCTACGTGTCTTCATTAAAAAAAAGAAAATGGGTGTCTTTGGAATTAAGAAGAGAGTACATTAAAGGTAGTTTAGGTTGGTTCAAAAAAGATAAGTACTTTGAAAATAAAATCTAGTTTTTTTTCTCGATTGTTAAATATATTTTAAAATATTTTTAGCTGGAAGAGTTTTTTTAATCCATGACGTCGGTATGTTTTCATAACCTTTTAATGTTGCGAAATAAGCCCCAATAAAATTAGCTCTGGAACAATTGCAACCACCTGCTTTAATAGTTTTACGCACTGCATCTTTATATGTTTTAGAAGTAATCATTGCATGGACAGAGCCCATAAAGGTTCCCGGATAACTGCAGGCTTTTCCAAATTTTTTAACAACACTTATGTGGTTTTGATTTTTGTGTTTTAATACTTTTTTAATATTACTAATTACATCCTTGAAGTATCTATTTTTTTTATATTTCCTTACAAATGTTTGAATAGGGCTTTTCTCACCATTAACAGCTAAATCTATGATCTTTAATTTAGCCATAGCGTAGGTTTCGTTAATTTTAGAGTTTGCTACGCTTTTAATTACTTTTTTTAAATCTTTCTCATTGTTATTATAAAGATAATAAGGAAGTGCAGCACAGTAACCATCGGACTCATTGACTTTTGTCCCGCCAGTGATGCTTTTCTTTGCTTTAATATTTTTTATTGTTTCCAATATATTTTGATGGATCCAGGGACCATTCATGGGTTTTTTCCACTTAATCTTTTTATATTTTTTTCTAAGTTTAAGGTTTCTCCAATAAGCAGAGCCTGGACCAAAATTTTTGATAATATTTTTTTTAAAGTTTTTAAAAATTTCAGATTTCTTTTTAGTTGTTATTAAAGTCTTAAACATAACCTGGCCCACATCATTATAACCAGAAACGTTTCCTGTTTTGACTGAATAAAAAGGACTTTTATTTTGTTTTAAAAATGTAATTTCTTTTTTATTTTTTATATAACTTTTTAATTTTTTAGGATCATATACCCAATGCAAAGGTCTAGCGGCTGCATCAGCAACTGTTGCACCTAAAAAAATATGTAGATTATCCATTACTTATAGCTTTCTTATTTGCTAGAGAACCGCAAGATGCATTTATATCTCTTCCTCTGCTTCTCCTAAACAAAGATAAGAAACCGTTATCCTGAATAGTTTTAGAAAACTTATCTATATTTTCTTGAGAGGCAGGTTTGAAGTCTCTGTTAGATAAAGGATTAAATTCAATTAAATTTAGTTTTGAGGGAACTTTTTTCATAATCTTAATCAATTCTTTTGCATGCTCATCGGTCATGTTTTCTTCTAAGCAAATCCATTCAATAAAAATTGGAAGTTTAGTTTGATCATAATATTTTTTTAATTGTGGAATAAGAGAGTTGATTGAATACTTCTCATTGATAGGCATGATCTCTGATCTGTGTTTTGGTATTGAGCTATGAAGGCTCCAAGCTAAGTATACGTCTAATTCTTTAGCAGCCCATTCAATAGCATTCATTTCATCTTTTTTAATTCCAACTCCAACTGTGCTTACTGTAATTCTTGTTCTTCCATATTCTAAACCGTCTTTATTTTTTGAGTTATCAATTGCAACTTTTACGTTGTCTAAATTTAAAAATGGACTTCCTTCTCCCATTAATACTTGGTTAGTTATTTTCTTTTGAGTAGACCAATCATCTATATAATCTTTGCATAAAATAATTTGTGAAATAATTTCACCAGGACTTAAATTTCTAACTAAACTTTTTGAAATTTGTGCAGTTGCACAAAACTCACATGATAAATAACAACCAACAGAAACAGATAAACATATTGTATAACGACTAAGTGTTTTATCTGGAATAAGAACTGTCTCTACATTTCTTTTGTCTTTAAGTTCTAGAAGGAATTTGATTGTTCCATCTTTTGATTTTTGAATATCAATAATTTTAGGTTTTTCTAAAGATATTAAATTTTTAATCTTATCTCTGAGCTCAAGACCAAAGGTTGTAAGTTCATCAAAGCTTTTGATGTTCTTTTTGTAAACAGCATTAAACATTTGCTGTGCACGCATCTTAGCTTTTTTCTCATCTACTTTTGCTTTTTCAATTAGAAAATTTTTTAATTGATCAAAATTTAGATCGTAGAAATTTTGTTTATCCATTAATGAGATATTAAAGACTTGAGTGGGGTATTGAAACCCCACTCCATAAGATTAGTTAAAGTTTTGATTGGTCAATTTTTAAATGCTTGAGAATTTTCCCTGCATTTCGACCTTCCTTAATCAAATAGCCTGATGTTCCATTAGCATTTGCTGCTGGAGCTTCAGCTTTTTTATTAAGTGCGCTTGCTAGTTTAGCCTCTGACTTTTCTCGGCTGAACTTACCAAGCAAACGTGAAAATCTATCCATCACATCTCCTTTCTTCAACCGCTTTGCAACTCCCTTATGGAGTCCGGCATGCGAATGCCGAGTCTTTTTTTCCATGACTTATGGACAGTCAAACTTTAATATAAGCGTATTAAATGTCAATGAATAATAAAACGCTTGGAATAATCCTTATTGTATTTGGTGGTTTGGTGCTTTACAGCGAACAGGAATATGCCTGGATAGTTTCAGCGATAGCAATTGGTATTGGTAGTGGTATTTTTTTCTGGAAAGAAAAAGAAAAAGATATAGACAGTGACTAATGTTAAAAAAAATATTCATTATTTTTGGTCACAATAGATATAAATCTGGTTCAAGTTTTAATGCAGCAATAAGAGATACCTTCATAGAAGAGGCTAAAAAAAAGGGACACGAAATTGATTTAGTAAATGTCTATGACGAAAAACAAATAAAATTCTGGGACGGTGGCGGGCCTGATGAACAAATTTTAGATTATCGAAAAAGATTAGAGCAAGCTGATATTATGATGGTAATGAGTCCTTGCCATAACTACATAATGAATTCTGCTACTGAAAATTTTATTGCAAATGTTTTTACTCCACCATGGGCATTTAAATATAAGAAAGTTTTTCGAAACTATGGCTTTCCAGTGCCAAACATGCTTAAGGGCAAAACTGCTATCATAAGTATGACCTATGGCGGTCCTAGTTTTTTTGTATCAGCAATTATTCAACAAATTCCAAGAAGAATTAAAAAAATGGTCTTTAGCGGGCTATGTGGAATGAAGGTAAAATATCTTCGTTTCTATGAAGTCTTACCTGATATGCCTAAAGAGATTTTTGAAAAACATATGGAAAAAGTAAGAAAAACTGCACAACAATTGTAGTAATTTACTTTTTTATCATAAAAGATATAAGTCAAATATGATTGATAAATTAAAAGCTTTTATGATTGAGAGCGCGAATATTATGTTCGACGATTCTAAAAATGACCTTAGAAGTTTACCAAAAGCAGTTAGATTACAAATATTAATCGTATTATCTTTTGTTTGGTCGACTGTTTTCAGCTTATATGTTTTTTCTATGACTTCATTCATCTTTGGTTGGGCTGGCGTAGTTATGGGACACATCGGTTTGATCATTGCTGTTTATTTAACGTTTAAATTTTTCCACAAAAAACAAGAACAACCTATTAGTGTTTTTCAGTCTGGAAACTATAATCCAGCAAAAATTTTTGCAGTATTTTTTATAATTTTCTTTATCTTTATTTTTACAAAAGGAATTGACGTTTTAACTCGTACAAATTCTTACGAAACTCCTTATTCTGGTCCGGATACAACCACAGAAGAAAGAATTAAAAAATTTGTAAAATAGATAATTCTTATCTAAAATTATTACATGAAATTATTAAGAGTAGGAGACCTTGGGCATGAAAAAGTTGCTGCCTTAGATGCTAATAATATTATGCGTGATCTCTCTTCTCATATTGAAGATTTAAATCCTGAAACATTAAACTTTGATAATTTAAAAAAATTAGAGCAAATTAAATTAGAAGAATTACCTGAGGTAAAAAAAGGTATCAGAATAGGTTCTTGTATTAATAGACCAAGTAATATTCTTTGTATCGGTTTAAATTATTCACTACATGCTGAACAAACAGGATCTAAGCTTCCAGACTATCCAATAGTATTCAATAAAAGTCCCGATTGTCTTCAAGGGCCCTTTGATCCAATTAAAAAAAATAAAACACAAGAAAAACTAGACTACGAAGTGGAACTTGCTGTTGTTATAGGAAAAGAAGCTTCAAATGTTTCTGAAGATGAGGCGCTAGATTATGTTTTTGGTTATTTTATTCTAAATGACATTTCTGATCGTCATGTTCAAAAAGTAATTGGTAATGGACATTGGACACTAGGAAAATCTTGGTGTGCTCCTGCTGGTGGAAATTTAGTTACTAAAGAACATATTCAAGATGTAAACGATATTAATTTATCTTTAAGTGTAAATGGTGAAGTTAGGCAAAATGGAAATACTAAAAATATGATATTTAAAGTAAAATTTCTAATTACACATATTAGTAAATATTTAACCTTAAAGCCCGGCACTATTATATCGACGGGTACCCCTGCTGGAACTGGCATGGAGCAAAAACCACAAAAATTTCTTCAAATAGGTGATAAACTCCATCTTAAAGTTGATCATCTTGGAGAACAGAAATATGAAATTGTAGAGGCTTAATGTCAAAAAGATATAGTGGAAAAAGTTTTAAAGACTCAAGTGTAATGAAAAAAGCAAAATTAACTTTAAAAGAAAAAAGAAAACTAAAAAGAGAAAAAAAGAAGAAATAATGTGTGGAAGATATACAATAAGAAAGCCTGTTACTAAAACAGTCGATATCGTTAAAACGAATATTAAAGTTGAGGATAGTGATAATTTTAATGCTCATCCTACCCAACAACTTCCAATTATAAAGTCTTATACAAATGGAAAAGCACTTGAATTATGTGAATGGGGATTAGTCCCTGGTTGGTCGAAGAAGCTTGATAAGTTTTCTCCTCTAATCAATGCTAGAAAAGAAACATTGATGGAAAAAGTTACATTTAAAAACCTTATTCAAACCTCAAGATGTATTGTACCTGCAGATGGTTATTACGAATGGAAAAGAGAAGATAAAAGTAAAACTCCTTATTATTTTACTAAGGAAAACGATGAACTAATGTTTTTTGCAGCTATTTATCAAAAAAACCAATTTTGCTTAATTACTAGAGAAGCAACTGAAAAAATACGTTCAATTCATCATAGAGAGCCTTTAATTATTAATCAAAGTCAAATAAACAACTATTTAAATGTAAAAAAAGATGTCATGGAAATTTTAAACTCTATTAAGCCGCCAGAACTAAAATTCCATGAGATATCAAAAGATATTAATAACCCGGTAAATAACGACCCTGCTTTAATTAAACCTTTGAATTAAATGAATTTATCTATCTCACCAGGAAAAAATAATGTTGGAGCTTATATCAACGACATTAATTTAAAATCCCTTGATCAAGAGCAAGCTACAGAAATAAAAAAGATTTTAAACCAATTCGGAGTGATATTTATTAAAGAGCAAAATCTTGACCCTGAAACTTATCAAAACTTTGCAAAAACTATTGGTCAGCCTGTAGTGTATCCAAGACTTAAAGGCCTGGATGAAAAATTTCCATTTATAAACGTAATCGAGAGAAAGCCTGATGATAAAAACTTAAGCTTTGGTTCTAGCTGGCTTCACCAGGACACGAGCTATTTATCTGATGACAGACCAAGATATACAATGTTAATGGGTAAGGAGATACCAGCTGGTCAAGGTAATACTATATTCTCATCTGGTTTTAATGCTTACGACAAATTACCAGATGATATCAAAGAAAAAATTAAAGATGCTACTGGAGTTTTTTCATCAGCAGGTCCTATAGCGGTCACAAGACTTGAACGAGAAAAAGAAATGGGTATCAAATCTTCAGAGAGCATGGAAGCTGAGCATCCAATTGTTATTACTGTTGATGGCAAAAAAACCTTATATGTTTCACCAGGACATTTAATGAAAATTAAAAACGTAAAAGAAGATGAGGCTGAATATTTAAAAAATTATTTAGTAGATCACGTAAACAAAGAAGAATTCATATTTTCATATGAGTGGACTAAAGGTGATATCTGTCTTTGGGATAATTTAAGCATTCTGCATATGGCTAGTGAGATCAAGAACTGCAGAAGGGTTATGCATAGAATAACGATTAAATAATTATTTTTTTAAAACTGTAAGGTGTCCCATTTTTCTTTTATCTTTAATAGATTTTTTTCCATAGTCATAAAAGAATTCATCTTTATTAAATGTTTTTGATCTATAAGTTTCAATATCTTTTCCTAAAACATTGAACATTTCAGCATTAGAAATTTTTTCTACTTTTTCTAGACCTAAATCACATACTGCTCTTACATGATTTTCAAATTGGCTGACGCTAAATGCGTTTATTGTTAAGTGACCTGAATTATGAACTCTTGGTGCAATTTCATTAACTAGTAAATTATCATCTTGGTCGATGAAATATTCAACGCACATCGTGCCAACGTAATCTAATTTTTCTGCAATAAGTTTTGCGTTACTCTGTGCTTTAGTAAAAATTTCCTTATTTATATCAGCAGGGATTTTTGAATGATTTAAAATTTGGTCTTTATGAATATTCTCTATGGGTTCATAAACATAAGTTTCACCGTTCAAGTATCTTGTAATTACAACTGATATTTCTTTCTTTAAGTTTACTTTCTTTTCTAAAATATAATCAGCAGTAAAGCACCAATCTTTTTTTACATCGTCAAGAGAGTTTAGAACAAATTGACCGTGCCCATCATAACCAAGTGTATTTGACTTTAAAATTCCAGGTAATAAGTTTTTATTCTTTTCAACATCTCCAGCTTGTTTAATAAAAACCCAGTCTGTAGTTTTTATACCTAAATCATTTACAAAAGTTTTTTCTAACTTTCTATTTTGAATTATTTTATTTATCTCAGGTTTGGGTAAGACTTTTTTCTTTAATTCTATTTTTTTTAAAATATCTACTGGGATATTTTCGAATTCAAAAGTTACGATATCAACTTTATCAATAAATTCTTTTATCTTGCTTTCATCGTCGTATTTAGAATAAATAAATTCATTAGCATAATTTTGAGCAGGACCTTGCTCGTCATCAGATATCACTACAGTTTTTACATTGAGTTTTTTAGCAGCCTGACAAAGTAGTGAACCTAATTGACCTGAGCCTATAATCCCTAAAGTGATGTCAGACATTTATTATTTAGGTTTTTTTTTAATAGATTGAGTTTGGAGTCTTCTCCATCTTTCTAAATTTGATTTTACTTTTGTATCAAAGTTACCAATTATTGAAGCGGCAAGAATACCTGCATTGAAAGCTCCATCAATTGCAAGACATCCTACGGGTACACCTTTCGGCATTTGTGCCATAGATAGCAAACTATCTAGACCTTTTATTTTTTTAGTCTCCATAGGTACTCCTAAAACCGGTAAAGTAGTTAAAGAAGCAACCATGCCTGCTAAATGTGCAGCTCCGCCTGCCCCAGCTACGATCACACCAAAACCATTTTTTTCTGCTGTTTCTGCAAATTGAAACATTCGCTTTGGGGTTCGATGAGCGCTAACTATTAAAGTTTGGTATTTAACTTTAAGTAATTTAAGGATTTTTTCGCAGTCTTTCATTATGGAATAATCGCTTTGTGAGCCCATAATGATGGCTACTTTGTTATTTTGTTTCTTAGTTTTCACAGATTAATTTAACAATTATGGCCCTAAAAACAATGGCCTAATGTTCATTAGGCCATTAAATAGATATGGAGGAAAGATGTTAAGCTCTTGCTCTAAAAAGTAAAGCTTTTGGCGAGTTTTGAAGCTCGAATAAAGAAACTCTTCTTAATTTTCTAGTAGTTGATTTGTTTTTAATTTTTCTAAGTGCTTTTAATTTCATATTTCCTTTTTAGTTTATTTTAAGTTGATTAAGTAATGCTAAAATTGCAAACTTGCTTTGAATTTAGCTACAGATTTAGGCAAAGATTTGTCTGCTATTGGTCAAATTTATATTTTTTCTAATAAATCTTTCGGAAGTTTGCTGACAGACCCATTGCTGTCTATAACTGCTAATTCAATCTGTGCTGAAACTAATGTTTCATTATCTCTAGAAACTTCTTGTAATAAGTTAAGTCTTACGGGTGATTTTTTTATGACCTTCGTTTTAACCTGTAAATGGTCTTCAAAATTTGCAGATTTAAAGTATTTTACATTGCATTCTCTAACCACAAAGATTGCATTAAATTGGTCTCTCAACTGTTTATGGTTGAGTTTAAAATGATCATAAATCATCTCTGTTCGTGCTCGTTCAATGAAATGTAAGTACCTGGCATAATAAACGATACCTCCAGCATCAGTGTCCTCATAGTAAACTTTTGTTTTATAAATATGATCTGCCATATAATGAACAATAATCATTAAAGAGTTTCGTTTCAACAAAGATAAATTTTTCTTTTTTTTGACTAATTTATGCCAAGTAAAAATCAGACTTTTAAATTATTTCAATGATTATGAAAACATTATCTATTTTATCGTTATTACTTTTGTTAGCCAATTGTGCCGGTGGAAATATGGCGAAAGTAAAAATTGGCAAACGTTGTACGGTTGCTGATGCTAGTAAGTTACAAGAGTCCTCTTATGTTTGGGTAGTAAGCAAAGAGGCCCAGAAAGATTTTGACAAGAGAATTAATAAGTCAAATTGTCTGGATAGCTAAATAGCTGTTTAAATTAAAATAATTTATGATAATAAGGGATATGAATTTATCCCTTATTATTTCTTGTTTAGTAATCGTTTTAGCTCTAATAATTCTTCCTTTAATTGTCTCTTATAAAGCAGAAAAAGAAGAGAAAAATAATAAAAATGAATGGGATAAAATTAAAGAATATGGGAATAAAATAAATAATAAGACTAGAGAAAAATATAAGTAGAAATAATGAAAAAATTTCTATCTTTTTTTTTATTCATTTTTTTTTTTAGCCTTGAGTTGATTGCAATGGAAAAACGACCTTATCACCATTTACCTGATGGAACTTTTAGAAATCCAGAAGGGTCCCCTGAAAGAGATCCAAACGCAAAGTGGTCGTATAAGATTTTCAATGAAGAACGAAAAAAAGTTAAAATCGAAATTCCTAAAGACCATGTCGTTCCAAGAGTAAAAGTTTTAGAAGAGCTTAAAAAAAATAAAAATAATGATCATATTGCTTGGATAGGTCATGCAACTTTTCTTATCAAATTAGGAAATACCACAATTATAACTGACCCAGTTTTTTCAAAAAACACCGGTCCATTAATTTTTGGACCTAAAAGGTACGTTCCCCCAGCTATAAATCTTAATGAAATTCCTCCAGTTGATTTATTTCTTCTAACTCATAACCATTACGATCATCAAGATATGTCTACAATAAGAAATTTTCCTTATAAAAAATCAAAAGTTATTCTTCCATTAAAACTTGGGAAATATTTTAGAAATTATAAAGATGTAAATGAGCTTGATTGGTATCAAGAAATTCAGGTTAATGACGACATCAAAGTAACTTTATTACCAGCTGTTCATTGGTCTCGAAGAAGTTTATTTGATATTAATAAAACATTATGGGGTAATTTTCTTATTGAGTATAAGGGTAAGAAAATTTTGTTTGCGTGTGATACTGGCTTCGGAAACATCTATAAAGAACTAGGAAACAAATTTGGACCTATAGATTTAACATTTATAAATATTGGTGCGTATAATTTTTATCCTATGATGCCAGTTAAAGATAAATCAGTTTATCACACCAATCCAGAAGAAGCTTTGCAAATATCTAAAGACTTAAAAAGCAAAAAAGTAATAGGAATGCACTGGGGAACGGTAGTGTTATCTTTAGAACCAATAATGGAACCACCAAAAAGATTTAAAGCCGGTGCAGAAAAATATGGTTTCAGTAAAAATGATGCTATTATTTTTAAAATTGGGGAAGTTAAAAAATTAAACCAGATAATTAACTAGCTTTTCTTTTATTTCTCTCACTGTCTAGTAACTTTGTTAAAGCATCAACCATGACGTCTGAAGCTTTAAAAATTTCATTAGGTTGAAATTCATGTATCGTACTTTGCTCTGGATTTGATTTGTCTTCTATTACAACTACATCATTATTCTCGCTATTTTTTTTAATATAAATTAATAACAGCCAATTTTCATCTGAGGCTTCATCCCACTTAATAAAAATTTCACCCGTTTCAAAACGTCTATCTGTTACTCTCAAAATACTTAAGTATCTTGGGATATAACGTTTATTAATTTGAAAACACAAACTATGTGCTGATCTATAGAAACTTTCTAAAGCTAGCTCGACTTTTTGTCTTTCTTCATTATGAATTCGCTCTTTCTCAAGCAAAGACTCTTTGCTTTCTTGATCTTCTATTTTAATTCCAAGCTTGTTTAATCTTTCTTTTAATTCATCTAAAACTTTTTGTTCTCTTAAGACTTTATATTTTTCTTTGATTTTTTGTATTCGCTCTTGAACATCTGAATATGACTCACGTTGTTGTTTTAAAACATATTTTTCAAGATTTTTTATTTCTAATTCTTCACGTTTTCTAAACTGCTCAATTTTTTTCTCTATTCTTAATTGTTCTTGAATTTTTTTCTGCTTCTCAAACTGTTCACGATTTAACTCTGCTTGTTCAAGTTTAATAAATCTTTGAAGATCTTTTTTCCTCTCTCTTTCTAATTGCTTTTCCTGTTTTAATTCAAGTTCCTTACCTCTTAATGCTCGTTCTTCAGCCTGAACTAATTTTTTTTGGGCTTCAGCTTTTTCTCGTTCCATTGCCTTAAGTTTGAGCTGCTTTTGTCTTTCACTTCTCTCCTTAATTTCTTTTTTAAATTTAGAGA
>CACEQK010000009.1 GCA_902561585.1 uncultured Pelagibacteraceae bacterium
CCGGGTGTGTACGAAATACCTATTGCAATTAAAAAAAATATAAAAAAATATGATGGATTTGTAGCTTTAGGTTGTGTCGTAAAAGGAGAAACACCTCATTTTGATTTTATATGTTCTTCTGTTTTTAATTCAATTTTAAATCTCTCAATAAATTTTAACAAACCTATAGGAAATGGAATTATTACAGCGCTAAATATTAATCAGGCAAAAAATAGAAGTATTAAAAATAATAAAAATAAGCCAAACAAAGGTTCAGAGTCTGCTAATGCAGTAATTATGATTTTAAAAAATGAGCCTAAAAAAATCTAAAATTTCCTCTCCTAGAATCAAAGTTATACAAAAACTTTATAGTTCATTAATTAACCCTAACAGTTTAATTGAATACCCAAAAAGTCAATATAAAAAATTTATAAAGGATGTTGTAACAGGCACACTAGAGAGATCTGATTTATTAGAAGAAACAATAAACTCCCATTTAAGAGAAGATATTAATTTAAAAAAAACTGATAAGTTATTAAAAATCATTCTATTTGCAGCATTATTTGAACTTATGTTTAAACATAATACACCTAAAAAGGTGATAATATCTGAATACCTATTAGTCTCGGAACACTTCCTTGAAAAAATTCAAATAGGATATTTGAATGCAATCCTTGATAAAATTGCTAAAATTTTAAGAAAAGATGAATAAAATAGGTGTTATTTTAAGCAAGTTTAACTTGCGTTTTTAAAATTATTTTGGCATCTATGTCTCTTTTATTTTTAAATGACTGATTATTTACAATTACTTTACTTAATTTCGTTTACTGGAATTTTAGCTGTGGCGTACAGTTATTTGTTATCAGGCCAGATAATTTCATCTAGCGCTGGAAATCCAAGAATGCAGGAAATAGCAGAAGCAATTCAAATTGGAGCTAAAGCTTATCTAAATAGACAATACAAAACTATCGCCATAGTTGGTTTTATAGTTTTAGCAATTGTAACTTATTTTTTTAGTTATCTAGTTGGAATTGGTTATTTCATAGGAGCATTTCTATCTGGTGTTGCCGGTTATGTTGGAATGCTTATATCAGTTAAAGCTAATGTTAGAACTGCTGAAGCAGCAAGGAAAAGCTTACAAGCTGGCCTAACAATTGCATTTAAGTCTGGTGCAATAACAGGATTATTAGTTGCAGGATTAGCTTTAATAGCAATTACTATTTATTATATTATTTTAATTAATCTAAATGTTGATAACAGAGAAATTATTAATGCGCTAGTTGCTCTGGGTTTTGGAGCATCACTTATTTCAATTTTTGCAAGACTTGGAGGAGGAATATTTACTAAAGGAGCAGATGTTGGAGCTGATTTAGTTGGAAAAGTAGAAGCAGGAATTCCAGAAGATGATCCTAGAAACCCAGCCGTTATAGCCGACAACGTGGGTGACAATGTAGGAGACTGTGCAGGAATGGCTGCAGATTTATTTGAAACTTATGCAGTAACTATAGTTGCAACCATGGTTCTTGCTTCAATATTTTTTCCTAATAATTATAACTTAATGGTTTATCCTTTAGCTATTGGTGGAGCTTGTATCATCACTTCAATAATTGGCACTTGGTTTGTTAAACTTGGAAAAAGCAAAAATATTATGGGAGCTCTTTATAAAGGATTTATTGTAACAGCCATTACATCGTTAATTATTTTATATCCTGTGACAGACTCTATTATAGGATTAACAGAAAATTACTCTAATAATAATAAAAACTTTAATGGAATTGATTTATATATTTGTGGTGTCGTTGGTTTTGCTATTACAGGATTATTAATTTGGATAACCGAATATTACACTGGGACTAATTATAGACCCGTTAAAACAGTAGCGCAATCTTCTACTACAGGACACGGAACTAATGTAATTCAAGGATTAGCTATTTCGATGGAAGCTACAGCAATACCAGCATTAATTATTGTTGCGGGAATTTTGTATACAAATGAACTCGCTGGCTTATTTGGTATATCAATCGCAGTTACTGCAATGTTAGCTTTAACTGGAATGGTTGTTGCATTGGACGCATACGGTCCAGTAACAGATAATGCTGGAGGAATTGCTGAGATGTCTAAACTACCTAAAAATGTTAGAAAAACTACTGACGCTTTAGACGCTGTTGGAAATACTACAAAGGCTGTAACTAAAGGTTATGCAATAGGATCTGCCGGATTAGGAGCATTAGTTTTATTTGCAGCTTATACTGAGGATATTAAATATTTTTCCACTGTAAAAGGCTCTTCACTTGAAGGTGTTAACGTAACATTCGATTTATCTAATCCGTTTGTTGTAGCTGGTCTACTTATAGGAGGAATGTTACCTTATTTGTTTGGTTCAATGGGAATGCAAGCAGTTGGAAGAGCAGGCGGATCTGTTGTTATAGAAGTAAGAAGACAATTTAAAAAGATACCAGGAATTATGAAAGGAAAAAGAAAACCAGATTATGGAAGATTGGTTGATCTATTAACCAAATCAGCGATTAAAGAAATGATCATACCATCTTTGTTACCTGTATTATCTCCAATAGTGCTTTATTTCATAATTTTACAAATTGGAGGGATTGAAGCAGCTTTATCATCTTTAGGAGCAATGTTGTTAGGTGTTATTATTACAGGTCTCTTTGTTGCTGTATCAATGACAGCAGGAGGTGGTGCTTGGGATAATGCTAAAAAATATATTGAAGATGGAAATTTCGGTGGGAAAGGATCTGAAGCACATAAATCAGCAGTTACAGGTGATACAGTTGGTGACCCATACAAAGATACAGCAGGACCTGCTGTTAATCCAATGATAAAAATAACTAATATTGTTGCTTTGTTACTATTAGCGGTAATAGCTCATTAATAAGCTATTTTTGATACATTTTTTTTCTCAAGCTCTCTAAAAACTTTTCAACTGAACTTTTTTGTGAAAGAGAGTTTTTAGTTTCAATACTTGTAAATTTAATATTATTTTTTGAATTTTTATCTAAGAAAGTTTTTTTTTTTAAAATCCCAAATTTATCGAAATTCAAAATAAGAACATTATTTGTTTTTAGAATATTTTGACCTAATTTTATAAACTTTCCTTTAGTTAGGACCCGTTCAATATAAATCCATTCATTTTTATTATCTATAGATTTAGTATGAGGTTCCCCAATTATTTCTATTGCATCATTAATATTAGACTTATTTAAAGTTAATTTTTTTGAACGATTTTCCAGATATAATATTCCATGACTTTTTGTTGGCTCTTGTAATTTACAAGCATTTAAAATAAATATTGTTGTAGATAAAAATATTAACAAATAGTATTTTAAGTGAAAAAACATAACAATCTTTTGTACAACATACTCTTAACTTTAGCTAGAAATATTTTTTTTTACAAAAATATTAAACTAAAAGATAATTTTGAAACAAGAATTTACCTGATGTTCATCCATTTTTCTATTTTTATGATAATTCATAAAGATAAAGGTAAGAAATTTGACCAAGGCCAATATGATAGTTTATTTGATAATATAGAATATAATCTAAGAGAACTCGGTTATGGAGATGTCTCAGTAAATAAAAAAATGAAAGATTTAAATAAAATTCTTTATGATATTTTGATAAAAATAAGATTAGAATTAAAAAGTGAAAAGATAACAATTAACTTTAAATTAATTTCTAAATATTTTGAAGAATTTAGCCATGAAGAAAGTAGTAATTATAAAGAGTTTGAGGGTTATTTTGTTAATTTTTACAATTATTGCTCAAAACTAGCACTTGATAATATGGTAAAAGAGTCTATAAATTTTCGTAATTAGTTATGGCTGTACCAAAAAGAAAAACATCAATCTCAAAAAAAAAAATGAGAAGATCTCATCACAAGTTAAAAACAATAAATATAGTTGAAGATAAAAAAAGCGGTGAGTATAAACTCTCACATCATATTGATTTAAAGTCAGGCTATTATAACGGTAAAAAAATTCTAGATATTTAATAAAATAGCATGTCAAAAAAAATTTCAATTGCAATTGATGCAATGGGCGGAGATAATTCTCCAAATAAAATAATTGAGGGTATTAAACTTTTCTTAAAGAAAAAATCTTCACATGATGATTTTATTTTAAATATCTTTGGAAAAGAAGATGAAATTAAAAAGAAAATTAAAGAACTTAATATTAGTCAAAACAATATAAACATATTTAATTCGGATAAAGTTATATCAAATGAAGAGAGTCCTTTAACTGCAATTAAGAATTCTAAAAATACCAGTATGTGGGATTGTTTACAACACCAAGCAGATGGTAAATCAGATATAAGTTTGTCAGCAGGTAACACTGGAGTTTTACTAGTTATTTCACGAATGATTTTAAAAATGATGGAGGGTGTAAGCAAGCCTGCTTTAGCAGGTTTATGGCCTAACGATAAAGGTTTAAATGTTGTTTTAGATCTGGGTGCAAATATTGATTGTAATGATCAAAATCTAATTGATTTTGCTATATTAGGCGCTGCTCTTTTTAAATCTTTATTTCCTAATATTGAACCTGTTGTATCTCTTTTAAATATTGGATCTGAAGAAATAAAAGGCACAGAAATTTTGAAAAAAACGAGTCAACAACTACGCAATTCAGTAAATAAAAAAAATTTTACTTATAATGGCTATATAGAGGGTAATGAAATAACAAATGGTAAGTCAAATGTTATTGTATCAGACGGATTTACAGGAAATGTTGCTTTAAAAACAGCTGAAGGTACAGCAAAATTTATCACGAATAATTTAAAAAAATCTCTTACTGAAAATTTATTATCTAAAATTTCTCTATTGTTTTCTTATTTTGCATTAAAAAAGTTTAAAGAAAAATTAGATCCTAGAAAATATAATGGCGCTATTCTCCTAGGTTTAAATGGCCCAGTTGTCAAAAGTCATGGGGGTATAGACTCTATTGGTTTCTATCACTCTTTAGATTTATGCTATAGAATTATAAAAGGAAATCTAATGTCAGAAATTAAAAAAAACCTAAATATTTCCAAAGTTGAATAAATATAATATAAAAAAAATTGATTTAGTTAGAGCTTTACGTGCAAAATTAGGTTTCTCAGAATATTATTCAAAAAAATTAATTGACGATATTATTTCTTCAATAATTATGAACATAAGTATAGGATATTTTAATTTAAAAAATTTTGGTACATTTAAAATAATAAAAAAAAAAGAGAGAATTGGCAGAAACCCTAAAACAAAAGAAGAATATAAAATCTCAGCTAGAAAATCTGTAAGATTTATTTTATCAAAAAGAATTACTAAATTTCATGAATAAAATGTTTAATATTTCTGAAGCTTCAAAGATTTTGGATTTGGTTGATCCTATAACAAAAAAACCACAAAATCATATATTGAGGTACTGGGAAAAAGAATTTTCTCAAATTAAGCCAAAGATAATAAATAAGAGAAGATACTATTCATCTAAACAAATTGAAATTGTAAAATTAATAAAGTTTTTGCTTAAAAATGAACAAATTACTATTTCTGGAGTAAAAAAACTAATGAACTTAAAATTAAATAAACTTGACGACAGTAACAAACTTAGTTTAAAAGAAAAATATTATAAGTTTAACTTAAAAAATAAATCAAAATCTCTTTTAGAAAAAGTAAATAAAATTAAAAATTATGGCAAAAAAAACTCATCTTAAAGTTCGAATGGTTCCAGAAAGTAATCCTGATAGCAAGTTTATTTACTATGCTAAAAAGCCGACTAAAGGTGAAAAAGCTAAAGAAAAGTTAAAGTTAAAAAAATACAATCCCAACACAAGAAAACACGAGTTTTTTATAGAAAAAAAACTACCACCACATAGTAAATAATTATTTTTTTTTAAAATTCCTAAACTCATAATCTATAAAAGCTCTAATCATAGATTTCCATATTTTTGCAGTTATTAAAGGATCAATTTTCTTTCTTTTAGATTTCTTGGTAATATTTTTCAAAATTATAGAAATCCTCTTTCTATCGATTATATCTTTTTTAAATTTTTTATTTTTTATAACCATATCTACGAGAAGCGATCTTTTTTTAATGATATTAAGTAATTTATTATCAAGTTTGTCTAAATCTTTTCTTATTTTTAGAATATTTTTATTAATCATAGCGACAATTTTAAAATTTTAGAATTATGTAATAAATATATAATATATAAATGTTATCAAAAGAAGCAAAAATAAATACCTTATTTAAGTTTTGGTTAGCAATATCTTTATTATTAGTTTTTTTAATAATAATAGTGGGCGGTTTCACAAGATTAACAAATTCAGGTCTATCCATTGTTGAATGGGAGTTATTTAAAGGTGTGTTGCCACCTTTAAATGATACCACGTGGAATTTATATTTTAATAAATACAAATCTATTCCTCAATTTAAAATTATAAATTTTGATATGAGTATCGAAGAGTTTAAGATTATATTTTATTGGGAATATTATCATAGAATGTTAGCAAGGATTATTGGTTTATTTTTTTTAATTCCATTAATTTTTTTTTATTTAACAAAAAGGATTAAAAAGGAATACTTAAAAATTTGTTTAATTATTTTTTTTCTTATAATTTTTCAAGGAATTATTGGTTGGTATATGGTTAAAAGTGGCCTAATTAATAATGTAAGCGTAAGTCATTATAGATTAGCTCTTCATTTATCTTTTGCGTTAATAATAATTTCAACTATTTTTTGGCTACTAAAAAATTTTAGTGAAAAAAAGTATAAATATTTTTTTATATTTACAAAAAATAATTTTCCCTATCATTTTTTAATTTTTATTATTTTTATTCAAATAATCATGGGTGCATTTGTTTCAGGATTGGATGCAGGAATGATTTATCAAACATGGCCTTTAATGGGAAACTCTTATTTTCCGAATGATTTAGTAATAAATGAACCAAAACACCTTCTTAAATTTAGTAACCATTCTTTAGTACAATTTTACCATCGAAATTTTGCATACTTTATTATTTTATATGTAATATTTTTATCAATTTTTATTCATACTAAAAAAAAAGAAAACTTATTTAAACCACTAAAATTTTTAATTTTAATTGTATTTCTTCAAGTTACTATTGGTGTAGCTACATTAATAAGTGGCCTAAATATCTATTTAGCATCTTTGCATCAAATTATGGGTGTGTTATTAGTATTTAGTGCTTTAAATCTACATTATTTAAATGCAAAATAAATTGACTTTATTTAGTAATCTTTGTATTTATCGCCCATTATCATGACACCTTTTATTAAAAAGAAAGACATAAAAAAAGACTGGTATATCATAAACGCTCAAAATGCAGCAGTTGGGAGATTAGCTGCATACATATCCAAAGTTTTGAGAGGAAAAAATAAATCTACTTTTAACCCTCATATGGATAATGGAGATTTTGTTATTGTAACGAATATAGATAAAATAAAATTTTCTGGAAAAAAATTTATTAACAAAAAATATTATAGACACACAGGTCATCCTGGTGGAATAAAGGAGACAACACCTCAAACACTCAAAGAAAAGAAAAAAACAGAGCAAATTTTAAAATTAGCTGTAAAAAGAATGCTGCCTAGCGGTCCTCTTGCAAAGGAACAACTAACAAAACTAAAAATTTATAATGGTGACAAACATCCTCATGATGTTCAAAAACCAAAAATTATTGAATTTGAAAAATTACATAAAAGTAATACGGTTAAATAATGGAACAAGCTAATCAAACTGCACCTAAAATAAAAAAAATTAAATTAGATTTTAAAGACAGTAAATATGCTACTGGCAGAAGAAAAAGATCAATCGCAAAAGTTTGGGTAAAAAAAGGATCTGGAAACATTCATGTAAACGGTTTAAAAATGAATGATTATTTTAAAAGACCAGTTCATCAAATAATTGTCACTAGACCATTGGAAATCTCTCAAGTCGCATCAAATTATGATGTTAAATGCTCAGTGAAAGGGGGAGGTTTATCTGGTCAAGCAGGTGCAATTATTTTAGGTATTTCAAAAGCATTAATTTCACACGATGAAAATTTAAAGAAAAATTTAAAAAAAGATAAACTCACCACGAGAGACTCAAGAGTAGTCGAACGGAAAAAATACGGACATCGAAAAGCAAGAAGAAGCTTTCAATTTTCTAAAAGATAATCATTTAAGTTTAACTATTATTAAAGACGATGATATAAGAAATTATGTCTGCATATAATAAAATAAATATAGCCGTAATAGGAGCAACAGGGTATACGGGTTTAGACCTTATTTTAATGTTATCAAAACACCCTAAAGTAAGGATCAAATACCTATGCGCTACTAAAAATTTAGGTAAAAAAATTAATTATTTTGATAAAAGAATTAAAAAAAAATTACCTAAAATATCCTCTGTAAATAAGATTAATTGGAATATTTTAGATGTAATATTTTTATCATTGCCAAATGGAGAGGCACAGAAACTTATTAATAAGATTTATAAAAAAAATAAAAAATTAAAATTTATCGATTTGTCTGCAGATTTTAGAATAATTAATCCAAAAATTTATGAAAAAAATTATAAGATTAAACATAAAGCAACAAATTTAATAAAACATTCTTTATATTCAATACCTGAGCTTAATAAAAAAATTGATAAAAAAATTAGAATAATTTCAAATCCGGGTTGTTATCCAACATCAGTACAAATTCCTCTTATACCATTAATAAAAAACAATTTAATAAAAAATCAAAATATAACTATTGACTCTAAATCTGGTTATTCAGGTGCTGGTAAAAATTTAGAAAAAAAATTTAAACATAAGAATTTATATTCCTCTACGTTTGCTTATAGTACAAAAAATCATAGACACATTTGCGAGATGGAACAACAGCTATATAAATTAACAAAGAAAAAAATTGAGTTTTCTTTTAACCCTCATTTATTACCCACATTTAGAGGTATATTAACCTCAATTTACGTAAATACAAAAAAAGGTAAATCTGGGAGTCTTTTAAGAAATTCATTAATTAGATTTTATAAAAAATCAAAATTTATTAAAGTTTTGAAATTAAATTCACCTTTGGGTTCTGGAAATGTTTTAAATACGAATAATTGTGAAATTTCTATTTGTGAAACAAAAATAAAAAATAAGCTAATTATTCTCTCAGCTATAGATAATTTAGTAAAAGGAGCATCAGGTCAAGCTATACAGAACATGAATATGTTATATAACTTTCCTGATCATTTAGGTTTGAAATGAAATTATTACTTCTTATTTCTTTAATTTTTTTTTTATCAAATTGTAGTAAACCTAAAACAGTTTTAATTTGTG
Source organism: uncultured Pelagibacteraceae bacterium (assembly GCA_902561585.1). Taxonomy (GTDB): domain Bacteria; phylum Pseudomonadota; class Alphaproteobacteria; order Pelagibacterales; family Pelagibacteraceae; genus Pelagilacustribacter. The sequence continues at coordinate 9,305 of CACEQK010000009.1, forward strand.
GCGATCACGTATGTGTTAACAAAGCTGAGGCTGAACAATACTTTGAAGAAAATCTTTCAATCGAGGTAAAAATTGTTAACAAAAAATTAGATATTGGAGAGGATCTAGTAGAACTTAATTTAAAAGATAATTCTTTGGGTAATAAAAAAATAAGTATTTCATCAAAAAAAACAACTAATAATCCTATTAAAACACTTTCAAAAAAAGAGGTTGTTAAAATTAAAGAAAATATGAAAAATAGAAAAAAAGAAAAAAAAATAGCTAAAAAAATAACAAAAAAAGAAAATGAATTTGTAAATAAAGAAATATCAAAACAAAAAAAAACAAAATATAAAAAAGAAAAAATTACTAACAGTAATGTGAATAAGGGAAGAAAAGATGTGGTTGATGTTTGTACAATAATAAAAAAATGTAGTATTGATGAAATATCAAAATATTTGTTAGATGATGGAAGAAATAAAAAATTTCCTGATATAACAACAAGACAATAATTTTAAATGAGAAAATTAAATATCGCAATAATTGGTTTGGGTAATATTGGAAGTTATTTGTTTAAATATCTTCGAGAAAACAAGAATATTTTAACAGAAAAAAATAACTGCGTTCCTATTGTAAAATTCGTTTCAGTTAAAAATAAAAAAAGAAAAAGAAATATCTCTATCAAAAAAATACAATGGTTAAATAATTATATTGACGCTACAAAAAATAAAAATGTAGATTTAATAGTTGAGTTAATAGGCGGAGCTGAAGGTCCTGCTAAAAAATTAGTTTTTAATGCCTTAAAAAATAAAAAGCATGTTGTTACAGCTAATAAAGCATTAATAGCCAAATATGGAGATCAGTTATCTCGTATAGCAGAAAAAAATAAAGTTAATTTAGAATTTGAAGCATCTGTTTGTGGCGGTGTTCCTATCATACGATCTTTAAAAGAAGGTCTAATAGCAAATAAAATTTCAAAAATTCATGGGATTTTTAATGGTACATCAAATTATATACTTTCTTCAATGGATAAAGAAAATAAAAACTTTAATGAAGTTTTGTTAAAGGCAAAAGAATTAGGCTACGCTGAAACAAACCCATCTGCAGATTTAAATGGAGATGATGTTTCTTCTAAATTAAAAATTTTATCATCTTTATGTTTTAACTCATTCTTAAATAATAATATTTATGTTGAAGGCATTAAAGACATAGATAAGTCGGACATAGATAATGCCAATAAACTAGGTTATAAAATAAAATTATTAGGTTTCGCTGAGCTTATTGATAATAAAATTTATCAAAGAGTACATCCTGCTTTAATCAAAAAAGACTCTTACGTAGCAGGTATAGATGGCGTATTAAATGCAGTAATTGTTGATGGGAAACCAATAGGTCAAAGCACTATTCAAGGTGAAGGAGCAGGGCCTGCGGCCACAACATCAGCTCTAATTTCTGATATATCTTCAATTTTAAGAGGTAATATAAAATTTCCTTTTTCATTGTCTTCAAAGAAAAGAAAAAAATTAAAATTTGAAAATATAAATGAAAGATTTTTTTCAGCCTATTTTAGATTTGAAGTATTGGATAAACCAGGTGTGTTATCTAATATTACAAATGTTTTTTCTAAGAATAAAACTTCTATAAAAAGATTAATTCAAAATCCCAATAAGAATAAAAAAATTTCATCTGTAATTGTAATTACTCACGATTCAAAAGATAAAAATTTAAATAAAATTTTAAAAGAAATTTCAAAAAAAAATTATATAAAAAGAAAACCTAAACTAATAAGAATTGATGACTGATGGCCATCGATAAAAAATTTTTAAATCTATTCACGAAAGCTACAGAAAAAGCAGCAATTGGAGCTTCTAAATTTATAGGAAAAAAAGACAAAATAGCAGCAGATAAAGGAGCCGTTGATCCAATGAGAAGAGAATTAAATAAGATAAACATGCAAGGCACGGTTGTTATAGGTGAGGGAGAAATGGATAAAGCGCCAATGTTATACATTGGTGAAAGATTAGGAACTCTTAAAGGACCAGAATTTGATATAGCCGTAGATCCTTTAGAAGGGACAAAATTTACAGCTAATGGGCAACCAAATGCTTTCTCTGTTTTAGCAATCTCTGAGAAGAACTGCTTATTATCAGCTCCTGACACGTATATGGAAAAAATAGTAATTGGTACTAATTTGCCAAAAAATTTAATGGATATAGATAACGGTATTGAAAAAAACATTAAAATATTAGCAGAAGCAAAAAATAAAAAAATTTCAGATATTCAAGCTTGTGTTTTAAAAAGACCTAGACACGAACATATCGTTAAAATATTAAATGATTTAAAAGTAAAGATTAATTTTATAACTGATGGTGATATCGCTGGTGCCCTGAGTGTAATTGGAGATAAACCAAGAAATGATATTTACTATAGCACAGGGGGTGGACCAGAGGGTGTAATAGTTGCTGCAGCCTTATCATGTTATGGAGGTCAAATTCAAGGTAGATTAGTTTTAAATGAGGAAGAGAAAATCAGGGCAAAAAAATTGGGAATTACTGATTTCAATAAGAAATATAATATTGATGATATGATTAAAGGTGATGTTATTTTCTGTGCAACAGGTGTTACATCTGGTGATTTAGCCGATGGGGTAAAGGACTTAGGTAATGAATATGAGGTTAACAGTTTTGTATTACATAAAAGCGAAAATACAATTAAAAATATCAAAAATATTTATAATAAATGAATTCACTTTCACTAAGTGGAAAATCTTGGATATTAAAACAATTTAATCAGGAAGACTTAAATTTTATAAAAGATAATTACTCATTAGATGAAATTACTTCTAAACTTTTATCTATTAGAAAAATCAAAAAAGAAGAAATAAATTCTTTTTTAAATCCTTTAATTAAAAATTTCCTTCCTAATCCAAATATTCTTCTTGATATGGAAAAAGCAACTTCTAGAACTTTTCAAACAATATTAAACAGAGACAAAATAGGTATTTTTGGAGATTATGATGTGGATGGAGCAACCTCAACTGCATTACTTGGAAATTATCTATCTGAATTAAATTTAAACTATGAAATATACATACCTGATCGAAAAAAAGAGGGATATGGACCATCTATTAAAAGTTTTAAAGAATTAATAGATAAAGGTGTAAAGTTAATATTCACTGTTGATTGTGGAACACTTTCTTTTGAAGCTATAAATTTTGCCAAAAAAAGTAATATAGATGTAATTGTTTTAGATCATCATCAATCTGAAGTTAAATTGCCAGAAGCTTTCTCAATAATAAATCCAAATCGTTTTGATGATAATTCTGACTTAAAATATCTTTGTGCTGCAGGTGTTGCTTTTATTTTTTTAGTTTCATTAAATAGAGAACTTAGAAAAAAAGACTGGTTTTTACAAAATGAAATAAAAGAACCTAATTTAATAAATTATCTTGATTTAGTTACATTAGGAACAATTTGTGACGTTGTCCCTTTAAAAGGTTTGAATAGAGCTTTTGTAAAACAAGGTTTAAAAATTATAAAATCTAAAAAAAATCTTGGAATAAAAACTTTATTAGACATTTGTAAAATAGAGACAAATCCAACTATTTATCACTTAGGATTTATGCTTGGTCCAAGAATTAATGCTGGTGGAAGAGTTGGAAAGTGTTCTCATGGAGCAAATTTGCTTTTAGGTACAAATCCTAAGAGTTCTTTTAAATTAGCCTCAGAACTTGATCAATATAATAAAGAAAGACAAATTCTTGAAAAGGATCTTTTGCAAAAAATTCTCAACGAAACAAAAGATTACTCTAATGATCCTGTTTTGATACTAAGTGGGAAAAATTGGCATGAAGGCATCATTGGTATTGTAGCAGCAAGATTAAAAGATAAATTTAATAAGCCTGTAATATTAATAAATATAGAAGGAGATACTGGTAAAGCTTCTGCTAGATCTGTTGTGGGATTTGATATTGGATCAATAATAATATCCGCAACTCAAGATAATATTTTATTAAAAGGTGGAGGACACAAAATGGCTGGAGGATTTTCTATAAAAGTTAAAAAAATAGATGAATTTAAAAAATTTGTATTTAAGAAGTTCAAAACTATTAATGAAGATTTATCAAAAGATAAACCTCTTTTTTTAGATAGTATAATTTCTCCATCAGCAGTTAATTTAGAATTTTTTAATAAAGTATCTTTGTTGTCTCCATTTGGATCAGGTAACCCTGAGCCTAGGTTTGTTATAGAAGATGTAAAAACAATAAATGGAAAAATTGTCGGTGAAAAGCATATAAAATCAGTTCTTGTTGGAAAAGATGGATCATCCATAAAAACTATGGCGTTTAACGCTTTTGGTGGTGATTTAGGTGAATATCTTCTTAAAAAAAATAATAAATTATTTAATATTGCAGGAAAATTATCCCTAAATGAATGGAAAGGGCAATCAAATGTAGAGTTTATTATCGATGATATTTCTGTTATTAAGTCTTTCAAAAAATAAGGTCCCATCGTCTATCGGTTAGGACAGTTGGTTTTCATCCAACAAAGAGGGGTTCGATTCCCCTTGGGACCGCCAAAAAATCAAATAAACAAGTATTACCAACAAATTAAATTTCAAATCAAAACGTTAAGTGTGATCGATTTGTGATCTGATATTTGTTAAGTTTTCTTTATGGCAAAATATCTTAAATTAATTGTAATTTTAATTTTATTTTTAATAATTTTACTTTCAGCTTATTTTATTCATTGGAGATATTTTGAATTAGTTCATTTAAAATGTTCGGATACAGAAATTATTTCAGCTGATAAAAAAAAATCAGAATTTTTAAAAAAGGTAAGTAAAAAAACTACGTTATTTATAACTTTTGATAATGCTTTTTATAGAGTCTATCAAGATGAGCAATATAAAAAAACATTAGAGGAAAGATTAATTAGAGATGAAACCGACGATTTCAGACTTTATAAAACTCTTACGGCTAAATATAAAAATCCAGCAAGTGCTTACGAGATTAAAATTGATAATTTAAGTTACCAAATGGACCATATATGGAAAAAACCTTATCATCCTATTGATCTAATAGTAAAATATAATTGCAAAAAAATTCAAAAGTGATCAATATGTGATCACACTCTTGTCATTATAGTTGAAACAAGTTATTAATGTTGGAAATACTGAGGTTCCAACTTAAGGATTTGATCATAGAAGCAAAGTTCGATTCCCCTTGGGACCGCCAAAATTCTATGAAAAAAAAAATCGCCATAATAGAAAAAATACATAGCGATGGTTTAGAGTTACTTAAAAAAAACCAAGACTATGAATATGAATTAATTACAGATGTTTCAGAAGAAAATTTAATAAAAAAACTTCCAGAATTTGATGCATGCACGTTAAGAGTTTCAAAACTTAATGAAAATATCCTAAAACATTGTCCAAAAATAAAGGTTATCTCAAGACATGGTGTAGGTTATGATAATGTTGATTTAAATTATATTAAAAAAAAAGATATTTCTCTTCTTATAACAGCTACAGCGAATGCTGTGGCAGTGGCAGAACATGTTATTTATATGATGTTGTCTATCTCAAAAAGTATAAATCAATACGACAATGAAGTTAGATCTGGAAACTTTAAAAAAAATGCATCTAAAATAGAAACATTAGAATTATTTAATAAAGAAATACTAATATTAGGTTTTGGGAGAATAGGAAAAAGTTTAATCAAAAGATGCTTAGGTTTTGATATGAAAGTAAAAATTTTTGATCCTTTTGTTTCAGAAGATATGATTAAAAAATTTGGTGGATCAAAAGTTGAAAGCTTAGATGATGGACTAAAATCATGTGATTATTTATCTTTACATGTACCTTTAACAGAAAAAACTAAAAATATGATTGATTATTCCAAGCTTAAAACAATGAAAAATACCGCAATCATAATTAATACATCTCGTGGTGGGATAATTAATGAGGCTGATTTAGATAAAGCAATTAATGAAAAAATTATTTTTGGTGCAGGATTAGATGTTTTTGAAAAAGAACCAGTTGATAAAAACAATCCATTGATAAAAAACAACAAAGTTTTATTGAGTCCACATTCAGCAACTTTTACTAATGAGTGTAAATCAAGAATGTCTTTAGAAACAACTAAAAATATTATTGATTTTTTTGAAAATAAAATAGATAAATCAATGATCGTAAAAATATGATTGATTTTAAAAGAAGATTAAAAAATTTTGGTCCCCTTGAAGCTTTAGTTTTAAGTTCAATTGCTTATGTTGTTATAATGTTAATTTGGACTGCATCTACACGATCAGCAGTTGTACAAAAAGCTAACGATATAAAAGCTAATCATAAACTAGTTGTAGAATTTATTAATAATCAAGTTAATGAATGTAGTTCTAATGAAGAAGGCACTACTTTATGGGGTGACAATTGTAATTCAGCTTGGATATCTTCAAAAATTGTAAATCATATTTTGAATAACATAAAACTTAATAATCCTTACAATATTGATAAGCCTTTAATACAAACATCACAAGATCCTAGAATTCAAGCAGAAGGTAAAGCCGGCCAATCTACAGATAAAGGTATTATCTTTGTTTCAGAAAATAATTTTGAGTCAGAAGCTGGGTCTGAGTGGGTGATAGGTACATGCGTTAAGTCACCATGTGTAGCTGCTGGAAATAACGAGCTTGTGTCAGCTTATCGTTAACTAATTATATTAAACCCACATTCTTTAGCAGTTTTACTTAAATAGTTATAACCAATTTTTGCAAATTCAAATGGATTAGCTTTTGCTGGGTCTTGCTCTGCTTCAACTACAAGCCAGCCTTCATAATTTCTATTTTTTAAAACTTTTAAGAACGGCTTATAATCAATACATCCATCTCCTGGAACTGTGAAAGCACCATCAAGAAAAGCTTGCCGGAAGGTGCTATCATTTTTTAATGATTTTTCTAAAACATCTTTACGAATATCTTTACAATGAACATGGATTATTCTTTCCATGAAATCTTCGGTCAGTTTAATTGAGTTTCCTCCTGCAAATAACATGTGACCAGTATCAATTAATAATTTTACGCTATCACTTGTGCTTTCTATTAATCTCCTGGTTTCATTCTCTGTTTCAATGACTGTTCCCATATGATGATGATAAGCGAGAGGCATATTTTCATCAATCATCATTTTGCTTATTTCATTTATTCTAGATATAAGTAATTTCCACTCATCTTCTGAAAGTTTAGGTTTTTTGGACAAAGGTGTTTTTGGATCACCTTGCACAGAATTTGTTACTTCTGCAAATACCATACATGGAGATTTACAATCTTTGAACAAATCCATCTGTTCACGCATTAATTCAAATTCTTCTTTTGGAGTATTTTTTAAAAGTGTTGCCCCATACCACCCAGAACAAAGTTGTAAATTTTCTTTTCCTAATTTTGGTATTAATTCTTTTGAATTTTTAGGAAATTTACCACCAAATTCTATCCCGGTAAAACCAGCTTTGCTTGCTTCAGATAAACATTGTTCTAATGTAGTTTCACCACCTAATTCTGGCATATCATCATTACTCCATGCTATGGGGGCTACACCTAATTTAATAGACATAATTTCAATAAAGTACTAAGTTTATATTACAAATATCAACTTAATACAAAAAATATGATCAATGTAGCTTTATTTGGATTTGGACGTATAGGTCAAATGCATGCTGAAAATCTTACTAAAAATAAAGAAATAAAATTACTATATGTTTACGATAAAATTGATCAATTAAGCAGCAAAGCAAAAAAAATTTATGGATGCAAAATTGAAAAAAATTATAATAAAATTTTTAACGATAAAAAAGTTGATATGGTTTTTATCTCTAGCCCTACAAATACTCACATTAAATTTATCGAAGAGGGGATGAAAAGAAAAAAAACAATTTTTTGCGAAAAACCTTTAGATCTTAATATTAATAAAATTATTAAAACCTTAAGAAAAGTAAAAAAAATTAAACCTAAAATCCAATTAGGATTTAATCGAAGATATGATCCTGGACATTTTTCATTAAAAAAAGATTTAGACAAAAATAAAATAGGAAAATTAGAAAAAATTATTATTACAAGTAGAGATCCAGCACCACCAGCAGTATCGTATCTAAAATCTTCTGGTGGAATTTTTAGAGATATGATGATTCATGACTTTGATTTGTGTAGATTGTATTTAGGTAATGATGAAATTAAGGAGATTCAAGCTTTTACTTCATCATTTACCCCTTTTTATAGGAAAATTAAAGATCATGAATTAGCAGCAGTTACTATGAAATCAAAAAAAGGTGTAATATGCGTTATCACCAACTCAAGACATTGCTCTTTTGGTTATGATCAGAGAGTTGAATTATTTGGCAAAAAAGGAATGTTAATTTCCGGGAATAAGAAACAAAACTCAACCGAGTTATTTAATTCTAACCAGACTAATTCTCAAAAACCTTTCTTAAATTTTTTTATTGAACGTTACAACGATGCATACAATATTCAGCTTAAAGAATTAATCTCTCTTCATAAAAATAAGATTAAATCTAGATCAACTTTTGAAGATGGTTACATCGCTCTGAAATTAGCTAATGCTGCTTATAAATCTTTAAAATTAAGAAAAACAATAAAAATATAATATATTCAATACTTTTTCTGTATACTGAGGGTTGTATTAAAATATTTTTTATTGATATTAATCTTTTTTTTTAATTTAATGTCACAACTTTTAATAACAATAAAGAGGGAAATAATAATGAAAAAAGTATACTTAACAATTGCTGCTCTTTTAACATGGGCGATGACATCAGTAGCTGCTTTAGCGGTTGATATTATTGTTGTGTCACACGGGCAAGCTAATGACCCTTTCTGGTCAGTTGCTAAAAACGGCGTAGATAAAGCTTGTAAAGATATGAAAATATCTTGCAAATACACTGCTCCAGCAACATTTGATATGGTTGAAATGGCAAAATTAATTGATAACGCTGTTTCTCAAAAACCAAAAGGTATCGTAATAACTTTACCAGATGCTGCCGCTTTAGGTAAATCTGTTAAAGCTGCAATATCTGCTGGTATTCCAGTAATTTCTATGAACTCTGGTTCAGATGACTATATGAAACTAGGAATTAGTGCTCACGTAGGTCAAACTGAATTTGAAGCAGGAGTAGGTGGCGGACAAAAAATGAAAGCTGCTGGCGGAAAAAAAGCATTATGTGTTAACCACGAAGTTGGTAACGTTGCTTTAGATAGAAGATGTGCTGGTTTCAAAAAAGGTTTTGGTGGTTCTGTAGAAATATTAGGAACATCAAATGACCCAACTGAAATTCAAAAAGCTGTAGCTGCTAAATTAGGTGGTGGATATGACACTATCCTTACATTAGGAGCTGGTCTAGCAGGTGAAGCTGCTCTAAAAGCATTAGAGTCAGCTGGTAAAGTTGGAAGCATTAAACTAGGAACATTTGATATGTCACCAGGAATGCTTAAAGCTGCCGCTGCTGGAAAAGTTGAGTTCTTAATTGACCAACAACAGTACTTACAAGGTTATTTACCAATATCTATCTTCGCTCAATATATGAGATATGGAACTATGCCAGCTGGCGTAGTTATGACAGGACCTGGTTTTGTTACACCTCAGAATGCTAATAGTGTAATTAAATGGGCTGCTCAAGGTTATAGATAAAAAGTATATTAAAAAGGCCTAGTGAATTTTCACTAGGCCTTTTTTTTTAAAGTTTTATTTAATATGTCTACAAAATCTAAAAGTATAGCAAGTAAAACTGATTTTAATCAGGACGAAAGACTTCAAAAAGTTTCAAAATTAAAAATTTTATTAAACAGACCTGAGTTAGGTGCACTTGGTGGTGCAATATTAGTATTTATTTTTTTTGGTATCGTTGCAGGTGACACCGGAATGTTCAGTGCTTATGGTATTTTAAATTTTTTAGATGTTTCAGCTAATCTTGGGATAATTGCAATCGCTGCTGCAATGTTAATGATTGGCGGTGAATTTGATCTATCAATCGGATCAATGATTGGATTTGCTGGAATATGTATAGCTATACCGGCAATTTATTGGGGTTGGCCTTTATGGATGAGTATTATTTTTGCTTTTTCAATGGCTGTGCTAGTTGGATATTTTAATGGAATACTCGTAGTTAGAACAGGGTTACCATCTTTTATTGTAACACTTGCAATGCTTTTTATTTTAAGAGGAGCTACTTTAGCATTAACAAGATTAATAACAGGTCGAACTCAAGTACCAGGTTTAAGAGTTTTAATTGAAAATGATCCTATAGCTTGGATATTTGCGACAGATACTTTTAAATGGGTATTTACTTGGTTAGGTTCAATGAATTTAATAGCATTAAGAACTGATGGAACGCCTTTAGCCACTGGTATCCCTCCATCAGTTATATGGTTTATAGTTTTAGCAATTATCTCAACTTGGATTTTAATGAAGACTAGATATGGAAATTGGATCTTTGCTTCTGGTGGAGATAAAAACGGAGCGAATAATGTTGGAGTACCTGTTGGAAGGGTTAAAATAAGTTTATTTATTGGAACTGCTGTAGCAGCTACTATTTTTGCGACTATACAAGTATTAGATGCTGGTTCTGCAGATACAATGAGAGGAACTTTAAAAGAATTAGAAGCTATTGCGGCAGCCGTGGTAGGCGGGTGCTTGTTAACTGGCGGTTATGGTTCTGCTATAGGTGCAGCCTTTGGAGCAATAATATTTGGAACGGTTTCTATGGGTATTTTTTATACTGATGTAGATACGGATTGGTTTAAAGTATTTTTAGGAGCAATGATGCTAGTTGCTGTAATATTTAATAATTACATAAGAAGAAAAGTAACAGAAAGTAAATAATGTCAGATTACTTAGTTCAATTTAATAATATCAGTAAATTTTTTGGAAAAGTAATAGCTTTGAAGGATGTAACAATGAAGCTGAGAAAAGGGGAGATCATGTGTCTATTAGGCGATAATGGTGCTGGAAAATCTACTCTTATCAAAACATTAGCTGGAGTACACAAACCTGATGAAGGAGAAATAATAATTGAAGGTAAGAAAACTATTTTTGACAGTCCTAAAGATGCTTTAGACATGGGTATAGCAACAGTATACCAAGACTTGGCTTTAGTCTCATTAATGAGTGTCACTAGGAATTTTTTTATGGGCAGAGAACCTTTGAAAGGTCCTCCATTTTTTAAAACCTTTGACATAGAAAAAGCAAATGAGATTGCAGCTGAAAGAATGGGTCAAATAGGAATTGACGTTAGAGATCCATCTCAAGCTGTAGGAACTATGTCTGGAGGTGAAAGACAATGTTTGGCAATAAGTAGAGCAATTTATTTTGGTGCTAAAGTATTAGTGTTAGATGAACCTACTTCTGCGCTTGGAGTACATCAAGCATCTGTAGTTTTAAAATATATCGTTAAAGCAGCTTCACAAGGATTAGCGGTTATTTTAATTACACATAACGTCCATCATGCTTATCCTGTGGGCAACAGCTTTACAGTTTTAAATAGGGGTAAAAGTTTGGGCACTTATGAGAAAAAGGATATATCAAGAGAAAAACTTCTTAGCATGATGGCTGGGGGTGAGGAACTTGATAAATTAGAAGTTGAGCTAAAAGAAATGAATAGAACTTCTGTGTAAACTAATTATTTCGTAATAGAATTTATCTCTTTCGATGTAAATAACTTAGGCTTTTCGCATTTAACAATTATTTTTTGGGGCTTATTTTTTCTAGCAGACAAATGAATGGCTTCTATAATGTTAAGTACGTGAAGAGATAGATTTCCATTACACTTATTAGTTTTTTTACTTTGAATAGATGAAATCATTTCAGACAAACCTACACCTCTATAATTAGCATTAGTTCGTGACTCATTTGCTCGAGAACTCTGTGTTTTTATATTTATTTTACCTAAAGTCATATGATTAGTTTTATAACTTTTCCAAGAATTTCCTAGTTTCTTTGTAACTAAAACTGGTCCACCAAACATATTAGGATCAGGTACTACCATAGAACCTTTTTCTCCATAAAGTTCAATATGATTTCTTAAATGTGAAACTACATCAAATGATAGAGTAAGTCTTATTATAGAACCATTTTCAAATCTGATTGTTGAAAAATACGTAGTAGGACATTGAACTTTAAATTTTTTTCCTTTTTTTGGCCCAATACCAATTTCTCTTTTATTTAAACCTTTAGCAGAAATACTTGTAACTTCTTTTGCAGGTCCTAATAAATTTATTAACGCTGTTAAATAATAAGGCCCCATATCAATAACAGGCCCCCCTTCTTTTTTGGCGAACCATGGTTCAGGATTTGGGTGGTATGATTGAATTCCTGGATAGGCAAATATTGCATTTCCAAATTTTACTTTACCAATAATTTTTTTTTCCAAAAGTTCCTTAGCTTTTTGGTTTCCTCCACCTAAAAAGGTATCAGGAGCATTTCCGATATATAACTTTTTTCTTTTAGCAATTTTAATTAAATCTTTTCCATCTTTAAGACTGACTGCTAAAGGTTTTTCTGAATAAACATGTTTATTATTAAGTAAAGATTTTTTTGCAATAATATAATGGGCTTTAGGAATAGTAAGATTTAGTATAACTTTTATATTTTTATCTTTAAGTAATTCATTGACTGAAACTGATTTAATTTTATAATTTCTAGCACACTTATCAGCTGCTTTTTTGTTAATGTCAGCGCATTTTATAATTCTAAAATTATTAAAGTATCTTTGTGCTCTAAAGTAAGTTTCTGCAATATGGCCACAACCAATTAAGCCAACATTAAATACTTTGGCCATATAATTTAAATGCCTTTTCTTTGTTTTTTTTTGCCGTCTAGGTGCTCTTTGAGTGATTTTTTGTTTTCTGCGGTTGATGGAATACCTAAAGTAGGACTTTCCCAATAAGCAGACCCCTCCAACCATTGATATCCATCTGTCTGTATTGAAATTACATAAGTATTTTTTGATTTCTTCGCTCTTTTAAAAGCTTCCTCAAGTTCAGATATAGAATTAACTTGTTCGCCATTAGCACCCATGCTTTTAGCATGTGATGCAAAATCAACTGGAACTAGATTAGGGGTTTTTGAACTCTTTAATAAACAATTAAATTCTTTTCCACCTTTATATAATTGGAGTCTATTTATAACAGCATGACCTCCATTATCACAAACGATTATTATTAATTTGTTATTAGTTATAACAGAGCTATAAATATCAGAATTGTACAAAAGATAAGAACCATCTCCAACAAACGATACAACTTCTTTATCTGGATTTGCCATTTTAATTCCAAGTGCACCTGAAATTTCATAACTCATACAACTAAAACCCCATTCAGTTTCATGAGTGTTAAGTTCTCTAGGTTTCCACACTTGTATAACTTCTCCAACTAATCCTCCAGCTGCTGTTACGGCTATATCAGATGGATCTGAGTTTCTATAACAGGCTCCAATTACTTGAGCATAACTTGGTAATTTTTGATTAGTAGGGCCACTATGTTTATCTACATAAGAGTCCCAATCTTTCAATTCAACTCTAGATTTTTTGTACCAACTGTCATTAGCTTTCCAACTTCCAAGTGCTTGGGATAATTCAATCAATGAAACTTTAGCATCACCAACAATAGCTTGAGCCATATGTTTGTTAGCGTCAAATCTTGCTGCATTAATAGAAACTAATTTGAAATCTGGATTTTCAAAATTTGCCCAAGATCCAGTAGTAAAATCTGCTAATTTAGTTCCTATAGCTATAACAGTATCAGTTTCTTTGCTTAAATTGTTAGCGGCTTTACTTCCTAATCCACCAATAGCACCTAAATAATGGGAATGATCTTTTTTAAGAGAAGAATAACCCATAACCGTCTGAGTTACTGGTATGTTATGTTTTTTTGCAAAGTCACTTAATTCATCTGTTGCATCGGAATACAGAATACCACCGCCTGCAATAATTATTGGTTTTTTTGATTTTTTTATTAGCTCTGCTGCTTCTTTTATTTGAAAATCATCTGGCCTAGGTCTTCTAATTGTATGAATCCTCTCTTTGAAAAATTCTTGAGGGTAATCATATGCTTCACCTTGAATATCTTGACTTAAAGAAATGCATGCAGGGCCACAATCGGCAGGATCAAGCATTACTTGAATTGCTTGTTGTAAACTAGATATTATTTGTTCAGGCCTAGTTATTCTATCAAAGTATCTTACGACTGGTTTGAAACCATCATTTTGTGTAATTCCTGGATTATTAAAATGTTCAACTTGTTGTAAGACAGGATCTGGCATTCTATTTGCAAAAGTATCTCCTGGTAAAAATAAAATAGGTAATCTGTTGCTCATAGCAACTGCAGCAGCAGTAATCATATTCGTGGACCCTGGTCCTACTGATGATGTTGCAACAAAAATTTGTTTTCTTCTTTTAGCTCTTGAGTAAGCAATGCCTGTTAGGGCCATATTTTGCTCGTGATGTCCTCTCCAAGTAGGAAGTTCTTTTTGGCTTTCTTGAAGAGCTTGACCCAAGCAAGCTACATTACCATGTCCAAAAATTCCAAACACACCTGGAAATAAAGGGACTTTTTTTCCATCAATAAATGTTTTTTGAGCAATTAGAAACTTTACTAAAGCGTGAGCACAAGTGAGTTGAATGTTATTCATATATTATATAAACTAGGATAAATTTTTTTTATATTCAATAATTATATATAATCTATGTATACAAAATTCGGACAGTTTATTGATGGTAAATGGCAACAATCATCTAGCAGTGAGACCTACGACGTAATAAATCCTGCTACTGAAGAAATTATTGGGAAAGCTTCAAAAGCAAATAGTTCAGATGTTCAAAGAGCTCTCAAATCTGCAGAAAAAGGTTTAGAAATTTGGAGAAATACATCACCATGGGAAAGATCAAAAATTATTAGAAAAATTTCAGATTTAATGAGAAAAAGAGTAGACGTTCTGTCAAAATGGCTGACTTTAGAAGTAGGCAAGCCTTTAACAGAAGGACCAGGAGAAGTAGGAGGTGCAGCAGATATTTTTGAATGGAATTCGGAAGAGACTAAAAGAATATTTGGAGAAATAAACCAAAGTCGTTTTCCTAATACACGAATACACGTAATATACCAACCAGTTGGTGTTGTTGCAGCTTTAGTGCCTTGGAATTTTCCGGTGATCCTTGCTTCTAGAAAAATTTCTACTGCTCTAGCCGCTGGTTGTTCAGTTATTGTTAAGCCTGACGTAATAACACCTGGAAGCGTAATGGAAATTGTAGATATATGTAGGGAAGCTGGTGTTCCTCCAGGAGTAGTAAATTTATTATCTGGCGACCCCGCAAGTATTTCTGAGGAACTTATAAAATCTGATATTATAAAAAAGATTTCGATAACAGGATCAACACGAGTTGGAAAACTTATTTTAAAACAAGCCGCTGATAAAGTTCAGAGAGTTACAATGGAGTTAAGCGGTCATTCTCCTTTTATTGTTTTTGACGATGTTGATTTAAATAAAGTAACAGATATGGCTATTACTGCAAAATTTAGAAATAATGGTCAGGTTTGTATATCTCCAAATAGGTTTTATATTCATGAAAAGAAAAAAGATGAATTTGCCAATTTAATGGTAGAAAAAACAAAAAAATTAAAAATTGGCAATGGTATTGATAAAGATACTTTATTGGGACCGCTATGTACTAAGCAAAGATTAGAAGGTGTAGAAAAATTAGTAGAAATTACTAAAAAAGAAGGTGGAAAAGTTTTATTAGGAGGGAAAAGAGCTGCAAATTTTAATAAAGGTTATTTTTATGAACCTACGATATTTGATAACGTAAAAGACAATTTTACAGTTATGAAGGAAGAACCTTTTGGTCCGATAGTTCCTATCTTAACGTTTAAAAGTTTTGATGAAGTAATGACTAGAGCTAATGACAATGATCTTGGTTTATGTAGTTATGTTTACACGACTGACCTAAAAAAAGCTAATGAAGCATCAGAAATCTTAGAATCAGGCTGTGTGGCCGTTAACACGCCAGCAGTAGCTGTTGCAGAAGCTCCTTTCGGTGGAATAAAACAAACTGGTTATGGTAGAGAAGGTGGCTCAATGGCTATAAAAGATTATTTAAATATTAAATATACTCATTTTGGCATTTCTTACGAATAATAATATTTTAATTTACAGCTAATGTGTTTTTATGTTTATATGCTCATATCAAAGGGCAATAAACCTGTTTCATACGTTGGTTATACAAATAATCTTAAAAATAGAATCAAGCTTCATAACTCAGGAAAAGGTGCAAAATTTACAAGAGGTAGAAAATGGAAATTGATTTATAAGGAGAAATTTACTTCAAAAAATAAAGCAATTTTAAGAGAATATTATATAAAGAAGAATAGAACTCTTAGAAATAAAATTAAAAATGAAAATTTCAATACTGCTTCCCTATAAAGAAAATTTTTCACCAGAATACCCTGGTGCCGTTTCTTTATTTGTTTATGAAACTACTAAAAACAGTAAATTTAAAAATAAAATTACCGTATTTGGTAATACTCATTTCAAAGAAAATTTTAATTTAAAGTACGTTAACATCGAATTGAAAAAAAATATTTTTTCTAGCCAAACAAAAAACTATGTAGATAAATTCATTAATTTAGAAAAAAAAATTAATTCATCAATAATTGAGGTGCATAATCGACCTAGCTATATTCATATATTAAATAATAAAAATAATAAAAAAGTTTATACTTTGTTTTTTCATAACGACCCATTATCCATGGATGGCTCAAAAACTATTCTTGAAAGAAAATTACTTTTGAAAGTTTGTTACAAGATTATTTTTAATAGTTCTTGGTCCAAAAAAAGATTTTTGGAAGGATTAGAAAATAAATTTGTAAATAGTAATAAGCTTCTAATTTTTTATCAATCTGCTACAAAAGGAAATTTATCAATAGTTAAAAAGAAACAAAAATGGATTACGTTTGTTGGAAAATTGAATAAAGCCAAAGGATACGATATTTTTTCAAAATCTATAAAAAAAATTCTTAATAAAAATAAAAATTGGCAGGCTTTGGTAATCGGTGATGAAAAACGAGAGAAGATTGAATTAAAACATAAAAATGCAAAAATATTGGGTTTTAAAAAACATAGCCAAGTATTAAATATTTTTAAAAAAACTAGTATCACTGTTGCCTGCTCTAGATGGGAAGAGCCTTTTGGAAGAACAAGTTTAGAAGCTTCGGCTAATGGTTGTGCAGTTGTAATTACAAATCGAGGTGGATTACCAGAAACCGTTACTGATGCTATAATTCTTTCAAAACTAAATGTAAAAGAGTTAACAAAAATAATACAAGATCTAATTGATAATCCTTCTAAAAGAAAAAAATTACAAGAACTGTCCATTAAGAATTTTTATTTAACACATGAATTTGTTACAAACAAAATTGATAGTTATAGATCAGAAAAACTCGATAGAAATCTAAAATTTTTTACAAATCTAAAAAATAGAACTCTAAGAATATTACACGTAACAAACTTTAACGAAAGACTAGATGGTAGATTGTTTTTTAATACAGGTAGGAGAATTAATAATGGTTTTATAAGATTAGGTCATAGTGTTTTAGGATTTAGTGACCGTGATGTACAAAAATATTATAAAAGTCTTAACGATTATAAAGGCGCAAAAACTTTAAACGATAAATTAAAAAAAACTTGTTACAATTATAAACCAGATCTAATTATAATTGGTCATGCTGATTTGATTTCTAGAGATCAAGTTATTGAATTAAAGGAAGATAATCCTAATACTAAGTTTGCACAGTGGTTTTTAGATCCATTAAACAAATTTGGTCCTGATTATGAGAGAAATAAACAAAGAATATTAGACAAGATTGATTTAATGGAAGCTTCATTTTTAACCACAGCTCCAGAAGCCCTAAATTTTATTTCACAAAAAGATAACTGTTTCTATATACCAAATCCAAGTGACAGTTCCTTTGAAACACTAAATAATTTTAATAAATCTTGTAGCGTAGATGTATTTTTTGCATTAAGCCATGGTGTTCATAGAGGTAAATTAAAATCTGGAAAAGTTGATGATAGAATTACTTTTTTAAATAAACTCCAATCAATAACTGGCAACACAAAATTTGACATTTATGGTATCAATAAAATTCAGCCAATTTGGGCTGACCATTATTTCAAAACTATAGAAAATGCAAAAATGGGATTAAATTTAAGTAGAGGAAAAGCAATAAAATATTACAGCAGCGATCGTATTACACAAATTGTTGGAAATGGTTTGGTTTGCTTAATTGATGAAAAAACTCAATATAAAGATTTTTTTAGTGATAAAGAAATGGTTTTTTATAAAAACATTAATGATTTATCAGAAAAAATAATTA
>CACEQK010000010.1 GCA_902561585.1 uncultured Pelagibacteraceae bacterium
ATTACTATTGAAACTGCTGAGCCCATTCCAATATTTGATACAGCAAAACCTTGTTGATAAACACTTATTGGTAAAGTTAATGTACCCGAAGCACCTCCGGTTAATAAGAAAATATCTTCGAATTTATTAAAGTTCCAAATAAATCTTATCATAAATAAAATAGATAAAATTGCTGTAATTTGTGGAAGAGTAATATAAAAAAATTTTCTAAACGGTCCGGCTCCATCGACATCAGCGGCTTCATAAAGATCTTTAGGGATTGCTTGTAATCTTGCTAATATAAATAAAAAAGCTAATGGAAAATATCGCCAAATTTCAAAAAATATAACTGTAGTCAATGCTAATCTTAATTTTAACTCAAATCCTAAAATATCAAAAATTAAATACTTTTGCCCAAGTAAATTTATAGGTTTTTCAATAATGCCATAACTAACAAGCAGAGAATTTATAGTTCCGCTATTTGGATCTAGGAGTAAAGTCCAAGTATACGCCAAAGCAACTACCGGACCTACATAAGGAAAAAGCAAGATGCTTCGCATAAAAGTTCTTCCATAAAATTTTTGATTTACAAGTTGGGCAGCGAATATGCCAAGTAAAATAGCACCGAGTGTTCCAAAAAAAGTAAAATAAAAAGTAGTCATCAAAAGCTCAAAAAAGTTGTTATTCAAGAATACATTTTTAAAATTTTTAAGAGTAAAATCTGTGGTCAATAAAATATTGTCAGATTTTCCATACAAATTTGGTTTAATAGATTTAATATTTTGACTATTAATGGCATTATTTCTTGTGTCTTTAACTATAATTACAAAATTTTCTCGATATCCTGCCTCCCAATTTCCAAAAAAACATTTAACTTTTTGTGACTTAAATTCACATCTTTTGTCCAGATTAACTGGTTCAATATTTTTAGGTAATTTATCTGAAAATCTAACTTTTCTAATATCTTGAATTAAAGAACTATTTCTTAATTTATAGATAATTTTTAATTCAGAATTTCTATCTTGTATATTTTTAACAATTTTTTTTGCCCTGGGCTCGGGAATTCTTATATCTTTAAGGCCAACTTCTTTAAAACTAATCCAAATATTTGCAAAAATTGGAAATAAAATAATTGCAAAAACTAAACATACAGCAGGCAAAAGAAGTGTGTACGCCGTCCTTTTTTCTATTTTTGATAATGTTAGGCTCATTTAAAAGCGGATAATAACTTATTATCCGCTTTTAAGAAATAAATTTGCTAGAATTTTGCTAATTCTGCGTTAATTTTTTTAACTGCTTCATCAACAGTTATCTGATCATCAATGTATTCTCTTGTAATTCTATTCAAGAATTGAGCATTGATTATTTTTGATGCTCTAGAAAGTTCACCCTCTTTTACTCCCCATCTGTTTGCAGTATCTAATCCAGCAACAATATTATTGATTACATCGGGTGAATAAAGTTCGGTTAATGGTTTTTTTCTATCTACACCAACTGGTAATTTACTCCATGCTTTTGTGAATGCAGTTGGATCTGAAGAATTTCCTCTTCTTACAGGAAATTTACCCTCAGGAGCGATTGCTAACGTGCTTGTGTAACCTTCGTCCATAGAATACTCCACAAACTTTTTTGCTTCATCCGTATCTGCATCAGCAGTAATACCAAAATATCTCACATCTGCCCAAGCAGCACCCTTCTTATTGTCAGGTCCACTAAAATTAGTTATGAAACCAGTTTTAGATGCTAATTCAGGTGATGTAGGATCACTATTGATTGTTGGAGGAGCTGAGTCCCTTAGACCAGCTAATTCATCCATAATAAATGGTGACCAAATTATCATTGGCGTTTTACCTGCGAAATAAAGTTCTCTAGATTGTTTCCAGAATAATTCTCCTGGAGGGCTAGCCTTAGCTATAACTTTATAAAACTCTAAAGAGTTTTTAAGAGCTTTCCCTTGGTTTTTTGTTCCACCCTTTTTAACAAAGTTTACTCCATTAGCTAAAAGAACATGCTCAAGAACTTGACTCATAAAGTTTTCATCAGTTTTAGTCGCAGCTACAAATCCAAACATGTCCCCACTTGAGAGAACTTTTACAGCTTTTGTTATATTTTCGTAACTTGAAGGTGGTTCAAGACCTGCTTGTTTGAATAAGTCTTTTCTATAAACTACCATTTGTGTCCATCCATCAACTGGTACGGCAGCAATTTTTCCACCTTTTTTTGCCATGTTTAATGCACCTGGAGCAAAAGTTTTTTTTCCTAAACTTTTAACTACGTCATTGTTAGCATTTACATCGAGTATACCTGCTTCGGCCCAAGGTAAAACATATTGAAGAGTATGGTATATCACATCGGGAAGATTTCCCGCAGCTGCAGCTGCAGTGGCCCTAGACCCCAAATCTTTTTCCTCAACTGGAATAACTTCAACTTTAATACCAGTTTTTGACTCAAATGATTTTGCCATCTCCATTTGTTTTTCCATTCTTGCTGGTTGAACTTCAGTAGTCCAAAAAGTAATATCTGCAAAACCATTAGACGTTAATAAAGCTAAAGCAAAAATGAATCCTGTTATTTTTTTCATTTTTCCTCCTATTAATTAATTTAATAATGCTTTAAGTTTAACAATTAGGTTTAAAATTCTCATATGAATAAAATGCATATTAGGTTTGAAATAATTAAAATATATCAAAATGGCTTTTTTAAAATTTGAAGATATTGAGAAATCGTTTGGTAAAAACAAAGTTATTAGTAAATTTAACCTAGAGGTTGAAAAAGGTAAATTTATAGTATTGCTAGGACCATCTGGTTGCGGAAAATCTACACTATTAAGGATGGTGGCAGGCTTAGAAAAAATAGATAGAGGAAAAATCCTTTTAGAAAATAATCAACTTAATGATTTGTTACCTTCTAAAAGACAAATTGCAATGGTTTTCCAATCATATGCTTTGTATCCCCACATGAATGTTTTTCAAAATATCTCTTTTGGTCTTAAATCTGAAAAAATTTCAAAAAATGAAATTAAAGACAAAGTAATTGAAGCGGCAAAAATTCTAAAAATTGAAGAACTTTTGGATAGAAAGCCAAAGGAACTTTCAGGGGGACAGAGGCAACGAGTTGCTATCGGAAGGGCTATAACTAGAAATCCTAAATTATTTTTATTTGATGAACCACTTTCAAATTTAGATGCAGCCCTCAGGTCAGAAATGAGAGTTGAAATTTCTAAATTACATAAGAAACTCAAAAGTAACATTGTATACGTAACTCATGATCAAATTGAGGCTATGACTTTAGCTGATGAAATTGTGATAATGAATAAAGGAAAGATTGAACAATTTGGAACTCCAGATCAAATCTACGATGATCCAAATAATATTTTTGTTGCTGAGTTTATTGGAAACCCTAAAATGAATATTTTTAAAGTCAAAACTAAAGATATTATAAATAAAAATACATTTAAATTATTTAATAAAGAAATTAAATTTGAAAATTTGAAATTTGAAAATGAGTTTTATGTGGGTATTAGGCCAGAACATTTATCTTTAGAAAATATAAGTGAAATTGCAGCTAAAATTAAAATCGATCTTATTGAAAATTTAGGTTCCGAAAAAATTATCTACACGTATATAAATGGCACTGAAATAAGAATTAAAAGTACTAAAAACATTAAAGGTGAAAATATTACAATTTACTTGCCTAAAAATAAGTTATATTTATTTGATAATAATAAAAATAGATTAAAAACGTGATTCTAATCATAATTCAATCTATAGGATGGCCACGTGGCGGAATGGTTACGCAGAGGATTGCAAATCCTTTTATCCCAGTTCGATTCTGGGCGTGGCCTCCAAAATTTAGTTGTTTTATTAAATTAAAAAAAGTATTGTGCGGTCTATTCCTCGGTAGCTCAGTTGGTAGAGCAGTTGACTGTTAATCAATTGGTCGCAGGTTCGAGTCCTGCCCGAGGAGCCAATTAACCGACTTTCTCAAATTTAGACGTATTATTTAAAATCTGTAAAATCTTTTGTTTTTGAGTTGAAGAAAGTGAGGAGAAAGTTCTGCTTAAAAAGGAATAGTTTAAATCTTCATTTGTATTTTCACCGGTGCTTACATCTTTAAATTCTTTATAATCTTCAAAAAAATAAATAATTGGAACTTTCAAAAACTGAGATAATTGCATTAATCTATTTGAACTTACTCCATTAGTGCCTTTTTCGTATTTCTGAATTTGCTGGAAAGTAACATTGATTGCTTGGGCAACTTTTGTTTGGGTCAAACCTAAAGATAATCTTCTCATTCTTAATTTTTTACCTAAATGAATATTGAAATTTTCTTCCATTAGAACTCCCTTTTTTCAATTAATTAACCCCATTACGGACAATTAAGCAATATATAAAAAAAAAAATTTAGCTTAAAAAAAAGGTTAAATTTTTAAAAAAACATATTGACACTAGCTTAATTATTCAACCTAGTTTTAGGCTTATTTTAATTCTTTTAACCTATACTCCCAAAAACCTGTTTTATCAAAAGCAGCTTTAACCCAAAGATAAGTATTTTCTTCATACCAAATATCTATATTCAACTTTTTATCCTTTGATAAACTGGCATCGGTTGAGCTAAAATTAAATTTAAGTGTTTTATAAGTTTTATCACCAAAAGTAACGTCTTCCTTTCCTAAAAATTCAACTTTTTGCTCAATAATTCTTCCTGAAACAGCACTAATTTGAGCTTTCTTTTGAACGATTTCATGGTTCCACCATGTGCCAATTATAAAATCTTTATTAGCTTTACCTTTGTATGATGATCCATCTATAACCAAATTCTTGTCCGCAGTATCGATAGAAATATTTACGTATTTTTCTTTTTTATTCTGATTAGTTTCTGAGCTAAAACCAAAAAAAACACCATCGGTGTATTGTTCTTGGCCTCTAGCATAATATTGGTATAAATCTATTCCAAATTTTGTAATTTTAAACTTTATTTCACTATCAATTATTAGGTTTTTACCATCTCTTTTGAAGTCAAACTTATGGTAACCTATTGAGGTATTATTTCTAAATAATTCGTATTCTAAATAATTAAATTTTGCATAATGATCAACATGGGTAAATGCTTCAAAACTAATAGTAGAAAATATAAAAATTGAAAGTAAAAGTTTTTTCATATATTTAATGATATGGAAATAAACTCAGTTATTTCACAAATTGGAAATACACCATTAGTTAGATTAAAACAAGCCTCAGAATTAACAGGTTGCCATATTTATGGAAAGGCCGAATATTTCAATCCAGGAGAATCTGTTAAGGATAGAGCTGCATTATTTATTGTACAAGATGCCCTAAAAAAAAAATTAATATCAAAAGGTGGTACTATAGTTGAAGGTACTGCGGGAAATACAGGAATTGGTTTAGCAATAGTTTGTAAAGAGTACGGTTTAAATTTAAAGATTGTAATACCTAAAACCCAATCAATTGAAAAGAAAAAAACTTTAAAGGAATTAGGTGCTGAACTTATTGAAGTTGATGCTGTTCCTTATGCAAATCCCAAAAACTATATTAAGCAATCTAAACAGATTGCGAATGATTTAAATAAAACTAACCCTAATGGTGTTTATTGGGCTAATCAATTTGATAATATTATAAACGCTGAAGCCCATATTCAAACAACTGCTGAAGAAATATGGAGTCAAACAGCTGGATCCATAGACGGTTTTACTTGTGCGGTAGGCACAGGTGGCACATTAGCAGGTGTATCTATTGGCTTAAAAGATAAAAACAAAAATATTAAAATAGCACTATCTGATCCAATGGGTTCTTCTTTATATTCACACATTAAAAATAATAAACTTGAGAGCACGGGTAATTCAATAACTGAAGGTATTGGTACAGGAAGAATTACAAAAAATTTTGATAAAGCTCTTATAGATGAAGCTTTTCAAACAGATGATACAGAAGCTTTAAATATAGTTTATGATTTAATTGAAAAACAAAAAATCGTGTTAGGAGGATCTTCAGGAATTAATATAGCTGGTGCAGTAAAGTTGGCTAAACAAATGGGTCCTGGTAAAACTATTGTAACTATTTTATGCGATCACGGAAAAAGATATGCAAGTAAGATTTTTAATAAAGAATTTTTAAAAAGTAAGAATTTACCTATACCAAAATTTTTATAATATTTGACTTAAGAATAGTTTTGTACGATCAGATTTAGGATTGTCAAAAAATTCTTTTGTTTTAGCTCTTTCTACAATTTTACCTTCATCCATGAAGATCATGTAATCAGCAACTTCTTTAGCAAATCCCATTTCATGTGTTACAACTATCATAGTCATACCACCCTTTGCTAAATCAACCATTACATCTAAAACTTCTTTAATCATTTCTGGATCTAATGCAGATGTTGGTTCATCAAATAACATTATTTTAGGTTCCATACACAAAGCTCTTGCAATTGCAGCACGCTGTTGTTGACCGCCTGAAAGTTGTCCAGGGAACTTAAATGCCTGATCATCAATTTGAACTCTTTTTAAATTATTCATTGCTATTTCTTCAGCTTGTTTTTTTGGAAGTTTTTTAACCCAAATAGGAGCAAGCGAACAATTATCTAAAATAGATAAGTGAGGGAATAAATTAAATTGTTGAAATACCATTCCAACTTCAGCTCTTATTTTTTCAATATTTTTTGTGCTCTCAGAAAGTTCTGTGCCATCAATAATAATATTTCCTTCCTGGTGTTCTTCTAATCTATTAACACACCTAATTAGCGTTGACTTACCTGATCCAGATGGCCCGCATATAACAATTTTTTCTTGTGGTGCTACTTCAAGATTAATGTCCTTTAGAACTTGAAACTTATCAAACCATTTATTTACATTTTTAAGTTCAATTATTTTTGACATAATTATCTTTCTGTACTTAATTTTCTCTCTAAATTTTGACTGTATCTACTCATTGCATAACATATTACCCAGAAAACTAAACCTGCAAAAACATAGCCCTCCATTGCCATTCCAAGCCATTTAGGGTTAGTTTTTGCTAAACCTATCATACCTGCTAATTCCATCAACCCAACAACGAATATCAATGGTGTATCTTTTACCAAAGCTAAAAGAGTGTTTGCAATTCCAGGTATTACTAATTTAAGAGCTTGAGGTAATATTATAAGGGCGTTCATTCTCCAATAACCCATTCCTAAAGACTTAGCAGCTTCATATTGACCTTTTGGTAAAGCTTGCAATCCTCCTCTTACAACTTCTGCCATATAAGCTGCCTCGAATAATGTAATTGCTATCAAAACTCTAATTAATTTATCAATAAACGTGCCATCAGGTAGAAACATGGGAAACATTACAGCTGACATAAATAAAACTGTAATTAAGGGAACTCCTCTCCAAAGTTCTATAAAACCTATAGAAATATATTTGATTGCTGGTAAAGAAGATCTTCTTCCTAGGGCTAAAATTACACCAATTGGAAAACAAAATAATATTGCAAAAGCAGAAATAATAAAAGTTAACGAAAGGCCGCCCCAGGCTGCACTTTCAACATACTCTAATCCAAAACTTCCACCTGAAATAAGTTTAATTCCTAAAAATGGGAAAACAAAAACCAGGAACAAGATAAAATATTTTTTAAGTTTTTCAGATACAAAAAATGAAATACCTACAATTGTAAATAAAATTAAAAAAGCAGTATTAATTCTCCATTGTTCTGAGTCAGGATAAAGACCATACATAAACCTATTGAACCAAACTTTTATAAAAACCCAACAAGCTCCATCGCCTGTGCAGTCATCTTTTGAATTACCTACAAAATTAGCCTCTAAAATAAACCAGTCCAACATTGGAGGAGTGGATTTTATGATAATAAAAATTGTGAAAAGTGTTAATAAAGCATTAAAATTATTAGAATTTATATTCTTATTTAAAATATCTAAAGAACGAACACCGCTAAACTCAATTCTGATAAGGTAAAATCCAATATAACCTAATATCAATGGTAAAAAATAGCTTAATTGAGAAGGTAAAAAGCCCATTAAATTAAAGTTAAAAAAGGCATTAACAAAAACATCTAAAAAACTTAAAGAGACAAGAAATAAACCTATAGGAACATAAGTTTTAATATTATCTTTTGAAGGTTTTGCAATTAAGTTCATTATTTTTCCTTTATTGCCATTTTTTTATTGTACCAATTCATAAATATTGAAATTGAAATACTTAAAGTTAAATAAGTAAGCATAGTTATTGAAATTATTTCAATAGCTCTACCCGTTTGCATTAAGGCAGTTCCAGCAAAAACTAATACTATATCTGGGTAAGCAATAGCGGCTGCTAATGAGGAATTTTTTGTCAAATTTAAATACTGATTTGTAGTTGGTGGAATAATTATTCTCAATGCTTGAGGCATCACTACGAGTTTTAAAATTTGATTTTTATTTAATCCTATACTTGCTGCAGCCTCTTTTTGACCTTTGCCAACTCCCAAGATTCCAGCTCTAACGTTTTCAGCAATGAATGTGGCAGTATACATTGACAAAGCTAAAGCTAGTGCAATTAATTCTGGGATAATGCTAACACCACCTGCATACGTAAATACTGTAGGAGAAAGTTGTTTTAAAACAGGGTATTCAAAAGTAAGAGATACTCCAAGAAAAAGAAATGTAGTTAAAGGTATAAATATTAATGTTGCCAAAGAAATAATTGTTGATGGTATTTGTTTTCCAAATTGTTCTCTTTGTTTAGTCGCATAAGAATTAATAAAATAAATTGCTATAAAAGCTGCTATTACTGATAAAAGAAAAATATTAAAATTTGCCCATACAAATTTTGGAACATACCAGCCTTTAATTGTTAAAAATGAAATATCATAAAAACTTATGGCGTTTTCAGGTAAAGGTAATGCTCTTAGTGCTGCAAAGTACCAGAAGAATATTTGTAAAATTAAAGGGATATTTCTAAAAATTTCTACGTACCACTCTGCTACTTTAGCAATTAAGTAGTTATCTGATAGTCTAGATATACCCACTATCACTCCCATAATTGTTGCAAAAAATATTCCTATTGCTGATACTAAAATTGTATTTAATAAACCTACTAAAAATGCTCTTCCATATGAATGTGAGCCATCATATTCGATCATTGAAAATGTAATATCAAATGATGCTTCTTGATTTAAAAAACCAAATCCGAAAGATATTCCTCTATTACCCATGTTGATTTGAGCATTAGTTGCAAAATAAATGATTGCAGAAAGTAAAGCTAAAACAGTTATTGCTTGAGGAATTAAATCTCTAATTTTCTTATTTTCTATATTTAGTTTTTTAAAATTCATTAAAATTTGAGAATAAAAAAAAGGGCCAGATAAATCCAGCCCTTTTTAATTTTATCGGCAATTATCTTGCAGGTGGTACGTAAAGAATTCCACCTTTTGTCCATAACTCATTTGGACCTCTGTTAGGTAAAATACCTGTGTCAGCTATGTGTTTTTTGTAGCTTTCACCGTAGTTTCCAACTTGCTCAATAATTCTTAAGCTCCACTCGTTATCTAAACCGAATGCTGCACCTAATTCTCCTTCAGCACCTACTAATCTCTTAATTGCAGGGTTTTCAGATTCTTTTAGGCTAGAAGCGTTTGATGAATTAACACCATACTCTTCAGCTTCGATCATAGTATTAAGAGACCATCTTACGATATCTTCCCATACAGAGTCACCTTGTCTTACAACAGGTCCTAATGGTTCTTTAGAAATCGTTTCTGGTAATACTTTATGCTCATCTGGATTTGACATTTTAGTTCTTTGTGCCGCTAAACCAGATTTGTCAGTTGTGTATGTATCACACCTTCCAGCATCATAAGCTTGAACAACTTCGTCTGCTTTTTCAAACGCAATTGGCTCGTAACTTATGTTTTTAGAGTTAAAGAAGTCTCTCATGTTAAGCTCAGTAGTTGTACCTGTGTTTGTACAAGCAGAAATACCGTTTTTGAAATCATTCACAGAATTAATTCCAGAATTTTTTCTTACCATGAAACCTTGCCCATCATAAAAGTTGACACCAACAAAAGTTAAACCAATGTCAGCATCTCTTGATAATGTCCAAGTTGTGTTACGTGCAAGTACATCAATTTCACCTGATGTTAATGCCGTAAATCTTTCTTTGGCACTTAATGGAGTGTATTTAACTTTGTCAGCATCACCTAAAACAGCAGCTGCTACAGCTCTACATACATCCACATCAATACCACTCCAGTTACCAGATGCATCAGCATTTGAGAAACCAGGAAGACCTTGTGAAACACCACATTTCACAAAACCAGCCTTTTTAGTATTGTCTAATGTTTTTGATTTTTTTGAACCAGCTCCACCTCCGCCTTGGCCGCAAGCGACTAAAAGCAAAGAAGCGAATCCAACTAAAATCCAAGTTTTGATAGATTTGATCATATTAATGATTTCCTCTTTAGTTATTGTTAACAATATTTTTGAATTAAGAATTCAAAACGGGCGGATTATGATTCATTTCGGATTAAAATTCAAATCGAGAAAGATACTATATATGGTGTTACTGGCATAAAATAAACTAAATACGAAAATTTACAACTTAATTATCTTTTAAGACTAACAG
Organism: uncultured Pelagibacteraceae bacterium; assembly: GCA_902561585.1. GTDB lineage: Bacteria > Pseudomonadota > Alphaproteobacteria > Pelagibacterales > Pelagibacteraceae > Pelagilacustribacter. The sequence continues at coordinate 10,595 of CACEQK010000010.1, forward strand.
TCATTTCATAAAGTCTGCTGAGTGTTCGCTTAAATGTTTCTTTATGTAATTGTGATGAACCTAATTTTTCAAGATTTTTTTCGCAAGAGATAGTTAACTTTATTTTTTTTTCATAAAATATATCAATCAAAGTAATAAATCTTAACTGTTGATTTGAATTTACATCATTAAAAACTGGGATATTCAAAATAAATAAATGTTTACTAACATTACCTAAATTAATGTAATCTTCGCTACCAAGTTTTTTATCACATAAATCATCAAAATTAAATTTAGCTATTCCTTCGTAAAAATTATCAATTAAAAACTTTCTCCCTTTAGTCTCAATATTATGTGGTTCTCCTTTTTTATCTCTTGTCAAAATTCTAAAATTTTGATTTATTTTAAATGTAGTTTTTTCGTTTAATGGATAGTAAATTCTTCTTACGTTTTCTAAGTTTTGTTTTCTATAATCGTCATCCAAAACTAGCTCTTTTTGAATAGAATTTTTTTTTATAATTTCGATAAAGGGTAAAAACTGCACTCTTTGAAGACCATCTTTGTAAAGATCATATAGTTTAATATTTGTAGTAATTATTATCTTAATATTTTCTTTAAAAATTACCTCAAATAATTTTCCTAAAATCATAGCATCAACGATATTAGTAACTTGAAATTCATCTAAATAAATCAAATCATATTTTTGTTTTAAGATTTTGACAAAATTTGTAATAGATTTATCATCTTTTTCTTCATGTCTATAATTGTGAAAATTAATCATAAATTCATTAAAATGCATTCTATTTTTTTTTATTTTAATATTGTTATAAAAGAAATTTAATAGCATTGTTTTTCCAACACCTACGCCACCATATAAATAAAAACAAAGTCTTCTATCTTTTTTAAAAATGTTAAAAAATTTTTTTTTATTAGAAATGAAATTTTCCAGTAAATCAATGATTTCTATTTGTTTAGGATTAATTTCAAATTGATTAGTTTTACAAAATGTTAAAAATGATTGTTGAAGGTTTTCATCCATTTATTTTTCTAAAAAGATTTAAGTTTTTTTTCCCATTTTATAGAGCTTTTCACCATTAAACTTAATTTTTTATACCTCGGTTTCCAGCTAATAAACTTGTGCAATCTATCATTTGAAGCAATTATTTTTCCAAGATCTCCAGCTCTTTTTTTAACTTCTATAATCTTAATGCTCTTACGAGATTGTTTCTTAAATTCATTCGCTACTTGTTTAACGGATATTCCTTGATTGTAACCGCAGTTTAATACAGTAGATTTTTTTAATTTATCAATCTTATTCAAAACTTTTTCATGAATTTCAGCTATATCTGAAACATGAATAAAATCTCTAATACATGAACCATCTTTTGTATCATAATTTGTGCCATATATTTTTAAAACTGGAATTTTTTTTATAATTTGAGTCGAAAAATTTTTAAATAAGTGGTCACTAATATTAATTAAACCATATTTACCTGAAGGGCTTGCGCCTACGATATTAAAATACCTCAATATTCCATAATTAATTCTAAGCTTTTTACATTTAGATTTAATTAAATTTTCAGCTTTTAACTTTGTCTTTCCATATACGCTTTTAGGTTTAATAGGTGAATTTTCGGTAACTCTAAACATTCCGTCCTTATAAACAGCTGCTGTTGATGAAAATAAAAAATTTTTAACTTTAGTGTCTTTTATTGATTCTAAAATACTTTGGGTGCCTTCAACATTATTTTTAAAGTATTTTTTCGGTTGTTTTTCTCCCTCACCAATAATTAAGTTTGCAGCTAAATGTATTATTGAGTCTATATTATTTTCAATAATTATTTCTCTTAATTTTTTTGTATTTAGAATATTACATTTATAAAATTTAGCTTTTTTATTGATAAGTTTTTTATATCCAGTCGATAAGTTATCTATGATGAATATATTTTTGTTTTTTTTAATTAAAATTTCCACTACGTGAGAACCGATATACCCTGCTCCACCTGTAACTAATATGTTGTTAATCATTAATATTAATCATTATCAAAGACACATTTAAATCCAATATAAATAGCAATTAAATTGATGGCGCGCCCTGAAGGATTCGAACCTACGACCCTCGGTTTAGAAAACCGATGCTCTATCCAGCTGAGCTAAGGGCGCAACTTGCTTAATATATATAAAATTATATCACCTTTTATTAGCTGGTTTAAGATAATTTTCAGCTTGGTGAATTAATTTCTCAGTGTCTAATGGTATACTATCTTGTTTTGAAAGCTTAGTGTTAGAAACTACTTCTTGATCTTTATCTAATATTAAAACTTCTTTATCCTTTTTTCTTTTTTCACTTAGGAGATCAATTTCTTCCATTGCTCTAAAAATATCGTCCAAGTCGTTACTTTTGTTCATGATTTAAAACAAACTAAATGATCAATAAATATTGGTGATTTAAGACCAAATTTTTCACTTTTTTCATGTTGATGTATGTGGTGAGAGTGAACAAAAACAGGCAAATGTTCACCAGATTTAGTTGCCAAAGTATAGATAAAGTTTGTACCTCTAAATTTTCTATCTACTACTTCTAACTTTAATTTGCTTTCATCATCGTGGATTAAATCTTCTGGTTGAAGAAGAAGTTTTACATTTGAACCAGAGGGAAATTTATTTAGTAATTTTCCTTTTATTTCACCTAGCTCTTTATGCATGAGACTATGAATAGCGCATTCACTATCAATAACTTTTACATTAACAAATACACCTTTATTTAAAAAATTTGCTACCTCTAATGAGTTTGGTTCGTGATGAACATTATATGGTACATCATATTGTTTTAATTCTTGATTAAGTATAATTCCACATTTATCTGCCATTGAGAATGCCTCGTAAGAATCATGAGTGACTATAATTGTAGTTAAATTAATTCTTTTAAGAAGTTTTTTTACAGAAATTTGTATTTCCTCTTTTAAACTTTGATCTATATTAGAAAAAGGTTCATCCAAAAGAAGTAAATCTGGTTTAGATACTAAGGACCTTGCTAAAGAAACTCTTTGTGCTTCTCCTGCGCTAATTTGATGAGGAAATTTATCTAAAATAGCTTCTATATGTAAAATTTTAACAATTTCTTTAGCTTCAACTGATGCACTGTTTCCATTTTTTCTTTTTTTTCCAAAATTTATATTATCGATCACTTTGTAATTAGGAAATAAAGAATTATCTTGGAATGATAATGCCACATTTCTTTTCTCAGGCTCTACATGAATTTCTTCTGAAGAAATGGTTTTTCCTTTTAAAATAATTTTTCCTTTACTAAGTTTTTGCAAACCTGCTATTGTTCTTAAAATTGTAGTTTTTCCAATCCCTGAAGGCCCTAAAAGTGAAATAATTTCTCCCTGTTCTTTAATAATCAAGTTTACATTATTTACTTTATTTTTTTCACTGGCAGTAAAGTTTCCATTTTGAATTTCTAGAAAATTCTCAAACATTTTAAGATTATATTAGTTTTTTTTTGAAAGTATATATCTTGATGAAAGTAAAATTAATAAAGAAGACCAAAATATTAGGAATAGAGATGGTATTGCTGCCGCTTCTAGTAAATCTTGCGAAGCATAAATATATGCTTGTGTAGCAAATGTTTCAAAATTAAAAGGTCTTAGAATCAAAGTAATCGGCAATTCTTTTATCACCTCTAAAGAAATCAGAAGCATGACTAAAATTACATTAGTTCTTAAATGAGGTATGTGTATCTTTGAAAATGTCTGTACTTTTGAATACCCGAGAAGATATGCACTTTCGTCTATTGAATTATTAATTTTTTCATAACTAGATTTAATTCCATTAAAAGATAAAGAAAAAAATCTAATAAAATATGCCAAAATTAGTCCAAAAATTGAACCTATAAAAATATTTTTTGAGATTTTTATATTCAAATTTTCTGAAAGAATATCACTTATATTAGAAAAAAAGGTAATGAAAGCTACAGCCAGTATAACACCAGGTATTGCATAACCAGAAACAGAAAAATTTGTAAGATAATTTAAAATTTTACTTTTTGAAACTCTACCGCCATAATTAATTAATAGAGAAACTATTATTATAGATATACTTGCAAGTAATACTAAATACAGTGTGTTTAAATTCAAATTAATAATATTTAAGTTATGAAAATATTTTGGAAATTTGATTGACCAATAAATCATTTGAGAAACTGGGAATAGGAAGCTTACAAATAATATAACTGAACAAATAATAAATGGAGTCAACGCTTTTTTTCCAACTAACTTAATCTTTAAAATTGGTTTAAATCCTCTACCTGGTTGATGATATTTTGCCTCTTTTCTAGAGAAAGTCTCAATAGAAAAAAGAAAAAGAATAAAAAGAAGAAGTATGAAAGAAATCTGGTTTGCGGTGTTCAAATCATCAAAAGAAAGCCATGAGTTATAAATTCCTGTTGTTAAAGTATTTATACTAAAAAAAGATACTGTTCCGAAATCTGATAAACATTCCATTGAAACTAATGCTAGTCCTGCCACAATAGCTGGTCTTGCTGAAGGTAAAATTATTTTAAAAAAAGTCTCTCTAGAAGAAAGACCTAAGTTTTTTCCAACCTCTATATAATTATTGGACTGATAATGAAATGATGCTCTTGTTAAAACATAAACATAAGGAAAAAGTGAAAATGAAATTGAAAAAATAGCTCCCATTATTCCGTCAATTTTAGGAATAACTAAATTATAATTGTTTTCTCCAAACAAAAAAGTCAATAATGAAAATGCTGTTCCGTAATTCTCAAAGAAAGCTATAATTGAAAATGCATAAATGTATCCTGGGACAGCAAATGCTAAAATTAAAGCCCAGCTAAAAAAGTTTGAAAATGGAAATTCATAAAATGATAAAAAATAAGCTGAAATAACACCTAAAAAAAAAGTAATTAGAATTACAAAAAATAATATTATTATAGAATTAAAAATATATTCATAAAGAAAAGTGTTTTTTAATAGTGAATAATAGCTACTTGTTTCACTAAAAAAACTTAAAAAAACAGTAATTATTGGAAGGGCAACAATTGAAGCAATAATTATTGAACTAAAAAACCAAATATTATATTTTGTCATTGTTGCCCTATATTAATTAATCACTACTTCCAACCTGCAGCTGTCATCACTTCTAAAGCATCTGCTTGTCTTTTTCCGTAATTAACAACTTTAGTTTTTAGATCTTGTTTAAAATCTAATCCCATATTCACAATAAGTGGATGCGGAGACACACCTTTAATCATAGGATACTCAAAAGTATTATTTACAATATGATTTTGAGCTTCCTCACTTAATAAGAATTCAACTAATTTTATTGCATTAGCTTTATTAGGCGCACTTTTTACAAGACCTGCGCCACTAATATTCATATGAGTTCCTCTCCCATCTTGATTAGGAAAAAAAGGTTTTACTTTTTTAGCAGCTGCCTGTTGTTCTGGGCCTTTTTTTCCAGAGAGCATTAACGCTAAATAGTAAGTATTAGCTACTGCTAAGTCAGCTTCTCCTGCAGCAACAGCAAGTATTTGAGCTCTATCATTTCCCTTAGGCGATCTTGCCATATTAGAAACCATACCTTTTGACCAATCAGCTACTTTTCCTTTTCCATTATTTTTAATTAATGAAGCTACAAGTGATTGATTATAGATATTATTTGAAGATCTTATTACCAGTCTACCTTTCCATTTAGGGTCAGCTAAACTTTCATAAGTTAAACCAGCTAACTCTGCACCACTTACTCTTTCTGGAGCAAAATATATAATTCTGGCTCTTTTCGCTATACCAGTCCATTTTGATGTTCTGAAGTTACTTGGTACAGCAGATTTAATAGCTGCGCTTGTAAGCCCTCCTTGAAGATTAGCTTCAAACGCGCCTAATCTTCCAGCATCTGCAGTTATGTAAAGATCTGCCTTGCTGTCTGCTCCTTCTTCAATTATTCTTTTTTCTAAAGCACCTGATTTTCCTGATATGACATTTACTTTAATACCCGTTTTAGCAGTAAATTTCTCATAAAGTTGAACATCAGAGTCATAATGCCTAGCGCTAAATATGTTAACTTCATTTGCGAATGAACTTCCCACAAATGCAATCAAGAATAGATAGCTGATTATTAGCGTTTTTTTCATTATAATTCCTTTAATTGATAATGATTATCATTTACAATATATCGATAATGATTATCAATTGCAATAGTGACGCAGAGACTAATTTTGTCACTAATAGTTGATAGTAGGACTTAAAGTGAGTTATATGGCTCATGATTTCAATAAATCCAAAAAAATTTAAAGCTATTAAAAACAAAGCAATACCTAACCCCTTAAGACCGAAATTTAGAAATAAAGCTCAAGCAAATATATATTTTCTTTCTCAAAGAAAAGTTCAAGGAGAAAAGAAGGATCAGTTTAAACAAAAGTTTAGAATGATAGCGATAATATCCATAGTTCTTATTGGTGGATATTTTTTATCTAATTAAATAATTTTAGTAGATACAGAACCTATTTTGTCAATTTTGGCATTATAAATTCCTTTGCCTAAAATTGGCACTACACCAACAGAGGATCCAGTAAAAACATAGAAGTTTTTATTAAATTTTATTTTATCTTTTTGAAGTTTGCTTAAAACAAATCTTAAAGAATTTAGAGGATCAATGTAAACAGTATTAGTGTTTCCATCAACAGATTGATTAATTTTTTTATTAGAAATATTTGTTTTTAAATTTTTAATATTTTGATTTTTGTATTTCTTTTTTTGGCCTACAACAAATTTTACGTTAGCTCCAAAATCAGAACAAAGATCACCTAAGCTTTTAATTCCTTTTTTCTTTTGCCTATAACCAACTACCTCGATACATGGTGCTATATGTGTAATAAATTTTCTTAAATTATTTTTTGTTACTTTCTGATTTGAATTAAAAAAAGTTTTTTTAATTAAATAACAAACTTCTAATTCAATTCCCAGAGTGAATTTATTTATTCTAACACTTTTTTTATTACTTAAAACATTATGTTTATATACTGATGCATAAAAAGGTTCTTTCTCTTTTAATTTTTTAAGCACTGGAATTCCGGTTCCTGCAGCTTTAAAACCTATAATAGGTTTTTTAATTTTACTTTCACAAAGCTTTCTGAAATTTTGTGCATTGGAAAGTTTTTTTGTATATTTTATAGGTAAAGGAGAAATTATTTTATTTTTAAGAAATGCATTTACAATTTTACTTGCATATTTATTGTCATTTTTATTCATTAAACTTTGTCTCCTAAATAAATACCTAGTGATAAAGCTGTTTCAACAAGAGAGTCTTTTCTTTCAACATTTTTGTAAGTGCTTATTCCTTCATCAATTGGAACATCAACTACTCTTCTATCTCTCCAGGCTACCATACGGTCAAATTTTTTCTGATTTAATAAATCTACCGCATAAACACCAAACGCACTTGCTAAAATTCTATCACTTGCTGTTGGAGGAGCTCCTCTTTGAACATGACCTAAAGCTGTTACTCTACATTCTGTTTCAGTCTTTTTCATAAGTTCTGAGGCTATATAATCTCCTATTCCTCCTAATCTTTTTTCACCATCCTTATATTTATGCATTACCCTTGAACCATCTTCTTTTTTAACAGCTTCTGCAACTACTATAAGAGAATGTTGTATGTCATGTTTTCTCATTTCATTTAATTTTTTAATAATTCCATCAATTGAATATTTAATTTCTGGAATTAATATAATGTCAGCACCACCAGCTATACCTGCGTTCAATGCAATATGCCCTGCATCTCGTCCCATTACCTCTAAAATCATTGCTCTACGGTGACTTGCTGCTGTTGATTGTAGATTATCTAGAGCTTGAGTTGCTACATCTACAGCAGTATGAAATCCAATTGAACTTTCTGTGGCTCCTACATCGTTATCAATTGTCTTTGGAATAGCTACAATTTTCATATCACCCTCTTTTGCAAGTTTTTTTAAGATTTGCATACTCCCATCTCCACCAATGATGATAAGACCATCGAGTTTCATTTGATGGTAGCCTTCGATTATTTCTTTTGATTTATCGATGTGTTTTCCGTCTTTGGTCGGGAATTTAAATGGGTTTCCTTTATTGGTAGAGCCTAAAAAAGTACCACCTTGTCTTAATAAATAGCCCTCGAAGGTTTTATGTGTTAATTGAACTGCTGCTACAGGTCTTTTCATTAAACCAGCTGTTCCGTCCTTAATTCCAAAAACATCCATATTATATTTGTTTTTTGCTCTGTAAAAAATAGACCTGATTGCAGCATTTAAACCACCACAATCCCCACCGCTGGTTAATATTCCAATTTTTTTATTACTCATAATTTAATTAGTGTTAAATATTCTTTTTTGAGGCAAGTAATGTTATAACACAATAATTTCATAATGGAAAAAAAAGCCAAAATTATAGCAACATTAGGACCAGCAATTTATAATGAAACTAAGCTAAAACAACTCGTCAAATTAGGAGTTGATGCGTTTAGAATTAATTTTAGCCACGAAACAAAAAATATTTCCTCCATTATTAAAAGAATAAGAAAAGTTGAAAGAAGCACTGATAAAAAAATTGCTCTTATAGCTGATTTACAAGGTGTTAAGCTTCGAGTTGGTAAAATTAAAGATAATGTTCAAAAAATTAAGTTTAATCAAAAATTTACTTTTGATGCTAAAAAAGATTTAGGTGATAAAAATAGAATAAGCTTCCCTTATCCTAAAATTCTTAAGAAATTAAAAAAAGGTAATAAAATTTTAATTGATGATGGTAAATATTCTTTTGTTGTAACTGAAAAAACAGGTGCTTCAGTTAAAACATTATGTAAAAGTCAAAATTGTTTAATGAGAAACAATAAGAGTGTTCATATTCCAAATTTTGACATCGCATTCAACAAATTAACAATAAAAGACAAAAAAGATATTAAAACTGCAGTTAAGCTTGGATGTAATTGGATTGCTATATCTTACTTACAAAATGAAAAATTAATACTTGAAGCTAGAAAACTAATTAAAAAAGACATGGGTATTATTTCTAAAATTGAAAACAAGCATGCTCTTCGTAATATAAATAAAATTTTAAAAGTAACAGACTCGATTATGATTGCTAGAGGAGATCTTGCAATAGATATTGGTCATAGTGAAGTTCCAAAAGTTCAATTAAGTCTAATTAAGAAATGCTCTCAATTTTCTAAATCTGTAATTGTGGCAACTCAAATGCTTGAGAGTATGATTGAAAATAATACTGCGACTCGAGCTGAGATAAATGATATTGCCACAGCTATCTTTCAAGGTGCAGATACTGTTATGCTATCAGCTGAAGCTGCAATTGGGAAATTTCCAACTCAGGCTGTTTCAACAATGACTGAGACTATTCTATCAACTGAAAAATATAAAAGAGAGCATATCGAAGATTTTAAAAATTCTATTTTTTCAGATAATGATCCCGTTAAATCAATACTAAGATCAGTAAAAAACATTGCTTATAATCAAAATGTGAAAGCGATAATTGTTTTTTCTAACTCAGGAAAATCTGCAAAATTAGTTTCTGCTATGAGACCTGCTGCAAAAATTGTAACGATCTCACCAAATATAAATGTTTGTAGACAAGTATCCTTGTTATGGGGAGTTCAATCTAAAAACAGTAGAGACGCTAATGGGTGGAAAGATATGATGTCTATTTCTAGAGAAATTATTAGAAAGTTAAAATTTATAAAGAAGAGTGATTTTGTTATAATTACAGCTGGCTTACCCTTTGGTAAAGCTGGTATGACGAATATGATTAGACTTTATAAAGTAGGAACTTAATTAAATTAATCCAGCAATTTGAATTGCTGTATCGCACATTCTATTTGAAAAACCCCACTCGTTATCATACCAAGAAAGAACTCTACTGAATTTTCCTTTTATAACTTGAGTTTGAGTTAAATCAAAAATTGAGCTGTGAGGATTATGATTAAAATCTTTTGAAACTAATGGAGCTGAATTTGTTGCTAAAATACCTTTAAGAGGACCATTTGCAGCTTTACTCATTGCATCATTGATACTTTCAGTTGTTAGTTCTTTATTAGGTACAAAAGTAAGATCAATTAAAGAAACATTTGGTGTTGGAACTCTTATTGCAGTACCATCTAATTTTCCTTTTAAACTTGGTAAAACTAAGCTCATTGCTTTTGCTGCACCAGTTGATGTTGGTATCATTGCATCACCTGAAGCTCTCGCTCTTCTAAGATCTTTGTGAAGTGTATCTAATAATTTTTGATCACCAGTGTAGCTATGAATAGTGGTCATGTATCCATATTCAATTCCAAAACTATTTTCCAAAACCATTGCAACTGGAGCTAAACAATTTGTTGTACATGATCCATTTGAAATTATACTATGTTCTTTTTTAAGCTCTTTACTGTTAACCCCTTGAACAACTGTAAAATCTACTTCTTTTGCAGGAGCAGAGATAATTACTTTCTTTGCTCCAGCTTCAATATGTTTGCCTGCTGAAGCTTTATCTAAAAAGAAACCTGTGCACTCTAAAACAACATCTGCGCCAATTTTACCCCATGGAAGTTTAGCAGGATCTCTTTCAGCAAAAACTTTTATGTTTTGATCTCCAATTTGAAATCCTTCAGATGAAGTTTTAACTTCCTGAGTTAATGTTCCATGTGTACTATCAAATTTTATTAAATGTGCATTAGCTTCAATTGATCCGAGATCATTGATGCCAACAACTTGAATTTTCCCTTTGTAGTTTTCTAATACAGCCCTTAGGATTAATCTACCAATTCTTCCAAAACCATTGATACCTAATGAAATCATAACAAATGTTAAATATTATATTTTAAAAATATAAGCAATAAAATAATGAAAATTTATTTTGTAATATTGTATATCATATCTTGTATAATTGGTCCTGGTAAATATTTTTTCAAGGTTCCGCTACAAAAGATATTAATATTTTTATTTTTACTTTTTATAAATTTTCTTATAGGTACATTGTTTATTCTTAAATTAGCAACATGATTAGATAAAAAGTATCTTAATTTAA
>CACEQK010000011.1 GCA_902561585.1 uncultured Pelagibacteraceae bacterium
TTAGAAAATAAATCAAAAACATTGATGAAAGCAATTGATTTCACTAATGCAAAATATGGACGTAACGCAATAAGTATAGCTCAAGCCGGCATTAATAATGATTGGAAAATGAGAAGGGAACACTCTTCAAAAATAGATACAGCATCGTTTGACTCTCTTCCAAAGATAAGTATATAATTTAAATAAGGGGTGTCTAAGAGACTGAGATTATACCCGTAGAACCTGACCGGTAATTCAGTAAGGGAGATATGATAACAACTATTTCGATACAATTTTCATTAACAATAGTAATTATTACAGGACTTTTCTTTGTAGCCCTTGGTTATTTTAATTTAAAAAAAACCATAAGCACTCAAGATTATATTGTTGGAAATAGAGATGAAAACACTTTTACATTAACCGCAAGTTTAACCGCGTCAGCCCTTGGAGCCTGGATTTTATTTGGTCCCGCTTCTGCCGCAACTTGGGGCGGTATAGGAGCGGTTATTGGGTATGCTTTAGGAACAGCTGCACCCATGCTTTTTTTGTATAACTTTGGTCCTAAAATTAGAAAAGAATTTCCTAAAGGGCTAGCTCTTACTGAATTCATTAAAAAAAGATTTGGTGATGGAATACTAAAGCTTAGTTTATTTCTAATTTTATTCTATTTAACAATTTTTTTGATAGCAGAAGTAACAGCTATTGCATCATTGTTGAATTTAGTTTCAAAAACTCCTTTATGGGCAACATCAGCAATAACACTAATTATTTGTTTACTTTATATATTAAGAGGTGGATTTAAGTTGTCTGTAATAACAGATAAATATCAATTTATTATAGTTTCAGTAATAATTTTAGCTTCATTCACACTTATTTTAGAGAGTTTAGATATAAGTAGTTTAAAAATAATAAAAAAAAATTCACCAAATTTATTAGATACGAAATATTTATCTAATTACACAGCTGGTCTGACGTTTTTTATTGCTGTAGCTGCTACAAATCTTTTTCATCAAGGAAATTGGCAAAGAGTATTTGCTGCTAGAGATAATAATAAATTGAAAAATAGTTTATTATTTTCTTCAATAATAATTTTCTTAATCGTATTTTGGATGGGCTATGCTGGATTAATATCCTATTCATTAAATCAAGAAGTGAATCCTGATTTAGCATTTTTTGATCTTCTTCTCAAAAATAAAGATTTGTATATTATTTTAGGAATATTAATTTTAGCTTTATCATTAACACTAAGCACAATTGATACTTTGATTAACGCGATTTCAAGTTTGCTAATGCTCAATGGAAAACAAATTAACAAAAGCCTTACTGGTAAAGAATTGAAGACAAAAGTAAATTTTATAATCTTATTGCTTAGTTCAATAGTTTTTCTAATCTCCTCTAAGGGATACAGTATCTTATATCTATTTCTTCTAGCTGACTTATTATGTTGTGCAGCTGTAATAACTATTTTTTATGGATTCTTTAGAAAAAAAATTGAATTTAAATTAGCTCGTTTATCAATATTGCTAGGTTTGATTAGTGGATTTTTATTTTTTCCATCTATTGATTTTCAAAAAAGTTTATTAGTAGGAATAATTTTACCTTTAGATCTTTTCAGTAGTTTAATTACAAATAACTTGCTTTTTATTTCATTTGCAATTTCGATTTTAACTCAATTTTTTGTGATTTTTTATTATTCTTTTCGTAATTCATTTAGATAAATAATTACGGCCAACCAAATAATTATAAACCCAAGAAGTTTTTCAAAAGTTAATATTTCATTAAAGAAAAATACTCCTAAAATAAATTGAGAGGTAGGTGTTAAAAAAAGTATCATACTTGCTGGACCTATTCCTATTAACTTAAAACCAAGCGTATATAAAAACAATGGTACTAAAGTCATAAAACCTGCCCAAAATAAATAAAATGACAATAAGGGCTCTCTAGGAGAAAAAATATTAATGTCAATATTAACAAGAAATATAAATATTCCTATTGCTAGAGGAGAGATTAAAAGAGTTTCAATTAATAACCCTATATCTGATGAAACTTTTATTTTCTTTCTAATAAGACCATAGAGACTAAATGTAATTGCAACGGTTAGACCAATCCACGGCAATTCATTTAATTTAATTAAAAAATATACTAATGATATTCCAACTAATATAACAGAAATAATTTGGTTGAAGTTTAGTTTTTCATTTAAAAATAACTTTCCTAAAAAAACACTTATAATTGGATAAATATAATAACCAAGACTTGAGTCTAGAAGCTTATTGATACTTACTGCATATAACCATGTGCCCCAATTTATACTGACAAGAATCCCTGAAATAAATAAAAGAATAATATTTTTTTTATCTTTAATAATTTTTTTAAATTCTCCCCATTTTGAGAATATTCCAGTTGTAATTATTAATAATATAGCTGTCCAAATTGTTCTATGAACAGTTAGCTCTATAGGTGTAGCAAATGATACAAATTTAAAATACAAAGTACCTAATACACCCCACCACAAAGAGGCAAATGCTGCATAAAAAATACCACTTAGTTTTGCTTGTTTCATTTGAGAAATTTGATGCAATATAGTTTAATTTTTACTATAAAGATACTTACTTCACGGTGAGATGGGTGAGTTGGTTTAAACCAGGAGTTTGCTAAACTTCCGTAGTATTTAACTATGCTACCGAGGGTTCGAATCCCTCTCTCACCGCCATTTAATTAAAATAACTATCGATCTGAACTGGCTCTTTTCTTAAGATATATTTATAGACATTAATATTTTCTAAAACTCTTTGAACATAATTTCTTGTCTCTTCAAATCTAATTTGTTCAATCCAATTAATATAAGAGATTTGTCCTTTAGATGGATCTCCGTTTACTCTTCTCCAGGTTTTAACTCTATTAGGTCCTGCATTATAAGCTGCAATAGCGAAAGGAAACACTCCATTATAATCTTCAAGTAACCCATTAAAATAATATGATCCAAGTTTAATATTATATTCAGGATCTTGAGTTAAACCGCTTATACTGTAGGGAAGCTTAGCTTGTTTCGCTACAATTTTTGCCGTTGGCTTCATTAACTGCATCATCCCTCTGGCTCCAGCCCAACTGTTTGCTTTTTTATCAAATTCACTTTCTTGCCTGATAATTGCTAGTATTATTTCTTGTTTCGGCATAACTTTATTATTTACAGTTTTTGGTGTTGCAATAATTGGGTAATTAAATTTATTAAAAAATCTTTTTTGATATGAGGCTTTTTTAGAAATTTGAATTGCAAAATCATATCTTTCAACACTTGTTGCCAAATCAGCAGCTAAAACTTCACTACCGCTTTCTATATTTAACTCTGCCAAATGTTTAAAAATATCTTTACCAAGTTGAGTTGCATCTAGTTCTTTTAATAAAATGATATGTCTAATAAGCTTATTTTTTTTAAATTCTTTAGCATATTCTTTACTAAAAGATGATTGATCTACTAACTCAAAGTTTCCACCAGGACTTATTTTATTAAAAGCTAATTGACCATAGTAAGTCATGGGAAACTTAGCAGCTTCTGTATAAAATTTATTTGAAAAATCTTTCTCACCCAGGTTTTCGTAAGATTGACCTAACCAATAAGCTCCACGTGCTAAACTAATTGGATAACTAACATTATTATAAAAATTTTGAAAATGGCTGATAGCATATTCAGGTGAATTTAAAAAAGTTATCGCTATCCAACCGGATAACCACTCTGCTTCTGCAAATGCAGGACCAGCTGAAAGCGCATGTTCACTTGAAATTTTATATGCTGTTTTATATCTTTTTTTGTAAATTAAACTTCTTACAACACTCTCTCTTTGTTCCCACCATTTATCCGGACGAACCATTTGGGTTTCTGTTTTTAAAGAATTTCTATATAAAATTTCTAAAGACCCATCTAGCCTTCCTCTTCTGTTTCTCCATCTCAACCTGTCAAATTCTAATCCAGGATCTTGCTTTAAATATTCAGGGACTTTATTTATAGCATTATCCACCCCATAAGAGTTACTCATTAATATCTGTCGCGCATTATATAAAGCTCGTTGATCTTTTGGTAAGTACTTTAGCATTCTCTTGAGATCCCAATATTTCCTCTCCCATGCTAAATAATCAGCTCGTTTTATATGATCATCTGAGGTTATAAATTTTTTAAACTTAGCCCTATAATATCCTAAGTCATTTTTCCTAATTTGAGCAGTAACCCACCCATCTTTAATAAGTTCATCCACCTTATCAAATTTTTTTTGTTCAAGATAAGCTTCAGCAAGTTTAATTTTACCTAAACCACCTAAGGGCGGATGTTTTTCAAACCAACTTATTATTGATGATGGTGAATTATTTCTTAAATAAATTTTTTCCTCAGCTAAATATTTTATTCTATTAATTCTTGGGTAATCCTCATTTTGATCTATAAATTTCTTATATTCATTAAATGAAGCTCCATTTCTTGTTGTCTTAAGATGCATCCATGTTATTAAAGTTCTAAACTCTTTATCTTTAACTTTTGCAGCACTTTTTAAAGCACTATTCCATTTCTTTTGTTTTATAAAATCTATTGTTTTTTTAGCTTGCTCAAAATCTTTTTGCTTTAATATTGATGATTTCTTAACCTCTTTTGTTTTAGATCTATAGATAGACGGTTTTTTTTGAGGAAAAACAAATCCTACTTTAATTTTTTCTTCTTCTGCCTTTCTTTGCTGTTCAATTTTTACTTCAACTTTCTTTTTTTCTATAATCTTTTCTTTTTTCAAGACTTGCTTTTCTTGAGGTTTATCACTCTGAATAATAGGTTTTTTTTGAGGTAGATTGCTTTGAATTTTTTGTTTATCGGTTTTATCTATCGGCTTAAAAATAGATGGTTTTTTTTTAGGGTATAAGAATTGCGTTTCTGAATAACTTTGATCAATTAATAAAAAAAATGTTAATATAGCTAGACTAATTAATTTATTGATCATAAGTTAAGAATTAAATATCTTATATTATTATATGCTTAAAGGATCAATTGTAGCTTTAATAACACCTTTTAAAGATGAGAATCTTAGCGAAGGCGAGTATGTAAAATTAATTAATTATCATTTAGAAAATGGTACTAATGGAGTAGTTCCAGGTGGTACGACAGGTGAGTCCCCAACATTATCTCATAATGAACATAGAAAAATTATCGAAATAGCAGTTAAAGAATGCAAAGGAAAAATTCCAGTCATAGCGGGCACTGGCTCTAACTCTACAGATGAAGCGATTGAATTATCAAAATTTGCAGAAAAAGCAGGATCCGACTCATTATTAGTTGTTACACCTTATTACAACAAACCAACACAAGAAGGTTTGTATCAACATTATAAGAAAATTAATGATAATGTTGGCATCCCAATTATCATTTACAACATTCCTTCGAGATCAGTAATTAATATGGAAGTCGATACTATGGCTAAACTTTATGAATTAAAAAACATCAAAGGAGTTAAGGATGCAACAGGAGATCTTAATAGAGTCGATCTTCAATTAAAAGCTATGGGGAAAGAGTTTATTCAGTTAACTGGTAATGATGATAATGCTTTAGAATTTAATAAACGTGGAGGCGTTGGTGCCATTGGAGTTACGGCTAACGTTGCAGCTAAGCTTGCTTCTGATTTTCAAAAAGCATGTGTGGATGACCCTAAGAAAGCTGTTGAGTTAGATAAACTACTTCAACCTCTTCACACCTCCTTGTTTATTGAAAGTAACCCCTCACCAGTAAAATATGCTGCGTCTTTACTTAGAATGTGCAAACCAACTGTTAGATTGCCATTAGTTGAAATTAGAGAAGAAACCAAAAAAAAAGTCTCAGAGGCACTTAAAGTAGCTAAGTTACTTTAATGAAACAAAAATTAGCACCTGGTCAAAAAATTATCTGCCTAAATAGAAAAGCGAGTTTTAATTATTTTTTTTTAGAACTTTTGGAAGCTGGTATAGTTTTGAAAGGATCAGAAGTTAAATCTTTAAGAGACGGTAAGGGTAGTATAGCTGATTCTTACGCCGTAGACAATAATGGTGAAATGTTTTTAGTTAATTCACATATACCTCTATACCGTCAATCTTCTTACAATAATCATGATCCAAAAGGAGATAGAAAACTTTTATTTAAAAAAAAAGAAATTAATAAATTAATTGGAAGAATTAACCAAGATGGATTAACACTTATTCCAACAAAATTATATTTTTCTAAGGGAAAAGTGAAAGTAGAAATTGCAGTCGCTAAAGGGAAAAAACTTTACGACAAAAGACAAGTAAAAAAAACAAGAGATTGGAATAGAGAAAAAGCAAGATTATTAAGTAAAAATAATAAATGATACATTTAAATATTGGATCAAATCTTAATTCAAAATTTGGGAATAGGTTTGATAATATTTCAATTGCAATAGATTTATTATTATCTGCTAAATTAAAAATTAAAAAAATTTCTAATTTTTATGAAACTCCTTCTTACCCAAACAAAAGATTTCCAAATTATCTTAATGTAGGTGTTTTATGTTTATTTAATGGAAACCCTGAAATTTTATTTAAAATTATTAAATCAATAGAAAAAAAAATAGGACGTTTAAAGACTAAAAAGAATGATCCACGTGTATGTGATATCGATATAATTGATTATAATTCAGAAATAGTAAAAAAAGATTTTATTAATATACCTCATTCAAGAAGTCATATGAGGAATTTTGTTTTATATCCCATTAAAGAAATTGATCCTAACTGGATCCACCCTGTTTTGAGACAAAATGTAAATAATCTAATAAAAAAACTAGATCTTAAATCAAGGATAGAGATTACAAGATTGATTAAAAATGTTAATATAAAATTATGATTAACAATAACGAATTAATTGATCAAATAAAAACTTATAATAAATTTCTAAATATAGAAACTGTAAATAAGGCATATAATTTTGCTTTAGAAGCTCATCAAAATCAAAAAAGGGAAGAGGGAGTGCCTTACATAATTCATCCAGTTGCTGTTGCAAAAATTTTAACTGAATTGAAACTTGATAGCGCAACGATAACAACAGGTTTACTTCATGATACTATAGAAGATACCAAAGTAACTTACGAGAGTGTAAAAAAAGAATTTGGTGAGGAAGTTGCTAATTTAGTAGAAGGGGTAACAAAAATCTCTGCTTTGGAAAATAAAGCAGCTAATGACTCTAAAGCTGAAAATTTTAGAAAATTAATTTTAGCAACATCAAAAGATATACGTGTTCTCTTAGTTAAATTAGCAGACAGATTACACAATATGAGAACAATTCAATTTGTAAAAGATAAAGACAAAATTATCAGAAAAGCAAAAGAAACAATGGAAATTTATGCTCCTCTTGCTGACAGAATGGGAATGAACAGAATTAGAGACGAATTAGAAGATTTATCTTTTTCAGTTTTAAATCAACCAGCAAGAGATCTAATTATAGAAAGATTAAAATTTATAAAAAATAACCGAGATGACACATTTAAGTCAGTTTCAATAGAGCTGTTTGATTTATTAAAAAAAAATGGAATTGAGGCGACAATAGCTGGAAGAGAGAAAACACCTTTTTCAATATGGCGAAAAATTCAAAGCAAAAAAATTTCGTTAGAACAATTAACAGATATTATAGGTTTTAGAGTCATAGTTAAAAATGTCGAAGAATGTTATAAAACACTTGGAATCTTTCACAGTAAGTTCTCTACGATACCAGGTAAATTTAAAGACTATATATCGACGCCAAAAATTAATAATTACAAATCCATTCACACATCAGTAATAGGACCAAAAAAAAATAGAATTGAAATTCAGATAAGAACTTTTGAAATGCATGAATTTGCTGAAAGAGGTATAGCATCTCATTGGAAATATAAATCCTCAGAAAAATTTTCAGATCTTTCATGGAAAGAATATGATTGGTTAAGAGACTTAGTTGAGATTATTGAAACTGGAAACAGCCCAGAGCATTATTATGAGTTTACAAAATTACAAATGTTTCAAGAAAACGTCTTTTGTTTTACCCCTAAAGGTTCTGTAATAAAACTTCCAAAATTAGCTACGCCAGTAGACTTTGCTTACGCAGTTCATACAAAAATTGGTAATAGTGCAATTGGATCTCATGTAAATGGCAGGGAAGTTACATTACAAACAATTCTAAAAAATGGAGATATGGTAAACATCCAAACTTCTAAAAATGCATCCCCATCATTACATTGGTTAAGTTCTGCAAAAACTGGAAAAGCTAGAGCTGCAATTAGAAGATATTGGCAAGATAAATCAACTGAAGTAGATAAAAAGAATGAAAAAAACTACTCAAGCACAATTGAGGTAGATCTACCTCACAAACCAGGTGCATTAGGAGACATTTGTTCTTTAATTGGTTTGAATAAAGGAAATATCATAAATGTTGATATATTAAAGCGAAACAAAGAATACCTTAAATTTTCTTTTGACTTACAAATTAAAGATTTGAAAAATTTTACTAACTTGATAAGTCAGATTAAACAAAACAATTTAAATTTTAGAATAATAAGACACAAACAAAAGAAAAATGCTTTCATTAAAAGAATCTTTGAAAATTTTAAAAAGAACTAACGCTTTAATCGAGGGTCATTTTATACTTTCTTCTGGTTTGCATAGCTCAAAATATGTTCAGTGCGCACAGTTAATGAGCATTCCAAATGAGGCAGTAAAAATATGCCAATCACTGGCAGAAAAAATTAAGAATGAATTTACTGATTTTGACATAATTTTATCTCCTGCAATGGGAGGAATAATCGTGGGATATGAATTAGGTAAACTATTAAATAAAAAAACTATTTTTTCAGAAAGAGTTAATGGCGAGTTTAAACTTAGAAGAGATTTTAAAATTGAAAAGGGTAACAAAGTTTTAATTGTAGAAGATGTTATTACTACAGGAAAATCAAGTTTAGAGTGCTCAAAATTAGTTAGCTCTAATAGCGCTGTAATAATAGGATATGCTTGTATAATTGATAGATCAAACGGTCAGTCAAATATTAAAGATAAAATTGTATCACAAGTACAACTTAATATACCGACTTATAAAAAAGAAAATTTGCCTAAAGAATTGCAGTCTATAAATCCTGTTAAACCTGGTAGTAGAAATCTTTGATGAAAAGAATTAGACTTGGTGTAAATATTGATCATGTGGCAACTGTCAGAAATGCGAGAGGTGAAAATTACCCAAGTCCTTTAAGAGCAGCATTATTAGCTCAAAAAAATGGAGCGGACTCTGTTACAATTCACTTAAGAGAAGATAGACGACATATAAATGAAAATGATCTAAAAAAAATTAAAAATAAAATCAAAATACCATTAAACTTAGAAATAGCTGCAACCAAGGAAATGTTGAGAATTGCTGCTAAAAGTAGACCACCTTTTATTTGTATAGTACCTGAAAAAAGAAAAGAAATTACTACTGAGGGTGGCTTAAATTTAAATCATAATAGACCTTTCTTAAAAAAATTAATCAATAATCTAAAAAAAAGAAAAATTAGAATTAGCTTATTTATTGAACCAAACTTAAAAGATATAAATGAAGCAAAGAATTTAAACGCAGATTGTATAGAAATACATACTGGAAAAATTTGTAATTTAATTAATATGAATAAAAATTTTACTAATGAATTAAAAAGAATAAAAAAAGCTGTCAAAGAAGGAAATAAATTAGGTTTAGAAGTTCATGCGGGACATGGCCTAACATTTAAATCGGCACAAATACTTAAAAAAGTTAAAGGAATAGAAGAATTCAATATTGGTCATTTTTTAATAGGCGAGTCAATTTTTGAAGGTATGAGTTCAGTAATTAAAACTTTTAAAAAAATTCTAAAATCATGAAAATTTTTGGAATAGGAACTGATATTGTAAGTATAGTTAGAATCAAAAAATCAATTAAAAATAAAAGATTTGTAAACAGAGTTTATAATGTTAAGGAAATTTCTAAATGTAAAAAACTTATCAAGTCCGAGCACTGTTTTGCAAAAAGATTTGCTGCAAAAGAAGCATTTTCGAAAGCTCTAGGCACCGGTATATCTAATGGTATTAACTTAAATGAAATTATTGTTAAGAATAATATTTCGGGCAAACCTTATTTTAATTTTGAAGGAAATACAAAAAAACTATTAAAAAAAAAATTTAAAAATAAAGAAATCAAAACTTCATTATCTCTCTCAGATGAAAAAAAATATGCTGTAGCATTTGTAACTATAAGTTTATGAAAAAAAGTAAAATTTTTTTAGTAATTTACGATAATCTAAAAACCTTATTAGGAGCATTATTTATTGCTATTTTAATTAGATCTTTGCTTTTTCAGCCATTTTACATACCTTCATCTTCTATGGAGCCAACTTTGCTAGTCGGAGACAGAATATTTGTTTCAAAATATACATACGGTTATAGCAAACATTCTTTTCCTTTTAGTCCAAATTTTTCAAATAAACGTTTCTTTTCAAAAAAACCTGAAAGAGGTGATTTAGTAGTCTTTAAAACACCAGCAGATAATAGGACTGATTATATAAAAAGATTAATTGGACTACCAGGCGATACGATCCAATTTATAAATGGGGATCTATACTTAAATGAACAAAAAATAAAAAGAGAACCAATAATAATAAATGAAAAGATTAGATGTGGAAATTTTTTTTTGGAAACTAACAATTTTATTGAGACCCTACCTAATGGTATTAAACATTTTGTTTCATATAAAAAAAGAGGTAGTTTACAAAATACTAAAGAATTTAAAGTCCCAAAAGATCATTTTTTTTTATTAGGTGACAATCGAGACTGTTCTAAAGACAGCAGATATTTAGATAGTGTAGGATATGTAAAAGAATTAAATCTTGTCGGTGAGGCTAAACTAATTTTTTTCTCAAACGATACTAATGTAAGTAGCTTATTAAAATTTTGGAATTTAGGTGACTCATTTAGATTAGAAAGATTATTTAATAAATTATAATGAAAAATAAAATTAAAGATTTAGAAAAAATAATTAATTATAATTTTAAAAAAAATGAATTGTTACAGCAGGCACTTACACATAAAAGCTTTAATAATATTGATAATAATGAAAAGCTAGAATTTTTAGGTGATAGAGTCTTGGGATTAGTTATTTCTCAAACTTTATTAAACAAATACCCTTCCGAAAAAGAGGGCATAATAGATAAAAAATATGCTAATTTAGTAAATAAAAAAACTTGTAGCCTTATAGCAAAAAAATTAAATTTAAGTAAATTTATATTTTTAGGCTCATCGCATAAGAAATTAGATAGATCATCAGATAAAATTAGTAGTGACTGTTTAGAAGCTCTTATAGGAGCCATTTACATAGATAATGGATTTAAATCTGCTGAAAAGTTTATTTTGAAGTTCTGGGAAAAACACATAATAAATTCGTCAATAACACTAATAGACGCCAAAACTAAACTTCAAGAATATAGCTTAAAAAAATTTAAAGAACTTCCAAAATATATTTTTTCAAAGAAAACTGGGCCACAACATAAACCACTATTTATGACAGAGGTTCAAATTCCTAATTCAAAAAAAATTACAGGCATTGGATCATCAAAAAAAAATGCCCAGCAAAATGCTGCATCTAAACTTCTGAAAATTTTAAATATATGATTTGGGAAGATGAATGTTATTTATTATCTAAAAGAAAATTTAGAGAGAATGCAAATATTATTAATATTTTTACTAAAGAAAAAGGAAAAGTTGATGGTATTGTTTATGGAGGAACTTCGCGCAAAATAAGAAATTATTTACAAATATCAAATAAACTTTTTGTTTCACATTCTTCTAAAAGTGAGAATAAAATTGGTTATTTTAAAACAGAATTAATTAAACCTATTTCACCTTTATATTTTAATGACAAAGAAAGAACTTCAGCGTTAATTTCTATTTGTTCCTTGTTAAATACTTTATTACCCGAAGCTCAACAAAATAAGAAAATTTATAACTCTTTTGAAAAATTAATCAATTCTATAAACTTAGAAAATTGGATTTTTATTTATATTTTTTTTGAATTAAATTTAATTAAAGATTTAGGTTATGATACAAACCTAAGACAGTATTCCTCTACTGAAAGTAAAAATAATGATATATTAAAAATTAAAATTGACGGCTATATTTATGAGGTCCCAAATTATTTAATATTTAAAAAAATTCCTTCAGAGTTTAATAACAATTTAATTCGAAAATCACTTTACTTCACACGTAATGTTTTACAAAATAAATTTTTTATTCCAAACAATCTTATATTTCCAAAATCCAGAGTTGTTTTAGAAAATTATTTTAATTAATTACAAATTTTTAGCTATTTCTAATGCAAAATACGTAACTATAGCTGAAGCGCCAGCCCTTTTAAAACACATTAGGCTTTCAAGTATTGCTTCTTTATTTACAAGATTATTTTTAATGCCATTCTTAATTAAGCTATATTCCCCAGAAACTTGATAAGCTAAAACAGGAATCTTAAAATTTTCTTTAATTGATTTAATGACATCCAGGTAAGGCATTCCTGGTTTTACCATTACCATATCTGCACCCTCTCTAATATCTAAAGCAACTTCCCTATACGCTTCATTGATATTAGCAAAATTCATTTGATAACTTTTTTTATCACTTTTTAGTGTTTTTTTTGAACCAACAGCATCTCTAAAAGGTCCGTAAAAATTTGATGCATACTTTACTGCATATGAAAGAAGCTGAACATCTTGATAGTTATTATTATCTAAATATTTTCTTATTTTACCAATCCTTCCATCCATCATGTCTGATGGAGCAATAACATCACAACCCATTTGAGCTTGCAGTAGAGCTTGCTTCATTAGAATGTTGACTGTCTTATCATTCAAAACATAGTTTTTTTTCAAAACTCCATCATGGCCATGTGACGTATAAGGATCCAAGGCAACATCACACATCACTCCAATATCATTTTTAAATCTTTTTTTTATAAATCTTAATGCTTTGCACACTAAATTATTTTCATTTAAGGCTTCTTTTCCAAAAGGATCTTTTTTATTACTAGGAGTTGATGGAAATAAACCGATCATTGGTATTTTGTTTTTAATGATTGTATTTATAATATTTCCTAAATTATCAATAGAATACTGATATATATTAGGCATAGACTTTATTGGCTTTTTTTTATTTTTTCCTTCTACAACAAATAATGGATATATCAAATCGCTAGATGAAAGGTTGTTTTCTTGAACTAATTTTCTAGACCAATTAAATTTTCTTAGTCTTCTGAGTCTCAAATTTGGGAATTTTCCAGTTATCATGTAAATATAAAATATAATGCGACAAATGTTATATTCAAATATATAATACAAATCGTTAAATAACAACGTGAGTAAATAAACTAATAATTAAAAAATAAAATATTTTGACCTTCTTATTTAAAAAAGTTTGTATAGCCTCAGATCACGCTGGTTTTGACCTCAAGGAAAAAATCAAAGATTTTCTTATTGATAAATATGTTTCAATAATAGACCTAGGTCCTTTTGAAAATAAATCTGTAGACTATCCTGATTATGCAAAAAAACTTGCTAATCGTATAAAAGCTAAAAAAAGCGATGCTGGTATACTTGTGTGTGGTTCTGGCACAGGTATGGCTATAAGTGCCAATAAAATCAAAAATATTAGGGCAGCTGTATGCTATAATCAAAAATCGACTAGATTGTCTAGACAGCACAATAATGCTAATATAATAGCTTTAGGCGCTAGATTAACAAAAAAAAGTTTGTCGCTAAAATTAGTAGAATTATTTTTAAAAACTAAATTTGAAGGCGGTAGACACTTAAAAAGGTTAAAAAAAATATAATGTCAGTTATTAAATTAGATAAATATTTAAATAGTTTTTTTAAATTAAAACTACAAGATGCAGATAAAGAACTTTACAACTCAATTAGAGATGAGTTTACAAGACAACAAAATCATATCGAATTAATTGCATCAGAAAATATTGTATCAAGAGCTGTACTTGAAGCACAAGGTTCAGTCTTAACAAATAAATATGCAGAAGGTTATCCTTCAAAAAGGTATTATGGTGGTTGTGAGCACGTTGATATTTCAGAAAATTTAGCTATTGAGCGTGCAAAGAAATTATTTAATTGTAAATTTGCAAATGTACAACCACATTCCGGTGCCCAGGCTAATGGTGCAGTTTATTTAGCTCTTTTAAAACCAGGAGATACAACATTAGCAATGAGTTTAAATTCTGGTGGACACTTAACTCATGGAGCAAAACCAGCTCAATCTGGAAAGTGGTTTAACGCACTTCATTACGAAGTCGATAAGGAGACAGGGTTAATTGATTATAAAGCTGTAGAGAAGCTTGCTGAGGAAAATAAACCAAAACTAATTATTGCAGGAGGAAGCGCATATTCAAGAATAATTGATTTTAAAAAATTTAGAGAAATATGTGATAAAGTTGGAGCATATCTTCTAGTTGATATGGCACACTTATCAGGATTAGTAGCTGGAGGAGCTTATCCTAATCCTACTAAATATGCTGATGTTGTAACTTCTACAACACACAAAGTTTTAAGAGGACCAAGAGGTGGAATTATTTTAACAAATAACGAAGAGCTAGCTAAAAAGTTTAATAGTGCAATTTTTCCAGGTTTACAAGGTGGACCATTAATGCACGTAATCGCAGCCAAAGCAGTTTGTTTTAAAGAGGCTTTGTCTGAAGATTTTAAAATTTATACTAAGAATGTAATTAAAAACGCAAAAGTTTTATCAAAAAGATTATCCGAAAAAGGTTTTAAAATCTTTTCAGGTGGAACAGATACACATTTAATGCTTCTTGATTTGAGATCATTTAAAGTTACTGGAAAAGATGCTCAAGCTTCATTAGGAAGAGCAAATATAACTTGCAACAAAAACGGAATTCCATTTGATACAGAGAGCCCATTCATAACTTCTGGAATTAGATTAGGTACACCAGCTTGTACTACAAGAGGATTTAAACAAGAAGAATTTAAATTAGTTGCAGATCTAATTCATAAAGTAATTCAAGGCTTAAGTGAGAACAAATCAGATAATTCAAAAATAGAGAATGAAGTTAAAAAAGAAATTATTGATCTTTGTTCCTCTTTTCCTATATATGGAAATTAAATAAATTTATGCTTTGTCCTTTTTGCAGAGAAAAAGATACATCAGTAGTTGACTCTAGACCGACTGAAGATGGTACTGCGATAAGGAGAAGAAGACTTTGTGGTTGTGATAGAAAAGAGAGATTTACGACTTTCGAGAGAGTTCAATTTCAAGAATTAACAGTAATCAAAGGCAATGGTAAAAGAGAACCATTTGATAGAGACAAAATTTCAAAATCAATTAGAATAGCTACTAGAAAAAGACCAATTGATAGCGAGACAATAGAGAAATTTATTTCTAAAATTGTAAGAAATCTCGAGGGTTTAGGTGAAAGTGAAATTCCTACACCAACTATAGGTAAATTTATTATGGAAGGACTGTCTTCACTTGACAAAGTTGCTTATGTTCGTTTTGCCTCTGTGTACAAAAATTTTAAAGAAGCAAAAGATTTTGAACAATTTGTAGGCAATTTAGATGACAAAAAATCATAATTATTATCTAGATCTAGCATATCATCTCGCAGAGAAAAATTTAGGAAAAACAGGTTTAAATCCATCAGTAGGGGCAATAGTTGTAAAAGATGATAGCGTTATTTCTTCAGGGGTAACTTCGCCTAGAGGCAGACCTCATGCTGAATTTAATGCATTATCTAAAATAAAAAATTGTTCTGGTGCAAGTCTTTATACATCTTTAGAACCATGCGTCCATTATGGCAAAACCCCACCATGTACGAATATAATTTCAAAAAAAAAAATTAAAAAAGTTTATTTTGGCTCTTATGATCCAGATATTAGATCGTTCAATAAATCTAAATCAATTCTTAAAAAAAAAGGTATTGATACAATAAAAATAAAGTCAAATTATTATAAAAACTTTTATAGAAGTTATTTTATAAACAAAAGGCTTAATCTCCCTTTTGTCTCTGCAAAAATAGCACTCTCAAATGATTTTTTTTCAATAAATCATAAAAAAAAATGGATAACAAAAGAAAGTTCGAGAAAAATTGTTCATTTATTAAGATCTAGATATGATTGTATATTATCTACCTCCAAAACTATAAATTTAGATAATTCATTACTTAATTGTAGAATTGATGGGCTAAACAAATATAAACCAGATTTATTTATAATTGATTTAAATCTAGTATTAAAAAAGAAATTATTATTAAATAAAATAATCAATAAAAGAAAAACTTATATAATAACTAACAAATCGAACTTGAACAAAGTAAGCATATATAAAAAAAAAGGTTATAAATTCATTTTTATAAATGCTTTAAAAGATAAAAAAGATTTTATTTTACTCTATAAAAAAATTTATAAACTAGGATATTCGCGTGTCCTTTTAGAAACTGGACTAATTTTTTTAAGCTCAGTCATCAAAAATAAATTAATTAATGATTTATTCTTATTTAAAAATAATACAAATTTAAGAAAATACGGAAAAAACAATACTTCACCAAATTTTTTAAAAAAAATCAAATTTAAACTAATATCAATTAATTTAAATGATGATAAACTTTTTATTAAAGAATTTTAGATATGTTCAATGGAATAATTTATAATACCGGGAAAGTAATAAGTGTTGAAAAAACAAAAAGAAGTATGTTTATTGGCATTCTTACAAATACAATATTTAAAAAAAAAGATCTTGGTTCATCAATTAGCTGTAACGGTGTATGCCTTACATTAGTAAGAATAAATAAAAAAAAAATCTATTTTTATTTGTCAAATGAAACTTTAAAAAGATCAAATTTTAAAACAATAAAGATAAATCAAAATATAAATTTAGAAAAATCACTATCTTATGGTAAAATAATTTCTGGTCATTTCACGCAGGGACATGTTGATACGGTTGCTAAAGTTAATCAAATATCTATCGTAGATAAAACTTGGTTAATTAAATTTAAAATTTTGGATAAAAATTTTTCTAAATATTTAATAGAAAAAGGATCAATATCTATAAACGGTGTATCTCTCACTATTTCTAATACAAAGAAAAGATATTTTAATATTAATGTTATACCTCACACATTAAAACTCACTAATCTTAAAGATTTAAAAAAAAATGATTTAGTAAATGTAGAATTAGATATATTCGGCAAATATATATATAAATACTCCAATTAAATGCCAGATAAAAGATTTTCAAAAATTTCATCGATCATTCAAGATGCTAAGAAAGGTAAAATGTTTATCTTAGTTGATGATAAAGATAGAGAAAATGAAGGCGATTTGATAATACCAGCCTCAAAATGTAACGCAAAAAATATAAATTTCATGGCTAAACATGGTAGAGGTTTAATTTGTTTAGCATTATCAAAGAAACAAATTGATATTTTGAAATTACCCTTAATGTCTCCAGTAAATAAATCTAGAATGCAAACTGCGTTTACAGTTTCAATTGAAGCAAAAAAAGGCATTACAACAGGGATATCAGCTCAAGATAGAGCTAAAACAATTAAAACAGCAATTAACCCTAAGGTAAAAAAAAAAGACATTGTATCACCAGGCCATGTTTTTCCATTAGTTGCAAGAACTGGTGGAGTTTTGGAAAGAGCGGGGCATACAGAGGCTTCAGTTGATATTTCAAAACTAGCCAATTTGAATCCAAGCTCAGTGATATGTGAAGTTATGAATGAAGACGGTCGAATGTCGAGACTAAACGATTTATTTAAATTTTCAAAAAAACATAAAATAAAATTAGCTTCTATTGAAGATTTAATTTCCTATAGATTAAAATATGAAAAACTAATTATAAAAAAAGACAATAAATCTTTGAATTTAAAAAATTTTGGTAAATTAATATTACATAGTTATAAAAATAGACTAGAAAATAATAATAATTTTGCAATTACCAAAGGGAAATTCAATATTAATAATTCAATATTTGTAAGAGTTCTGTCGACACAAATAAAAAAAGATATTTTTAATAGGAAAATTTTAAAATCTCTAAAAT
>CACEQK010000012.1 GCA_902561585.1 uncultured Pelagibacteraceae bacterium
AAAACAAAATATTAAAAAAATTGTTTTTAAAAAGACTAATCTAGACAAATTTAAAAAGTAGATTAATATAAAATATGCAAAAATCATTGCATATAATTGTCTCGTGTATACAGTTAGAGACATAAAAAAAATAGTTAATAAAATTTCTTTATTGATAACGTTAAAATCTTTTTTTACCTCCCATTTTAAAAAGTAAAATAAAGAAATTAAAAAAAAAATAATTGCAGTTATTTGTGTATTTGGCCAAACAGCAGCCGATCTTACAGAGGGTAATAAAAATATAATTAAAGAAAATAAAAATAAATTATTTATGTCTATTTTTGAATATTTTAGTTTAAGACACATGTAAAATAAATATGGAATTGGCAATGATATTATGCAGTAAATTATTCTCAAAATTTCTTTATCATTTACTATGTTATAAATTATTCCAGCAATATAATAATGAAGTGGAAATTTCATATCATTAACAGCTTTATATCCCAAGGGATTCTCAACTATTGGCCAGGTACTTTTAAAATCAGCGATAAATCCTCCACTACCTGCTGAGTCAATATTAAAATATAAGTCAACAAATAACGAAAGTGCTAAAATAAGATATAAAGATTTATTAAAAGTATTTATTTTCATTAACTATAATTGCTAATAAAATGACAAACTACAGAAACAGAATTTGATATATTTAAGCTTTCAATTTTCTCATTAATTTTAATTTTAAAAGTAAAATCTGAGTTTTGAAGTGTTAATCTTTTTAAACCTAAACCTTCAGATCCAAATAACAAAACATTTCTACCTGTCCAATTATGTTCGGTAAAATTTTTTTCACCTCTTGAGTCAAAAGCACTGATCCAAAAGTCTTTTGTTTTTAGATATTTTAACGTAGTATTTAAATTTGCTACTTTAAAAATTTTTATATGCTCCATTCCTCCACTAGCACTTTTATGTAAAAGTTTACTTTTAGCGGGAAAAGATCTATCCTTGACCAAAATCCCATCGATATTAAAAGCCACTGCACTTCTTATTACTGATCCAATATTTCTAGGATCTGTAACTTCCTCTAACGCAAGTAAGTTTAAATTTTTTTTCTTGTTTTCAACAATAAATTCTTTTAAAGAAATTTCCTCTAATTGTTCAGCTTCTGCCACTAACCCTTGATGGGAAGTCTCTTCTTTACCACATAAATTATCTAATTCTCTTTTGGACTTATAAAATACATTTACATTTTTAAACAAATTTAAATTCTGATTTTCTCTATTTAGTTTTTTTTGAGCATCCTCAGTTAAAAAAATACGTTCAATTTTTCTGTTTGGATTTTTTAATGCCTCTAAAACTGCGTGTTTTCCCACAATTAAAAAGGTTGTTTTTTTCATGTTTTTAAAGGCTTAATACTCGATTTATTAGCATATTTTAAGGTAAAATGATTTATTGCAATTATTACATAAATGCTTATAAAACGCTTGTTGTTAAACGCTTTTTAAGTTAGTGGATAACCCCTAGTTTTTAGGAGGGGTTCCAGAGCGGTCAAATGGGGCGGGCTGTAAACCCGTTGACTTCGGTCTTCGAAAGTTCGAATCTTTCCCCCTCCACCAAACTTAAAACTTTTAATAATAAAGGGCGTGATAAGTTTGGATTTTGCGGGTGTAGTTCA
Source organism: uncultured Pelagibacteraceae bacterium (assembly GCA_902561585.1). Lineage (GTDB taxonomy): Bacteria > Pseudomonadota > Alphaproteobacteria > Pelagibacterales > Pelagibacteraceae > Pelagilacustribacter. The sequence continues at coordinate 1,649 of CACEQK010000012.1, forward strand.
ATGGTAGAACGCTAGCCTTCCAAGCTGGATGTAAGGGTTCGATTCCCTTTACCCGCTCCAAAATTAAAAATATAAATATAAAGTGAGGAAAAATTAGATGTCGAAAGAAAAGTTTAACCGAAATAAACCGCATTGTAATATCGGTACAATCGGACACGTAGACCATGGTAAAACAACGTTAACTGCTGCAATAACTAAAGTTCTATCTGAAGCAGGTGGAACAAGTTCAGCAAACTTTGTTGCTTACGATCAGATAGATAAAGCTCCAGAGGAAAAAGAGAGAGGAATTACAATTTCAACAGCACACGTTGAATATGAAACTGAAAAAAGACACTATGCTCACGTTGATTGCCCAGGACACGCTGACTATGTAAAAAATATGATTACGGGTGCAGCTCAGATGGATGGAGCAATTTTAGTAGTTAACGCAGCTGACGGTCCAATGCCACAAACGAGAGAACACATTCTTTTAGCTCGTCAAGTTGGAGTTCCAGCAATTGTAGTATTCTTAAATAAGATTGATACAGTTAAAGATAAAGAATTAGTTGATCTTGTTGAGGAAGAAATTAGAGAATTATTAACTTCATATAAATTTCCTGGAGATAAAATTCCTATTGTAAAAGGTTCAGCTTTGAATGCCGTAGAAGGTAAAGACGAAGCCACTGGAAAAAATGCTATCATGGAATTAATGAAAGCAGTAGATGAGACAATTCCTCAACCTGATAGACCAAAAGACAAACCCTTCTTAATGCCGGTAGAAGACGTTTTCTCAATTTCTGGAAGAGGAACAGTAGTAACTGGAAGAGTAGAATCTGGAGTTATTAAAGTCGGTGAAGAAATTGAAATAGTAGGAATAAGAGATACAAAAAAATCAGTTTGTACTGGTGTCGAAATGTTTAGAAAACTTTTAGACAGCGGTGAAGCGGGTGATAATATTGGAGCTCTTTTAAGAGGTGTTGAAAGAACAGATGTTGAAAGAGGTCAAGTTCTTTGTAAACCTGGCTCAATCACTCCTCATACAGAGTTTGAATGTCAGGCGTATATTTTGAAAAAAGAAGAAGGTGGAAGACATACTCCTTTCTTCACAAAATACAGACCTCAATTTTATTTTAGAACAACTGATGTAACTGGAGAGGTGACGTTACCATCTGGCACAGAAATGGTTATGCCTGGTGATGATGGAAAATTTACAGTTAAGTTGATTACACCAATTGCGATGAATGAGAATTTAAACTTTGCAATTAGAGAAGGTGGAAAAACAGTTGGAGCTGGAGTAGTAACTAAAATAATTAAGTAACTCTTAGGAGCGTAGTTCAATTGGTAGAGCGCCGGTCTCCAAAACCGGAGGTTGTGGGTTCGAGTCCCTCCGCTCCTGCCAAACTTAAAAAATGATATGAAAAACCCTTTAAAATTTATTCAAGAGGTAAAACAAGAAACTTTTAGAATTACTTGGCCTACGAAAAAAGAGACAATGATGGGCGCAGTAATGGTTTTTGCATTAGCATCAATTGCAGCAATTTTCTTTTTAATATTAGATCAAATTTTAAGGTTTTTACTTAATTTAGTTTTAACAATTAATTTTTAATAATGCATTGGTATATAGTACAAGCTTACTCTGGTTTTGAAAAAAAAGTTGTAGAAACAATTAAAGAAGAACTTAAAAAAAATAAGTTGTCAGATAATTTGGGAGAAATATTAGTTCCCACACATCAAGTTACTGAAGTTAAAAAAGGCAAAAGGACAAAAAAAGAAAAAAAATTTTTTCCAGGTTACGTTTTAATTAAGATAGATTTAACAAAGCAAATTTATTATATGATAAAAAATCTTCAAAAAGTGAGTGGATTTTTAGGTTCAGCTGATAAACCGACACCAATTTCAGATAGTGAGATAAAACGAATATTAGGACAAGTATCGGAAACTGCTGTTTCACAAAAAACCGGGATAAGTTTTGAAATTGGAGAAAAAGTTAAAGTGTGTGATGGTCCTTTTGCCTCATTTAATGGGTTAATCGAAGAAATTGATGAAGAAAAATCTAGACTTAAAGTCTCAGTTTCTATATTTGGTAGACCTACTCCTGTAGATTTAGAATTTAATCAAGTGGAGAAAAATTAAATGGTAAAAGAAATAACAGGTTACGTAAAATTACAAATTAAAGGAGGTCAAGCTAATCCAGCTCCTCCCGTAGGACCAGCTTTAGGTCAACGCGGAATTAATATAATGGAGTTTTGTAAAGCTTTTAATGAGAAGACCAAATCCTTTATGGGCAAACCTGTTCCTGTTGTAATTACGGTTTATAAAGATAAAAAATTTGATTTTATAATTAAATCACCTCCAGCATCTCATTTTATTAGAGAAGCAGCTAAGTTAAAAAGTGGATCAAAAGAACCGGGTAGAGTAGTTGCAGGTTCAATAACTATGAAACAAGCAGAGGCAATTGCAAAAGAAAAAATGAAAGATCTAAATGCTTTTGACATAAAGGAAGCAACTAAAATTATTTGTGGTTCTGCAAGATCAATGGGTATTGAGGTTAAAGAATAATCATGAAAAAAAAATCAAAAAGATACAGAGAAATTTTTAAAAACTCTATCAAAGACAAAAAAGTTAATGCTAAAGAAGCATTAGATTTAGTAAAAAAGAATTCTACTACAAAATTTGATGAGTCTATCGATGTGTCTTTAAAGATAAATTTAAAACAATCAAAAGGCGGTGATTTTAGTTTAAGAACAGTTGTAAATTTACCAAATGGATCTGGAAAAAAAAATAAATTAGCTGTTCTATGTGAACCAGAAAAAACTGAAGAAGCAAAAAAAGCCGGTGCAGATATAGTAGGATCAGATGATCTAATAGAAAAAATTGCATCAGGTAAAATTGATTTTACTAAACTTGTTTGTACTCCAGCAATGATGGGAAAAATTGGCAAACATGGCAAAGTGTTGGGCCCTAAAGGTTTAATGCCAAATCCAAAATTAGGAACAGTAGCAAGCGATTTAACAAAAGCAGTTAAAGATATCAAAACCGGGTTGGTTGAAATTAAAAATGATAAGGACGGTAATCTCGCGTCTACAATTGGAAGAAAAAGTTTTTCTACAGAAAAATTATTAGAGAATTATAACTATTTTATTGAAAGTGTTAAAAAAGAAAAACCTGATACGATTAAAGGTGAATTTATAAAAGGAGCTCACGTAACTTCTACTATGGGTATTTCTTATAAGATTGGAGGCAAATAAATTTATGATGTCAAAAGAAGCTAAGAAAAATTACGTTGAAGAGATGAAAAAAAATTTTACTGACAATGAATCAGTAATGATCGCTCAATATCAAGGTCTTAACGTAAATGAATTAGACGCTTTAAGAAAAGAGCTAAGAGAAAAAGGTATATTATTTAAGATTACTAAAAATAGAATTACAAAAATAGCTTTGAAAGAAACTCCAAAAAAAGATCTCGAAAAATATTTTAATGGTCCAACTGCTGCAGCTTTATCCTCTGATCCAATATCTACCGCAAAAATTTTAACAAAATTCTCTAAATCGAATGACAAGCTTAAAATCATTGGTGGGTATATGGATGGTAAGGTTTTGGATGAAAAAGAGGTGTCAGTTATTGCCACACTCCCAACATTAGATGAAGCAAGAGCCAAAATAGTGGGAATTTTAGCTACACCAGCTCAAAAATTAGTGAGTATTTTACTTGCACCGGGCTCAAAAATTGCTAATTTAGCGCGCGCAAAGAGTTTAAAAAATTAAATCACAGGATTAAATAAATGGCAGACTTAAATAAAATCATAGATGAACTCTCTACTTTAACTGTTGTTGAGGCAGCAGAGCTTTCAAAACAATTAGAGGAAAAATGGGGAGTTACAGCAGCAGCCCCGATGGCAGCAGCAGTAGCTGGAGGAGCAGCAGCCCCAGCAGGTGAAGAAAAATCTGAGTTTTCGATTTTCTTGGCCTCTGCAGGTGACAAAAAAATTAACGTAATAAAAGAAGTTAGAGCGATAACTGGTTTAGGTTTAAAAGAAGCTAAAGATTTAGTAGAAGCTGCACCAAAAGAAGTTAAAGGTGGTGTTGCTAAAAAAGATGCAGAAGAATTTAAGAAAAAACTTGAAGCAGCTGGAGCTAAAGTAGAATTAAAGTAAACAAAATTTAAGACGAGATTTGATTGCAAAGTAAAATTTGCATCAAAATCTTTATATTTGATGCAATTATCTTTTACGCAAAAAAAACATATAAGAAAAAACTTTGGAAAATTAGTTGAGGGTTTATCTATACCCAATTTAATAGAGGTTCAAAAAAATTCATATAATGAATTTCTGGAGTCAAAGTCTTTAAAAGATCAATTAAGCGATCTATCAAAAGGAATTGATAAAGTTTTTAAAAGTATATTTCCAATTGAAGATGGAAATGACAAATCAACTTTAGAATACATCTCTTATAAATTAGAAAAACCTAAGTTTGATGTAATTGAATGCAAGCAAAGAAGTTTATCTTACTCGGCTGCACTAAAAGCAACTTTAAGATTAGTTGTTTACGATATTGATACGGAAAATAACACTAAGCAAATTCTTTCTGCTAAAGAACAAGAAGTATTTATTGGCGATCTTCCATTGATGACACCAAGTGCAACCTTTATCACAAACGGAGTAGAAAGAGTTGTAGTAAATCAAATGCATAGAAGTCCTGGTGTATTTTTTGATCACGATAAAGGCAAAACCCATGCAAGTGGAAAACTTCTATTTAACTGTAGAATAATACCAGGAAGAGGATCTTGGTTAGACTTTGAGTTTGATCCTAAAGATATTTTATATTTTAGAATTGATAGAAAGAAAAAACTTCCTATTACAACTTTTTTATTTGCGCTTGGTTATACGAAAGATAAAATTATTGAAACTTTTTACTCTTCAAACAAATATTTATATAATAAGGACACTAAAAGTTGGTTCACAGATTTTGATGTAGATAATTACAAAAGACCTCTTAAACTATCATATGATTTAATCGACGCAAAAAATAATAAAAAAGTTTTAGGTAAAGGTGAAAAATTAAACATAATTATTGCCAAAAAATTAAAAGAAAAAGGTTTAAATTCAATTTCTATTCCTAATGAACAAATTTTAGGAAAATATCTTGGTAAAGATATCAAAGATAAAAAAAATGGTGAAGTATTAGTTGGTGCAGGTTTTGATATAACAGAGGAACAATTAGATAAAATAATTGCTCAAGAAGAAAAAGAGTTAATTATAGTAAACATTGATCCCATTAATAAAGGTCCCTATATACTTGAAAGCCTTAAAATTGATAAAAATAAAAATAAAATTGATGCGCTTAATGATATTTATAAAGTCTTAAGGCCAGGTGAAGCACCTTCACCTGAAGTTGCGGAAGAAATATTTAATAATTTATATTTCAAAAAAGAAAGATATGACTTATCTGAAGTAGGAAGAGTTAAATTAAATTCAAAACTAAATTTAGAAACTAATGCAAAGAAAACAATACTAGATGCGGTTGATATAATTGAAATAATTAAATTTATGTTAAATTTAAGAGATGGCAAGGGTGATGTAGATGACATAGATCACTTAGGTAATAGAAGAGTTCGTTCAGTAGGAGAACTTGTAGAAAATCAATTTAGAATTGGGCTTTTACGGATGGAGAGAACCGTTAAAGAAAAAATGTCAACATTTTTAGAAATTGAGTCAGCGATGCCTCAAGATTTGATTAACGCTAAACCAATTACAACATCTTTAAAAGACTTTTTTGCCACTTCACAACTTTCTCAATTTATGGATCAAACAAATCCACTATCTGAAATTACACATAAAAGAAGAGTTTCTGCTTTAGGTCCTGGTGGCTTAACAAGAGAAAGAGCTGGTTTTGAGGTGAGAGATGTTCACCCAACTCATTATGGAAGGATTTGTCCAATTGAAACTCCTGAGGGACCAAACATTGGTTTAATCAATAGTTTGGCAACATACTGTAGAGTTAATAAATTTGGCTATATAGAAAGTCCATATAAAAAAGTTGTTAGCGGCAAGGTTACGTCTGAAATCAAATACCTGTCAGCGATTGAAGAGGAAAAATATACAATTGCACAGGCAAACTCAGCAATTAATAAAGATGGTTCTTTTGTTGAGGAATTGGTGGCTTGTAGAAAAAATTTAAACTTTGAATTATCTAATAGAGATAATATTGATTATATTGATGTGTCCCCAAAACAGCTAGTGTCAGTAGCAGCAGCTTTAATACCTTTTTTAGAAAATGATGATGCAAATAGAGCATTAATGGGTTCAAACATGATGAGACAGGCAGTGCCTTTACTTAAGCCAGAGTCACCTTTAGTAGGTACAGGAATTGAGTCTGATGTTGCATTAGACTCAGGAGTTACAATTGTAGCTAAAAGAAATGGTGTAGTTGATAAGATTGATGGAAAAAGAATTGTTGTTAAATCAACAGATGTGACTGACCTATCTCAATCTGCTGTTGATATTTATAATTTGTCTAAATTTCAAAGATCAAATCAAAATACATGTATTAATCAAAAACCTTTAGTAAAAGTAGGTGATAAAATCAAAAAAGGTGACATTATAGCAGACGGCCCAGCTACAAAACTTGGAGAGCTAGCTCTAGGTAAAAATGTAACAGTAGCATTTATGCCTTGGCAAGGATACAATTTTGAAGACTCAATTTTAATTTCAGAGAGATGTGTCACTGATGATGTATTTACTTCTGTCCACATTGAGGAATATGAGTCAATGGCTAGGGACACAAAGCTAGGTGCTGAAGAAATAACTAGAGATATACCCAATGTAAGTGAGGAAAGTTTAAGAAACTTAGACGAGTCTGGCATCGTTTATGTTGGAGCTGAAGTAAAGCCTGGAGATATTTTGGTTGGTAAAGTAACACCAAAAAGCGAAACATCTTCAAGTCCTGAAGAAAAATTATTGAGATCAATATTTGGTGAAAAAGCTACTGATGTGAGAGATTCCTCTTTAAAATTACCTTCAGGTAGTACTGGTGTAGTAATTGATGTAAGGGTTTTTAACCGGCATGGAATTGAAAAAGACGAAAGATCTATAGCTATAGAAAGAGCTGAGATTGAGTCTATACAAGAAGACAGAAAAGTAGAGGAAGAAATTTTAAATAGAAATATAAAGTTAAGAGCAACAGATTTACTTAATGGACAAGTAATAGGTAAACAATTTAAAGATTTGAAACCAGAAACCACATTAAACCAAAATGATTTTGAAAGTTTAACTTTAAAAGATTTATGGAAAATTTCTTTACAAAAACAAGAATTAAATGATGATTTACTAAAACTTAAAGATCAATTTGAAAATGCTTCAAATGATATAAAAATAAGATTTGAAGATAAGGTCACAAAAATACAACAAGGTGATGATTTATTACCAACTGTAATGAAAGTTGTTAAAGTTTTTGTTGCAGTAAAGAGAAGATTAATGCCAGGAGATAAAATGGCTGGAAGACATGGAAATAAAGGTGTGGTTAGTAAAATTGTCCCCATTCAAGATATGCCTTACATGGAAAATGGAAAAGCAGTCGACATAGTCTTAAATCCTCTTGGAGTTCCAAGTCGGATGAATGTAGGTCAAATTTTGGAAACACATTTAGGATGGTCGTGTTCTGAGTTAGGTGACCAAATAAAAAAATATTTAAAGAATTTTGATCAAGAAATCATTCAAGTAAAGGAAAAATTAAAAGACATTTACGGCAAGTCTTATTTTGATCAAGTTGTATCAAAACTATCAAATAAAGAAATTTTAGAGTTAGTTCAAAACTTATCAAATGGTGTTCCAATAGCTACCCCTGTATTTGATGGAGCTAGTACAGACGACATCACAAAAATGTTAGATCTTGCTAAATTACCAAACTCAGGTCAAACTTATTTATGGAATGGCCAAACAGGAGAAAGATTTGATAGGCCTGTGACTGTAGGAATAATTTATATGTTAAAATTAAATCATCTAGTGGAAGATAAAATTCATGCTAGATCTACTGGGCCTTATAGTTTGGTAACTCAACAACCACTCGGAGGAAAAGCCCAACTTGGCGGCCAAAGATTTGGTGAAATGGAGGTCTGGGCTCTAGAAGCTTATGGTGCTTCTTATACTTTGCAGGAAATATTGACTGTAAAATCAGATGATGTTGCTGGACGAACAAAAGTTTATGAAACTATAGTAAAAGGTAATAATAACTTCGAGTCAGGTGTTCCAGAGTCTTTTAACGTTTTGGTAAAAGAGATTAGAGCATTAGGACTAAATATTGAACTTAATTAATATGGAAAAAAATCTAACAAAAAATTTTGATAATCAAAATATTACTCAAGAAAATAACTTTGATAGCATAAAGATTACACTGGCCAGTCCTGAAAAAATTAAGTCTTGGTCTTATGGAGAGATAAAAAAACCGGAAACAATTAATTATAGAACATTTAGGCCTGAAAAAGATGGGTTATTTTGCTCAAGAATATTTGGACCTGTGAAAGATTATGAATGTTTGTGCGGAAAATATAAAAGAATGAAGTTTAGAGGGATTATTTGTGAAAAATGTGGTGTTGAAGTAACAAAATCTAATGTTCGAAGAGAAAGAATGGGCCATATTGATCTTGCTTGTCCAGTAGCTCATATTTGGTTCTTAAAATCTTTACCAAGTAGAATTTCTCTAGCAATTGATATGAAGTTAAAAGAAGTGGAAAAAGTATTATACTTCGAAAGTTTTATTATTATTGAACCAGGATTAACAAATTTAAAAAAAGGCCAACTCATTACTGAAGAAGCATTAGTTAAGGCACAAGAGGAATTTGGTGAAGATGCTTTTACAGCAGGTATCGGAGCAGAGGCTGTAAGAGAGATTTTAGTAAATTTAGATCTTAAAAAAGAACAACAGCGATTAAGAGAGTCTTTAATTGAGATAAAATCAAAAGTTGCTGAAGAAAGAACAATAAAAAGACTTAAATTAATAGAGTCATTTATTAACTCAGGCAACAAACCTGAGTGGATGATATTAACATCAGTGCCAGTTATACCTCCAGAGCTTAGACCATTAGTTCCATTAGATGGAGGAAGATTTGCTACATCTGATTTAAATGACTTGTATAGAAGAGTAATTAATAGAAATAACAGATTAAAAAGACTTCTAGATTTAAAGGCTCCTGACATAATAGTTAGAAATGAGAAAAGGATGCTTCAAGAGTCCGTTGACGCCTTGTTTGATAATGGCAGAAGAGGCAGAGTCATAACAGGAACAGGTAAGAGACCATTAAAGTCTTTAGCAGAGATGCTTAAAGGAAAACAAGGGCGTTTTAGACAAAACTTGTTAGGAAAGAGAGTAGACTACTCAGGAAGATCAGTAATAGTTGTAGGGCCTGAACTTAAGTTACATCAATGCGGCCTTCCAAAAAAAATGGCACTAGAACTTTTTAAACCATTTTTGTACGCTAGATTAGACAAGCTTGGTCTAGCTACCACAATTAAACAAGCAAAAAGATTAGTTGAAAAGGAAAAAAGTGAGGTTTGGGATTCTTTAGAACATATTATCAGAGAACATCCTATACTTTTAAACCGAGCTCCGACATTACATAGATTGGGTGTTCAAGCATTTGAAGCAAAACTTATAGAAGGGAATGCAATTGAATTACATCCACTAGTTTGTGCGGCTTTTAATGCCGACTTTGACGGAGATCAAATGGCAGTTCATATACCACTAAGTTTAGAGGCACAGTTAGAGGCCAGAGTTTTGATGATGTCTACAAACAATATTTTAAGTCCTTCTAACGGAAAACCAATAATTGTGCCAAGTCAGGATATAGTTTTGGGTATTTATTACTTATCACAAGCAGAGGAAAACGATAAAAAACCTAAAGGTATCTTTTCAAATATTGAAGAAATCGAACAAGCTTTAGAAAATAAATCAATAAGTTTACATTCTAAAATAATTTCTATTTTTCAAACTATTGATAAAAACGGAAATTCTTGTAGAGAAAAATACACAAGCACTGCTGGAAGGTTTTTATTAGCTAATATTCTTCCTAAAAATCATAATATAAAGTTTTCTCTGATTAATAAACTATTAACAAAAAGAAACGTTTCAGAGGTGATTGATACTATTTTCAGATATTGCGGACAAAAAGAAACAGTAATTTTTTGCGATAGAATTAAAACACTAGGTTTTAAACATGCTTTTAAGGCAGGTATTTCATTTGGAAAAGATGATCTAATAATTCCTCACACAAAAGAAAATTTAATAAGCAGCACAAAAAAACAGATTGAGGAATATGAAAAACAATATGCTGATGGTTTAATTACTAGGGGTGAGAAATATAATAAAGTAGTAGATGTGTGGTCAAAATGTACTGATACAGTAGCAAATGAGATGATGAAAGAAATATCATCTGCAGAAAAAGTCTATGAGAATGATAGAATAGAGACAAACTCTGTGTATATGATGGCAGACTCTGGTGCACGTGGATCTCAAGCTCAGATGAAACAGCTAGCTGGAATGAGAGGTCTTATTGCAAAACCGTCAGGAGAAATCATTGAGACACCAATCATTTCTAATTTTAAAGAAGGTTTATCAGTTCTAGAATATTTTAATTCTACACACGGTGCAAGAAAAGGCTTAGCAGATACAGCACTAAAGACTGCAAACTCTGGTTATTTAACTAGAAGATTATGCGATGTAGCGCAAGATGTTCAAATTACAAAATCAGAATGCGATCCTAAGAAAAGATCCTCTGTGACAATCTCAGAAATTATTGAGGGAGGCAATATTTTAGTAAGTCTTTCAGAAAGAGTTTTAGGTAGAGTTATAGCTGAAAATATAAAAAACCCAGTTACAGGTGAAGTAATTATAAAAAAAGGTAAATTAATTGACGAATTTGATTGTGAAAAAATAGATGCAGCAGGCGTAAAATCAGTAAATGTTTACTCGGTAATTACTTGTGCTTCAACTAAGGGTGTATGTCAGATTTGCTATGGAAGAGATCTGGCAAGAGGTAAACTAGTGAGTGTTGGAGAGGCTGTAGGAATGATAGCCGCTCAATCAATTGGAGAACCGGGCACTCAACTTACTATGAGAACTTTCCATGTCGGTGGAACAGCGCAAATTAAAGAAGAGTCACAAATCATTTCACAAACAAAAGGAAAATTAAATATAATTAATAAAAATTTAATTGAGGACTCCAAAAAGAATATAATTGTAATGGGAAGAAATACTCAATTAAGCATTGAAGACGAAAATGGAAGGCAGTTAGCTATATACAAAGTAAATTATGGCTCTAAAATTTTTTTCAAAGATGGGGATTTAATCGATAAAGGAAAAAAAATAGCTGAGTGGGACCCATACACATTACCAGTTATTGCGGAAACAAGCGGTATTGTCAATTACATGGATTTAATGGAAGGTAGTTCTTTAACAGAGACATTAGATGACGCTACAGGTCTCTCATCAAAATCAGTAACAGATTGGAAATCTTCCTCTAAAAATTCAGAATTAAAACCTAGAATTACATTAAGAAATGAAAAAGGGGAAATTATTAAAAAAGCAGACGGTAATGAGGCAAGATATTACCTAGTACCTGATACAATTTTATCAGTAAAAGATGGTCAGAAAATATCTGCTGGTGATGTTTTAGCTAGACTGCCTAAAGAAACTTCAAAAACAAAAGACATTACAGGAGGTCTCCCAAGGGTTGCTGAATTATTTGAAGCTAGAAGACCAAAAGATAGCGCAATTATTGCAGAGAATGATGGCGTAATTGAGTTTGGTAAAGAGGTTAGAGGTAAACAAAAAATTTCAATAATATCTAGCAAAGGTGAAACATCAAATTATTTAATTCCTAAAGGCAAACATGTTAATTTTAACCAAGGTGAAAAAATTAAAAAAGGAGAATATTTATTAGATGGAAGTCCTGCGCCGCATGATATTTTAAGAATTTTAGGAGTTGAAAAATTAACGGAATATTTTGTTTCAGAGGTTCAAGAAGTTTATAGACTTCAAGGTGTCGTAATTAATGACAAACATATTGAAACTATAGTTAGACAGATGTTAAAAAGAGTTGAAGTAAAAGACCCAGGCGACTCAGAATTATTAGTTGGTGAAGTTATAGACTTAATTGATATAAATGCAATTAATGACAAATTAAGAGAAGGCAAAAAAAGACCAGCAGTTTTTGAAAGAGTTTTATTAGGAATTACAAAAGCCTCGCTTCAAACTAATTCTTTTATCTCAGCGGCATCCTTTCAAGAAACTACAAGAGTTCTTACAGATGCTTCTATAAAAGGAAAAACCGACACTTTGGAAGGATTAAAAGAAAACGTAATAGTCGGTAGATTAGTGCCGGCTGGCACAGGCTTAACTAAAATTGAGTGGGATAAGCAAGCAAGAAAGCAAGATTTAGCGAGATTAGAAGAAATCAAAAAACAAGAGCTAGAATCTGCTCCAGATGCGCCAGAACAAAGAACGTAAAGTAAATTAAAAACCCTTATAAATATTGACATTTATCAATTCAATGCTAGTTTACGGCACATTTTGAATGTTAGAAGTAAGGTAAATTATAACCTTAAACACTAACAAAAAATCTTAAAGGTTTCTTTATTTCAACATCAAAATTTTATTATGCCAACAATTAATCAGTTGATTAAAAAAAGTAGGACAAAACCAGTTGCTAGAAATAAAGTTCCTGCACTTGAAAAACAACCTCTCAAAAGAGGTGTGTGTGTAAAAGTATATACAACCACACCCAAAAAACCAAATTCCGCTTTAAGAAAAGTTGCAAGAGTAAGATTATCAAATGGCTTTGAAGTTACTGCATATATACCTGGAGAAGGACATAACTTGCAAGAGCATTCTGTAGTTTTGTTGCGTGGAGGTCGTGTAAAAGACTTGCCAGGTGTTCGTTATCATATTTTAAGAGGTAATCTTGATACCCAAGGTGTTACTAATAGAAAACAAAGAAGATCTCTTTACGGAGCAAAAAAACCTAAATAATTTATGTCTAGAAAAAGAAAAGCTCCTGTTAGAAAAGTTTATCCTGATCCAAAATTTCATTCTGAGGTAATTTCAAAATTTATAAATTCAATAATGTATGACGGCAAAAGATCTACCGCTGAAAAAATTCTTTATGATGCTTTGGATAAAATAAAATCAAAAAATAATGAAGATCCTCTAAAAATTTTTAATACAGCAATCGGTAATGTAAAACCTAATTTAGAATGTAGATCTCGAAGAGTTGGAGGGGCAACATATCAGGTTCCAGTGGAAGTAAAAGCTAAAAGAGCTCAAGCATTAGCATTAAGATGGATAATGGATGCTACAAGAAAAAGAAAAAATAAAACTATGGCAGAAAAATTGTATGCTGAAATTATTGACGCTTCCCAAAACAAAGGTTCAGCAATAAAAAAAAGGGATGATACGCACAAAATGGCAGAAGCAAATAAAGCATTTGCCCACTTTAGATGGTAAAAAATCATGACTAAGTATTCTTTAGATAAATATAGAAACATCGGAATCATGGCTCACATCGATGCTGGGAAAACCACTACAACAGAAAGAGTGCTTTATTATACTGGTAAGAGTCATAAAATTGGTGAAGTCCATGATGGAGCAGCAACGATGGATTGGATGGAACAAGAGCAGGAAAGAGGAATTACTATCACGTCCGCGGCTACGACTTGTTTTTGGAGAGATCATAGAATTAATATTATAGACACGCCAGGTCACGTAGATTTTACAATTGAAGTTGAAAGATCTTTAAAAGTTTTGGATGGAGCAGTAGCAGTTTTTGACGGTGTTGCTGGTGTTGAGCCTCAATCTGAAACTGTATGGAGACAAGCTGATAAATACAAAGTTCCAAGAATTTGTTTTGTAAATAAATTAGATAGAACTGGAGCTGATTTTTATAGATGTGTAGATATGATTAAAGATCGTTTAGGATGTAAACCATTAGCGTTACAATTACCAATAGGATCAGAGTCTGATTTAAAAGGAGTAATTGATTTAGTTAAAATGAAAGGCGTAGTTTGGCAAAATGAGGATCTTGGAGCTAAGTTTGATTATGTAGATATTCCTGATGACTTAAGAGATAAAGCGAAAGACTATAGGCAAAATTTAGTAGAAACAGCAGTAGAAGAAGATGAAAAATTGATGGAGGCATACTTAGAAGGTAAAGAACCATCTGAGGCTGATTTAATTAAATGTATTAGAAAAGGTACTCTCAGCTTTAATTTTGTCCCGATATTAACCGGTTCTGCTTTTAAAAATAAAGGAGTTCAACCTTTATTAGACGCAGTGATAGATTATTTACCTAGCCCAAAAGATATAGGTTCAATTGAAGCAACAAAATTAAACTCAGAAGAAAAACAACAAATGAAATTTGAAGATAATGAACCTTTCTCTGCTTTAGCATTTAAGGTTGCGAATGACCCGTTTGTTGGTTCATTGACATTTATCCGTATTTACTCTGGGAAATTACAAGCTGGGACAGCTGTTTACAACTCATCAACAGAAAAATCGGAAAGAGTTGGACGAATGCTTCTGATGCATGCAAATTCTAGAGAAGACATAAAAGAAGCTACAACTGGAGACATAGTCGCGTTGGCAGGTTTGAAGAATACAATCACAGGCCATACTCTTTGTGATCAAAATAAACCAATTTTACTAGAACCTATGGAATTCCCTGACCCGGTAATTGAAATTGCTGTTGAGCCTAAAACAAAAGGTGATCAAGAAAAAATGGGTGAAGCTTTGAATAGGTTAGCAAAAGAAGATCCATCATTCAGAGTAAGTTCAGATGAAGAATCTGGTCAAACAATAATTAAAGGAATGGGTGAGTTACACTTAGATATAATCGTAGACAGAATGAAAAGAGAATTTAAAGTAGAAGCTAACGTAGGGGCACCGCAAGTAGCTTATAGAGAAACAATTTTAGGCTCATCAGAAGTAACATATATTCATAAGAAACAAAGTGGTGGTTCAGGACAATTTGCTAAAGTAACTTTAAGCGTAGAACCTTTAGAACCAGGCAAAGGTAGAGAAGTAGATAATAAAATTAAAGGTGGCGCTATTCCAAAAGAATTTATTCCAGGTGTTGAAAAAGGTGTTTTAAGTGTAGCCGATAGTGGTATTTTAGCAGGTTTCCCAGTTATAGATTATAAAGTTACAATTTTGGATGGTTTACATCATGATGTTGACTCAAGCGTACTTGCTTTTGAGATAGCATCAAGAATGTGCTTTAGAGAAGCTTGCACGAAGGCAACTTTAAAATTATTAGAACCAATGATGAAAGTTGAAGTTGTAACTCCTGAAGAATTTATGGGAGATGTTATTGGTGATTTAAATAGTAGAAGAGGTCAAGTCGCTTCAACAGAGTCAAGAGGTAATGCTACTGCAATTAATGCTACAGTTCCCTTAGCAAACATGTTTGGATATATAAATAATTTACGTTCCTCTACACAAGGTAGAGCTCAATATACGATGCAATTTAGCCATTATGATAAAGTTCCTCAAAATGTACAGGATGAAGTAACAAAGAAATTAGCTTAATTTATGGAAAATCAAAATATAAGAATACATTTAAAAGCTTACGATAACAAAATTTTAGATTTATCCACTGAAGAGATAGTGAATACTGCTAAAAGAACTGGCGCGCAAGTTAAAGGACCAATTCCTTTACCAACAAGAATTGAAAGATATACAGTCTTAAGATCACCTCATATTGATAAAAAAAGTAGAGAGCAGTTTGAGTCAAGAACTCACAAAAGATTAATAGACATATTAGAACCTACACCGCAAACGGTAGAAGCTTTAATGAAATTAGACTTAGCCTCCGGGGTAGATATTGAAATAAAGATTTAAATTATGAGCATTGGATTAATAGGAAAAAAAATAGGAATGACTAGGGAATTTATGGAAAGTGGTCAATCAGTTCCAGTCACAGTTATTAGAGTTGAAAAAGGAAGAGTGCTTGATGTTATTACTAAAGAAAAAAGAGGTTATAGCGCTGTTAGAGTTGGTTTTTTCAAACTTAAAAATTCAAAACTTACAAAACAAATGAAAGGTTATTTTGCAAAAAAAAATACAGAACCAAAAAAAATACTTAAAGAATTCAGGGTGGAAGACAAGGAACAATACAAAGAAGGAAACGAATTAGGACTAGAAATTTTCAAGGATAAAAAATTTTTAGATGTGCGATCAAAAACTATTGGTAAAG
>CACEQK010000013.1 GCA_902561585.1 uncultured Pelagibacteraceae bacterium
ATAATGGATGTAATTGTCCATCTCCTCACGGCAGAACTTTCCCTACTGCTTTGGATCCATTGCAATGCAATAGATATGAGATTGGAAATTTTGCAAAAGAGGTATTTGATTTAGGCGTCAAGTACTTAGGTGTTTGCTGTGGAGCAAGCCCAATGCATATCAGAGAAGTAGCTGAGGCTATTGGATTAAGAGTTCCAGCAAGCAGATTTAGGGAAAATATGTCCAACCATTTCATGTATGGTAACAATAAACGTATACCTGAACACATGAAAGAGTATGGAAATGTAGCGTAAGGAGGCTATAATAATATGAAAGAAGAAACGACAAGAGAAACAGTAAGGGGGAAAATCAATGGCTGATTTTAAACATCCGGAAACTATAGGCTTACATGGTAGCGATTACAGAAGTGATCCTGCAACTACAGCAGTAGCAGTTCCAATTTACCAAACTACATCATACCAATTTAAAAATGCAGAAACCGCTGCAAATTTATTTGGTTTAAAAGAGTTTGGTAATATTTACACAAGAATAATGAATCCAACATGTGATGTGTTAGAAAAAAGAGTTGCAGCACTAGAAGGTGGTGTAGCAGCACTAGCGGTTGGTTCAGGTCAGGCAGCATCAGCAATGTGCATACAAAATTTAGCACAAGCTGGAGATAATATCGTTGCTTCAACTGACTTGTACGGAGGTACAGTAAACTTATTCAAAAATACCCTAAGACAACAAGGTATTGAAGTTAGATTTGCAGATCCTGCTGATCCTAAAAACTTTGAAAAAGTAACTGATGATAAAACAAGAGCTTACTACGGTGAGTCTTGTCCAAATCCTTATCTTCGTGTGTTCCCAATCAAGGAAGTTTCAGATATCGGTAGAAAAAAGGGTATCCCTTTAATTATCGATAACACAGCTTCACCAGTAATTTGTAAACCTTTAGCTCATGGTGCTGCAATTGTAATGCATTCATTGACGAAGTATATTGGTGGTCACGGAACTTCAATTGGTGGAATAATTGTTGATGGTGGAAACTTTGACTGGATTAAAGACAGAAAAAGGCAACCATTAATAAACGAACCTGATCAAAGTTATGGTGGTGCCGTCTGGGCAGATGCAGTTCCTCAATTAACAGGGGCTAATATTCCTTTTGTAATCAGAGCAAGAGTGGTTTTATTGAGAGACTTAGGTGCTCCTTTAAGTCCATTTAATGCTTTCCAAATTATTCAAGGTTTGGAAACAGTTGCTCTTAGAATGAAACAACATTGTAGTAATGCAGAAAAAGTTGTGTCTTTCCTAGAAACACAAAAGAAGGTTAAAAACGTAATTTACCCTACCAATCACCAAGGTGAGATTAAAGAGAGAGCTAAGAAATATATGCAAGGCGGATATGGTTCTTTAGTTGGAATGGACTTAGGTACTAAAGAAGCTGGTGCCAAATTCATAGATAACTTAAAGATGTTATACCACGTTGCTAATATTGGTGATGCTAGAAGTTTAGCAATTCATCCAGCTACTACAACGCACAGTCAATTAGATGATGCAGCGTTAGCAGCAGCAGGTGTAACACCTGGTTATGTGAGACTGTCAATTGGTATAGAGCATCCAGACGATATCATTGCAGACATTAAACAAGCTTTAGCAGCTTAAATTATATTTGCCCCACTTTAATGTGGGGCAAAATAAAATATGATTAAACAAATTAAATCCTCTGAAATAAAAAATTATATTAAAGAAAACTCTAATGTGGTTTTACTTGATGTGAGAACTGAAAACGAATGGGCTACTTTAGGCAAGCCTAACGCCGAAGATTTAAATTCCAAAACCTATTTTGTTACAGTAAGTCCTGATTTATCAAATTGGCAAGTTCCCGATCCAAATTTCGTAGAAAATGTAAAAAAAAATATTAATAAAGATAAAACAATTTTAGTTATGTGTGCCGCTGGCGGAAGATCTTTAATAGCAGCAAATCTCTTAGAAGCAGAAGGTTATTCTGCTTTGAACGTTTCAGACGGGTTTAGTGGAAATGGTCAAGATCCTGGTTGGAAGAACCTAGGATTACCTTCTATTATAGATAGCTGATTTTTTTGCTATATCTTCAATAAGAGATGTTTTTTTTATTTTAGCTTGCATTGAAACAGCAATCTCTTTTGGATATTTTTTTACTATTTCTGATGTCTTTTTTTTTAGTGCAGTATTAGTTAATGATATTTGTTTTTTTACAACTGTGCAGAATTCAGACCTTGTTCTTTCAATAGACGAAATACAAGTTTCTTGCTTTTTCTCAGGATTTACTCTTTCTGCGTATGCAACAGCGTGCTCTAAAGGAGTTTTTCCTGTTTGTTTTTTAACTCCATAACTAACTGCTGAATTAAGAGAAGACTGTAATATTTTTCCGTTAGATGTACTAGTGCCGAGCAATGCTAAAGACTCAGCGCACCCATTAAGCAAAAAAATAGTTGATAATATAATTAATACTTTTTTCATGTTTGAAATTTGTTTTAATTGGTATTTATCTGCTTCATCTTTAATTGAAAGTTAATTGTTGGCTCATAAATTTTATTAACACAACCCGTGGTTGTCAATAAATTAAATTTTATATGCGGATTTTGTTTTAGAATTATTAATCTAAGTGCCTAATTTTAGATTTTTTATTTATATTTAGCTGTAATGATGAGGTAAGGTCTTTTATAGAATTTTCTTTTGATTTCATTAAAATTTTAGATTTAGTTAATTTTAATTGTTTTTTCAATAAAGCACAAATTTCTGAGTTAGTTTTTTCAACGAATGATAAACAAGGTTCTTTTTTTTTCTCAGGATTTTTATCCTCTGCATAAGCAATAGCGTGTTCTAATGGAGTTTTCCCAGTCTGTTTCTTTACACTGTAGCTTAAAACTGAGTTTAATGAGGATTGAACAATTTTTCCGTTTGAAGCTCCAGTGCCAAGCAAAGCAACTGACTCGGCACAGCCATTCAATAACAGTAAAGCAACTAGAAGCCCAAATATTTTCCCCATACTCCCTTTTGTTTATTTCAATAACTAACCATAGATTCATTTTTTAATAAACGAATCGAATCACTCAAAATGAGTTTATATAATACAACCTACAATGGAAGTTTTTTTCTAAGAAATTAATCTTAAGGGCTTATTTTTAAGACAGCTTTCAAGATTTTCTATCATTTGCAAATAAAATTTTGAGTAATTTTCCGCTGTTACATAACCGATGTGAGGCAGTAACAAAGCATTAGGAAGAAATCTTAATTTGTGGTCTTGAGAAAGTGGCTCATTATCATAGACATCTAATCCTGCGCCAGCAATTTTTTCATCTTTAAGAGCTTCGACTAAATCATTTTCATTAATAATTAGTCCTCTTGAAGTGTTGATTATGAAAGAGGTTTTTTTCATCAATCCAAATTCTTTTTTTGTTATTAAATTTTTATATCTTTCACCTAAAACTAAATGAATTGAAATTATATCTGAGTTTTTTAACAAATCTTCTTTACTCATAGGCAAAACGCCTAATTCGTTGGCGTGAGATAAATTTAGATTTTCGCTCCAGGCACAAACTTCCATGCCAAAAGCTTTAGCAATTTTAGCTACTTGAGTTCCTATCTTTCCAAGCCCAATTATGCCTAACATTTTTCCTTTTAATTCAAAACCAATCGTTGTCTGCCAGTATCCTTGGAACATATTATCGATTTCTTGTTTTATATTTCGATAAAGCCCAAGAATTAATGCCCAAGTAATTTCAGCCGCAGGATTAGGATTTATTTCTGTGCCGCAAACAATTATGTTTTTTTTCTTGGTTGTTTCTAAATCAATTGCATTGTTTCTCATTCCTGAGGTCATGATGTATTTTAATTTTGGTAAGCCTTCTATTAAAATCCTGTTCATTGGCGTTCTTTCTCTCATTATAAAAAGAACTTCAAAGTCCTCTAGTGCAACGATAGCTTCTTTTTCATCTGTAAAAGGTTTATTAAAAACTTTAAAATCAAATTTATCTTTATACTTTTCCACCTCAACAATTTGTTGAAAAGCATTTTGATAATCATCTAAAACTGCAACTTTAATCATTGATTTTTTTATTTGATAGATAAATACCGGATAATATAAAAGCAGCTCCAGCAAAATGATATAGTTCAAATTTTTCTTTAAAAATAATTATTGCCATTAATGCACTGAAAAGTGGCATTAGCTGAATGAACATAGATGATCTGTTAGGTCCTATAAGTTCAATTGCTTTCTGCCAACAATAATATGCTAAAATAGCAGGAAAGATAACCACATATGTTAAAATAAAGATAAAGGCTTTATTTATTTTTACTTCTAGTCCAATTGATTGTTCGTATATAAATTGTGGAAACAAAAATATTAATCCTACGGTGACCATTATTTGAATTAAAGAAAATTGAGATAATTCAGGCTTGTTTTTTTTTAGTAAAGTTGAATATAATGACCAACTTAAAACACAAACTAACATCCATATATCACCAATATTAAAAGTTAAAGAAATTATTTTTTGAATGTCTGCATTTGAAATAATTGTTCCTACTCCAAATATGGATAAAATTAATCCTGAGATTTGAAATATATTTGTTTTTTCAATTTTCATAATTGATGAAAAAATTATTATCGTTGGAGGGATAGCAGCTAGCATTAAAACTGCATTTATTACTTGAGTATAGTTTAAAGCAAAATAAACAACTGAATTAAAAGTGCTAATTGTTAATATACCCATAACACTTATTACTAAAAAGTTTTCTTTAATATAGTTTCTCTTCGCTATAATTTCTCTAATTGTGAAAGGTATCAATATAAACCATACCATGACCCATCTTAAAAAATTTAGAGTTAATGGTGGTACCTCGAATAAAGTTGCAAATTTACCGATAATAAAATTTCCAGACCAGAATAAAGCTGCTAAAGTTAGAAAGGTATAAGCTAAATAATTTTTTGACAAAAATTTCCTAATTAAATCTTTTTGAACTGTATGGAGTTAAATCTAAGTTTGTTTTTTCCCCTGCTACAATTCCTGAAACGATTTTGCCAGTGATAGCTCCTAAAGTCCACCCTAAATGTTGGTGACCAAATGCATAGATAATATTTTTATTTTTTAATGATGGTCCTAGTATGGGTAGGAAATCTGGTAATGTAGGTCTAAATCCTAACCACTCATCCTCATGTTTTCCTAAGTCTGGAAGCAATTCTTTTGCGCATTTAATTACATAATCAATTCTTTTTTTTGATGGAGGATTTTTTAATCCACCTAATTCTACTGTTCCTACTGCTCTAAGTCCTTGGTTCATTGGAGTCATGCCAAATCCTCTATCCAAAAATATAACAGGTCTACTTATTAAATGGTCTTTTCCTTTAAAGTGAACATGATAACCCCTTTCAGTATCTAGTGGAATATTTTCACCTAATTGATCAGTTAAAGATTTTGAAAAAGCTCCAGAGGCAATTACAGTTTTTTCAAACTTATAATCCTCGCTTTCTGACCTAATCACTGTTTCGTTTATATTAATTTGTTCTAAACTTTTAATATTAGTTTGAATAAATTTTCCTCCTCTCTCTAAGAAAAGTTTAAAAATCTTCTTAAGAATTCCATGGGGATCTCTAGCGTGCATCGCACTCTCATAAATTACTCCAGCATCAAATACTGGTTGTAGATTTGGTTCAAATTCTAAAACTTCTTTTTGTGTTAAAAGTTTTTGCTCAATTCCAAGCTCATCTCTTACTTTAATTTCTAATTTTCTACTTTTTAAGTTTTTATTTGTCCAAATATAAATTATTCCTTTTTTTTCAACTAAGCCTGTTGTGTCAATTTCTTGAAATATTTCTTCATATGCATCATTTGATAAACTTAGAATTTGATGCATGTTCTTTGCGGTATGCATCATTGATTTTTGATTACAGTTTTTAAAGTAATGTAAAAACCAGTTAAACATTTTTGGGATGTAACCCCATTTCAATGCTAAAGGGCCGTATGAACTTACTAACATTTTTGGAACATCATACAAAACATCTGGACGGTTAAATTGTAAGACTGCATAAGGTGAAAAATGACCTGCATTCCCATATGAGGCTGGTTTAAACTCATTTGATAAAGGATCGTGTCTGTCAAAGATAGTTACTGGAATACCTTTTTTAATTAATTGCAAGCCTGTGCAAACACCTTGAATGCCAGACCCAACAATACCTACAGACTTACATTTATAATTTTTCACAAGAGAAATTATATTGCAATGTTAGAAAATTAGAAGTGCGGTAGATTAGGCGATTGCTTCTTTATTAACTACTTCAGGTCTATCTTCTGAGCTTTCTGAAGGTGAAGAAGAATCTTTTTTGTCTTTTTTATTAAATAAGAAACCGTCAGTTAATTTAGATTTAGAGCTGCTAGTCTTTTTAATGTATCCGTCAATATCAGCTCCATTTTCTGTTCTAAGATTTACACCAAATTCTATATCGCCTTTAACTGTGCCAGTTGCACCTATTACAATATTTTGTGCTGTAACTTTGCCATCTAAATGACCATGTATTTCAACATCGTCAGCTTCAATTGTTCCAGTGATAGAACCTGTATCTCTAACAATTAATTCTTTTGAAATAACTGGACCTTTAACTAATCCTGCAACATCTATAGCCCCGGAACTATTAATAGTTCCTTCTATGCTAACTGTCTCACTTATTAGAGATCTTTCTGAATCTTTGATTTTTTTCTTATCACCAAACATATAATTTTTCATAAACTAATCACCTTCTCTACTTTATTACAAGTTATTTTTTTAATCAAATTTGATCATTTTAGGCTTAATTAATTTACAGGAACATCCTTATAAATTTTACACGACATCACAATTCCAAGACCAAACATGATTGCTAACATAGAGGATCCACCATATGACATAATTGGAAGAGGTGATCCTACAATAGGTAGAAGGCCTAAAACCATCATCATATTAACTACAACATAAATAAAGAAAGCTGTTGCAAAACTATAACAGTATAACTTACCAAAATTGCTTCTAGTCATGTTTCCTATTCTAACAATCCTGGAAATAATAAGTACGTATAATAATAAAATGAGCAATGAACCAAAAAAACCAAATTCTTCAGAGAATAAAGTAAATATGAAGTCAGTATGTTTCTCTGGTAAGTAATCTAAATAGCTTTGAGAACCTTTTAAAAAACCCTTTCCAAATAAACCGCCTGAACCAATGGCTATTTTAGATTGAATGATCTGATATCCAGCACCTAAAGGATCTCTTTCTGGGTTTAAAAAAGTTAATATTCTAGATTTTTGATAAGGCTTTAAAAAAGATATCGCTATCGGCAATAAAGCAATCATCGCAACACCAGAGTAAACAAAAAATTTAGCTCTAACTCCCGCTAACCAAGCTACAACTATACCACCAGAAGCAATAAGTATTGCAGTTCCAAGATCTGGTTGAGTAGCAACTAAAATAATTGGACCTATTAGAACCGCTATAGGTAAAATTAAATGCTTAAAACTATTTATATTTTCAATTGAAATACGGTGATAGTATTTAGCTAAAAATAAAATTAATCCAACTTTCATTAACTCGGAAGGTTGAAGATTCATGAAATAAAGATTTAACCAACGCTGTGAACCTGAAGAAGTTAAACCAAAATATTTAACTCCAAGCAATAAAAGAAAAAATACAAAATAAATTAAATAACTTGTTTCATGCCAAAATCTAATTTGGATTAAAGATATTACTAGAAACATTCCAAAGAAAATAAAGAAACGTAGAATATGACTATTAGTATGATACTTAAACTCACCGCCATCTGTTGAGTACATAGCAAACATACTTATGACCCCTAAAACTAAAATTGAAAAAATTAAAATATAATCAAGTGACAAAATTTTATCTCTTAAAGATTGTGAGGATTGAATTGATCTTTGCTGTAACATTAAACAGACTCTCCAATTAAATTATTAACGCTTCTTCTCAGCTCATGTCTTTCTAGAACTTTTTTAATTACTTTTTTTGCAATTGGAGCTGCAGCTTTACCTCCAGAGCCACCATGTTCTACTAGAACACTTATTGCATATTGAGGATTTTTATAAGGAGCAAACGCAACAAATAATGCGTGATCTCTATCATTGTAAGGTAAACTTTCTTGTTTCACCTCTGCTTCTCTTTGTTCTTCAGTAAATTTTTTAATCTGTGATGAGCCAGTTTTTCCTGCAAAAGTAAATTTTGGATCTTCAAATCTATGTCTGTAAGATGTTCCCCCAGGCTCATTAGAGGATGAAAACATAGCGTCTTTAATTAAGTTAATATATTCTTGATTTTTGAATAAAGGTTTTAAATTAAAATTTGATACTAACAAATCTGTTGGCAATGGTTGATTAGGGTTTTCATTTTTAAATTTTAAATATTCTCTTAGATTATCATTTTTACCATCAAATATTATTCTTGGCTTAATCTCAAAACCACCGTTTGCAATTTGAGCTGTCATTAAACAAAGTTGAAGAGGTGTACTTTGAAAATAGCCTTGTCCAATTCCAGAATGAAGCGTTTCACCTAAATACCAATTCTGCCCGATAAATTTTTTCTTCCATTTAGTATTAGGTACAACTCCAGATCTTTCCTCAATAAAATCATTTAAAACTTTTTTTCCTAAACCAAATTTTTTCGCTGTTTCTGAAAGACGATCAACACCCAATTTTCTTGCTACCTCGTAAAAATAAACGTCGCATGATCTTTGAATACCTTTTCTTAAATTAACAATACCGTGCCCTTCTTTCTCCCAGCAGTGAAATTTTTCACCGTAAAGCTCTATTTTTCCTTTACATCTAAATGTATCTAAAGGTCTGACAATTTTATTTTCTAAAGCACTTAATGCTACTAAAGTTTTAATAGTTGAGCCTGGAGGGTAAAGACCTGATAAAGCTTTATTGGCTAAAGGTTTTTTTTCATTTTTGATTAAACTATTCCAGTATTTTTTATCTAGGCCATGAACGAATTGATTAGGTTCAAAAGTTGGAGATGAAACTAAAGAGACAATATCACCATTATAAACATCCATAACACAAACTGCAGCTGCTTTATCTTGTAATAATCCCGAAGTATATTTTTGAAGTTCATAATCTAATGTGGTCTTAAAACTTTTTCCTGCCTGACCTGCATCTATTTTTATCTCTCTAATTCTTTTACCAAAAGCGTTTACTTCGTATCTTTGATAACCAACTTTGCCAATTATCTGCTCATCAAGTTTTCGCTCTAAACCAGTTTTTCCAACTGCCATTCCTGGAACTGAAAGCTCTTTTAAATATTCTTTTGTTTGAAGGTCTTTAGCGCTTATCTGTGATACATAACCTAAAATATGAGCAGAAGAATTGTCAGGGTAAGTTCTAGCTACTGATACGATGGGTTCAACTCCTTGAAGTTCATGTAAAAATAAATTCAGTCTTGAGAAGTCAGACCAGCTTAAGTTTTCAGAAACTATAACTGGTTCCCATGGTTTTTGTTTTCTAATTTTTCTTTTTAAAAAAGAAACTCTTTTATCATTAATATTTAATATGGCTTTTAATCTTACAAAAAGATTATCAAGATCTTTGGCGTTTTCTGGCACTAAATGAACTTGATACAAAGGTTCATTAGATGCTATTTCTGTATTAAAAAAATCTTTAATGGCTCCTCGTTCAGGTGCTAGCTTCCACTCTCTAAATCTATTTTTATCAGATAATGATTTATATTTTGTGGCTTGATTAATTTGAAGGGAGATAAGTCTTCCAATTAACCCAACCATCACAACAGCTTTTGCAGCTGTTATTAAAAACATTCTTCTGCTAATTAGTTTTGATTTAATTACCGTGTTACCTGATCCTGGACTAAGCATCTTGAGATCCTATAAAGCTCATTTGATATAAATTGAATAGTAGCCAGAAAACTGGAAAAGCAAATAAAGTAAAGAAAGTATTATAACTAATTTTTGTAAAAGTAGTTGTTATTTCTGAAAAGTTATTCAACAAAGAGAAGAATAATAAATTAGCAAAGATTAAAGCTATAAAGAAAGTAAACCAATCTGATGCTATTGTAGTATTTACACTTTTATTTCTTACATAATTTCCAAAAAAACAAACCACTAAATAAGAAAGTGAACTTATTCCTAATGGAAAACCCATTACTACATCATTAATTAACCCAGCAAAAAAAATATGTCCTGTGCCCATTAAATTAGGACGTTTTATTATCCAAAAGTAAATTATTATGATTTGTAAGTTTAAAGAAAAAACTTCAAATAATTTTTCTAAGTTTGTATCAACTTCGCTTATTGATAAATAATATAATAATAATAAAGGACCAGCTGAGAAAAGTTTGTTTAATATATTTCCTTTAGCCATTAAAAGACTTCCTTAGTTGGTTTAATCAAGTTAACAGTAACGAAAGATAATTGATTTGGATCAACAAATAATTCTACCTCACCATTATCTTTTGTTTTACCTATAGGAGTTCCCGCACTAAAAATTCCATCTTTACCAGATGCAAAAACTGTAATGTCATCTTCAAAAATATAACCTTCAGGTAAATACTCTAAAGTAGGTTTACGTGTTCCATGCCCAGTTAAGATTGCTTGGGTGCTACTAGTGTCAAAAGTAACAGGAATTCTACTATTTAAATCATTTAATAATAATACTCTTGAAGATAAATAATTAGTTTCAACAATACGACCAATTAGATATTTATTTTGAGTAACTGGCATACCTTTGATAATACCTTCTTTGCTACCTTTATTAATAATGATTGATTTTAAAAATGGACTATTACGATCTACTAAAACTTTAGCTAGGACTACATTTGAAACACTTTGTACATCTTCTGTATCTAAAACTTTTTTCAAATTTTTATTTTCATTAGATATATACTCTAAGTTTAGATCTTGTGCCTTATAACGTTCTATAACTTGTCTTAATTCTTCATTTTCTTTTTTTAAATTAAAATGACTTGCTATTCCTTGATTTATTCCCGGAAATATTCTTGTTGGAGTAGATGCTAAATAAGTAACTCGGTAAACCAAATCATTAATAAAGCTTCTTGTCGTTTTAATGGCCTGAAAACCATAAACATCTAGAAAAAAGATTATTATTGCAACAATTGTTAAAGAAAGTATTGAAAATTTGTGAGAAGCTCCTCTTTGCAAAAGAGCTGAACGAAACGCTATACCAAAATCATCTCTACTAACTGACATCTAATCATTAAGTATAAATTAATATTCAGATAACATTGTAGAAAACAATTCTTCGTTCTCTAAAGCTCTTCCTGTTCCAATAGCAACACACGATAAAGGATCGTCTGCTATAGTTACTGGAAGTCCTGTATCTTGAGAAATTAATTTATCAATATTTTTTAATAAAGCTCCACCGCCTGTTAAAACTAATCCCATATCAATTAAGTCAGCTGATAATTCAGGAGGCGTATTTTCCAAAGCCTCTTTAATTCCGCCTAAAATTTGATTTAAAATTGGCATAATAGCTTCACAAGCATCTTTTTCGGTTAATTCAATCTCTTTTGGAGTTCCAGATCTAATATCTCTACCTTTCATCAAGAATGTATTGCTTGATGATGGAATAGCAGTTCCTATTTCTTTTTTAATTTTCTCAGCAGTTGAGTCTCCAATCATTAAATTCATTTTTTTTCTCATGTAGGCAATGATTGATTGGTCGAGCGCATCACCTGCAACTCTTAAAGATCTTGAATAAACAACACCACCTAATGACATCACGGCTATTTCTGTTGTTCCACCACCAATATCAACAACCATTGAACCTGTTGCCTCTGATATTGGTAAACCAGCGCCAATTGCAGCTGCTATTGGCTCTTCAATTAATTGAACTTTTCTAGCACCTGCCGCTAAAGCCGAGTCTTGAATGGCTTTTCTTTCAACTGGAGTGGATCCTGTTGGAACACAAATTAAAATTCTTGGGTTTGCGAATGCATTTTTTTTGTGCACTTTTTTAATGAAATGTTTAATCATTTCTTCTGTAACAACGAAATCTGCAATTACACCATCTTTTAAAGGTCTGATAGCTGAGATATTGCCGGGTGTTCTACCTAACATTGTTTTAGCTTCATCACCTACTGCAAGGACTGATTTTCTGCCAGCGTCTTCGATTACAGCAACTACTGATGGTTCGTTTAAAACAACGCCTTGATCTTTTAAAACTACTAATGTGTTAGCTGTACCTAAATCGATTGCCATATCTTGTGACCACAATGATGATAAACCTGATAAACCTTTAAACATATTTCTTTTTCCTATTTTTGAGCGCTAGTCACTTGATCTGGCGCAGTTTTAGTTCTTTTAATTATTAATTTATTTAATGCATTTAAGTAAGCATTTGCCGAAGCTACTAATGTATCAGTATCAGCTGCTTGACCTACTGTTGTTTTACCTTTTTCCTCAATTCTAACGCTAACTGTTGCTTGCGCATCTGTTCCCTCTGTTACAGCATGCACATTGTATAACAAAAGTTTAACGTCATGAGGGTAAAGATTTTTTATACATTTAAATATTGCATCAACTGGTCCATCACCAGTTTCTGTTGCTGATTTAACTTCACCGTAAACTTCTAAAGTCATCTCTGCTTTCTGAGGTTCACCAGTTCCAGCATAAACTTTTAGAGATTTTAATTTGATAACATTATCTTCTGTCACTAAATTATCATCTATAATTGCTGCAATGTCTTCATCGTAAATATGTTTTTTTTTATCAGCTAAGATTTTAAATTTTCCAAAAGCTGAGTCAATTATATCGTCTGTTACTCCTGTGTATCCCATATCAGATAACTTATCTCTGAAAGCGTGTCTTCCAGAGTGTTTACCCATTACTAATGAAGTCTTTTTAACTCCTACGCTTTCGGGTGTCATAATTTCATAAGTATTTCTATTTTTTAACATTCCGTCTTGGTGAATACCTGACTCATGTGCAAATGCATTTTTTCCAACGATAGCTTTATTAAACTGAACAGGAAAACCTGTTGCATTTGAAACAACTTTAGATGCTTTGCTTATTAATTTCGTATTAATGTTAGTTGTGTAAGGCATTAGATCATGTCTTGTTCTCATTGCCATGACAACTTCTTCTAGTGCAGCATTACCTGCTCTTTCACCTATTCCATTAATTGTACATTCAATCTGTCTCGCGCCAGCCATAACTCCAGCTAAAGAGTTAGCAACTGCTAAACCTAAATCATTATGACAATGTGTAGAAAGAATTGCTTTATCAATGTTCGGCACTTTATTTAATAATGTCTCGATAATTTTTTTAAATTCTGAAGGAACTGTGTAACCAACTGTGTCTGGAATATTTATTGTTTTAGCGCCACATTTAATTGCAAGTTCAACTGTCTTACACATATAATCCATATCAGTTCTTGTGCCATCCTCACAGGACCATTCAACATCATCAGTAAATTTTCTAGCGTAGGTTACGCTATCTTTAATTGACTCTAAAACTTCTTCGGGTGATTTATTTAATTTATGCTTCATGTGAAGCGGGCTTGTAGAAATAAAGGTGTGGATTCTAAAATTTTTTGCGTGCTTTAAAGATTCATGACATGCATCAATATCTTTTTTTGTTGCTCGAGCTAATCCTGCAGGAATAGATTTTTTTAAAGTTTTACTTATCTCAGTTACAGCTTCAAAATCTCCTGGGGATGCAATTGGAAAACCTGCTTCTATTACATCAACGCCTAATTCATCAAACACTCTAGAGATTTGTAATTTCTCCTCTAAACTCATTGATGCGCCAGGTGATTGTTCGCCATCGCGCATTGTTGTGTCGAAAATTATAATTCTATTTTTATCAGTCATGTTAAAAGCTTTTGAAAATCAAAAGTTCCACATAATACAATCAAAGATAGAATTTGCAATAATTAAGTATCTTATTGGAATTATAGCAAATCAGATTGGGTTAATTCTTATCTTTATCAACCAATTTGTTTTTACCAATCCATGGCATCATCGCCCGAAGCTCTTTACCCACTTTTTCAATAGGATGTTTAGCCAAATCTTCTCTCATTTTTAGGAAGTTTTTTTGACCTGATTTATGCTCATCCATCCACTGTTTAGTAAATTTGCCAGATTGGATATCTTTCAAGACCTCTTTCATCTTCTCTTTTGTCTTGCTGTCTACAATTCTTTTACCTGATACGTACTCACCATATTCAGCAGTGTTAGAAATCGAGTAATTCATGTTTGCTATTCCACCCTCATAAATTAAATCAACGATTAATTTAACTTCATGTAAAGTTTCAAAGTAAGCCATTTCAGGTGGATACCCAGCTTCAGTTAAAGTTTCAAAACCATTTTTAATTAATTCAACTAATCCTCCGCAAAGAACTGTTTGTTCACCAAATAAATCTGTTTCGCACTCATCTTTAAAAGTTGTTTCAATAATTCCTGATTTACCTCCGCCAATTGCAGAAGCGTATGATAAAGCAAGATCTCTAGCTTTACCCGAACTATCTTTATGAACAGCCATCAAACATGGAACACCACCACCTTTTTGGTATTCACTTCTTACAGTGTGCCCTGGACCTTTTGGGGCAACCATAAATACATCTAGATCTTTTCTAGCGTTGATTAAATCAAAATGAATATTTAGACCGTGTGCAAATGCCAAACTTGTTCCCTCTTTCATTCTTTGCTCAATATGATTTTTGTAAATTTCAGATTGCAATTCATCCGGAGTTAACATCATAACTATATCAGCCCAAGCTGCAGCATCTGATAATGACATAACTTTTAAACCTTCGCTCTCAGCTTTTTTTACACTTGAAGAACCTTCTCTTAATGCAACTACAACTTCTTTAACTCCACTATCTTTTAAATTTAATGCGTGAGCGTGACCTTGGCTTCCATAACCAAAGATAGCAACTTTTTTATTTTTAATTAAATTTACGTCTGCGTCTTTTTCATAAAATGTTTTCATAATTTTCTCCTATTGTGTAAAAACTTCTTTTCCTCTGGTCATAGCAACTGCACCAGTTCTTGAAGTGCTAATTAACCCCAAAGGCTTTAAATTTGCAATCAATTTATCAATATCTCTTCTTAGTGCGGTCACCTGAATAACAAAAGACTTTTGCGTTTTATCTAGTACTATTGGATTAAATTTTTTGCACATTAGCTTAGCTTTTTTTTGTTTTGAAGCAGCTCCAACTATTTTAAAGAGAGCTAACTCTTTAAATATGATATCTGGATCATTCCTTGAAAAATCTGCAACTTTATGAACTGGTATAAGTTTTCCTAGCTGTAACTTAATTTGTTGAATAACTTCAGGTGTTCCTTTAGTTACGATAGTTATTCTAGAAACATGTTTTTTCTTATCTACCTCCGCAACTGCTAGTGACTCAATGTTATATCCTCTACCAGAAAATAAACCGATTACTCTAGCCAATACTCCAGCTTCATTATCAACCCAAACAACAATAATATGGTGATCCTCTTTTCCAAATTTAGTTGGTTGGCTGTATGCTGATTTTGGTTTTGGCATTAAACTAAAGTTTTTCCTTCGTCTGAAACTTCCTCTTTTTCATCTTCAGGTCCAAGAAGCATTTGGTTGTGAGGTTTTCCAGAAGGTATCATTGGGTAACAGTTTTCTACTTTATCTACTACACAGTCAAAAATTACAGGTTTATCTACAGAAATCATTTCTTTGATTTTTTCATCTAATTCATCAGGTGTTTTAGCTCTTATTCCAACTGCACCATAAGCTTCGGCTAATTTAACAAAATCAGGTAGAGCTTCAGTGTAACTTTCTGAATAATTTTTATCATGTAAAAGCTCTTGCCACTGTCGTACCATTCCCATGTACTCATTATTTAAAATAAATATTTTTATGGGCAATCTATATTGAATTGCAGTCGACATCTCTTGAATATTCATTAATATAGAAGCTTCACCAGCCACATCTACAACTAGTTTTTTAGGATGAGCTATTTGAACTCCAATAGCTGCGGGTAAACCATAACCCATAGTGCCTAAGCCACCAGATGTCATCCATCTATTAGGTTTATTAA
>CACEQK010000014.1 GCA_902561585.1 uncultured Pelagibacteraceae bacterium
AATTTTTTATCTTTATCAGAAAATAGAAAACGAATTAGAAAAAGAAAAAAAGCAAAAGTATTTAATTATCAAAAAGTTGAGTTTCTTATAAAAAAACTACCTTTTAAATTAACTAATAGTCAAAAAGCAGTCCTTGGAGAAATTGATCAAGATTTACTTAGCAATAAAAGAATGTTTAGAATTATTCAAGGCGATGTTGGATCTGGCAAAACTATTGTTTCACTTTTATCAATTTATAATGTTACACAAAGCGGTTATCAAACTGCTTTGATGAGTCCAACTGAAATTTTAGCAAAACAACATTTTGAGTTATCAAAAAAAATATTTGGTAATTTATTGGAAATAAGATTTTTAACTGGAAAAACTGAGTACAAAGAGAGGAAAAATATATTAAAAGATTTAAAAGAGGGAAAGATTGATTTAATTATTGGTACACATTCATTATTCCAAAAAAAAATTGAATTCAATAATTTAGGTTTAACTGTAATAGATGAGCAGCATAAATTTGGTGTAAAACAAAGAAGTGACTTGGCAAAAAAAGGTGGAAACAATTGTGATGTGCTATTAATGTCCGCTACTCCAATTCCAAGAACTATGATGATGTCGCTCTATGGAGATATGGATATTTCTAAAATTAATGAAAAACCGGCTGAAAGAAAACCAATACATACATTAAGCAAGCCAGAAAAAAAAATAAATGAGCTATGGCCATCTATTAAAAGACAAATCGATAATGGAAATCAAGTTTTCTGGGTATGTCCATTAATTGAGGAGTCTAATTTTTTAGATTATTCATCAGCAAAAAAGAAATATGAAATTATCAACAAAAAATTTCCCAATAAGGTTGGGCTTATACACGGAGCATTAGATAAAGATGAGAAAGCTATAATCTTAAATAAATTTCTTAATAAAGAAATTTATATTTTGGTTTCAACGACTGTTATTGAAGTTGGAATAGATTTTCCTAATGCAAATTTAATTATCATTGAAAATGCTAATAAATTTGGTCTAGCTCAGTTGCATCAATTACGTGGCAGAGTTGGTAGAGGTCAAAAACAAGGCGTTTGTATTTTATTATTCAAAGAGGGGTTAAGTAAAAATGCAATAAAAAGAATTAAAATATTAAAAAACTCAGATGATGGTTTTTTTATAGCTGAAGAAGATTTGAAATTAAGAGGGTTTGGAGATCTGATTGGATATCAGCAAAGTGGACTTAAAAACTTTAGATTTGCAGATCCTTTACATCATGAGGATTTGTTTCAATTAGCGGAAAAATATGTTTTAGATATTCGAGATAATGTTAATGAAAAAAAATACTCTTTTCTTTTAAAGTTATTTGATAAAGCTGAAATTATTAATGTAGAGGAATTTTAATTTATATTAGTTGTCCCTGCTGAAACAATAAATTTAGATGCTTGTTCAAATGAAATATCAAGAAAAATTAAGTCTTTCTTTGGAACTAGTAAGAGAAATCCACTTGTAGGATTGGGTGTTGTCGGAACAAAAACATTAATTAAATCTTCTTTGATTTTTTCTTTAATCAAACCCTCATTTTCTTTGGTTGCAAATCCAACAGCCCATACACCTTTACGTGGGTATTCTAATAATACAACACTTTTTTGATTGTTATCTGTTTTAGTGAAACTTTCAGTCATCTGACCGATTGCAGAATATATCGTTCTTAAAATTGGGATTTTTTTAAGTATATTATTAAACAATTCAAAAAATTTTTTTCCCAAAAAAGAAAGTGACAACCAACCGATAAAAGTAATGATCACTAGTGCAATTAAAATTTCAACTCCAGGAATATCAAAAGGTAAGTAATTATTAGGATTAATTTCTTTTGGAATAACTTTGCTAGAGATTCTTATAATGAATAATGTTAAATATAATGTTATCCCAATTGGAATTAACACAACAACACCTGCTATAAAATTATTTCTTATTTTCGCAAAAATTGATTTTTTTAATGATGGTTTAGACATTTATTAAGTATAACTTGAGTAAATAATAAAAACTATTATTAAAATAAAAATTGCAATTAGTATTTTATTATTTAAAATCATGAATCTTACAGATGTATAACATAAATAGACGTAAATTTCTTGGCTATTTTGGTTGCGGATGCTGCTCTTTAATTTTACCTTCTTGCTCCACTGTTCCAATCACTGAACGAAAGCAACTTAACTTAATTCCAGAGTCTAGAATAAATGCACAAGCCGCAGCTGCATATGAACAGTTTAGAACTAAAACAAAATTAATTACTTCTGGGCCTCAACTAAAAGAAATAAGAGAAATAGGAAAAAAAATGGAAGTTGCTGTTAGTACTTTTTTTGAGAATGAAGGTAAAGAAGATCCTACCGAAAATTTCGGTTGGGATTACGTATTAGTAGATAACGATAAAATTGTAAATGCATGGTGTATGCCTGGTGGTAAGATTGCAGTATATACAGGTCTTCTTAAAGTAACAAAAAATACAAATGCTCTTTCAGTTGTTATGGGTCATGAAATAGCTCACGCTGTCGCAAGACATTCTCTAGAAAGAATGAGTCACGCAATGACAATAAATTTAGGTACAACTGTTGCAGATATTTTTTTAGGTGGAGCAATCAATAGAACAAGAAATACGGTAGGTCAAAACACAGGTTTAGATATATTTCAATTAGGTATTATGAATCCATTCGGGAGAAAACAAGAAACAGAAGCGGATTATCTAGGTTTAATTTTTTCTTCACTTTCAGGATATGATATTAGAGAGTCAGTTAAATTATGGGAAAGAATGGCTGCCAATAAAAAAGGTAAAGAAACTCCAGTTTTTCTAAGCACGCATCCTAGCAGTAAAAAAAGAATTGAAAATTTAAGTAACTGGATTAGTGAAGTTATAATTAAATATCCACCAATTAAAACATAATTGGTGAGCCCTGATGGACTCGAACCATCGACACCCTCCTTAAAAGGGAGGTGCTCTACCAACTGAGCTAAGGGCCCTTAAAGATGATCTTTTATATACTTATATTAAAGATTTCAAATAATTAATTAAATAATTTTATATATTTTTTGTAAAAAGATTTAAATGTGCCATCTTGTATATTTTTTCTTATTTCGCCCATAAATTGTTGGTAAAAATTAATATTATGTAATGAAATAAGCATAGAAGCCATCATTTCATTGGATTTGATTAAATGATTTAGGTAACTTTTCGAATATTTATTTAAATCTCTAATAGTGCAATTTTCATCTAAAGGTGTCTTATCATTTTGATATTGCGAATTTTTTAAATTTATCTTTCCTTCCCAAGTGAAAGCTAAACCTGTTCTGCCTGATCTTGTAGGCATTACACAATCAAACATATCTATACCTTCATTTACCGCACCTAAAATATCTGATGGAGTGCCTACACCCATTAGATATCTTGGCTTATTTTTTGGTAGATAATTAACAGTTTCATTTAAGATTTGAAACATGTCAGACTGTTTTTCGCCAACAGCTAGACCGCCCATAGCATATCCGTTAAAATCAATTTTAATTAATTTTTCAATACTCTCCAATCTTAGATCTTTATATAAACCACCTTGGGTTATACCAAATAAAGCTTTAGATTTATCATTTCCAAACTCTATTTTACTTCTTTCTGCCCACTTTGTAGAAACGTCTATTGCTTTAGATAAAATTTTTTTATCTAAAGTTAATTTAGGGCATTCATCAAGAACCATTAATATGTCTGAATTTATACTTTTTTGAACTTGTATACTTTTTTCTGGACTTAATATTAATTTTTTTCCATCTAAGTGTGAAGAAAATATGGCTCCTAAATTTTCATCAATTTTATTAAACTTAGATAAAGACATTATTTGATAACCACCGGAGTCCGTAAGAACAGGTTTATTCCAATTCATAAAATTATGAATTCCATTAAATTGATTTAGTATTTCGATGCCTGGTCTCAGTAAAAGATGATATGTGTTACCCAAAATAATTTGAGTGTTTGTCTTTAAAATATCATCCGTAAATACTCCTTTTACTGTACCTTGAGTACCAACCGGCATAAAAGCTGGTGTATAAATTTCTCCTCTTGAAGTATTTATTTTGCCTAGGCGCGCTTTATCGTCTTGAGTAATTAACTCAAAAGAAAATTCTTTTTTGAGCATTTAAACTATTTTGATTTTAAAGAAATTATTTTATCAGGATCTGGAACTGCGCCACTATTAGGGTCACCTTTTTTTATCATATCAATAAATTCCATACCTTTAATTACTTTTCCAAAAGCAGAATATTGCCTATCTAAATGTGGAGCAGAGTCAAAACAAATAAAAAATTGGCTATTAGCGCTATCAGGGTTTGCAGATCTAGCAGCAGATAAAATTCCTCTAGTGTGAGCTATATCGGTAAACTCTGCTTTTAAATTTGGTAGATCTGATCCTCCGGTGCCGGCTAAAGATAGATTAAAATCTGGACTGTTAGAGTTACCAAACTTTACATCACCTGTTTGTGCCATGAAGCCATCTATTACTCTGTGAAAAACTACTCCATCATATTTTCCAGAGTCAGCTAATTCTTTAAATCGTTTTACGTGATTAGGAGCTTTTTCTGGATAAAGTTCTATTTCAACGTCACCATAAGTTAATTTTAAAATCATAATATTTGTTTTCGCCGATAAACTAGCAGATAAACTAAAAATTAGTATAAATAAATAAAAAAATTTCTTCATGAATTTTTATTTTTTAACATTTTTACAGTTGATTTCGTCACAAATCTATTAATATTTCCTCCTAGACTTGCAATTTCTTTTACAAATTTAGAAGAAATAATTTGATTTTCAACATCTGACATTAAAAACATAGTTTCTATTTTAGAGTTAAGTTTTTTGTTCATTCCAGCTAATTGAAATTCATACTCAAAATCTGAAACTGCCCTTAAACCTCTGATTATAGTATTAGCTTTAAATTTTTTACAAAGATCTATTGTTAGATTTTCAAAACTAATAATTTTAATTTTTTTTTTATTTAATTTTAAATCTTTAAATAAAGAATTACTAATTATATCTAATCTTTCATTTATTGAAAAATGATAGTGCTTATTAACATTATCTGTAGTTGCAACAATGACTCTATCAAATATATTTAATGATTTTTTAATAACATCAATATGTCCAAAAGTTATTGGATCGAAAGTTCCTGGATAAATAGCTGTATTCATTTATTTTATATTATCTTCAATTTTAATAACTGAAACTACTTTTTCCGTACCTTTTAAACTTTTTATCCGCACACCTTGTGTATTTCTACCAGCTACTCTAATTTCTTTTACAGCACATCGCATGATACTTCCTTTATCGGTTGATAATATTATTTCATCGCTATCATTAACTATTAATGTAGAAGAAATGTTACCGTTTCTAGGAGAATTAATAATACCTATTATGCCTTTGCCACCTCTATTTGTAACTCTGTAATCAAGATATGATGAACGCTTACCATAACCATTCTCAGAGACGGATAAAATAAATTTATCTACACCATTTTTAATTTTTTTATTCTTGCTAATTGTCTGAGCATCTATTTTTGTATTATCTAAAATTGAAAGAGAAATTACCTTATCTTTTTCTTTAAGTTGAATTCCTTTTATTCCTTTAGAAGATCTGCCTTTAAATAATCTTAATTTTTTTGATTTGAATCTTATGCATTTACCAAATTGAGTACCAAGCAAAATATCTTGATCATCTTTACAAATTTTAACACCTATAATTTTATCGTCTTGATCTAATTTCATCGC
The DNA here is from genome assembly GCA_902561585.1 of uncultured Pelagibacteraceae bacterium. Classification (GTDB taxonomy): domain Bacteria; phylum Pseudomonadota; class Alphaproteobacteria; order Pelagibacterales; family Pelagibacteraceae; genus Pelagilacustribacter. Next base: position 5,773 of record CACEQK010000014.1, read on the forward strand.
TATTTTTCCGCTATTATTAATATTGATAAAATCCTCTAAGGTATTTTTCCTTACATTTCCTTTTGATGTAGCAAAAACTACCATTAAATTTTTCCATTCTGCCTCATCTTCAGGCAAAGGCATTATAGAGCTGATAGAGTGGTGACTTTTAAGAGGTAGAATATTAAAGATGGATTTTCCTTTAGAAGCCGCAGTTCCTTCTGGTATTTTGTGTGCTTTAATTTTATAAACTAATCCTTGCGTAGAGAAAAATAATACTGGTGTGTGAGTATTAGCAGTAAATATTTGTACAACAAAATCTTCTTCTCTCGTGGATATGCCAGTTTTTCCTTTTCCGCCTCTTTTTTGAGCTTTCAGAGAGCTCAATGGACTTCTTTTGATGTAACCTTGATTTGTAATACTTATAACTACAGACTCTTTCTGGATAGTTTCTTCAATATTGTAATTAAGAACAGCATCAATAATTTGTGTCTTTCTTGGAGATGCAAATTTATCTTTTATATTTTCTAATTCTTTAACGATAAGCTTATAAAGTTCTTTTTTAGAGTTAATTATTTTATTATATTCAACAATAAGCTCAGCTAATTTACTAATTTCATTTTCTATTTCACCTATTCCATATGCAGTAAGCTTTTGTAATCTTAATTCTAAAATTGCATTTACTTGTTCATTTGATAATAAGTAGCTCGTAATATTTTTCTTTTTTTCAATTAGAGATACTAATTTTGTGCTTTTTTTAATTTTCCATTTTTTCGAAAGCAAGTTTTTTTTAGCTGTCTCAGTATCTTTAGAGTTTTTAATAATTTTAATTATTTCATCAATATTTTCAACAGCAGTGGCAAGACCAATTAATATGTGAGCTCTTTCTTCTGCTTTTTTTAAATCAAATTTTACTCTTTTAATGACAGTATCTTCTCTGAACTTTAAAAATTCAGAAATAAATTCTTTTAAATTTAAAATTTTTGGCTTGTTGTTAACTATTGCTAATGTATTAAAACCAAATGAGCTTTCTATGTTAGTTAATTTATAAAGTTGTCTTCTAATTGTTTCGGGCTCGACACCTTTTCTTAATTCTATTACCACTCTAATACCTTCACGGTTAGACTCGTCTCTAATATCTCTTATACCCTCAATTTTTTTGTCTCTAACTAATTGTGCAATTTTTTCTATTAATATTGATTTATTAACTTGATATGGAATTGATTTGATTATTAAAATGTCCCTTCCACCTTTTTTATCTTCAAATTCTATTTCACCTCTGATTTTAAATGAGCCTCTTCCTTTATTATATCCTTGTTTAATAATATCTTTTCCTATTATTATCCCGCCAGTTGGAAAATCAGGTCCAGGAATGTGCTTCATCAATTGTGCAACTGTGATGTCTTTATTGTTAATATAAGCTATTGTACCATTAATTATTTCACCAAGATTATGTGGGGGTATACTTGTAGCCATTCCAACTGCTATTCCTCCTGCGCCATTTACTAAAATATTAGGATATTGAGATGGTAAAACTTCAGGTTCTTTTTCAGTTTCATCATAATTACTTCGATAAGAAACAGTATTTTTTTCTAAATCTTCAGTTAAATATTGAGAAATTTTCCCAAGTTTAGTCTCTGTGTATCTCATTGCTGCTGGTGGATCACCATCAATAGAACCAAAGTTTCCTTGGCCAGATATCAATGGAACACTCATTGAAAAATCTTGGACTAATCTTACTAAAGCATCATAGACAGATTGATCTCCGTGTGGATGATATTTACCAATAACATCTCCCACTATACGAGCTGATTTCCTGAAGGGTTTAGACCAGTCGTACCCTCCTTTATACATTGCATAAATTATTCTTCGGTGAACTGGTTTTAAACCGTCTCTAACGTCTGGTAATGCCCTACTTACAATTACACTCATAGCGTAAGATAGATAAGAAGAACTCATCTCATCCTGAACGAATATAGGTTTGAATGTTTTGTTCGTTACCGTATTTTTTTCCATGAAATATTAAAAAGGAATTTCATCATCTAAATCAGAATTATCTTGATTTAGATTGTCATTTGGTAAAGCGCTTTTATTATCTGATACTAGATTTGAATTGCCGTTATTTCCTCTACTATCTAACATTGTTAAACTAGAATTATAACCTTGTAGAACTATTTCTGTAGAATATTTATCCTGCCCAGTTGCTTCGTCTTTCCATTTTCTTGTACTTAATGCACCTTCAATATAAACATTGGCACCTTTTTTTACATATTGCTGGACTACATTTACTAAACCCTCATTGAAAATTACTACCCTGTGCCATTCTGTTTTTTCTTTTCTTTCACCGCTTGATTTATCTTTCCAGCTTTGGCTTGTGGCAATGCTCAGCCTAGCTACACTTTTACCATTTACCATTTGCTTTATTTCTGGATCTGCGCCTAAACGACCTATTAATTGAACTTTATTTAAACTTCCTGCCATATTAATTTGAATAAGTTATGATTATTTATTTATTTAAGTGATTAATTTATACCATAATAAATCAATAAATATAAGATGTATGTTTAATTAGAAAAAAAATATGTTGAAAAAAATCGTTGTAAAAGGTGCAAAAGAACACAATTTAAAAAATGTTTCTCTTGAAATACCAAAAGAGAAATTAATTGTAATAACTGGTCTATCTGGGTCAGGTAAATCATCTTTAGCTTTTGATACAATTTACGCAGAGGGACAGCGAAGATACGTAGAAAGTCTATCATCTTATGCAAGACAATTTTTAGATAAAATGAAAAAGCCGAAAGTTGACCTTATTGAAGGATTGAGTCCGGCAATTTCAATTGAGCAAAAAAATACATCAAAAAATCCAAGATCAACAGTAGCTACAGTTACGGAAATATACGATTATATGAGAGTATTGTTTGCAAGAGTTGGGATACCCTACTCACCATTCACTGGTAAGCCTATAGTCTCACAGCCAATAAGTGAGATGGTAGATAAGATAAAAAAATTACCTAAGGATAGCACTATCTATCTTTTAGCACCAATTGTTAGAGGTAGAAAAGGAGAATATAAAAAAGAAATTCTAAATTATAAAAAACGAGGTTTCACTAAAATTAAGGTAAACGGAAAATACTTAAATATTGATGATTTTCCAAACCTAAATAAAAAGTTAAAACATGAAATTTCAATAGTTGTGGATAGAGTAATTCTTAATTCAAGTCTTGGAAATAGACTAGCAGATAGTGTTGAAACAGCTGTTAATCTCTCAAACGGTTTATTGATTGTGGAATATGAAAATGAAACTTTACCAAAAAAATTTAGAAAGTTGGAATCTGTAACATTCTCGTCTAAGTTTTCGTGTCCAGAGAGTGGTTTTACAATAGAGGAAATTGAACCTAGACTTTTCTCTTTTAACTCACCCTATGGAGCCTGTGAAGAATGTGAAGGTATAGGTCACAGCCTTAATGTAGATCCTAACTTAGTAGTTTCAGATCCAAAAAAAAGTCTTCAAGATGGTGTTATTGAACCCTGGGCGAAATCTACTTCTATGTACTATGCCCAAACATTAGCCTCTTTAGCTAAGCACTATAAAATTTCAATGAGTGATCCATGGAAAAAAATACCGAAAAAAGTACAAGATATTATTTTATTTGGATCAGATGAAGATGAAATAAAATTTTCTTACGATGATGGTTATGAAGCTTATACAACAAAAAAAACATTTGAAGGAGTAGTTAACAATTTAGAAAGAAGATATTTAGAAACTGACAGCGAGTGGAAAAGAGAAGAGATTTCTCAATATCAAAGTGAAACTAAATGTGAAAAGTGCAAAGGCATGAGATTAAAAGATGAAGCTCTTTGTGTAAAAATTAACAGATTAAATATTAGTGAAGTAACAGAAAAATCTATAGATGATGCCCAAAAATGGTTTGAAAATCTTCAAAACGTATTAACAGAAAGAGAAAATAAAATTGCTCAGCACATTTTAAAAGAAATAAATGAAAGATTAAATTTTTTATTAAATGTTGGTTTGAACTACCTAACGTTATCAAGAGAGTCAGGCACCTTATCAGGGGGTGAAGCACAAAGAATTAGATTAGCATCACAAATAGGTTCAGGTTTGACAGGTGTCCTTTATGTACTCGATGAACCATCGATTGGTTTACATCAAAGAGATAATAAAAAACTTATTAAAGCTTTAAAAAAATTAAGAGATCTTGGAAATACTGTAATTGTTGTAGAGCATGATATTGAAACAATGGAAAATTCTGATCATATTATTGATATAGGGCCTGAAGCAGGACTAAATGGAGGTCAAATTGTTGCTGACGGTACTGTTAAACAAATAATTCAAAATCAGAAAAGTATTACTGGAGATTATTTATCTGGAAAAAAATATATAGCCGTTCCAAAAAAACGTAGATTAGCAAAAAATGGAAGGTTTATTGAAATAAGTGGAGCGAGTGGAAATAATTTAAAAAAAGTAAATTTAAAAATACCAGTTGGAACTTTTACTTGTGTAACTGGAGTTTCTGGAAGTGGAAAATCAACTTTAATATTACACACTCTTTATAACGCATTTAATTTACTTTTGAATAAAAATAAAAGCCGTAAAGTTCCTAAAGCTTTTACAGGTTTTAAAGGCACAGAATTAATTGATAAAATTATAGATATAGATCAATCCCCTATCGGAAGAACGCCTAGATCAAACCCAGCTACTTACACAGGTGCATTTGGTCCTATTAGAGATTGGTTCGCAGGGTTACCTGAGTCAAAAGCACGTGGTTATAAAGTTGGAAGATATTCTTTTAATGTAAAAGGCGGTAGATGTGAAACCTGCGAAGGAGACGGTGTAATCACTTATGAAATGCATTTTCTTCCTGATGTTTTTATACCGTGCGATACGTGTAAAGGAGCAAGGTACAACAGAGAAACTTTAGAAATTAGATTCAAAAATAAAAATATAGCAGACGTATTAGATATGACTGTTGATGAAGGATGTGAATTTTTTGAAAATATACAGAGTATCAGATCAAAGCTGATCACGCTTAAACATGTTGGTTTAGGTTATATGAAAATTGGTCAACAAGCTACCACTCTATCAGGAGGAGAGGCTCAAAGAATTAAGCTAGCTAAGGAATTATCAAAAAGACCAACTGGAAGAACTTTATACATTTTAGATGAACCTACGACCGGCCTACACTCTCATGACATAAAAAAACTATTAGAAATACTACAAGCTTTTGCTAATACTGGAAATACTGTTGTTGTAATTGAACATAATCTTGATGTGATAAAAACAGCAGATCATATAATCGATATGGGTCCTGAAGGTGGTATAAATGGTGGTAGAATTATAGCTGAAGGTACTCCTGAAAAAGTGACTGAGGTAAAAGAGAGTTTTACTGGTAAATTCCTTAAAGAAATCATGGGTGATAACTCAATGAAAAAAACTGCTTAAAGACTTTAATTATGTTATAAAAGAATCATGACCGGTATATTTCAATCATTATCAAAGACAGTTCACCTTTCCTTAGGTTTAACGATTTTATTTTTTTTAGGTTTACATTTTTTTGGTGATGGTTTTGCATTTGACACAATCTTTTGGAGCTGGTTGTTTAGATACATTCATGTAACAGTAGGAATTATGTGGATTGGTTTGTTATGGTATTTTAATTTCGTTCAGATACCTAACATGCCTAAAATTCCAGATGAACAAAAACCAGCTATTGGGAAAGTGATTGCGCCTGCCGCTTTATTCTATTTTAGATGGGCAGCGGCATTTACAGTTATATCTGGATTAATTTTAGCTTGGCTGAATGGTTATGTTCACAGTGCAATGATACTTGGATTAGATGGCTCAGGCGGTAAAAACACTGCTATAGGTATTGGCATGTGGTTAGGTTTAGTAATGGCTTTTAATGTATGGTTCGTAATATGGCCAAATCAAAAGAAAGCTCTAGGCATGGTGGAATGTACACAAGAAGAAAAAGCTGCTTCTGCTAAAACAGCAATGTTATTTTCAAGAACAAACACTCTACTCTCTCTACCAATGTTGTTGACAATGGTAGCAGCTCAAAATCTTTATTAGTTTAAGGGACTATTTTTTCTTCCTCTTTTTCAAGAGTTTTGTAGCTAACTTTAAAAAATTTTAATATTGGGGAAGCAACAAATATCGAAGAATAAGTACCAATAAAAACACCTAAAATCATTGCAAAAGAAAAACCTCTTAAAATTTCTCCGCCTAAAATAAATATTGAGAATAAAGCTAATAAAGTTGTCACCGACGTAATTATTGTTCTAGCAAGTGTTTCGTTAATAGATAAATTGGCGATATTTGCTATTTCAAGTTTATGATACTTTCCTAAATTTTCTCTCACTCTATCATAAATAACTACTGTATCATTCATAGAGTATCCGACAATGGTAAGTACAGCTGCAATAATAGATAAATTTATCTCTAAAGATAAAAGCGAAAATACTCCAAGTGTAATTACAACATCGTGAAATAATGCTACGATAGCACCAACGCTAAACTGCCATTCAAATCGAACCCATATATAAAAAAGCATTGCAGTTAAAGATAAAGAGATAGCAATTATTCCTGATTTCAAAAGTTCTGCGCTAACTTTTGGCCCAACGTTCTCAACACGCCTAAAATTTATTTCAGTATTTAAACTATCAGAGAGTTTTTGTTTAATCTTAGGTATTAGATTGTTGTTATCACCTTGTTCTTCAACTTTAATTAAAAAATCACCCTCTTTACCAAACTTTTTAACATTTACATCGCCTAGATTCATGTCATTCAAAGAATTTCTAATTGAAGAAACGTCTGTTTTAGTTGATCTTAATTCTATTAAGGTACCTCCTTTAAAATCAATTCCGTAATTCAATCCTTTAAAAGCTATGAAAATAACACTTAATATAAATAAACTAATAGAAAGTATATTTGCTGGCTTAAATTTTGATGAAAAATTATAATTTGTCATTAAATTTTTATTTCCTTATTATTATTTAACACTACGAGAGATGTTAAATGTCTCGCTAAAAAATATGCTGTAAATAACGTAGTCACAATTCCTATTCCCAAGGTAATAGCAAATCCTTTCACTGGACCAGATCCAAAAGCAAATAATATCGCTGCTGCGATTAAAGTAGTTATATTGGCATCTAGAACTGTAATTTTAGCTCTAGCATATCCGCTATCAAAAGCATGAATAATGGATTTTTCTGTTTTTAATTCTTCCCTTATTCTCTCAAAAATCAAAACGTTAGCATCAACAGCCATACCAACTGTTAATATAATTCCAGCTATACCTGGTAAAGTTAATGTAGCTTCAAGAATAGTTAAAATTCCAACTAGCATAATTAAATTAGCAATTAGGGCGGTATTAGCAATTAAACCAAATATTCTGTATTTGAAAAACATAAATAGTATTACCAAAACAAAACCTATAATTAACGATGTTACCCCAGATCTAATAGAGTCTTCTCCTAAATCAGGACCTACTGTTCTTTCTTCAACTACTAAAAGAGGGGTTGGTAAAGCACCTGATCTTAAAAGTAATGCAAGATCAGTAGCCTCTTGAAAAGTAAAATTTCCAGAAATCATTCCATTTCCAGAAGTTATCGGCTCATTAATATTTGGAGCACTCACTATCTCTCCATCAAGAACTATAGCTAGTCTCTTTCCTACATTATCAGTAGTAGCTCTTCCAAATTTTTGAGCACCTAATCTATCTAGAGTAAAAGATACCGTGGGTTCATTATTTTGATTTTGTATACTTGGTTGAGCATCTATTAGATTTTCACCACTCATAACAATTCTTTTACTGACAAATAATTTTTCTCCATTTTCAGAAATTAGTTCTTCAGAACCAAACTCATCATTTTCAGAAACTAATCTAAAATTTAATTGAGCAGTTTGACCTAACAAAGATTTTATTCTTTCTGGATCTTTTAAACCTGGCAATTCAACTAAAATTCTTTTTTCACCTCTTTGAAGAATGGTAGGTTCTTTAGTTCCTACATCATCAATTCTTCGTCTTACAATTTCAATTGACTGTTTTAAGGCAGAGTTATT
>CACEQK010000015.1 GCA_902561585.1 uncultured Pelagibacteraceae bacterium
ACATAGTTCCTGTTTCTTGTTTTTAAAAACTCTACTTTGTCTGGTTGCCCAAAAAAGCTTTTGAGATCGCTCTCTGGTTTGTTTAACCATTTACTTAGTTCTTTTTTTTCTTGCTCTGTAGTTTCGTCTATTTTTGTTGTTACAGTTTGGCAAGCACTAAGAAAAAGTGTGAAAAAAATAAACAAAAATAATTTTTTTAATTTCATTTTGAGTCGTTATTTTATACCTAAAACTTATAAACAGAAATATTGAGTATAGGTTGTAAAATTCCTCAAAATTCCAAATTAATTAAGATTTTAAAATAGATATAGAGTATTCAGCATCTACGGGAGGTCTTTCGATGTTAAATAAATATTTTGAGTATAGAAAACACAAAACTAATTTTAGAACCGAAGTAATTGCTGGCGTAACGACGTTTCTTACTATGGCATATATTATGTTCTTAAATCCTTTTATTCTCTCTGGTGAATTTGCTGGAACAGAAAAAGGTTTTTTTGATTTTGGAGCAGTATTTACTGCAACAATTTTAGCAACTGCCGTGGCATGTTTTATCATGGCTTTCCATGGAAAAACTTGGCCAGTTGGTTTAGCGCCAGGAATGGGTATCAACGCCTTTGTAGCGTATGGTGTAGTTGCTGGGCAAGGTTATACACCTCAGGCAGCTTTAGGAGCTGTACTTGTAGCTGGTGTAATCTTCTTGGCAATATCACTAACACCAATTAGAGCTTGGCTAATTAATTCAATTCCAAAAAGTTTAAAACTTGGAATTGGTGCAGGTATCGGATTGTTTTTAGCAATCATTGGTTTAGAAATTATGGGAGTAGTAGGTGATCACCCTGTAACTTTAGTTACACTAGGTGACATTAAAAATCCTTTAGTACTTCTAGCATGTGCGACTTTCGTATTCATGATCGTTTTAGAAAAAATGAAAGTTAGAGGAAATATAATAATTGGTATTTTACTGTTTAGCATAATTGCTTGGGTATCTGGTTTAGCTAAATTTAATGGAGTAGTAGGATCAATTCCTCCAATGACTTATTTGTTTGAGTTTGATCTTAAAGCTGCATTCTCAGCTGGTATGGCTTCAATTATTTTTACTTTACTATTTATCGACTTTTTCGACACAGCAGGAACACTAACTTCTGTTGCAAACGTTGCTGGCAAAGTTGATAGAAAAGGTAAAGTGCAAGATATTGATAAAGCAATGTTGTCAGATAGTGTTGGAACAGTAGCAGGTGCTATGATGGGAACAACAACTGTAACAAGTTATGTTGAGTCTGGCTCTGGGGTAAAAGCAGGCGGAAGAACGGGAATGACTTCATTAGTCATTGGTGTTTTATTCTTAGCTTGTTTATTTTTTGCGCCATTAGCAACTAGTTTGCCAAAAGAGATAGATGGAGCAGCTTTGCTTTATGTTGCGATATTATTCGTTAGAAATATTACTGACATAGAGTGGAATGATATAGCGGAGTCAGGTCCAGCTGTACTTGCTATGATAGTGATGCCTTTAACTTATAGTATAAGTAACGGTATTGCCCTAGCGTTTATCGCTTATGCATTAATAAGAATTTTTACTGGTAAGTTTGGTAAAACCTCTCCTGCAATTTGGGTTATTGCAGCAGCTAGTGTTTTAAGCTTTTACGTAGGCTAACGATTTAAGGGCCGGTTAACGCTGGCCCTTTAACTTCCTTGATGTTTTTTAATTAAATCTTCTACACGAATTTCTTCGTAATGTTCAAACGGCTGAACTATCCATGGATTGCTATCTAATTTTTGAGCACAAAAATCTGGTTCAAACGTTGAGTCTTTTTTCTTCCAAAGGACAGCTGTTTTAATTTCCTTTATATTTCCTTTTAGCGCTGGATATTTCTTTAACCAATCAATACTTTTATTTAATGTCACTCCCGTATCTGATAGATCATCACATAGCAAAATATTTCCCTTCATTTCTTGGACTGTTGAACTCATTTCTCTAGAAAAAACTAATTCACCTTGCTGATCTTCTGTGCCTTCACCAGAATAAGACTCTACAGCCAGATAGGCGCACTTAAGCTTAAATACTCTACTTAACACATCTATAATAGGAGCTCCGCCTCTCATAATTCCTATAAGTATGTCAGGTTTAAATCCGCTTTGATGAATTTGTATTGCTAATTTTTCTACGATTAGATTATACTCTTTCCAATCAATGATAAGTTTATCTGCCATGAAAAAAGTTAATTTATTTTGTAGGAGTTGTAAATGAAAGGTTATGTAGTTTGTGTTTATAAAAGTATAAGTAATGAGGAAAAGTTAAATGAATACGCTATCAAAGCTAAAGCAGCAGTTGAAAAATATAAGGGAACATTTTTAATTAGAGGCGGAAGATCTACATCTAATGAGGGCGATAAATCTCCAAGAACAGTTGTAATTGAGTTTCCATCTTATGATGAAGCTAATAACTTTTACAATTCAAAAGAGTATCAAGATGCACATTCTATTCTTGAAGGCTACGCAGAACGTCAGCATCAAACGATTGAAGGCGCTTAATATTGGATTGGTTCATCATCAATACTGCGCCAGAGATACCACGTAGCAACTGAACAATAAGGTGTAAATTTTTTATAAAGTTTATTTAAAAAACTTTTTGGAGGAAAGTATTTTTTCTTATAATTATTTGATATTGCTCTTAATAGGCCAATATCTTGTAAAGGCCAAATATTAGATCGATTGTAAGTGAATAGTAAAATCATTTCTGCGCTCCATCTACCTATTTGTCTTAAAGATGATAAGTATTGAATAGCTTCCTCGTCATTCATATTTTTGATTAATTTTGGATCAAATTCTTTCTTTACAAATTTAATTGACAATTCTTTTATTCCTAAAGCTTTTTGTCTACTCAGACCACAGGATTTAAGTTGAGATATTGATAATTTTGATACTTTTAAGGGATTAATTCTTTTAGTTTTCTTTTGAAATTTTTTAAATACTGAGTTAGCAGCTGATACACTTATCTGCTGACCGACTATACTTTTACATAAAGAGTAAAAAATATCTTTTCTAGTAGTCAAAAATTTATCATTGTATTTAATTATAAGTCTTTTTAAAACTTTATCTCTTTTAGATAAAGTTTTAACTGCTTTTGACCAGTAACTTGGATATTTACTCACGGTCTCGGACTTACAACTTGTTTTTTGAGTTGTGACTCTCTCATAAAAATAATTGCAGAACTTACAATAATTAAACCAGCTCCCAATAGAGTCAGTACTTTTGGTATTTCGCCCCAAATGAAATATCCTAATAATATTGCAAATACTAAATTTAAATATTTTGTCGGTGTAACTAATGATGCCTCGGCTATTCTTAATGATACTGTAAGCAAAATATTTGCTACTGAACCGATTATGCCAGTAAAAATTAAAAGAAACAGATCAAATTTTGATGGCATGATCCAGCCAAAAGGAAGTGTTGCTAAACCAACTACCATACTTAGTAAAGAAAAGTATAAGGCAATTCTATAATTAGGCTCTGTAGATGATAAGCTTCTAATGCTTAGAGCTACGCAAGCAAAGAAAATACAAAAAATTATTGGAAATAAGTAATAAATATTCAATTCTTCATAAGCTGGTTTTACAATCATTAACATTCCAACAAAACCAATCAAAACTGCAGACCATCTTCTGATACCCACTTTTTCAGATAAAAAAAATATTGAACCTAACGGGCAACCTTTTAAAGATTTTATTTTAGGGAACTTTGCACATCTTAAAGATGAAGCAAGCTTACAAGATTTTGCAACTCATCTTGCAACTATATTTACAGAAGTAAGATTAAAACAATTCCTTGAAGTAAGATCTTTAGATGCTTGTGATTGGGAATGTCTCTGTGACGGTCCAGCTTTTTTTACCGGCATATTTTATAAAGGGCTTGATGAAGCTTTCGAGATCGCAATGAAATGGAAAAAAGAAAATGTAATGAATGCATATTTAGAGTCTCCTAAAAAAGGACTTGAAACAGAACTTGAAGGTAAAAAATTACATGAGTGGGGAAATATATTTTTCGATATTGCTAAAAGGGGTTTAGTAGAAAGAAAACAGGTAAATTCTAAAGGAAATGATGAAACGGTTTATTTAAAACATGTTGAAAATGTAATTAAGAATAAAAAGAACAGAGCACAGCTTTTATTAGATCAATATAATAAGACTAACAATTTAGATTTTTTTAAAAATGAAAAAGAAAATTTTAATTATTCAGGGTTCTAGTTTAAAAAAAATAAACATTAAAACCGATACCTCTTTTTTCTTAGGCCTAGAGGCTCAAAGAAGAAGCTATCAAATCTATTATTACGAACCTAAAGATCTAAGTTTTATCAACGGTAAAGTGACAGCCTTATGTTCCAAAGTAAAATTTGTAGACAATCCAAAGCAACCAGTAAAAATACTTAACAAAACATCATTAAATCTTTTGCAAGCTAAACTGATATTAATACGTAGCGAACCTCCGTTTAACCAAAAATATATTAATACGACATTTATTTTGGAGCATATTTCAAAAAAAGTTAGAATTATTAATCACCCAAAAGCTTTAAGGGATGTACCTGAAAAACTTTTTTCTCTAAGATTAACTAAGTTCATGCCCCAGACTTTAATCAGTGAAAATTTGAATGAAATAAAAACTTTTTTAAAAAGAAATAAAAAAATAGTTATGAAGCCTATCGAAAGTTATAGTGGTAATGATGTAAAACTCATAACTAAATTCAATAAATCATTAATAAATAAATTTATAAGAAAATATCACCATTTAATGTTTCAAAAGTTTATTCCTCAGATTTCAAAGGGAGATAAAAGAGTATTTATAATTAATGGGAAAATAAAAGGAGCTATCTCTAGGCTTCCAAAAAAAGGAAGCATACTCTCTAATATGAGCAAAGGAGCATCCGCAAAAAAAATAGAGATTAGTCAGCACGAAATGAAGATAAGTAAGATCGTGGCTAACGAGTTGAAAAAACAAAATATTTATTTTGCAGGTATAGACTTTATCCAAGGTAAACTTATTGGAGATATAAATGTTACAAGCCCCACAGGTTTGAAAACTTATTACGATTTAACAGGAATTAATTTAGCTAAGTATTTTTTTGATAATATCTAATACCTGCGGAGCATTTAGCTCCGCAAGTAAGGTAAACTTATTTAATTTCAATAAGTCTTTTTTTCTTCATTTCCGGTATGATTTTTTCACAAGAAATTGTAAGCAAACCATCTTTAAGTTCAGCACCATTTACTTTCACATCATCTGCAATTGTAAATGATCTAGCAAAAGATCTTTGCGAGATCCCTCGATGAATAACTTCATCACCGTCTTTTTCTTCAGATCTTTTAATGTCTTTTGTCTTAACAGTTAAAAGATTATCTTCATATTCAACTTCAACATCGTTTTTGTTAAAGCCAGCAACCGCTACTTCAATAGCGTACTTGTCATTGCCTACTTTTCGGATGTTATATGGCGGATAATTGCTTTGCATAGCAAGACTGCCATTTCCCAACATAGACTCGAATTGATCAAACATGTCGTCAAATCCGATGCTATAAGGTCTAAGTGAATTAAAGATCGATAGATCCTTACTTGTCATATATCCTCCTTTGTTAGCAAGGTTAATTGTCAGTCCCATTTGGCAACCGACAATTTATATGTAGTAAGTGTTTTTAAATTTTCAAGATTGTTACTTTAAAATTTTTGCAGTTTTTAAAATAAAAGAATATTCTTCAGCTAATTCTTTTATAGCGTTGTCTCTTCCACTCATACCGCCGTGGCCCGCCGCTTCCATTTTACACTTTAGCAATTGAGTATTATTATCAGTCTTAGTTTCTCTTAGTTTTGCAATATATTTCACAGGTTCAGAATACAGCACTCTATTATCAAACAGTGAAGTTGTTATAAGCATCGCAGGATAATCTTTTTTATCGATATTATTATAAGGAGCGTAAGATAAAATATATTCAAAGTATTCTTTGCTCTTTATAGGATTGCCCCAAAGCTCCCATTCAGCTGGCGTTAAAGGTAATTTTTCATTTAACATCGTTGTCATTGTGTCAACGAAAGGAACTAGTAAAAGCATCGAGAAAAATAAGTCAGGAGCCATATTTGCTACCGCACCACCCGTCAGTCCTCCAGCGCTTCCACCATAAAAACAAATTCCGCCTTTATGAGTATATTGTTGATCAATGAGATGATTTGCACAAGCGATATAATCTAAAAAAGTGTTTCTCTTTAATTTCTTTTTACCTTCAACATGCCATTTTTCCCCTAAATCGCCTCCACCGCGTACATGAGCTATTGCAAAAGTAATTCCTCTATCAACTAAACAGAATCTTGAAGCACTAAAGCCAGGTGATACGCTGTGTTTGTAAGCACCGTAAGCATATAACAGCATTTTAGATTTTCCATCTTGTTTTGAATTCTTTAGTCTAACTAAACTTATTGGTATTAACCTTCCATCATGAGATTTAGCTTTTATTCTCTCAACAACATATTTACTAGGATCGTGTCCAGAAGGGATTTCAGTTTCTTTAACTAATTTTTTTTCTTTAGTGACTATATCGTACTCGTAAACTCTACCTGGTGTTGCCATACTCTCCCAACCAACTCTAATCTTCTTAGTATTTGTGTCTCGCTGCATTAGTGAGGCGCCCGGAACACCTATTGCTTCATCTGAGATTTTAATTTCTTCTTCTTTATTAGTTTTTATGTTTTTTACAAAAAGTTTTGGAATAGCATCTGATTTTTCACTTCTTAAAATATATTCATCTAAAAAATCTAAACCACCTATTACGGTTTCCTTTTTTGCAGGTATATAAACTTCTAAGCTTTGAATTTGATCAGTCTTACATCTTAGAACTTTATAATCTCTAGCATCTTCATTGGTATGAACATAAAAATAACCTTTCCAGGCATCTATCGAATATCGAACATCTTTTTTTCTAGCTTGAAATAATTTAGGTTTGATATCTTCAGCATCAGAAGGGAAGAAATATTCTTCAGTTGTAATATGGTCTGAAGTAGAAATTATGAAATATTTTTCATCTGATGAAAGACTAATTCCGCACGTGAATGTTTCATCTTTCTCTTCAAAAATTAATTTGTCTTCATTAATAGAACTTCCTAAAACATGTTTGAAAATCTGACGAGGCCTGTGAAATTTATCTAATTTTGAATAGAAAAAACTTTTACTATCAAGCGACCAAGTTATTCCTCCACTTGTGTTTTCTATGGTATCATTTTTGTTTTTGCCTGTTCTTAAATCTCTTAAGTAAATTGTATAATATTCAGAACCCTTTAGGTCTAAAGAGTAAGCCATGTAATTATCACAGTGAGATGTGCTTACAGACCCAACTCCAAAATATTCTGAGCCGTAATTTTTCTTTTCTAAATCTCCATCAAAATAAACTTCCTCAGGTTTTGAACCATCGATTAATTGTCTTATTCTTTTCCCGTAATTTCCTTTTGCCTCAGTTTTAGTCCAGTAATAATATTTTCTGTCTTTATATTTTAGAGATGTGTCATCTAATTTAATTTTTGATTTTATCTCAGTAAATAAACTTTTTTGAAGTTCTTTAACATCACCGAAGTATTCTTCAGTAATTTTGTTATTTGCACTGATATAGTCCTTTACTTCTGGGTTAAGTTTATTGGCGTCTTTTAATACTTCAAGAATATTTGGCTGATCTACCCATGCGTATTCATCCTTTAAAAGGATATCGTGATATTTTTTCTCACTCTTAATCTTTTTAAGTTTTGGTATAATCATATTTGAGAATTATATGAATACGCTATTAATAGGAATTATCATCTTTGTCATTGTTTATCTTTTCTTAAACTGGTTTGCGCGAACTAGTTCAAAGAAAATTGCGACAACTATTAAAAAAATTGCGGTATATTTTTCACTTATTTTAGCTACGCTATTAACTTTTGCGGGTAAATATATTTTTTCACTTCCTTTTTTATTAGTAATTTTAAGTGGCTTAAAAATAAAGGGTTTAACAATTTTACAAATGTTGCAGCTTTGGAGATTAATTCAGTTTTTAAAAAACTCTGGAAGATTTTCACAGGGTCAATTTGGGCAGACACATGGCTCCTCAAGTGTTACTAATGATGAGGCTTATAAACTATTAGGTCTTAAAAGAGGTTGCACTAAAGAAGATGTTTTAAAGGCTGCCAACCAATTACAAAAAAAAATACATCCTGACATGAACCGTGAAGTCAAAACTGAAAGGTTGAGCCAGTTGGTTAATGAAGCTAAAGATAAGATTATTAAGACTGATTTTTCTTAAGTAATTCTATTGAAGAATTTAAAACTTTTTGAAAAGATATTTTTTCTGACCCTAATGTGTCGTGAGTAGTGGTTTCTTCCGTTTCGCCCTCAGGCACAATCACATTAATAAAGCTTGAATATTTACCGTAAGCTTGAACAGGACTATCCATAAATAATGCTAAACATTTTATCTTAAGAGCAGCAGCTATATGCAGCCAACCTGTATCGTTACCTAAATAAAGATCACAGTTCTTTATGATAGGTAATGTTTCACTAATTTTTAAATTTTCAAATGAAGTACAGTTTTTTCCAGTTGAAGAATTTAAAATTTCATTAACAAGGTCTTTGTCATTGCTGCCTGCCGCAATATAAAATTTTGAGGGGATTTGTGCATTAATTTTTTCGCAAACTTTTATATAATTTTTAATATTCCAACGTTTTGTAGGACCACTCGCAGATATACCAAGACAAATATGTTTAAAATCTTTTGAAAAATTTGACTTAGTTTTTTTTATTTTTTCCTCAGCGATATTTAAATAGGGCTGTGTAGATACAACTTTATCAATTTCATATTCAGTAAAAATTTTTGCAGATGTAACTATATTATCTTTTTTTCTAAAAAGAGGGTATTGAGAAATCTTTTTGATGCCTGCAATCTTTGAAATCAAAAAGTATCTAAGAGAACTATTAAAAATAAAAACTTTATCAAAATTTTTAGATTTAAGCTCATTACTTAATTTAAAAAAACCTGACATACCATCGTGAGAACCAGTATTATCTTTTGACCGATCTAAAGTAATTATCTCATCAATATACTTATCTTCAGCGAGAAGTTGACGAGCACGTGAATTTTGTTTGACTAATATAGATACTGGAGTTTGGTATTTTTGGGAAATGGCGTGGATATAAGGTAAATAAATTACCATATCTCCCATACCAATTTTTGGTTGAATGACTAAAACTTTCATTTTTAATTTTATTAATATAACTTAGATAAAAAAAATTAGGTAAGATTATGATCAAAAAAGGAATATACGCTGCAAGCTTAAGTGTTCTAAATGAAAAAGGCACACTAAATATTAATGAAACGATCTTACATGCCGAAAGCGCAATACGTAGTGGTCTTCATGGAGTTTTCTTTTTTGGTTCAACAGGTCAAAGTCAATTAATTTCGATTAATGAAAAAAAAGAATTTATTGCGAAAATAGCTAGTCATAAACTGAGAAAACAATTCTTTTTAGGAACAGGGTGCAATTCACTAAACGATAATATTGATTTAATAAAGTATGCTATGGAGTACAATTTTAGAGACTTTTTAATCATGCCTCCCGCATATTATAAAGGTAATACCGATGAAGGAGTTTTCGAATTTTATAAGAAAATAATAGCAGCAACTCCTAAAGCAAAAATTATTTTATATAATTTTGAAAAATTAAGTGGCTATAGGTTTTCAGCTGAAGCAGTCACTAAGCTTGTTAGAGTATTCCCAGAAAACATTATTGGATGCAAAGACTCGAGTTATAATTTGTTTGAAACTTTAAAACTTCCAAACTTCTTTATGTTTCCTGGTTCAGAAGCTAAGTTGCTTAAAGGATTAGAGCTTGGTTGTTCTGGATGTATATCAGCAGTAACAAATGTAACCCATTCTTTGGCAAGAAAAGTATTTGACGATTTTGAAAACAAAAAAAATCAATCCAAAAATGAACAATTGATAAAAGTAAGAGAAACTTTCGATCAATATAATCTAATCTCTGCCTTACATAGTTTTTTATCTGATAGAAATAAAAAATTTAGTAATATTTTACCACCATTAGTTTTGCTTTCTGATGAAAAAAAAAAGAAGTTAAACGCAAAACTAAATGAGTTAAAATTTAATTTAGAGGACAATCTGGCTGCTTAAATGATATTAGCAAGAATATTTTCAAAAATATTTAAAGAAAGCGGAATAATTCTGGTTGATTCAAAAGGACAAAAGTATATCTGCGGAAATCCAAAAAAAGAAAATCCCATTACCTTAAAATTGTTAAAAGAAAATCTTAATTGGAAACTTTTATTAGATCCTGAACTAGAGTTTCCAGAAGCTTATATGAGAAATGAAATTATAATTGAAAATGCTACCATGAAAGAATTTTTAATGGATTTAGTAAAAAATCTAGGACGGAATGAAATAACTACAGCAGGTGCAATTATAAAAAGATTTTATCAAGCATATAGAACTTTTACAAATTTTAACTTAGTTGGAAAATCAAAAAAAAATGTTGAACATCATTATGATATTGGAGGGTCTCGTGGTGAAAAATTATATGACATGTTCCTTGATAAAAAACATCGTTTATACTCATGTGCTTATTGGAAAGAAGGAACAAAGACGCTTGAAGAAGCTCAACAAAATAAAATCGATCATATAATAAAAAAACTAGACATTAAAGAAGGAGAAAAAGTTTTAGAGGTTGGATGCGGTTGGGGTGGCATGGCTTTTGAAATTGCTAGACAAAAAGGTTGTGAAATAACAGGAATATCTTTAAGTAAAAATCAAATAGAATATTGTAAAAAAAAAGCAAAGGAGCTTGGTTTAGATAATCAAGTCAAGTTTGAACTCATAGATTATAGAGAGATAGATGGAAAATATGATAAAATTTATTCAGTAGGAATGTTCGAACATGTAGGAAGAAAATTTTATAATACTTTTTTTAAATCCATGAACAAACTACTTAAAGATAATGGTATATTTTTACTACATACAATAGGAGTTGTAGATAAACCTACTCCTGCAAATAGATTTATTAATAAATATATTTTTCCAGGTGGTATTTGCCCTTCCCTAAGCCAAATTATAAATCCTATTGAAAAAACAGACTTAATAGTCTCAGATATTGAAACACTAATTAGACATTACGATAAAACCTTAGAATGTTGGTTAGGAAGATTTATAGATAAGAAAAAAGAAATAAAAGATTTGTTTGATGAAAAATTTATCAAAATGTGGGAATTTTATATGGCTAGTTGTGCTGCTGCTTTTAGATACAGAGATTTAGTGG
>CACEQK010000016.1 GCA_902561585.1 uncultured Pelagibacteraceae bacterium
AAAAGAAATTAAATTTTACTGATCAAGCTTTAAATCAAATTAATATAATAACTAAAGATCAAGATAAGAAGTTTTTTAGAATCACTGTCCAAGGTGGAGGTTGCTCCGGATTTAAATATAATTTTGGTTTTGATACAAAAACTAATGATGATGATGTTATTTTTGGTAAAGTAATTATTGATAGATCATCTCTTGATATCATCTCTGGATCTGTTGTTGATTTCAAAAAAGAGATGATTGGAGAATCATTTGTAATTGATAATCCTAAAGCCACTGCCTCTTGTGGTTGTGGTCTTTCATTCTCAGTTTAATGAAAATTATATCTTGGAATGTTAATTCTGTAAGAGCAAGAATAGAAAATATAAAAAATTATATAAATGACACTGATCCAGATATACTCTTATTACAAGAAATTAAAACACAAAATGAGAATTTTCCAACAGATGAGTTTAAAAATTTAGGTTACGTATCATACGTATTTGGTCAAAAAAGCTACAATGGCGTTGCTATAATTTCTAAAAACGAACTAAATAATATTAATCTTGATTTTATCAAAGACGATTTAAAACAATCACGAATAATTACCGCTGAATTAAAGTTTAAAAAAAAAATTATAGTCCTTGTGAATATATATGTTCCTAACGGAAACCCTGTTGATACAGAAAAATATGAATACAAGAAAACATGGTTAAAAAAATTTATAAACAATATTAAAAAAAATGTTCAAAAAAAAACAAATATACTTATCGCTGGGGATTTTAACATTATTCCTGAAGAAATTGATGTTCATGATTTTAAAAGATATGAAAATGATGCTTTAGGAAGATTAGAAATTAGAAAAAAATATAGAGAACTAATTAATTTAGGTTTTAAAGATGTCTATCGTTTAAAAAACAAAACAAAACAAGAGTATACTTTTTGGGACTATTTTGCAGGATCTTGGCAGAAAAACAATGGTATGAGAATAGACCATTTTTTACTCTCAAATAATTTAATTGAAAATGTAAAATCAATTAAAATAAATAAAAAACCTAGATCTAAAGAAAAACCTTCTGATCACACACCAATCGAACTGGAAATTATTTAACTCTACCGTATATATCTTGATACCTAACAATATCTGTCTCTTTTAAAATTGAGCCTAATTGAGCTTCAATTATCTTAACCGGTTTTTTATAAGGGTTTTCAATTCTGTGTATAGATCTTACAGGAATAAAAATAGTTTCATTAGGTTTCAAAACAAATTTTTTTTTATTTAGAGTAATTTTTGGAGTACCTTGAGTTACTACCCAATGTTCAGAACGATGAAAATGTTTTTGGAGGCTCAAAACACCTTTAGTTTTAACATATAGTTCTTTAATTAAAAAGTTTTTACCATTATACAAGTTTGTATACTTGCCCCAAGGTCTGTAAAAAATATTTTTTTTTCTTTGGTATTTAGTTTTTAATTTATCAAAAACTTTACAAATCTCTTTCCAGCTACCTAGGTCAGACCAAGGTATATTTAAGTTAATAGCATTAATGTCTTTTGACTTTTCTAATATTGCATAATCAAAAGAAATTGGTTTGCATTTTAAAAAATCATTTTTGTTAAGGTGATAAATATTATTTTTAAATTTTGATTTATTTACAGCTCTTAAACAATGGTTAAAGACTTTGTTTTGAAACTTCTTAAAGTTGTTAATTATTGATTTTTTTGTTAATAAAAACATTCCCGAGTTCCAATAAGCATTTTGCTTTATGATTTTTTTTGCTTTTTCTAAATTAGGTTTTTCAATGAATTTTGTAACCTTTTTTTTGTTATTAAATCTTTTTGATAAAAAATATCCAAATTCAGAAGAAGGATAAGACGGTTTAATGCCAAAAATAAAAATATTTTTATCTGTTAAGTATTTTTGATTCTGTTTTATAGATTTATTGAACTGATTTGTTTTTTTGATTAAATGATCTGATGTTAAAAAAATTAAGGCTTGATTTTCAGGTATTTCTTTAATCAATACGGAACTAAGTATAGCAGGTGCAGTATTTCTTTTTGCTGGTTCAAGAATTATTTTATATTTCTTAAAACCTTTTAATCTTAAATGTTTTTTAATTGCACTTATATATTTTTTGTTAGTACTTATTATTGGATAATCAAATATCGAATTTTTTATCCTATCTAAAGTTTTTCCGAATAATGTCCAATTTCCAAAATCAATAAACTGTTTTGGTTGATGATGTTTTTTATCAGACCAAAGTCTTGTTCCAGAACCGCCACATAAAATAACTGGACGTATTTTCATTAAATTTTTGAATATTCTTTTACTTCTTTTTTCTTACCTGGATGAGTTGGAGCACCGAGATAAGCAGGTCCTACTGTTTGAGCATACTTCCATATTGTGCCCGATCCAAAACTTGATTTTTTTTCTTTCCATTTTTTTCTTCTAGCCTTTAATTGTGCGGTAGTAAGCCTAACATTAATTGATCCTTTTTTTGCATCTATATCTATTATATCTCCATTTTTTAGAAGAGCTATTGGGCCACCCATAGCGGCTTCTGGTCCAACGTGACCAACGCAGAAACCTCTAGTAGCTCCTGAAAATCTTCCATCAGTGATAAGTGCAACTTTTTCACCTTTTCCTTGTCCGTAAATAGCTCCAGTTGTTGATAGCATTTCTCTCATTCCTGGACCGCCTTTAGGACCTTCGTATCTAATTATTATTACATCACCGTCTTTGTATTTTTTTGTTTGCACAGCTTTCATTGCGTCTTCTTCATTGTCAAAACATCTTGCTTTACCTGTAAATTGTAATTTTTTCAGTCCTGCAATTTTTACTATTGCTCCATCAGGGGCTAAATTACCTTTTAACCCAACAACACCGCCATCTGGAGATAGTGGATTATTATATTCTCTTAAAACTTTTTGGTTAATATTAAACTCAATATTAGCTAAATTTTCTTTCATTGTTTTCCCTGTAACCGTCATGCATTCACCATTAATATATCCTCCGTCATATAAAGTTTTTAACAACATAGGAACACCACCTGCTTCCCACATATCTTTAGCTACATATTTTCCACCAGGTTTCAAATCTGCAAGGTAAGGTGTTTTTTTAAATATTTTAGCAACATCCATTAGGTCAAATTTTATTCCTACTTCATTAGCTAAAGCTGGAAGGTGTAAAGCTGCATTAGTTGATCCACCTGTAGCAGCAACAATCGTTGCAGCGTTTTCTAAAGCTTTTTTTGTTACGATATCACGAGGTTTTATATTTTTTTCTAATAAGTTCATTACTGTTTGACCGCTATCAAAAGCATATTTATCTCTTTCTTCGTAAGGGGCGGGTGTTCCAGCTGAATTTGGTAATGCAAGACCTATTGCTTCAGATACACAAGCCATTGTATTAGCAGTAAATTGTCCGCCACAGGCTCCAGCACTTGGACAAGCAACCAATTCTAATTCTCTTAATTCATCTGATGACATTGCTCCTGATGAATGTTTACCAACAGCTTCGAATACATCTACAACTGTAACGTCTTTACCTTTAAATTTTCCAGGTAAGATTGAACCGCCATAAATAAAAACACTTGGAACATTTAGCCTTAACATAGACATCATTAAGCCTGGTAAAGATTTATCACAGCCAGCGATTCCAACTAAAGCATCATAACAATGTCCTCTCACAGTAAGTTCAGCTGAGTCAGCGATTATCTCTCTTGAAATTAAAGATGATTTCATACCCTCGTGCCCCATTGCTATACCGTCAGTAACAGTAATTGTGCAAAATTCTCTAGGAGTTCCGCCGCTCTCTTTCACTCCTTTTTTAACTGATTGAGCTTGTCTCATCAAAGCAGTATTACACGGAGCAGCTTCATTCCAAGTTGAAACCACGCCAACGAATGGTTTTGCTACATCTTGTTCTGTTTCCCCCATCGCATAGTAAAATGATCTATGAGGAGCTCTATCTGGACCTAAAGAAGTATGACGACTGGGTAGTTTTTTTTTATCAATTTTAGACATTTAATTAATACTTGATACAATACTTCTTAATTTTCCATCTTCAATAGTTAATTCTTGAACTAAATTTTTATCGTTTTCCACTATTTCTTTGGGTGCATTTTTCACATAAGCCTTATTTTTGAGTTTATTATTTAAACTAGATAATTGTTTATTAATTTTCTCAATTTTTTGCAAAATTCTCTCTTTTTGAGATCCTAAATTTACATCCTCATTAAAATTTAATGAAAGTTTTTCTTTAAGTACCAAGATGTCTATTGAATTTTTATCTCTTATCTTTGTTGTAAGGACATTATTTACTCTACCAACCTGTTTTATCAAATTTATATTTTTATTTACCAATTTCTTTAATTTCCCAGATTTGTTTTCAAAAAATATGTCACAATACAATTTTGGTGTAATTTTTAACTCTGCCTTAGTAGATCTGATATTAGAAATTATTTCAATTAAATCATTTATATTATTTTGATTATTGTTAAATTTATTAATTATCTTAAAATCTGGCCAACTTGAACTGATTAAAAAATTATTGAAAATTTTTTTAAAAGCATTTAAAGACCACAAGTTTTCAGTAAAAAAAGGGATAAACGGATGAAGAATTCTAAGAATATTTGCCATCATAAATGATGAAAAAGCCTTAGCCTCTTTAATTTCAATTTTATTTTTTGAATTAAAAATAGGTTTTAAGAATTCTAAATACCAATCACAATAAGAATGCCAAACAAATTGATATGCATACCTGGCAGCCTCATCAAACCTAAATATTTCAATATTTTTAGTGATTAAATTTTGTGTTTTTATAAACTCGTTGTAAATCCAATGGTTTATTGGAAGTTTAATTGAGGTCAAATTTATCTTTTTATCTAATTTACAATTATTAAGTTTTAAAAAATTATTTGCACTCCAAATTTTTGTTATAAAGTTTCTATTTCCAGTAACTCTATCTTTTGATAATTTTACATCTCTTCCTGGGGAGGCCATCGAAATTAAAGTAAACCTTAAACTGTCTGCTCCATATTCATTTATCAAATCTAATGGATCAATCACATTTCCTTTTGACTTTGACATTTTCTGCCCCTTTTCATCTCTTACCAAGGCGTGAACATATACTTTATGAAAAGGTGTATTTTTTCTGAAATAATTTCCCATCATCAACATCCTGGCTACCCAGAAGAAAATTATATCAAAACCAGTAACAAGAACTGAAGTAGGATAAAATTTTTCAAGTTCTTTAGTTTTGTTCGGCCATCCAAGAGTGGCAAAAGGCCATAAAGCTGATGAAAACCAGGTATCTAAAACATCTGTTTCTTGTCTTAAGTTAAATTGTTTATTTCCATTTTTTTTCTTTGCTAGCTTTACTGCATCTTTTTTATTTTCAGCTACAAAAATATTTCCATTTTCATCATACCAAGCAGGTATTCTATGACCCCACCAAATCTGTCGAGAAATACACCAAGGCTCAATTTCATTCATCCATTGAAAAAATGTTTTGGACCAGTTGTTTGGAAAAAAAGAAGTTTTACCCTGTTTAACAATCTTTATAGGTTTTTTTGATAATTTTTTTGCATCTACAAACCATTGTTCTGTTAAAAGAGGTTCGATTATAGTGTTTGATCTATCCCCATATGGAACTTTATTTTTAATATTTTCAATTTTTACTAGGGAGTCTATTTCCTTTAATTTTTTAATTAAAAGCTTTCTTGCTTCAAATCTGTCTAAACCATGAAATTCTTTGATCCCATTTTTATTTATTCTACCATTTTTTTCAAAGATATTTAATATTTCTAAATTGTTTCTCTTGCCAACTTCGTAGTCATTAAAATCATGTGCTGGTGTAATTTTAACAGCTCCCGAACCTTGTTCAGGATCAGCATAGGGATCAGAAATAATTTTTACAGTTCTATTAACAATTGGAATTAGAACATTTTTTCCAATTAAATTAATATATCTTTCGTCCTTGGGGTTTACAGCTACTGCTGTGTCCCCCATCATAGTTTCTGGCCTTGTGGTTGCGATTGTGATTTTTTGATCAGAGTTTTCTATTGAATAATCAATATAATATAATTGGGATTGAACATCTTTTTGAACAACTTCTAAATCAGAAATAGCAGTTTGAAGTTTAGTATCCCAGTTAACTAATTTTTTATCCTTGTAAATCAACTTGTTTTTATAAAGATCAACAAATACTTTAATTACAGCTTTAGACAAATCTTTATCCATGGTAAACCTAGTTCTTGACCAATCACAAGAGCAACCTAATTTTTTTAGTTGATCTAAAATAATTCCTCCAGACTCTTCTTTCCATTTCCAAATTTTTTTAATGAATTTTTCTCTTCCTAAATCATTTTTTTTAATTCCTTCTTTTAAAAGATTGTTTTCAACAACTGCTTGGGTTGCAATCCCGGCATGATCAGTTCCTGGCTGCCATAGAGTTTCGTGTCCTTTCATCCTGTTAAATCTTACTAAAACATCTTGAAGGCTGTTGTTTAAAGCATGTCCCATATGCAATCTTCCGGTTACATTAGGTGGAGGGATTACTACGGAAAATTTTTTATTTAATTTGCTTTTTTGTGGTTTAAATAAACCTTTTTTAATCCAAAAATCTGATATTTTTTTTTCTTCTATACCGTGATTGTATTTTTTAAATTCCATTTTTTTCGATATTAAGAGATATATATCAGATTTTAAGATCTATTAAGTTTAAAATCCAGATATAAAGCAGCAGTCCAAGAAAAATTTTTAGCGCCCATGCCTAAACCTGACTTACAACTATAATATTCACGAAATTTTTTTTTTTCGATTAAATTAATAGTCTTTTTTCTTATAATTTCAGCAAACCTTTTATCTTTATTTTTCAATCCTTGATAAATAATCCAATTACAATTAACCCATACCGGTCCCCTCCAGTACCTCTTTTCCTCAAAAGATTTATGTTTTGAACTTATTGAAGGAAAAAAATACTTCTCATCTTTATAATATTTTTTTAAACTTTTAATTAATTCTCTATTAATTAAATTATTGTTTAAATCAGCAAATAACATGAAAAAATTAGTTATTGATGGTACTTCTATTGAAGTATTATTTTTAAGATCTTTATTTTTAAATTTCATTTTTTTTGAATTGAATAATTTAATAAGTTTGCTTTCATTTAAAAGAATGTATTTTTTTAATGAAGAGCTGCTCTTACCTGTAAATTTAAGTAAAAAATCTAAATCTTTTAAAGCTCTTAAAAAAAGTGAATTAAATCCTACATCAACAACATTAAATTTTGATTTGTAGTAAAGTTTCTTAGGATCATAATTCAGTCGCTTTAAGTGGTTTTTTATTGTTACATACCTGTCGTAATCTATTTTTAACGGTCTTTGATTTTTTTCAACAATTTTATTATCCTTCCTTTTATATTTAAGTTTAGATTCTATTTTAATCTTACTCATTGGTTTATCCCATAAAGGAGAATTGTCATATCCACTTTCCCATGGATGAAGTATAGAAATTAAACCAGTTCTTTTTGGATCTCTGTATCTAATAAACCATTCTAAATATTTTTTAATTTTTAATATTAAGGTTTGATATTTTTTTATCTCTTCTTTTGAAAATTTTTTTCTTTCAAAAATTATTCTCAAAATACTTGCTAATATCGGTGGTTGAGTTATTCCAGAAGAAGAAATTTTTCTACCGCAATTCCAAGCTTTGTAGTTAGGCGTATAATTTAAATCTTTAATATGAAAAAGAATATGTGGAATCATTCCATCGTCCCATTGTCCAGAAATTAAAGTTTCAATTTCTTTAAATGAGTAATCTAAATTAAAATTAGAATATCCTAAGGCAATAAAAGCTGAGTCCCAATTCCACTGTGCCGGGTAAAGTTTGGTATTAGTAGGTAAAGTATAATTTGGTCTTCTATTATTTATCAAGGTTTTTTTTGCTAATTTTATTTTACTATTCATTATCCTTTTACACTTCCAGCTGTTAATCCACTTACTAAATATTTTTCAAAATATACAAAAATTAAAAGTATAGGCAAAGTGACTATCACTGATCCAGCCATTAAATATTGCCTTGGTGTTTCAGCATCACCAGTTAAATGGTTTATTGCTCTAGATAATGTAAATGTTTTTGGATTATCTAAAAACATTAGTGAAAACAAAAATTCATTCCAAGCGATCATAAATACGTATAATGATACTGAAGCGATAGCAGGTAAACTTAGAGGAATAATTATTTTTATTATTATTCCAAACCAGTTTTGTCCGTCGATTAGACCAGCCTCTTCGATTTCTTTGGGTATGCTTCTAAAATAACCCTGAAGCATATAAATTGCCACCGGTAAAGTAGTTGCTGTATAGACAATAAGTAATCCTTCTATTGAATTTCTCAAACCTAGTTGACTAAAAACAGTATATAGCGGAATAACCAATACTATGGCTGGAAACATGTAGATAATTAGTATTGACGTTGATAGAAAAGTTTTTCCAAAAAAATTTAATCTTGCAACTGCATAAGCAGCTGGAATGGCAAATAATAGAGTTATTAAAACAGTTCCAATTGATACATAAGAACTAGTCAAAATATATTTACCAAAATCATAAGTTTTAAAAATTACAAAGTATGATTTAAATATTTCAAAAATATCTTTTGAAAAATCAATACTTAAATCTAAAGGATTAATTAATAGAGCTGTCTGCGTTTTAAAGCTAGTAACAAACATAATGTAAAAAGGAAATAATATAACTAATGCAAAAAATACAATTGCAAACAAAGATAAAAACTCAAACACAATCTTTTCCGATATAAAATCTTGATTTAAATATTTAAAATCATACTTTTTTAATTTATTCATAAAAAATAAAGTTAATAAAAAAATACCTACTGAAAACCATAAAGGAGAGCTTTCACTCATAAATGAATATAAAATTGTAAATAAAAGAGATAATATAACAATTTTTAAAAGATGATTAAATTTATTGCCAACTAAAATAGAAATCATAGTCAGTCCTAG
>CACEQK010000017.1 GCA_902561585.1 uncultured Pelagibacteraceae bacterium
GGGAAATGAGTATAGGAAAAAGAGTTGGTCAATTTATAAATTCATTTCTTTAGCAAATAAGTGCTTGATTAAAAATAAAATACCAGTTTTTTTTATCGAAAAAAACCAAGAACAAATAATTGATAAAATTAAAAATCAAGTTCCATCTGCTATATTCCCAGAAATTGAATCTCAGCTATCCTGCCCTGCTTTAGTAACTGCATTAGCTGCAAGATTGGATCAAGCTATAACTATTGATAATGGAGTAATGCATATGATGGGTCTTGCAGAAATTCCAATGATTGTTTTATTTGGACCAACTAATTCTGAAAAATTTGCACCAAAAAATAACTATGTAAAAATTGTAGATAGTAAAAAAATACATAATACCTCAGATATAGAGTCCATTAATGTCGACGAAGTATATAATTTGATTTAAATTTTTAAAATTTGTATTTTTTTTTAATTTTACCAATTTCATTATTTCTTTATTGACACTTTTTAATTTTGATAACGAAGTAGACCTTGTAACAATAGCTACTCCAATCTTTCCGAGTCTAAAAAAAGGGTAGCTTCCAATTTCAACAAATTTTTTATACCTTTTTTGAATTTGTCCTAATTTTTTAGCAACGTTACTTTCAACTGTGTAGAGGTTTACAGTTTTACTGTGAATTTTTAATCCTTTGATCAAATATCTTTTACAATTTTCAATCATTGATTTTAATATTGATGGGACTCCAGGTAATGACAATACATTCTTAGTCATGAACCCGGGTGCTGCACTTGATGGGTTGTAAATAAGTTTTGCATCTCTTGGCATTTTTGCCATTTTTTTTCTACCATCGTTAAATTTTTTTTTACCGTAATATTTTTCTAAAATACCATATGCTTCTTGATGAAACTCATATTTTAATTTAAATGCTTTTGAAATTGATTGAGCAGTTATGTCATCATGTGTAGGACCTATTCCACCAGTTGTAAAAAGGTAATTAAATTTTTTGGATAATAAAAGCACGTTTTCAATAATTGTTTTCTCTATATCTGGAATTATTCTCACTTCTTTTACTGAAATGCCACATTTTGAATTAAGCCAGTTAGAAATAAAGACTATATTTTTATCTTGTGTTCTTCCTGAAAGTATTTCATTTCCAATAATTAGAATTGCGGCATTTACTTTTTTTTTCATAAATATAATAAATACATATGGATTTTAAAAATAAATTAATATCAGGACTATTTATAAAAAGATACAAACGTTTTTTTGTTGATGTAGAATTAAATAATCAAATAATTACAGCCCATTGTCCTAATACTGGTTCTATGTATGGTCTTTTAAAAAAGGGGAATAAAGTATGGATAAGTAAATCTAATAACCCAAATCGTAAACTCAAATATACTTTAGAAATTATTGAAGATCAAAAAGCTAAAGTAGGAGTTAATACTCATTCAACTAATAAAATTGTTTATCATGCTTTAAAAAATAATCTAATTAAAGAACTACAAGAGTCTATAGAAATTAAACCAGAAACAAAATTTGGACAAAATACAAGATTTGATTTTTTAATTATAAATAAAGATTTTAAAGCCTTTATTGAAGTTAAAAATGTTACGCTATCTCGAGAGAAAAAAAAAGCTGAATTTCCAGATGCTGTTACGTCTAGAGGTTTAAAACATATCAAAGAACTTATGAATGCTTATACAAAAGGATATAAAATTTTTATTCTTTATGTGATTCAAAGAAATGATTGTAACTATTTCACCATAGCTAAAGACATCGACATAGATTATGCAAAAGCTCTAGCTAAAGCTGTGAAAAACAACTTAAATGTACTTTGCTATGATTGTAAATTTTCTTCAAAAGGAATAAAACTCAATAAGAAAATCAAGATTAAAATTTAATGAACGTGGACTATAAAGAGGCCTTTGAAAAAACAAAAGAAGCTGGTTCTATTGCTGCTGGTGCTTTAGATGAAGTAAATAAAATAATAAAACCTGGGATTTCTACTGGTCAAATAGATATGCTTTGTTATGAGTATATTAATGATCACGGTGCTTACTCAGCACCATTATTTTACAGAGGGTTTCCAAAATCCTGTTGTACATCAACCAATCATGTTGTTTGTCACGGAATTCCATCAGAAAAAATTTTAAAAGAAGGTGACATTGTAAATGTTGACGTTACCGCCTTAAAAAATGGTTGGCATGGTGACACAAGTCGAACTTTCAAAGTTGGAAACGTTTCTATTAAAGCTGAAAAACTAGTTCAAGCTACTTATGAGTCTATGATGAAAGCTATTGGAATTATTAAAGATGGTATTCACTTAGGAGATATAGGATCGACAATACAATCTTATGTGGAGAAAGAAGGATTTTCTGTTGTTCAAGATTTTTGTGGTCATGGGATTGGTAAAACCTTTCATAAGGAACCTAATGTTTTGCATTATGGTGAAAAAGGTACTGGAGAAATTATAAAAACAGGCATGATTTTTACAATTGAGCCAATGATCAATTATGGAAACTATGAAACGAAAACGTTAAATGATGGATGGACGGCTGTAACCAAAGATAAATCTTTGTCAGCACAATTTGAACATACAATTGGAGTAACAAAGGATGGTTGTGAAATTTTTACTAAATCAGAAAAAATTATTAAATGATTGAAAGATATTCAAGAAAAGAAATTAAAAGTATTTGGGAAGATTATAATAGATATTCAATTTGGTTAGAAATTGAACTGGCTGCAGCAGAAGCCATGGAAAAATTTAAAATAATTCCAAAAGGTGTTGTAAAAAAAGTTAGGTCTAAAGCAAAAATTAATCCAAAAAGAATTTTACAAATAGAAAATAAAGTTAAACACGATATTATTGCATTCTTAACATCAATTACCGAAAGAGCAGGAAAAGAAGCAAAATATTTACATAAAGGAATGACTTCATCAGATGTTTTAGATACGTGTTTTAACCTTCAGCTTAGGCAATCAGGTGAAATTTTATTAAAAAATATTAATCAATTATTACAATCTATTAAGAAACAAGCTTTAAAACATAAATTCACATTATGCATTGGTAGAAGTCATGGAATTCATGCCGAGCCAATAACGTTTGGCTTAAAGATGCTAACTTTTTATCAAGAGTTTTTAAGAAATAAAAAACGTTTAGAAAATTCTATTAAAGAAATATCTACTTGTGCAATCTCTGGAGCTGTAGGAACTTTTGCTAACATTGACCCAAAAATAGAAAGTTATGTTGCTAAAAAATTAAAACTTAGTGTTGAGCCAATTTCTACTCAGATTATTCCTAGAGATAGACACGCACAATTTTTTTCAACCTTAGGAATTATAGCAAGTTCAATTGAAAGATTTGCAGTAGAAATTCGACACTTACAAAGAACGGAAGTTCTAGAAGTTGAGGAATTTTTTGGTAAAAAACAAAAAGGTTCATCTGCGATGCCTCATAAAAAAAATCCAATTTTAAGTGAAAATTTAACGGGTTTAGCAAGACTAATAAGATCAAGTGTTATGCCTGCTCTTGAAAATATAGCCTTATGGCATGAACGAGATATTTCTCATTCTGCTGTCGAAAGAAATATTGGACCCGATGCTACAATAGCTTTAGACTTTGCGCTTAACAGATTAAGTAACGTAGTTAAAAATTTAAATATTTATCCAAAAAATATGAAACGAAACTTAGATATAACTAATGGAATTTTTTTTTCTCAGAGAGTTCTTCTAGAATTGACTACTGCTGGTTTTACAAGAGAACAATCTTATAAAATTGTTCAAAAAAAAGCTATGCAAGCATGGAAGGAAAACTCCTCATTTTATGATAAAATTATATCTGATAGTCAGATAACAAAAAAAATACCTGTTAATAAGATCAAAAAGTTATTTGATTTTAGTTATCATACAAAAAAAATTAATATAATTTTTAATAGAAGTCTTAAAAATTAATCACATGAATAAAGGTAAAAAATTATACGAGGGTAAAGCTAAAATTATCTACGAAACAAAAGATAAGAATTTAGTTATTCAGCATTTTAAAGATGACGCCACTGCCTTTAATAATCTGAAGAAAGCAAGTGTTGAAGGTAAGGGTGTTTTGAATAACAGAATTTCTGAATACATACTAA
Source organism: uncultured Pelagibacteraceae bacterium (assembly GCA_902561585.1). Lineage (GTDB taxonomy): Bacteria > Pseudomonadota > Alphaproteobacteria > Pelagibacterales > Pelagibacteraceae > Pelagilacustribacter. The sequence goes on from CACEQK010000017.1 coordinate 4,108, forward strand.
CAAACCTTTCTCAATGTGGGATCAAGACTCACTTTATAAAACGGCTAAATATGAGAGAGCAACTCATTAAAAAAGCAGAAATATTTCCAATAGAATTTATTGTGAGAAATATAGCTACCGGTTCACTTACAAAAAGACTTGGAATACCAGAAGGAACAGTTTTAGATAAACCTCTCTTAGAGTACTGCTATAAAAAAGATGAATTAAATGACCCTTTAATTTCAAAAGAACATATTTATTCATTTGGATGGGCTACAGAAAAAGAAATAAAATTTATTGATCGAACTACTTTAAGAATAAATGATCTATTAGTTGGCATGTTTAGAGGTATTGGCATCAAACTTGTAGATTTTAAAATTGAATATGGGAAAGCTTGGAGTAAAGAAAATGAGGAAAAAGAAATCATTTTAGCAGACGAGATAAGTCCAGACACATGTCGTTTATGGGACTCAAAAACTGAGAAAAAATTAGATAAAGACAGATTTAGAAAAGACTTAGGCAACATAATACAAGGTTATCAAGAAGTAGCGCGAAGATTAGGAATTATGCCTGAAGAAACAAATATTAGTGAAGTTAATTTTGGAAAGACAATTCCTATCAAATTTAAAAAAAAATAAATTGAAATTTTCAGTTACAGTAACTCTTAAAAAAGATGTTTTGGACCCACAAGGGAAAGTTGTACAGAATACTCTTGTTAATATGGGGATGAATAATCTTAGAAATATAAGACAGGGTAAACATTTCGAGATTGAAATAGATGAAAACGATACAGAAGTTGCTCAAAAAAAAATCGATGAAATGTGTAAAAAACTTTTAGTTAATCTTATTATTGAAGATTACAAAATTAATAAAATTTAATGAAATCATCAGTAATCGTTTTTCCTGGTTCTAACTGTGACAGAGATATTGCTGTAGCTTTAGAAAAAATGCAGTTTGAAAATAAAATGGTCTGGCATAAGGACACAAGCTTACCAAAATCTGATTTAATAGTTATTCCTGGTGGTTTTTCTTATGGAGACTACCTTAGATCTGGAGCTATTGCTGGAAAATCTTTAATTATTAACGAGGTAATTAAGGCGGCAAACTCAGGTTGTTTAATATTAGGTATTTGCAATGGTTTTCAGATTTTGACTGAAACTGGTTTGTTAAAAGGAACATTGTTAAGAAATAAGAACCTTAAATTCATTAATAAAGATGTAAACATTAAAGTAATCAATAATAGTACAAAGTTCTCTAATAAATATAAAAAAGATGAAATCTTAAAAATTAATATTGCACATAATGAAGGAAATTTTTTTACAGACTCAAATCACCTAGAAGAATTAAAAAAAGAAAATCTAATCGCATTTCAGTATTGTGATGAAAAAGGAAATATAAATGAAGAAGTCAACCCTAATGGCTCTTTAGAAAATATTGCAGGAATTTATAATCAAAAGAAAAATATCTTAGGAATGATGCCCCATCCTGAGAGAATGGTTGATGAAATCATATCTAATAAAGATGGTATAAATTTATTTTCAAGTTTGCTTAATTAAGATGAAGATAACTAATGAAATTGTGCAAAAGCATGGCTTAAATTTAGATGAATTTAGCAAAATTAAAAAAATATTAAAGAGAGATCCTAATTTATTAGAACTTGGGATTTTTTCTGCGATGTGGAATGAACATTGTTCCTATAAATCCTCAAGGATACATCTGAAAAAACTACCAACTAAAGGAAGGCAAGTTATTCAAGGGCCTGGAGAAAATGCAGGGGTCATAGATATCGGTGATGATGATGCAATTGTATTCAAAATAGAAAGTCATAATCATCCATCTTATATTGAACCTTACCAGGGTGCTGCTACCGGTGTCGGTGGTATTTTAAGAGATGTTTTCACTATGGGAGCACGGCCTATAGCTTTATTAAACTCAATTCATTTTGGTGATCCAAAACATCCTAAAACAAAAAGCTTATTAAACGGCGTTGTTTCAGGAATTGGTGGGTATGGTAATTGTATTGGTATACCAACTGTGGCAGGTGAAACCAAGTTTGATGAAACCTATAATGAAAATATTTTAGTAAATGCGATGGCTGTTGGACATGCAAAAAAAAATAAAATTTTTTACTCTAAGGCTAAAGGTTTAAATAAATCTGTGGTTTATGTAGGTTCAAAAACTGGTCGTGATGGTATTCATGGAGCCTCAATGGCTTCAGCAGAATTTGATGAAAATTCTGAAGAAAAAAAACCAACCGTTCAAGTTGGAGATCCATTTACAGAAAAACTATTAATGGAAGCTTGCCTAGAGTTAATGAAGGATAAATCAATTATATCTATCCAGGACATGGGAGCCGCAGGATTAACTTCATCTAGTGTAGAGATGGCGTCAAAAGGATTATTAGGTATTGAGCTTGATTTAGAAAAAGTTCCTTGCAGAGAAGAAAATATGACACCTTATGAAATGATGTTATCTGAAAGCCAGGAAAGAATGTTAATCATACTAGAAGATGGTAAAGAAAAAGCTGCAAAAAAAATATTTGATAAATGGGATTTAGATTTTGTAGTCATTGGTAAAACTACCGACACGAGCAACCTTACGTTAAAATTTAACAATAAAATTGAAGGAGAAATTCCCATAGATGCCCTAGCATTAAAAGCTCCAATTTATGATAGGAAGTGGATACGAAAAAAAACTCAAAGGTATAAAGTTAATGTAAAAAAATTAAAAAAAATAAAAATTGAGGATGCTTTAATTAAAATACTATCAAACCCTAACCACTCAAATAAAAGCTGGATCACAAACCAATACGATCAAATGGTAATGTGTGATACCGCTCAAAAATCTGGTTCAGATGCAGCAGTAATTAGAATACATAACAAAGATAAAGCTATAGCGGTATCTGTCGATTCATCAGCAAACTATTGTAATGCATTCCCATTGTATGGAGGAAAACAAATTGTCTGTGAAAATTGGAGAAATTTAATTTCCGTAGGTGCGAAACCATTAGCTATAACCAATTGTTTAAACTTTGGAAATCCTGAAAATAAAGAAATTATGGGAGAATTTGCGGAATGCTTAGAGGGCATCAAAGAAGCTTGCGAGTTTTTAGATTTTCCAGTTGTTTCAGGGAATGTTTCCTTTTACAATGGTACAAATAAAAAAAACATATCTCCCACTCCTGTTATAGGTGGTGTGGGCTTGATTAAAAAACTCTCAAAACCCATTGGTCACAATTTCATACATAATAACAGCAATTTATTAGTAATAGGAAAAACATTTGGTCATCTAGAACAAAGTGTTCTTTTAAGGGAGATTTATTCAATTAATACAGGTATGCCACCAGATATTAATTTAAGTAATGAAAAAAATAATGGTGAATGTATACTTAAATTAATTAATAAAAATTTAGTCTTATCCTCTCATGATATTTCAACAGGTGGTATGATTATTTCTCTCGCTGAAATGTCAATAGGTTCAAATATTGGTATAAAGATACACAAACCAAAAAGACTAACTAATTCTATCAATTATTTTTTTGGAGAAGATCAAGCTCGCTATATAATTGAGGTTAATAATAAAGATTTATCAAAAGTTGAAAAAATTTTAAAAGATAATAATGTTTTTTACGAAAATATAGGTATTACACAATCTGACTTTTTTGAGATTGAAGATGAATTAAAAATTAGTATTAAAGATTTGTATAAAATAAATAATGAATGGTATAATAATTTCTAATGCCTTTACCTATTGAAGAAATAAAAAGACTTATCAAAGAAGATTTACCCGATGCCTCAATCGAGATAAAAGATTTAATGGGTGACAACAATCATTACTCTGCGACAATTAAATCATCAAAATTCAACAATTTAAATAAAATTGAACAACACAAACTTGTTTATAAATCTTTAAAAGGTAAAATGGGAAATGAATTACATGCATTATCAATTACTACAGAGGGTAAATAATGGAAATAAAGGAAAAAATTCAAAATTTAATTAACGATAATAAAGTTTGCTTATTCATGAAAGGAACACCTGATGCACCTCAATGTGGTTTCTCAATGGCAGTATCAAATGTTCTAAAACATCTTAATGTAGATTTTAAAGGAATTAATGTTTTAGAAGATGAAAATTTAAGACAAGGAATTAAGAATTTTAGTGATTGGCCTACTATACCTCAGCTTTATGTTAAACAAGAGTTTATTGGTGGATGTGA
>CACEQK010000018.1 GCA_902561585.1 uncultured Pelagibacteraceae bacterium
CAAATCAAAATGGATATATAAGTAGGTTAGAGAAATATCTAAAAATCAATAAAGCAAAAGTTGAAAAATTTAGTATAGGTTCAACACTTATTTTAACTTGCAAATTTAAAAGGAAATAAATTTTTGGTTTAAAAGTTAATTCTTTCTTTTTCAATTACTAATGGTAATTTTCTTGTATGTGTCAAAATATACATTACATATTCTCCAATTAAACCCAAAATTAAAATCTGAATAGAACCAAGAGTAAATAATCCTATTATAATTGGGGCAATACCTAAATCAAAAGAACTCCAGTTTAAAATTTTTCTTAAAAGGAAAATTAAAGCCACAAAAAAAGAAAGTATACTTAAAACAAAACCAGCCAACGTGATCATTCTAAGTGGTAATTTTGAATGCTTGATAATGGCCAAAATTCCAATATCGTATAATGTGTAAAAATTATTTTTTGAAATTCCTGATTTTCTTTTTGGTTGATGAAATTGTATTAATTTTATTTTATCTGTAACCTCGGTTATAAGTCCTCGAAAATAAGGATAAGGATCTTTAAAATTTTTTAATTCTTGAACTATCCTTCTACTATACAAACCTGATCCCGTAGTGTTTATAAGTTGTTTTTGTTCAGAGAGCTTATTTATAAATTTATATAACTGTCCCTTTAAAAAATGTTTGAAAAAATTTTCTTCTGAAGTATTTTTTTGAGCCATCACTACTTCACATCCATTTTCCCACTCTTTAACGTAATCTTTAATTAAGCTAATAGGATCTTGAAAGTCAGCCATCATTAAGATTATTGCATCACCCGAGGCTTGAAAAATAGCATGCACCGGTGATCTTATATGTCCATAATTTTTTTCATTAACTATAACTTTAATTTTTTTATCTTTTTCAATAAGTTGTTTTAATATTTCAACAGTTTTATCATCTGATGAATTATCAATAATTATATGCTCATAATCATATGTAAGCTTTTTCATTTCTTCCGAAACTGCCAAACATAATGCTTCAATATTATTTTCCTCATTAAATGTTGGTGTAACTATACTTATTTTTTTATTCATGTTTATTTTATAATTGAATGTAATGAGGACCTCAAATTATAATTTAATTTTAGATTAAGTTCTTTCTGGGCTTTTTTGATTATTGGAATATATCTTTCAATTTTTTTATTGCTAGGTTTTTTTATTTTTACTGTTGTTTTTAAAATTCGACCAATTAATTTAGCTAGATTTTGAATTGAAATACTTTCATTCGATCCAACATTATATATTGGACATTTTGTGCTAGATTTTGAGAGGATTGTCAAAATCCATCTAATCATATCATCACTATACATATAACTTCTATAAATTTTTGACCTTGTTTTTACTTGAATTGGTTTTTTCTTTAAGCCAGAGTTTATAAATTGTGATATTGCATAATTATTGTCATCTAAAATTCTTTTACCTATAAAAGTGAACATTCTTGCTATTGAAACGTTATAACCATTTAAACCTAAATCAATAAATATATTTTCAATAATTTTTTTTGTTTCTGCATATCTTTTTTTATTTTTAATTTTTCCATAAATAGCTCCTGAACTTGTAAATAAAATTTTTGTTTTTTTTGGCAGTTTCTTAACTAATAAAACAAATTTTTTTGCTGCCTCAATATCATTTAACCTATTATTTGTATTTGCAGCAAAAATAACTAAATCAGTTTTGTTCAATTTTTTTATTTTTTTTATATCTGCTCTTATATATTTTATTTTTGTAAAATTTTTTTTTCTTTTTAAAGAAATTTTTTTCCTACTTATGCAAATTAGTTTGTTAATTTTCCATCTTAGCAAACCTTTTTTATTTGAAAAATCTATTAAAGATTTTCCTACAAAACCACTCCCGCCAATTATTGTTAGTGTTTTCAATTTTATTTACTAATTAATTTTAAATAATAATTTTCCAATAAATATTTTTCTGATCCAACTTTGCCTATTACTTTATTACTTAAGCTTTTTGATATTATATAGGTTTTAATTTTATTATTATTTATTGATTCTTTTATCCAAGAACCAAATCCACCATCTTCTAAATGATCTTCTAATACAACTATTTTATCCCATTTTTTTATTTGGTTAAATTGATCTTTTTTATACTTCATTCCCCATAAAGGTAATGAATAAATAGAATAATTATTAAAATTTTTATTTGTTAAAAATTTTTTAGCTATACTTGCAACATTACCTGTTGTTAAAAAAATTTTTTTACTGATCCGATTACTTTTGGAAATAGATAGCCATTTACCTGGTTTTAAATTTGGAATTTTATTGTGAAGAGGTTTCGTATTGCTTTTAGATAATCTTAAATAAGATGGTTGTGGCTTTTTTAAAATATATTTTATACAAGCCTTTGTTTCCATCTCATCGCCAGGTGATGCAATTAACATATTGGGAAAAAGTCTCATCAAACCATAATCTTGTAAAGAATGATGGGAATACCCTAAGTTTCCATAGCTTAGTCCTGCACCTACATTCACTATTGTTACTGGAAGATTGTGGTAATCAACATCATTTCTGATTTGTTCTGAACATCTAAAAGTTGGAAAATTTCCGATTGAATAAACAAATACGTGATATCCCTCTAAAGCCATACCCGCGGCAATTCCCATCATATTTTGTTCAGCAACTCCAGCGTTAAAAAATTGATTTGGGAACATTTTAGCAAATTTTTCTACAACATTATATCCAAGATCATTTACTATTAAGATAATTTTTTTATTTTTTTTTGCAGCTTTAATTAATTCTTCTATAAAAATTTTACGCATTTTCTATTTCCTTCAAAGCTTTATTTAATTCAAGAAAATTTGGTGACTTATAATGCCAAGCAATATTATTCTCCATAAAACTTATTCCTTTACCCTTAATTGTATTGGCTATAATTACTTTTGGTTTATTTTTTGACTGAAACTTAAATGCATTAATCAATTGATTGATGTTGTGGCCATTAATACTTTTTACAAAACAATTAAAAGATTTCATTTTATCAATAATAGGCTCTAATTTAATTGTTTTAGACACAAAAGTTAAACTTTGAAGCTTGTTATAATCAATAATGACACAAAGGTTATCAAGTTTATGATGTGCAGCAAACAGAAGAGACTCCCAAGTTGTCCCTTCATTTAATTCACCATCACTTAACAAAACATAAATATTTTTCTTTTTTTTCTCTTTTTTTGCTGCTAATGCTGAACCCACCGCAACTGGTAAACCGTGACCCAATGAACCTGTTGAAAATTTTACACCTGGCACATAATGACTTGCGTGGCTCATTAAGAGAGTATTATTTTCACCATAATCAAATAAAGTTTTTTTTGATAAAAATTTTTTTTCGTATAACATGCAATATAAAGCAAGACATGCATGGCCTTTACTTAAAATAAAAGTATCTTTAAAAAAGGTTTTTCTATTTGCGGAAATTTTTAATATATTATTAAATAAAACGGTTAAAATTTCAACAATCGATAAACATCCACCAACATGTGAAGACTTTGCTTTATGACTTAGTTTTAAAATATTTGTTCTTAAGTTTTTTATTGTTTTTTTTTGTAAATTGTTCATCTTAAGAATTTTGATATTATCCGATGAATATAACTAATATCATTCTTGTTAAGTCCCTGATGACAACCAATAAGCAAACCATACTTCATTATATAATCTGAGTTTTTAAAGCTATTAATTTTGTTTTTTTTAGATGTTAGATTTTCAAAAGCGGGGTGTCTTAAAGTATTGCCCGTAAATATTGGTCTTGTTTGTATTTTATTTTTTTCAAGAAAGGTTTGAAATTTCTTTCTAGAAAAATTTATATCATTTTTAAGAATAACTGGATAAGCTAGAAAATTCGTTTTCACATTTTTGCCTATTCTTGGCAAAATGAAATATTTATTGAATTTTTTAAAAAAATTGTAATGAAGCATAAAATTTTTATTACGAATTTTTGAAAAAGCATTAAATTTTTTTAATTGTTCCAAGCCGAAAGATGCACCAATTTCTGATGGTTCAAAATTATAACCTGCTTCAGAAAACACAAATTTTCTATCATAACTATATCCTTTAAGTTTTATACCAAGTCTCTTTTTAATATTCTCTGAATCTTTAATTAAGGACGACATTCTTCCCCAACTTCTTAATACTTTTGCTTTTGAAAAATAATTTTTATTATTTGTAAGCATTATGCCGCCATTTCCTGCGCAACTAATAACATGAGAACCATAAAAACTTGTTATTGAAATATCACTATATACTCCAGTAGGTTTATTATTAATTTTTGCTCCCAGTGTATCAGCAGAGTCCTCGATAACTTTAAGATTGTATTTCAAGGCTAATTTTTTTATTTCTATCCAATTAGGGATATTGCCAATAAGATTTGGTATAAGCAATGCTCTTGTTTTTTTTGAGATTTTTTTTTCTATTTTTTTAATATCTATCTGTAATGTGTCGACCTCACAATCGACGAAAATAGGTTTTAAATTTGATAAAATAATCGATGAAATTGCTGTTCCAAAATTAAGACAAGGGGCAATGATTTCACTACCTTTGGGAAAGTTTAAAATTTTTAAAGCTAATATCAAAGCGGACGAACCAGAATTTACCATTAATCCATATTTTTTTGACGATAGCTTTGCAATTTTTTTTTCAAAATTACTTACTGAAACTCCCATTTGAGTGGATTTTTTAAGAGTATTAAGAACAGCGTTAATCTCTTTTTTATCATAAACATTTTTGCCGTAAGAAATTCTCTTTTTCATAATTTATTTTAAATAATTTTTTATTTGTTTTTCACAAATAGTTTTATAACCTTCTTTTCTTGCATCTTTATTCCATTCTATAATTTTATTCAAAGAATTATTTAAACTCCATCTTGGACTCCATTTTAAAAGCTTTCTAGCCTTAAAATTACTTAATCTTAAATAACTTGTTTCAGGTTTGAAATCCTTAGATTTATTTTTTGCAATTTTAATTTTTAATTTTAAAGATTTAGCAAAATAGTTCGCAATATATTTTACTGATTTGCAATTAGAAATATTTGGTCCAAAATTCCAATTTTGAGAAACTTTTAAAATTTTGTTTTTGGCTAATTTTTCAGCCAAAAGTAAATATCCACTTAAAGGTTCAAGAACATGCTGCCATGGACGAGTTGAATTAGGATTTCTTAAAATAATTTTTTTCTTATATTTAGCAAATCTATAAATATCAGGAATTAATCTATCTTCAGAGTAGTCACCACCCCCTATAACATTACCTGCCCTTACAGTAGCTAGTCGTTGTTTTGATGATCGCTTAAAAAAAGAGTCATGATAAGATGAAAAAAGATGTTCTACACACACCTTTGATGAACTATACGGATCAATTCCTCCTAATCTATCAGTTTCTTGAAATATTTTATTTTTAGAATTATCGTAAACCTTATCTGTAGTAATTATTATTGTAGACTTAATTTTATTAATTTTTCTTACACACTCTAAAATATTAAGTGAGCCAACAACATTTATATCAAAAGTTTCTTTTGGCAGTAAATAAGAGTATCTCACTAGTGGTTGTGCCGCTAAATGAAATAAAATAGTAGCATTTGAATTCTTTATTTCTTTAAAAAGCCTTTTATAATCCCTTACATCGGCAATTATAGATTTTTTTATAACTTTATCTACATTAGCTAATTTATATAAACTTGGTTTCGTTAAAGGTTTTAATGAATATCCTGTTACTTCAGCACCTAAATAAGTTAAAAATATAGATAACCAACTACCCTTAAAACCTGTATGTCCCGTAATAAAAACTTTTTTTTTAGCCCAAAATTTTCTATTAATCTTATTAATCACAAACTTATTTTTTCATTGATTGTTCAGATTTAATTCTTTTATCTAAACTTTTATTTTTGTCATACAATAATAAAAAATTCAAACTTTCACTTATTTTTATTTGTACCTTTTTGACATTTCTAACTTCAATATTGTCTGCAACAGCTGCGAGTGGCCTTTTTTTTGTATCCAAATTAATAATATCTATAATATTATTTTTTTGAACAATTTTTCCTTTCCATCTTCTAGGTCTAAAAGGACTTATAGGTGTTATAGCAAGTTGACTAGAATTCAGTGATAAGATCGGACCATTAACTGATAAATTATAAGCGGTGCTACCAGCTG
>CACEQK010000019.1 GCA_902561585.1 uncultured Pelagibacteraceae bacterium
ATATTTTTTTTAGTATTTTTGGGTTTCCAGTATAAATTACTCCCTGGTCTTTGGTAATAATAGAAGTTTTATTTTTTAAATCATTTATCCAAATAGGTCTTGAGTATAGATGATAAGATAAATTGCCTGCTGACCACTCGTCACCAATAACGATTTTTATTTCGTTAACAAAATTATCATTCCATTTATTTTGAACTAGACTTGCTATTTCTTTGCCTGGATAATCAGTTCTTTTTGTTTCATCTATTAACGAAATAGTTAAATAAAGTGATGGTGATAAAATAAAGAAAAATAAAAAAATGTAATAAAATTTTTTAATTTTTTTCATATCAATAAAATTTTTAAATATACTTACAAATAAAGTCCCGAAAAATAAATAGAAAGGTGTCATCCACATTGTTCGAATTTCGGCACCCGTTATTATTGATGTAGCTAATACTAAACCAATTGGAATTAAATTAATTGAAAGTAGAAAGATAATTTCTTTATTTTTTTTATTAATTGAAAATTTAAATTTTTTAATAACTACATAAAACATAAAAAAAAATGGAATTAGGATAATAAATTGTTTTATTAAAAATATTATAGGATTTTTTAAATGATCAATATAATTGAATTCTGAAACACCAGATCTATCGAGGCCATAAAATATAGTTATAAAATTGTTTTCAGATAACCAAAAGAAATGCGGTGTGAGCAAAACTAAAGAGATTAATATTGAAAGAAAGTACTTATTTAACGATTTCTTAAATTTTTTATAATTAAAAATAAAAAAGATAAATAGAGCTAAAAGAATATAAATAAATAAGTATTTTGATAAAAAACCAAGTGCTGAAAAAATTCCAAATAATATCCAATCTAAATTTTTATTTAAATTTACACCTTTCCAAAAAAAATAAACTGACAAAGCCCAAAAAGGAAGTTGACTTATATTTACGTTAAATTCAGGGGTTGTATAATTATAGAAATAAATTCCTGATAACAAAAGAACTGATAAAAAAGAACATAGTTTGTCTTGTAATAATTCGTTAGAAATTTTCCAAACAAAATAAAAAGCGATTAAAACAAAAATTTGACTTAAAAGATAATAAGCCCAATCATTATTACCAAATATCCTAAAAAAAAATTCAACAGCAAATGCGCTAAATGGTGGATGTTTATTAAAACCCCAATCTAGATTACTCCCCCAAGCCAAAGCCTCAATCGTGTCCAAAGGTAAGTTTGTATTCGATAATGAAGGAACTAATGTCCACAACAATAAATGTAGAAAAAGGAATAGATAAAATGCTTTATGTATATTTTTTTTTAGTATCATTTAGTTAAAGATTATTACAATTTATAAGCTATTGACACGGCTAAAATCAAACATATACTCCCCGAATTCAAAAAATGGTAAAAAAAACTACCACTAAAAAAAAATATACTCCAAACTCTAAGGAAAAATATATGTGTGCAAAACACAAAAAGTTTTTTACGGAAGAGCTGTTGAATTGGAAAAAAGATATTATAAAAGCTAATAATTTGGGTAACTTATTAAACTCGTCAGACGATAACGTCTCCTCTGCTGATATTGTGGATCAAGCTTCATCTTACACAGATAAATCAGTTGAAATGAAAGCTTTAAACCGAAGTAGAAAGCTTATTTCCAAAATAAACTCTGCTCTTCAAAGAATTAAAGATGGAACCTATGGCTATTGTGAAGAGACTGGGGAACCTATTGGTTTAAAAAGATTAATGGCTAGGCCAATTGCGACACTATCTATAGAAGCTCAGGAAAGACACGAAAGAGACGAGAAAATTTTTGTAGACGATTAATTAAGCTTTAGGAATTACGTCACCTTTTTTTAAAAGATCGTAACCTCTTTTAACAGCATCTCTGTTTGAAATCTTATCGTACCATCTATTTAAATTTTTAAATTTTTTAAGTCCAATATCGTGCCATTCGTGACGCGCTATCCAAGGAAAAGTTGCTATATCAGCAATAGTATACTCATTACCTGCTAAGAAAGAAGATTGATATAATCTCTCATCTAATTCTCTATAAATTCTCTCAGAGATTTTAAAATATCTTTTTTCTCCAAATTCACTCTTTCCAGGATTATAATGATGAAATTGATGGTGTTGACCTAACATCGGGCCCACGTAAGCCATTTGGCCCATTAACCATTGATTAATAACTGTCCTTTGCGCTTTGTCGTAAAACTTGCCGCTTTTTTCCCCAAGGTAAATAAGTATCGCGCCAGATTCGAATAAACTAGTATTTGTCTCATGATCTATAATGACTGGAGTTTTGCCAAACGGGCTTAACTTTTTAAACTCAGGTTTAAATTGCTCATCTTTGTTAATATCAATTTTTGTTAACTTATAATTGTAATTTATCTCCTCGAGCATTATTGAGATTTTTTTCCCATTTGGTGTATCAGCAGTTAGAAGTTCGATCACTTTTTTCCAAGTCTCTCTTGAATATTTTTTGAGGATGTTGTGAATTCAAATCTATATTTTTCATTCGGTCTAGCCCTTTTGAAACATTCAACTGATGCCAAGGCCGCTTCATGAAAACCTGATAAAATCAATTTTAATTTTCCAGGATAGGTACAAATATCACCTGCAGCAAAGATTCCTTTTTTATTAGTTTGGAAATTTTCAGAATTAACTTCAATGGTTTTTTTACTCATATTTAAACCCCATTCTGCAATTGGGCCTAATTTCATTATTAAGCCAAAAAAACTTAAAATAATATCTGTTTTAATTTTTTCTGTTTTCCCATCATCAAATTTTAATGTAATTGATTTTATATTTTTATCTCCTTCAATAGAATCAAGTTGGCATGGTGTTTTAATTGATATTTTTCCCCCTTTTTCTAATTTCTTAATTTCTGACAGAGTATGTGGCGCTCCTCTAAACTCTTCTCTTCTGTGAATTAAGTTTATTTTTGAAAATTTTGATAATTCTAAAGCCCAATCTAAAGCTGAGTCCCCTCCTCCAAATATTGAAATATTTTTATTTTTAAATTGTTCCTTGTTTCCGACTGCATAAAATAGTGATTCACCCTCAAATTTTTCTGCTTCTTTAACAGATAATTTTCTTGGCTCAAACGATCCAACCCCTCCTGCAATAATTATATTTGGAGCTAAAAATTCTTTTTTATTATTTGTTTTAACAATCCAATTTTCTTTATCTTGTTTTACTTCTTCCACTCTCTCATTTAAAAAAAATTTAGTATTAAAAGGTTTAATTTGTTCTAATAATTTTTTTGTTAATTCCTCTCCTGTGCACTCAGGTACAGCTGGAATATCATAAATTGGCTTATCTGGATAAAGCTCGATACATTGTCCTCCAACTTTATCTAAATTATCTATTACTACTGATTTTAATCCTTTAATACCTAATTGATGAACAGCAAATAATCCTACTGGTCCAGCTCCAATAATAATTGTATCAGTTTTTTTCATTAAGATTGTTTTTCAGGTGTTATAACGGTCAGTCCTTCAAGTTCATCTGTAACTATTAGTTGACAGCTCAATCTACTATTTTTTTTTGGTTCATAAGCCATATCAATCATATCAACTTCTGCATCTTCTGCTTTAGGAAGTTTACCTAACCATTTTTCTTCGACATAAACATGGCAAGTTGCACAAGCCATTGAGCCACCACAATCAGCATCAATACCTGGAATATCATTTTGAATAGCGCCTTCCATCACTGATAGACCGTTTTCAACCTCAATGGTTTTACAGTTTCCCTGATTGTCTTTATAATTTATTTTAGGCATTAATAAGCTAAATAAATTGAAATAATAACTATCCAAAAAAATGCATAATACAAAATATAACCTTTAACTGTAAAAGGCATTTTCTTAATTTTACGTTTTCTTTTTCCTTTATATGGTTTTGATAATTCCATACTTATTACTATAAGTATCCAAAGAAAAAGGGCAAGTACGCATAAACGTACCTGCCCTTTTTTATAAATTAATATCTATTATCTAGATGCTAATCTTGTGTTTTGCATTGCTGCTGCCCAGATAACTAGACCAAAAGCGATCTTGTTAATAAAGTCAGCTAAATTGTAAATTATGTTTAAAGCATTTGCGTCAACACCACCAGTTAGGTAACCGAAAATATATCCTAGAGGATAAATCGCCCAACCAATAGTTACAATTATTCTCATTGCACCGAAAGCAGTAGTCATAGCTCTATTACCTGCTTTTGCAGCTAAAGTTCCAGCTTCACCTGAGAATATTTCAAACAAGATGTAAATCCATCCAGCCATTCCAATTACGAAACCTACAAATGGTTGAATGTAACCAGCTTCACCTAAGTATCCACCGATTAACATTACTAACGAACCAATTAATAGCTTCCAGAATATAGACGTTGGCACCTTTCTTACAGCTGCCAAAATTAGATAGAATTCGATCATTTGAAGTGGCACAGTAATTAACCAATCAATGTATCTGTACACTGTTGGTGTATCTCCTGTAGTCACCCAAACATCTCTCATATACATGTAGTGAACAAATGCAACACCTGTTACAAGTCCAGCTACTGTTAAAGATGTTCTCCATGATGCAGCTACCGTGTTTCTTTCAGCAAAAAAGAACACTGTAGTTGCGATCATACCCATAGATACAAGCCAAAATGAAATTCCTACGAAATCATTGACTTCTAACATGGCAGTCGCAGCATTAGCTGAGCTAGTAATACCTAAAAAGGCAACAGCCGCTAAAGCTAAAAGACTTAATTTTTTCATGAAAACCTCCCTCGTTTGTTTAGTTTTCTATTTAGTTTATATATAAACCACTCAGACAAACGGTAAATCTAACCATCTCCAAGTAATTGGTGGGAACATAGTAAAAAACGAAGTTACAGTGAAGTGTTTTTTTACTAAAAAAACCGCATATTTATTGGATTTTTGGTTTTTTTTTGGGGATATTTATGGAATAATTACAAAATATTAGCTAATTATGGAGATGCGATTTGAATCAAAAATATAAAGAAATTTACGATCATTCCATAAAAAATAGGAAAGAATTTTGGCAAGAGGTCTCTGATAATATTTTTTGGTACAAAAAACCTTCAAAAATTCTTAATTCTGATAACCCGCCATTTTATAAATGGTTTGAAGACGGTGAAACGAACACTTGTTACAATGCTTTAGATTTACACATTGAGGAAGGCAGAGGCGATAAGCTAGCAATAATATATGATAGTCCCATCACTGGGGTTAAAAAAAATATTACATATACGGAATTAAGAGATCGAGTGGCATTATTTGCAGGCGTTTTAAAAAATCAAGGGATAAATAAAGGCGACAGAGTTATAATTTATATGCCAATGATACCTGAAGCAGTTATAGCCATGCTTGCTTGTGGTAGAATTGGTGCAGTTCACTCAGTTGTATTTGGTGGTTTCGCTGCAAATGAACTTGCGAGTAGGATTGATGACTCTAAAGCAAAATTATTAGTTACTGCTTCATGTGGTTATGAACCAGGAAGAACTGTTCATTACAAACCATTAGTCAACAAAGCACTTGAGCTTGCAAATCA
The DNA here is from genome assembly GCA_902561585.1 of uncultured Pelagibacteraceae bacterium. Lineage (GTDB taxonomy): Bacteria > Pseudomonadota > Alphaproteobacteria > Pelagibacterales > Pelagibacteraceae > Pelagilacustribacter. The sequence goes on from CACEQK010000019.1 coordinate 5,549, forward strand.
CAAACTTGATAAATGTATAATTTTTCAAAGAGAAAAAGATAAAGCTGAATTAAATCCAAAAATGGATATTACTTGGGAAGAAGCACATAAAAATGTAAAACCCGCTGAATGCGAAAAGATGAATGCAAATGATTATGCTTACATACTTTACACATCAGGAACTACGGGTTTGCCTAAAGGAATAGTTAGAGATATCGGCGGACACATCGTTGCATTAAAGTGGACGATGAAAAATATTTACAATATACATCAAGACGATGTTTGGTGGTCTGCAAGTGATATTGGTTGGATAGTTGGTCACTCGTATATAGTTTATGCTCCTTTATTTTATGGATGCACAACAATTTTATTTGAAGGAAAACCTGTAGGCACGCCCGATGCTGGAGTTTTTTGGCGAATAATATCAGAACATAAAGTCAAATCTTTATTTACTGCTCCTACAGCTATAAGAGCGATAAAGAAAGAGGATCCAAATGGGGAATTCTTTAAAAAAT
>CACEQK010000020.1 GCA_902561585.1 uncultured Pelagibacteraceae bacterium
AATTTTTTTTATATCAGTTATTAATTCACTCATTTTATTTAATATTACTATTGATAACCATTAATTATCGTTAGTAATATATCAAGTGAAAGTTGTTGTCAACAGGTATAATTTAGAAGCTAATGATAAAGTTTATACTTCCAATTGCTGCGTTCATCGCTGTGGTATTTGGAATATCGTACTTCTGGAATAACTCAAGCGTCCAAGGAAGAAAAAAAATTGCTATAGGACTGCTTATAGGTATATTATTAAGCTTAATATTAACAATTTATTTAATTATAGACTAATGAAGCTCAAAGGAACTAATTTTCAGCTGAAAGTATGGAATTATCTGAAGAAAATACCTCGTGGGAAGGTAAAAACCTACTCTGAAGTGGCTAAATCGATAGGAAAACCGCTAGCTGTGCGTGCTGTAGCTAATGCTATAGGAAAAAACCCTCTAGCTCCTCAAATTCCTTGCCATAGAGTAATCAGATCAGATGGATCCTTAGGCGGTTATTCTGGCAAAGGAGGCATTAAAACCAAGAGATTATTGCTAAAAAAAGAGGGTGTAACGCTCTAGAATTGTTATTTGACGGGCGATCGGGTCTATTAGCCCCTACTTCATTGTATTTTTTTCCGATTCACCAGTCAGTTGCACTTTAAAATCATTGATTGCAAAAAAAACGCCCTCTATGGCCGTTTAAACGCTATATTCAATGTACGCAAAGCTTGTAGAATTATTGATTATTGCTGCTTTTAGAACGTTCTAAAATACCCTATTTTGCTCAATTTTAGCCTTCTAGTATTTCAAATATTAACGATTATTATGTAAATCTTGAATTTTCTTAACGTTTGCTATCTTATTTTTTAATTTTTTATGCTTAAATAAGTGTTATTTTTCAATGTTTATTTACATTTTTTATTTTATATATAATTACTACTTACCTATTTCTTAATTTATTACTTTAATTATTTTACGTAAGTTACTGTATTTATTGAAAATATTTAAGGCTTATAAAAACTACTATAGGAATAGTAAAAAAAGACATTACAGTAGAGGTAACAATAACACTTGCTACGCTATCAACCACCTTTCTTTCTGAATACATTGAACCCACTAAATAAGTTAAAACAGCGCTTGGCATACATGATTGAATTAAAAGAACGCCAGCAGCAAAACCGTTTAAATTTAAAAATTTTATTAATCCAAATCCTATTAAAGGTCCAATAATTACTCTTACCGCTCCTAAAATTGATGCATGTGTCCAGGACACTACTTTTAATCTTGATAAAGCAATACCTAAAGACATTAAAACTAAAAATATAGTAGCGTATGTAAGTAAAAACGTAGTGTTTTCCAAATACCCAGGGACATCCCATTCAAAATATAAAAATATGACTGAAACAATTATTCCGTAAATTGGCATATTCTTAATTAAAATTTCAAACGAAAAGCTTTTTTTGGCCAATAAAACTCCAAGTGTAAAGTGAAGAAGAATAATTACTGATGCAATTGCAGATGCGACCCCTAACCCTGCCGTTCCGTAAGCAAATAAACAAATAGGAATGCCCATATTTCCAGTGTTAGGTAAAATTAATGGTGGCAATTCACTTATGAAATCTTTTTTAAGTAATAAAAGAAATATAATACCTACGAGAGAAAATCCTCCGATTATAATTAATGCATAAATGAAGTATTCAGTGAAAACACTTAAAGTTACCCCAGTGGTTGTTATTGTGTAGAAAATCATTGCAGGTGTACCTACATTTCCTGCAAAAGTAGTTATAAAATCAGTGCTAATTTCTGGATTTTTTTTTCCTAGGTAATATCCAATACCAATAACAAAGAAAACAGGGGCAATTACATCTATGAGTTTTAAGTAGAGCTCCATTAAGCTCTTACATCAGATTTCCTAGGTTTTCTCAACTTTTTAGTGTTGTAATTAATGGCAAGTTCAAATTCCATTAACCTTTTGTGGATAGATCTTAATTCAGTAATTCTGGTCCAATTATATAAAAATACAGAGAAAGCGTCTTTCACTTCACCAAAAGCATTGACTACTTGCATCATTACACCTAGTGTAAAAGCAGCAGTAAATAGTCCTGGGGCCATTATTAAAAATGGTACTATTACAAATAATTGTCTGTACCAAATAGCCCATAAATCAAAATAGCCATAATGAAGAAAAAGCTTATGGTAGTTGAATTTTATACCTGTAAATAATTGCAAAATTGTTGGAGCCTGAACATAGTTTTTTCTATCATCTTCACCATAGACTAGCTCTTTTCTAAAAGCAGCCTCTACTTTTTGATTGTTGTATTCAAGCCCTGGAAGTTTAATACCGACTAACCAACTTATTAAAATACCACCTAAACTTAATGTAAGTGCCACCCAAACTAAAGATCCCGAAACATTGTTTAAAAAAGGAACAGTTACATTTGAGGATAAAACCCATAAAATTGGAATAAATGCAATTAATGTCATTATAGCTTTAACAACTTGCAAACCAATTGACTCAACGATTTTAGCAAAATTCATACAGTCTTCTTGAATACGTTGAGAGGAACCCTCTACTCTCGCCTCTGTAGCACGCCAATAAGGCATATATGAAAAGGTTATAGCTTCACGCCATCTAAATGCCCAAAGTCTAGTAAACCAGTTTGTGAAAGCAAAGATAGTTACATATGGTAAGGCAATATATAAAAATCTTTCGATAGAACTCCAAAATTCAGATATATCTCTATCTTCTGCTGTTTGGAGAATATCGTAAAAATCTTTGTACCAACTGTTAAATAATACGTCTAAATAAGTTTGTAAAACAAGCAGTGAAATTATAAAAAAACCCCCGCCGTAAGACCATAAATACCATTTTTTATCTTTAAAAAAACTACGCCACATATCTAGTTCTTAAGAAAGTTATCAGCGTATGATTTAATTACAAATTCTTTTTTTTTAGGTTCAACGACTTTATATGAAATATTATTATTTTCTGCGTATTCTATTGCTTTTTCTTTTGATGGAAATTTTAATATTACTTCTTCTAAAGTATCTGTTGAAGTTTCCCAGCCCATAAATGGATTAATTGCTGGATCTTTAGTCTCAAACTCTAAAACCCATCTTTTAAGCTTTCCCCTGCCAGATTGCATCGCGGTTTTTGTTGGTATGTAAATTTTAGCTTTTTTCATCTTAAATGGTCGGGGCGGCAGGATTTGAACCTGCGACCCTCTGGTCCCAAACCAGATGCGCTACCAGGCTGCGCTACGCCCCGATTGGATGTTTTATAGGTTAATTATGCCTATTTGGCAATTGAAAGATAATCTCTATAGAAGTAAAAAGCTTTTATGATCCGATATATTACAAAGCCATTTAGAGAATTTTTCAAACTGGAGGCCTCCTCAGGAATTATGCTTCTTTTAGCTGCAGTGCTTGCTTTAATCATAAGCAACGGATCTTACAGCGATGAATATTTTTCAATACTAAAAAAATATATAACTTTAGGTACTGAAAGCTTTGGTCTGAAATTAAGTGTTTTGCATTGGATCAATGATGTCTTGATGGCAATTTTCTTCTTTTTTGTATCACTAGAAATTAAAAGAGAGTTTTTGCAAGGTGAATTATCAAATCCAAAACAGGCTTTACTTCCTATAATAGGAGCAGTTGGAGGAATGGCAATTCCTGCCCTTTTCTACATTATTGTTAATTATTCAGACAGTACTACTCTTAACGGGTGGGCAATACCTTCTGCCACTGATATCGCTTTTTCACTAGGTGTGCTTTCTCTACTTGGAAAAAGAGTTCCAATTTCTCTTAAAGTTTTTTTAACTGCTTTAGCAATTATTGATGATCTAGGTGCAATAGTTATTATTGCATTTTTTTATTCGGGTAATATTCAAATAATTTATTTACTATTAATGTTAGCTGCGATCATAATTTTAATTCTACTAAACAGATTTAAAATAAATATTTTTCTACCATATTTAATTGTTGGTGTATTCTTATGGGATTTTACACATCAATCTGGTGTGCATGCTACAATAGCAGGAGTATTATTGGCGCTAACTATACCTCATAATACTAAGGTAAATAAAAATTCACTTCTGTTGAAACTTGAACACGGATTGGCACCTTATGTGGCATTCGGTATTATGCCAATTTTTGCATTTGCAAATGCTGGTGTTTCTTTAGAAGGTTTAACGTTTGCAACTTTATTAAATCCTGTACCACTTGGTATTGTGCTAGGACTTTTCTTTGGAAAACAAATTGGTGTATTTGTTTTATCTTATTTATCGGTAAAATTAAAAATAGCTGACAAACCTTCTGGTTCAACATGGCCAGCTTTTTATGCAGTTTCAATTTTGACTGGGATTGGGTTTACAATGAGTTTATTTGTCGGAAACTTAGCTTTTGCTAATAATATGGAATATATGGATGGAGTTAAAATTGGAGTTTTAGCTGGTTCGTTGCTTTCAACGCTTTTTGGTTACTTTCTGTTATTATTATTTTCTAAAAAATGATTAATAATGAAATTATTAAAATTGCATCTAACACATCATTTGTTGGATTAAAAAATGAATATACATATAAATCA
>CACEQK010000021.1 GCA_902561585.1 uncultured Pelagibacteraceae bacterium
CAGTTCCATTATGAATTCCTGCGAGTAAATTTCTTTTGTTTGCTGCTTCAAGAATTCTTAAAATTTCTTTATAGGCGGTAGTATTTTCTGGTCTATCAAATCCCGGTTCTTCTCCAACAGCTAAGCTTAAGTCAGCAGGGCCAATATAAATTCCATCTAAATTTGGTGTATCTAAAATCTCATCAAGTTTTTCTAAAGCTTCTTTTGTTTCTATCATTGCAAGCTTTAAAATCTCATTGTCAGCATGTTTTGCATAATCAGATCCTCCATATAATAACCCTCTGATAGGTCCAAAACTTCTGTAACCTTTTGATGGGTATAAACAAGCTTGGACAAAGTTTTCAGCTTCTTTTCTATTGCTTACCATTGGACAAATTACTCCGTAACACCCTGCATCTAAAATTTTCATTATTTGACCAGGTTCATTCCAGTTTACCCTAGCTAGTGGTGTAACATCAGTAGTAGATAATGCTTGGAGCATACCTAGTGCATTTGGATAGTCGACAACACCGTGTTGCATATCAATAGTACATGAGTCCCAGCCTTGATGCGCCATTACCTCTGCTGAAAACGCACTTGGTATCTGAAGCCAGCCATTAATTATTGGCTCACCCTTTTTAAACATTTGTTTAAGTTTATTTTTCCTCATAAATAAATGTGATATAAATTTATTAATTATTGTAAACTATACTAAAATTCAACAAATTAATAATTAAGGAGAAAATTATGTCTAAAGTTTCATTCATTGGTTTAGGTGTCATGGGTTATCCAATGGCAGGATATATATCAAAAGCTGGTCATGATGTTACTGTTTACAACCGTACCAAAGCAAAAGCAGAGAAATGGGTTAAAGAATACAAAGGGAAATTTGCTGAAACTCCAATGGATGCTGCAAAAGATTGTGATTTCATTTTTACATGTGTTGGTAATGATAATGATTTAAGAGAAGTTTCTCTAGGTGACAAAGGTTTGTTTAAAACTGCAAAAAAAGGTTCGATCTATATTGATAACACAACTGCATCTGCAAATATCGCAAGAGAACTTTATAAAGAAGCTAAAGCAAAAGGATTTGAATTCTTAGATGCTCCTATATCAGGAGGACAAGCTGGTGCTGAAGGTGGAATTTTAACAGTTATGGTTGGTGGTGATGAAGCTCCATTTAAAAAAGCAGAACCAGTAATTGATTGTTATAGTAAAAAAATAAAATTACTTGGGCCTTCTGGCAGCGGTCAATTAACTAAAATGGTTAATCAAATTTGTATTGCAGGATTAGTTCAAGGATTATCAGAGGCAATTAATTTTGGGATGAATGCAGGATTAAATATGCACGATGTTATTGAAGTTATTTCAAAAGGAGCTGCTCAGTCATGGCAAATGGAAAATAGACACAAAACAATGATCGAAGACAAGTTTGATTATGGTTTTGCAGTTGATTGGATGAGAAAAGATCTAAAAATTGCAATGGATGAAGCAAAGAAAAATAATTCTCCGCTTCCAATCACAAAGATAATTGATGAATACTATGGTGAAGTACAGAAGATGGGTGGCCAAAGATGGGATACTTCTAGCTTGATCAAAAGATTTAGAAAATAAATTGTGTCGCAAGAAACTGTAAGTTACTACGAAGATTTTTCAGAAATTGAAAAAAAGATATGGTCTTTATTAACAAACGCAGTCAAAGACAGATCTTCAGAATTTAGAACTCCAGTATTTATTTGTGGTAACGATAAAGATTTGGATGGTAGAGTTGTAGTATTAAGAAAAGCTGATCAGCAAAATAATTTCATACAATACCACAGCGATATCAGATCATCTAAAATAGAGAAGATCAAAAAAAATCCTAATTGCTCAATTTTATTTTACGGCAAAGAAGAAAAAATTCAGCTTAGAATTAAAGCTGAATGTGTTGTTAATCATGATAATGAAGTTACAAAAGAGTCTTGGGAAAAAACAGGTCATATTAGTAGAAAATGTTATCTAGTCACCAATGGACCGGGAACCGCGTCAGATAAACCAACATCAGGCTTAGATAATAAGTTTGATAATTTTGATTTTACTAAGGAAGAAAGTGAAGCTGGTTATAAAAATTTTTGTATAATCAGATGTAATATAAAGAGTATAGAGTGGCTTTATCTAGCTGCTAAAGGTCATAGAAGAGCTTTGTTTGATTTAGAAAATAATAAAAAGAATTGGTTAGTGCCTTAAATGAAAGATAAATTTAAAATTGGAATTGATTATGGCGGTACTAAAATAGAAACCATTCTAATGAATGATAAAGGTGATGAAATTAAAAGAGAAAGATCAGAGTATGATAGAAATTATGAATCTGGAATTTCAACAGTAAAAAAATTCGTAGAAGCTTTTAAAAATGAATCTAACAGTGAAGCTACTGTTGGTATTGCAATACCAGGTTACTCTTCAAAAGAAACAGGGCTAGTTCATAACGCTAATTCTGATTGGCTAAATAATAAAAACTTTAAAAAAGATTTAGAAAAAAATCTTAATTGTGAAGTTAAAATTATGAATGATGCCAACTGTTTTACTTTATCTGAGGCTATAGATGGAGCGGGAAAAGATTATAAAAGTGTATTTGGCATAATAATTGGAACAGGCTTTGGGAGTGGATTATCTTATAAAAAAGAAATTATTGAGGGCGCAAATCAAGTAGCCGGTGATTGGGGACATCAGCCATTACCTTACCCAACTGAAGAAGAAATAAACTCAAAAATAAAATGTAATCTACCAACTTGCGGTAGACCTTTATGCGCTGAACAATTTATATCTGGCGCAGGCTTTGCAAAGAATTTTAATCTGAAACATAATACTAATTACAAAGCACCTGAAATTGTTACTCTAGATAAAAAAGGAGATCCAAAAGCTAATAAAGAATTTGAACTATATGAAGATAGATTTGCAAGATTAATAGCTGTAATGATTGGAATTTTTGATCCTGAAGCAATTGTTTTAGGTGGAGGAATGTCTAATACAGAAAGATTATATAAAAACCTGCCAAATATAATTCCTAAATATACATTTGCAGATAAAGTAAGAACAAAAATTCTAAAGAATAAACATGGTGACTCAAGTGGTGTTCGTGGTGCTGCTTGGTTGTGGGATTAAAAACTATTTCTTATATTTTTTAAAGTTTTCAACATAGTCCCTAGCATTTTCTTTGATGTACTCTATTTCTTCATCAGTAACTTGTCTAACAACTTTACCAGGGCTGCCAAGTACTAAAGATCTTTCAGGTATAACTTTATTTTCTGTAACTAAAGCATTTGCGCCAATGATACAATTTTTTCCAATTTTAGTTTTATTTAATATTGTTGAACCTATTCCAATTAAACAATCGTCAGCAATCTCACAGCCATGAAGCATAACCATGTGCCCTATTGTTACGCCTTTACCAATTATTGCTGGGCAACCTGGATCAGTATGAATTACACTTCCATCTTGAACATTAGAATTTTCTCCAATAATAATTGGTTCAAGATCACCTCTTAGAGTTGTGTTAAACCAAACGTTTGAATTTTTTTTAAGTTCTACCCTACCAATAATAACAGCATTCGACGCAACCCAACTACCTGGATCTATTTTTGGTGTATGTCCTTCAAAATCGTAAATCATAATATTGCTGTAATGTATTACTAATTAAATTATAATACATTATGGCTTTAACTAAAACCCCAGTTTGTGACTTTGGAAAAAAAGCTGAGGATTTCAAACTTAAATCAATCAAAAATAAATTAGTTTCTTTAAATGATATAAAGGGAGATAAAGCTACTTTAATCATGTTTATTTGTAACCACTGTCCTTATGTTAAAGCTATTATAAAAGATTTAGCCATAGATTGTAATGAGTTGAAAAAAGATGGCATTAACTCTGTAGCTATCATGTCGAATGATACAAAAAATTATCCAGAAGACTCCTTTGATAACATGATTAAATTTGCAGAAATGAACAATTTTGGTGAGATAAATTATTTGTTTGATGAAACTCAAGAGATTGCAAAGAAATATGGTGCTGTTTGTACTCCTGATTTTTTTGGATATAACAAAGATCTTGAACTTCAATACAGAGGCAGATTTAGAGAGCTGAAAGATTTGAAACCAATTAATAATGGAGATAGTGATTTAAAAGTGGCCATGACAATGGTTGCTCAAACTAATAAAGGTCCTGATCAACAAATTCCAAGCATGGGCTGTAACATCAAGTGGTTAAATTAATGTTTTTGGTTGCTACAAGAAATTTTCCTCCTGAAGTTGG
>CACEQK010000022.1 GCA_902561585.1 uncultured Pelagibacteraceae bacterium
ATACTTATTTTGCTGGAAGAATTTCACCAGAGGCGCTAGCAGCAATTGCAAAATCCTGGCCAATTTATTTTATAGCAATAGCTGTTGCAGTTGGTATTGGAGCTGGAACTACAGCTCTAATTAGTAATTCAATTGGAGCCAAAGAGGATAGGAAAGCATCAATGTACGTTGCACAGTCAATAATATTAGCAATTGTAATTTCAATTTTTGTAACTTTATTTGGCTTAAACTTTTCTGATGAACTTTTAAGAATTATGGGTTCTACTGAAGAGAGTATAATCTTAACACGTGAATATTTAGATATTATTTTTTTTGGTGCTATAATTGTATTAGTTCAATTATCTTTGAATGGAACTTTAAATGCTCAAGGTGATACAAAAAGTTATAGAAACGTTTTAATTTTCACCTTTTTCTTAAATATTTTTTTAAATCCATTATTTATTTTTGGTTACGGATTTATACCAGCATTCGGAATTGCAGGTTTAGCTATTGCTACAATAGTTTCTCAATGTATAGGCTTAATATATTTAGCTAATAAAGTTTATTGCTGTAAATTAAAAAAATTCCTTTATTTAGAATGCTTTAAACCAAAATTTGACTACTTAAGCTCGCTTTTTAAACAATCAGTGCCAATAATGTTTACTATGTTGATGATAATGTTTGGAGTATTTAACATTTTCTATTTTGTTGGTCAGTTTGGAGATTTAGCAACAGCGGGTTATGGTACTGCTGTAAGAATAGAACAAGTTTTATTGTTACCAGTCATAGGCTTAAATACCGCTGTTTTGTCAATTGCAGGTCAAAATTTTGGAGCAAAAATGTATTTCAGAGTAAAAGAAGTATATGGAAAAGCTCTAATGTTTGGCTCTGGATTTATGATGTTAGCAGGTATATTCGTTTATCTAACTTCAGAAATTATAATTTCTTTTTTCACAAATGATTTAGAAGTTATCCGAAGAGGAGCACTTTACTTACAAGTCGCAGCTTTAATTGGACCGGTTTATCCTGTTTTCTTTATTACCTCTGCTTTATTTCAGGCACTCAAAAGGCCCATTTATAGTTTATACATGACAATACTTAGATTAACCTTAATACCATTTATGTCGTTATGGTATGTCATAAATATTAGAAATGGTGAATATCAAGATATTTTTTATACGATTTTAGTAACAAACTGGCTGATGGGATTAGTAGTATTAACTTTTGTACCATTCTTTTTAAAGAGAGTATTCAGAATTTCTTTTAAAAAATTATTTGTATTTTAGTTTATTCTCTAATTTTCTCACAAAATATGATACTACCAAGATTAGCAATAAGTATTCCAAAATTAAAAAAGTGTATATTTCCAGAGGTCTATAGGTAGTAGTGACTAGCTCATTAGCTTTTCTTGTTAAATCTCCTATCCCTATAATTGATACTAGAGAAGACATTTTTAATACATAAACAAATTGATTTCCCATAGCTGGTAATACAACTTTTATCGCTTGCGGAAGAATCACTAATCTCATTTTTCTCCAAAAATCCATTCCAAGAGACTCAGATACTTCGTGTTGCCCTTTCGAAATAGAATTAATTCCAGCTCTAAAAATTTCAGCTTGAAACGCACTTTCACTAATGGTCAAAGCAATTATTCCAGAAACAAATGGTGAGAAACTCACACCAATCATGATTGGTAGGCCATAATAAATCCAAAGAATCAAAACTAATAAAGGAATTGCTCTAACAATTTCTACATATGTTATATTAAAATAACTTAAGAATTTATTATTAGACAATGAAGGTAGAGCAACTATCAAACCAATAATCATTGCTAGAATTATTGAAACTACTGAAATATAAATGGTAGTCGTAATTCCGCTAATTAAAAATTTAAGATTAGTAAGACCATCTATATTATCTGGACTAAGTATATACCATCCCCATTCATAGTTAGAGCTACATCCTTGAAGTAAAAATAGAATAGAAATTATTTTTAAAAATTTCACTAAATGACTATATTTGTAAATGTAAGGTATTGAAACTTAAATTATAAGCTTTTTAGATCGTACTTTGCTAGTAATGTTTTGAAAAATCCAGATGATTGTTTTTTCTTAATCCAATTGCTCACGTAATCATTCCAAACCTTGTCACCCTTAGGAACCATCATAGCTAAAAATGCCGGATTTTTTTCTCCATCTGGAACTATGGCTAATTGAGGATACTTAATTACTAATTTATTTGCCTCTGTTGAACTCGTTATATTTCCATCAGCTCTACCAGCAAGCACTTCTTGAAAATCTCTTGCAGGTGCTTCTACTGATTGAAGTTTTGATTTTGGAAAAAATTCTTTAGCTTTTTCCTCTTGAGATGTACCTAGCGTAGTAGCTATCGTTACATCTTTATTGTTTAAAGAATCCCACGTTGAAAACTTTTTTAAATTTTTCTTAAGAACTAAAGGAACAGTGCCGTACTTGTAATAAGTTGCTGTAAAACCTGCTACTTCAGCTCTTTTGGGCGTTTTAGTTACACTAGTAGAAATATCATATCTATCTGCCGTTATGCCAGCTACGATAGTTTTCCATTCAGCAGGAACGAATTTTACTTTTACGCCTAAGTCTTTAGCTAACTCATTCATTACATCTATATCAAATCCTTTGTATTTGTTTGTTGCTGGATCTTTCATAGACATAGGATCCCAATCACCTGTAGTGCCAACTCTTAGTTCGCCGTTTTTTTTGATTGCATCTAATTTTGAAGCTGCTTGGACGCTTGTTGCAACAAATAATATAAATAGAATTGTATATATTTTTTTAATCACTTATTCTTACTATCTAATCTTTATATTTTTTTCGAATTGCAATTTGACCCACTTAATTATTGGAAATTAAAAAGGTTGACTAAATAGGATATTATCATCTATATAGAACAAAACAAGAACATTTATGAAGCTAACAATACCTTTTTATTTACACAAAGTAGGGGCTGGATTTCCGTCACCAGCAACAGACTATATTGAGGATGACATAGATTTAAACTCACACCTTATAACAAATGCACCAGCCACTTTTATTATAAGAGTTCAAGGTAAGTCCATGACAAATGTAGGCATACATGATGGAGATTTATTGATAGTAGATAAAAGCTTAAATCCAAAAAATTTTTCAACTGTAATAGCAAACGTTAATGAAGAACTTGTTGTCAAAACTTTAGTTAAAAGTAAGGAAACTAACTATCTAACATCCGGATCTAAAAATGCGTTGGATAAAATTAATTTAACAGATAATCCAGAGATAATAATTTGGGGAGTGGTAACGTATGTCATTCATAAGCAGTAGTAAAAAAAAGATTGCTCTAGTTGATTGTAATTCATTTTATGTATCATGTGAGAGATTATTTAATCCAAAGATCCAAAGTGTTCCAGTTGTAGTTTTATCAAACAATGATGGCTGTGTGATATCAAGATCTGCAGAAGCAAAAAAAATTGGAATAAAAATGGGAGAACCTTATTTTAAAGTAAAAGAATTAGTAAAGAAAAATAATGTACAAATTTTTTCATCAAATTATGCTTTATACGGAGATATCTCTAGAAGAGTAATGAAAGTATTAAAAGGGTTTTCTGATAAAGTTGAAATTTACTCTATAGATGAAGCTTTTATAGATTTATCACATGTAAAAGATGAAATGACCGAAGAATATGGAAAAGAAATACGCGAAAGAGTTTTAAAATGGACAGGTATACCCACAAGTGTAGGGATCTCGAATACAAAAACTTTAAGCAAAGTTGCTAATCATGTTGCAAAAAAGAATAAAGCAGGCGTAATATTTTTAAAAGAGGATATAGATGAAATTTTAAAAAAATTTGAAATATCAGATGTATGGGGTGTGGGACGTCAGTTATCAAAATTGTATATAAAAAATGGAATTAATAACGCCTACCAATTAAAAAATATTTCAAACAGTTGGGTGAAAAAAAGCACAAATGTTTTAGGCGCCAAAACAGTAATGGAGTTAAGAGGTATTCCATGCATTGATTTAGAAATAGAAGAAACAAAAAGAAAAAGTTGTTGTGTATCAAGGTCATTTGGAAAAAAAGTCCAAAGTTTAGATAAATTAAAAGAGTCTATAACTACTCATTGTTTGAATGCTGCTGAAAAAATCAGGACAGACAAACAAACAACAAGAGCGATAACTGTATTCATTAGAACAAGTCCTTTTG
>CACEQK010000023.1 GCA_902561585.1 uncultured Pelagibacteraceae bacterium
ACCAAAAAAAAAGGATGAAAATTGGATCATATGGGCTGCTTGGGCTGATAGAATTACATTCGAAGAAATAAAAGAGAAAACCGGTAAGTCAGAGTCTGATGTTATAAAAATCATGAGAAAGAATTTAAAGTCTGGATCTTTTAGGCTTTGGCGAAAAAGAGTCCACAACACAAGTATTAAACATAGGAAAAAATTTCAATTAGGTAGAAAAAAACTAAGAGAAAAAATAAAATTAACTGATATATATTAATTATGAAAAAAGTCACAATGTATTCTGGAAATCCTTGCCCTTATTGTGCGGCAGCTAAAGCTTTATTAAAAACAAAAAATGTTAAAATAGAAGAAATTGATATCTGGGCAGATCCAGCTAATGCTAAAGAAATGTTGCAAAGAACAAATGGTGCGAGAACTATTCCTCAGATTTTTATTGGCGATCATTACATCGGTGGTAATGATAAACTTCAAGAAGCCAATAAAAACGGAGAGCTTGATAAATTATTAGCTTAAGTAATATCTTTAAAAAAAGGCATTGCGTCTCCTGCCCCAAGTTTTGTTGTTGATAACCCAGCTACTCTATTAGCTAAATCTAAACACTCTTTAATCGGTTTTTCTTTAGATAAACCAAAAGCTAAACCCCCATTAAAAGCATCTCCTGCTCCGGTAGTATCAATAGCTTTGACAGAAGAGGCTTTTAAATAAATTTCTTCTTTTCCATCAGAGTAAAACAATCCTTTTTCTCCAAGTGTTATTATTATTTTTTTTATTCCTAAATTTACTAATTTATCTGCTGCTTGTTTTGCTTCTTTTTCATTAGTAATTTTTATACCAGTATAAAACTCTGCTTCAGTTTCATTAGGAGTAAAGAAATCAATATTGTTATAAAATTCCTTTGTAATTTCTGATGCAGGTGCAGGATTTAATATAGTTAAACATCCATTTTCCTTAGCTATTTTAAGACAGTGTAAGGTGACATCTTTAGGAACTTCAAGTTGAGTTAAAAAAATCTTTGAATTCTTTATAATATCAATGTGTTTATCTATTTCAGCAACTTTTAAAGTAGAAGGCGCTCCAACGATAACATTGATTGCATTTTTCCCAGAATTCTTATCAACTAAAATTCCAGCCACACCAGTTTGTAAATTTTCATCTTGAATAACACTTTCGGTGTTAATTTTATTTTTTGTTAGTGTGTTTAAAGCTAATTCACCGTAAGAATCTTTTCCAATCTTGCTTACAAAATTTACTTTTGCACCCAAACGTGCGATCGCTACTGCTTGATTGCAGCCTTTTCCACCAGGTCCAACATTATATTTATTTCCTAATATAGTTTCTCCAATAGCAGGAATCTTTGGTCCCGAAAAACTTATGTCAGCTACAAATATACCTAAGACAGAAATATCGCTCATTAGCCAAGCGTAGTGAGGATCGGAAAGATTGTCAAAATATAATAACTGATAACTTGGATTTGATTGGTAGCAATTAATATGCCCGTTAATAATAAAATCGCTCCACCAGTTTTAGTCACTCTTCCATAATATTTACTAAAACCTTTTCTAGTAGATAAAAATCTACTCATATAATAACCAGACAAAATAAAAGGTATTGCTAAACCAAGAGAATAAAATGAAAGCAATAATACACCAGTGCTAACAGATGCTTCTGTTGCCGATAATGCTAAAATAGATCCTAAAACTGGTCCTATACAAGGTGTCCAGCCAAAAGCAAAAGCTGCACCAACTAACAATGGAAAGGCATAATTGTCTTTATATTCTTTAGTTTCAATTTTTTTATCTTGATTTAAAAAATTGAAATTTAAAATTCCTAACATTTGAAGAGAGAATAAAATTATTAAAATCCCGGCTGCTATTCTTAATTCATTAGATATAAATAATAATATATTGCCTACTGCAGAGGCTGTTGCGCCTAAAATAATAAAAACAAATGAAAATCCCAATGCAAATAAAATTGTTTTTAAAAGAACATTTTTTTTATCTTGTTCAATTTCATTTAAATTTTTTCCAGTTATATAAGAAATGTAGCCGGGTATTATTGGTAGAACACAGGGAGTTAAAAAACTTATAAATCCTGCACCAAATGCAAAAGCTAATTTCACAATCATATAATCTTTATATTTGCCTTTAATCTTTCCCGCAATTACAATATTGGCTCATGATAATAAAATATATTGGTTTTTTATTTACACTTCTTTGGTCTTACACATTTATTAAAACACAAAGTTTATTTAAAAAAGGATCAGGTTTTTTGATCACATTATTTGTTTCAAATATTTCTTGGTTAACTTTTATTGCGGCTTGTTTTTATGGCTTCAAAAATTTTGAGTTCTACTACGTTTTAATAGGAATAGGTTTTATTGTTGCGCTTGTTCAATTAACTTTTGGGCGGATAAGCTTGTTAATTAATTCAAAATTTGAAGATAAACAAAATTTAATAAGAATAAAAACAGTTATTGAATACTGCATTATTGTTGCAATACTTTATTATATTTTTGTTTAATCGGTTTGAATTGTTCCTAAAACATCAAAATCTTTATTTGTGATTACAATTTCACCTGAGCTAGGAACTGCATTTGTAGCAGCGGTAATAATGCTGTAGTGAGTAACAAGAACTAAATTTTTGCCTTTCCCATCCCACTTGCTAACATAATCATAAAGTTCATTAAGTTGCTTGCCCTCATTTTTATCATAAGGAGATTGAAAGGTAGAGTTAAGAGCAGTAAATTCTTTAAAGTCTCTAAATGCATATTTTGCGGTATCTTTACATCTGCACCATTGACTACTTAAAACTTGATCGACTGGAACTTTATTTTTTTTAAAAAGTTTGCCTATTTTCTTCGATTGGTCAATGCCTTTTCTACTTAAGTTTCTTTGAGTTTTGCAATTATCAATTTTAAAACCTGCTGGATCACCACCTCCTGGTGCTAAAGAGTGTCTAATAAAAATAATTTTATCTCCATCTTGTGCTGTTTTCCAAGCTTGTTCTGATGCGCTTAATTGAAATGAAATAATAAAAAAAAGAAAAAGTTTTAGACTTAGGGAAATAATTTGCTTCTTCATGGTGGATGAAAAGTAAGTCTTACAAATTTATGTCGCCGTGGTCTATAGGACATGGCAAGACATAATGTACTTTGTTGATAGGTTGTATAATATCACTAATTAATTGTGTGAAGAACTTTCTATTTTTTAAAAATAAAGGAAAATTCTTTATTCCAAATGTGTTTATAACCTCGTTTAACCAAAAATTTATAAAGAGTATTATTTTTTAATTGATCCTTTTTATTTCTACCTGTGGTTTTATGTATTTCAATACAAATTAATTTTGGACTATATTTATGGAAGTTTAGAGATTTTAATGCCTTAATCTCATTTCCCTCTATATCTAAGTTTAAAAAGTCTATTTTTTTTTTTGAAAAATTAGAGTCTTCCAAAATCGAATTTAACGTTTTTGATTGAATTAAACCTGTTTTGTACCCTTTTAAGAAATTGT
>CACEQK010000024.1 GCA_902561585.1 uncultured Pelagibacteraceae bacterium
CTCCGTTATTATCAAATACAGCCTTACCAGTTTTCTTATTAATTTCTAATAGTGATATCTCCAATACTTTTCCTGTTTTCGGGCAAATAGGTAAAAATGGACAGTATGTTTTTTTTCTTTCATCTCGCAGAGTTGGCAATATGATATTCATCACTTCTTCATATTTTTCTGCAACTCTAATGAGTGATTTATTGAAAATGCCTTTTTTATAATTTTCTGTTGAGCTTTTAAAAATAAATTTAAAATTAAATTTATTCAAAAATTGTTTCAACATTTCATTATTGTGCTCTCCAAAACTATTGAATTTTTTAAATGGATCTGGAATATTTGTTAAAGGTTTTCCGAGATTATCTTTTAAAACTTGATCATTAGGAATATTATCAGGAATTTTCCTAAGACCATCCATATCATCTGAAAAAGTTATAAGTTGGTGATCAATGTTCTCAATATGATTAAGAGCATTAATCATCATAGTTGTTCTTGCTACCTCTCCGAAAGTGCCGATATGTGGTAATCCGCTTGGACCATATCCAGTTTGAAAGGTAATTTTGCTCTTTTTCTTTATTATATCTTTTCTGTCTTTTAATAACTTTCTTATTTCTACAAAAGGCCAAGATGAAGTTGATTGAATTAAGTTCTTATCCAGCATAATAACGGTTTATTAAATTTTATGTGCAAAATACAGTTATAATTAAGTCATATTAAGTTGAATTTTAAAACTATTTAAATAATCTCATTTTAATGGCTACTAACAAAACAGTCTTTTTTCTAATTGGAATACTGCTTATCGTTCTTGGTATTTCTATGCTGGCTCCCTATTCTATGCAAATTATATATAATGAGAACAGCCACAGTTTTGTGTCTTCTGCATTTGTTACAGTTTTTATTGGAATTTTATGTGTTTTAGCAAATCTTGAAAAAGATTTTAAATTAAATTTAAGGCAAACATTTTTATTCTCGACTCTTGCTTGGATTATGGTTGCAATTTTCGGAAGCTTACCTTTTATTCTAGCCACTCAAACTTACTCTTTTAGCGATGCTTTTTTTGAAAGCATGTCTGGAATAACAACCACAGGTGCAACGATAATAAACAATCTAGATAATAGCCCCAAAAGTATTTTGTTGTGGAGAGCGATAATGCAGTGGTTGGGTGGAATAGGAATTGTGGTTATGGCAATTACAATTTTACCTTTATTAAAGGTTGGTGGAATGCAGTTATTTAAAATGGAAGGTCCTGATAGTACTGAGAAAATTTTACCTAGAACTATTGAAGTAGCTGCAATTATTATTTCCACATATTTAATTTTAACTCTACTTTGTGGTTTTTTTTATTGGATTTTTGGTATGTCAATTTTTGATAGTGTTTGTCATGCAATGACAACTATAGCGACAGGCGGATTTTCAACACACAATGAGTCTATAGGTTTTTTTAAAAATCCTAATATAGAAATAATAGCAAGTATATTTATTATTCTGGGAAGCATACCTTTTATCTCATATTTAAAGTTTTCACAGGGAAACAAAAAAATTTTTTTTCAAGATGTACAAATTAAAGGTTTCATTTACCTTTTGGGAATTTCAGTAATAGTAATGTTTTTATATCTTTTATTTATAAATTACGAAGGTAGTTTTTTTGATAAGATAAGAGTTTCATCTTTCAATGTTGTATCAATTTTATCAGGAACAGGTTACGTTACAGATGATTTTGGATTGTGGGGAAAGTTTTCTTTAATATTTTTTTTATTCCTTATGTTTATTGGAGGATGTGCAGGATCAACAGCTTGTGGAATTAAAATATTTAGACTTCAAATGTTGCTAATATTTTTGAAAAATCAGATTAAAAAACTGATTTCACCAAATAGTGTAATAATTACTAAATACAACAACCATAAAATTTCTGACGATTTTATTAGATCTGTAATTATTTTTATTTTCTCATTTTTATTTATCTTCTTAATTATCGCAATTCTTCTTTCTATTTCTGGATTAGATTTTGTAACTTCAATATCAGGTGCCGCAAGCTCGATATCAAATGTTGGTCCGGGGTTAGGTGAAATTATTGGGCCGGATGGAAATTATAAAGATCTGCCCACCTTATCCAAATGGATATTGGCTGCTGGCATGTTACTTGGTAGATTAGAATTATTCGCAGTTCTTGTTCTTTTCTTTCCGTCTTTTTGGAGAAATTAAGTTATGGAAATTTATAAAAAACAAACCTTAGCTGAAACTTTCAAAGTTTATTTCGATAAGAGAATGATCAAAATATTGTTACTTGGAGCCATTAGTGGATTTCCCTGGGTAATAATTGGAAGCAGTTTAAGCCTCTGGTTAAAAGAAGATGGTTTAAGTAGAAGTACAATTGGTTGGGCAGGTTTAATTTTCGCGGTATATGCTTTTAATTATCTATGGGCTCCAATAATTGACAGAGTAAAAATTCCTTGGCTAACAAATAAGGTTGGTCATAGGCGTGGTTGGATAATATCAATGCAAACTGTAATTTTAATAAGTTTAATTTGTTGGAGTTTAATTAATCCAACTACAAATTTAGCTTTAGTTATAAGTATTGGTTTAATCATAGCTATTGCCTCTGCAACTCAAGATATCACTGTTGATGCATTAAGGATCGAACAAATAGGCGAACACGAAGGTAAATCAATGCAAGCTGGGGC
>CACEQK010000025.1 GCA_902561585.1 uncultured Pelagibacteraceae bacterium
AACATCAGATCCAAGTTCCTCTAGCTTCTTGCACGTTTCAAGAATGGTATAACCATCTCTCATTTTATTTTCACCCATAGGGGAAATTGTAATTACCGATGGAAGTCCAGATTTTTTAATTTCTTCAAGTGCTGCAAATGCTTCTTCAGCATAATAAAAAGTTTCACCAATAATAAAATCAGCTTTTTCTTCTTTTGCCCATTTTACCATTTCAGCAAACATATTTTTAACTTGAGTTTGAATTTTAGGATTATTTACTTCCCAAATATTGCTATTAGAAATATTACCAGCCATTAAACTCACACCTAAACTTTTAGGCGGGTTGTCTGCACATTTTCTTGCAATTCTTAAGGCAGCTCTATTTAAAGGCTCAAGCAAATGTTCTTTATTGATCACTCTCATCTTTTCTCTATGACCATTATATGTAAATGCTTGGACAATATTAGAACCAGCATGTTGAAATTCTTTATGAAGATTTTCTAACACTTCAGGATGTTCTAATGCTACTTCAGGAACAAATTCACCAGAAGTTAAATAACCTCTTCGTTCCATTTCAAATAAATAACCTTCAGCACAAATCAAAGGTTGATTCTTTAATGTTTCTAATAAAATATTAGTCATGTTCTCTCCTATTAACCGGAGAGAGATGAAATCGATCGAGGGAGTTCCTTGATTTCATCTACTTCTCCTTTTTAGTACTTCGGCATATGCCAGGTGTACAATATGGTTCAAATACCTAGTTTAGTTTTAGATTATTCCAAAAAAAAACCACCGGCTAAAGCGGTGGTCATGTGACTTGAACGCTTTAGCTGGATTTATATAGCGCCCGCAAGTTGTCTTAACTCAGCGCTGATTGGCTTATATCAATTTTTTAACTTAAATGTCAATACTTAATTTTTAAGCGTTTTAAGCTCTAAAATATTACCGTGTGGATCTTTAATGAAGAAAGTTTCTTGCTGTTCTTTTTTACCTTCAAATCTTGTGTATGGTGGATCTAAGTATTGAACGTTATTTTTTTCAAGATTATCTTTTATTGTATTAAATACGTTTGGTTCTAAATGAACTCCAAAATGAGGCACTGGAACTTTTCCCATATCTACATCGTGTCTTTCATTAGGTAATTTCATATCAGTTTTATGAAGAGTTAACTCGTTACCCCAAAAATCAACATCTACCCATTTGCCTTCTTCTCGGTTACCTAGTTTACAGCCTAAAATATCTGTATAAAATTTTGTTGCAGTTTTTAAATCTCCTGCTGGCACTGCTAGATGAAATGGTCTACTCATAGGATTACATATATATAATCCTTTTAATTATTCAAGTAGTCATTATATATACAATTATGAATGAGTTCTTAGAATCGATAAAAAAAAGAGATCCTGCTGCAAAATCAATCTTAGGTATCATTCTTACTTACCCTGGTGTTAAAGCCGTTTTCATGCATAAATTATCGCATTTTTTTTATTTAGCTGGATTTGAATTATTGGCTCGTATTATTTCTCAAGTTACAAGATTTTTTACAGGAGTTGAAATCCACCCAGGAGCAAAAATAGGAAAAAACTTGTTTATTGATCATGGTATGGGAGTTGTAATTGGCGAAACATCAGAGATAGGTAACAACGTTACCATTTATCATGCAGTAACTTTAGGCGGAAGCTCTCCAAGCATTGATAGCGAAAGACAGCGTCATGAAAAAAGACATCCCACAATAGGTGATGATGTAGTAGTTGGGTCTGGAGCGCAAATTATTGGACCAATTAAAGTTGGCAAATGTGCAAGAATTGCCGCAAACGCAGTTGTAGTTAAAGATGTTCCTGAAAATGCAACAATGGTCGGTATTCCTGCAAAAGCAATTAAGTTAGAAAATAAAGGAAATTTCAAACCTTATGGTGTAGACGATAAGGTAAAAGATGAGCAGTAAAGACTGGGATCCAAATTTAACTCCAGAACAAAATTACGTTTTAAGACAAGAGGGAACGGAGTCTCCTGGAAGCAGTCCCCTCAATAATGAAAAAAGGGAAGGGTCCTATCACTGTGTAGGTTGTGGAACCAAGCTTTTCGTCTCAAGTACAAAATATGATAGCGGATCTGGCTGGCCTTCTTTTTTTAAATCTTTACCTAATGTTTTTGAGGAAAAAACAGACATGCACATCGGTTACCCAAGAACAGAATATCATTGTAAAAAATGCGGTGGACACCATGGACATGTGTTTGATGATGGACCAAAACCAACAGGAAAAAGATATTGTAATAATGGAGTTTGTTTAATATTCAAACCAAAAAAATGAATTTTTTAAAGTACTTATATTACATGTATTATCGGCCAAAAATTTTTCTTCCAAAAAAAAGCTATTCTATGTTCGGAGAAGATCTCATAATTGATAAAATTTTTAAAAATAAAAAAAAAGGCACCTATGTTGATGTAGGCTG
>CACEQK010000026.1 GCA_902561585.1 uncultured Pelagibacteraceae bacterium
CTAAATATAAAATTTATGAAGTTAAAGAATTTGATTTAAGAAAAATAATGAAATTAAATGTAAAAAATATAAAACAACTAGGCTCAGATAGAATAGCGAATGCAATTGGTGTTCAAAAGTTAAAAAATTGTTTAGTAGTAGATTTTGGAACAGCTACTACATTTGATGTAATTAAGAATAACATTTATGAGGGTGGTGTAATTGCTCCAGGTGTTAAACTCTCAATTACTAATTTATATAATTCAACTGCTCTACTTCCTTTAATTAAATTAAAAAATATTAAAAAAAGTTTTGGAAAAAATACTAAAGATGCTCTTAATGCTGGATTTATGTGGGGTTACGAGGGCTTGATAAATAATATAATAAATAAAATTGTTAAAACTAATAAAACAAATTTTAAAATTATTTTAACTGGTGGTTATGCAAAATTTTTTAAAAATTCAATTAAAAAAAAAGTGCTGATCGATCAAAATATAACAATTAAAGGAATAGCAAAAATTTATAAGAAATTTTTATGAGTAAAGAAGAATTACTTTTTTGTCCATTAGGTGGATCTGGTGAGATTGGTATGAATATGAATCTCTTTGCATATGGTAAAGAAGATAATCAAAAATGGATAATCGTTGATATGGGGGTTACTTTTGCTGATGACTCCATTCCTGGTATTGATTTAATTATGCCTGACCCTGGTTTTATAATTGATAAAAAAGATGATTTGCTTGGAGTAGTTTTAACTCATGCACATGAAGATCACATCGGTGCCGTAGCACATATTTGGCCTGAGCTTAAATGCAAATTATACGCAACACCTTTCACCGCAGCATTAATAACAGAAAAATTTAAAGAAAAAAAAATTGATATCTCTCCTTACTTACAGATTGTACCTTTAAATAGCAAAATTAAACTTGGAGAATTTGAAATAGACTTTGTTACATTAACTCACTCAATTTTAGAGCCTAATGGATTAAGTATTAAAACACCATTAGGAACAATTTTACACACAGGTGATTGGAAAATAGATCCTAATCCTTTGATCGGAAATAAAATTGATGAAGAAAAATTAAAAAAAATTGGAGATGAGGGTGTTTCTGCAATGATTTGTGACTCAACAAACATTTTTAGCCCGGGAAGAGCAGGATCAGAGTCAGATGTAAGAGACAGCTTGCTTAGAATAATGGAACTTAAAACAAAAAGAATTTTAGTTACTTCGTTTGCTTCAAATGTGGCAAGGATGGAGTCTATTTTTTATTGTGCAAAGAAAACAGGAAGATCTATTTGTCTTGTTGGAAGATCAATGCATCGAATATATAAAGCTGCAAAAAAATGTGGTTATCTAAAAGGATTAATTGAACCACTCGAACCAAGAGACGCAAAAAAAGTATCTAAAAATAAAATCCTATATTTAGCCACTGGAAGCCAAGGTGAACCTATGGGAGCCATGAATAGAATAATTAATGAAACTCACCCAGAGGTATTTTTAGAAGAAGGTGATTGTGTAATTTTTTCTTCAAAAATTATTCCTGGAAATGAGAAAAAATTATATCAATTACAAAATCTAATAGTAAAAAATAACATGGAGATAATCAGCGAAGAAAATGCGTTTGTTCATGTATCAGGTCATCCTAATAGAGATGATTTAAAAGATATGTATAAATGGGTAAAACCTAAAAGTGTTATTCCTGTTCATGGTGAGCACAGACATATGCAAGAACATGTAAAGTTTGCCAAGGAAATGCAAGTTCCCAAAACATTACTAATTGAAAATGGAGATATAATAAAATTATTACCAGGTAAAGTTCCAGAAATTATAGATAAAGCACCATCTGGCAGAATTTATTTAGATGGTAGTGTAAACGTTGAAACGGACTCACAGTCAATTAAAGATAGAAAAAATTTATCAATCAATGGCTATTTAGAAATTACACTTTTGCTTTCAAATAATGGAAAAATAAAAAAACCAATCATTTCTTTTAAGGGGATACCAGAAAGTCAAAAAAAAGATCCATTTATTTTTGATATGGAAGATGAAATTTTTAATATTTGTAGAACCTTCTCTTTAAACAACCTAAAACAACAAAAGAATTTAATAGAGACAATTAAACAAAATTGCAGAAGAATCGTTAGAGAAAAAACAGGAAAAAAGCCTTTCACTAATA
>CACEQK010000027.1 GCA_902561585.1 uncultured Pelagibacteraceae bacterium
AAGGCAAAATTTAAATTTTTTATCTTTTCTTCTGCTTCATTTGGCTTAAGATTTATATTAATTTTTAATGCTTCTAATACATCTGCTGAACCACAATTGGATGAAACGGCTTTATTTCCATGTTTAGCAACTTTAACACCCATGCTAGCTAAAACTATTGCAGCCGCAGTTGAAATATTTAAAGAGTTTTGACCATCTCCTCCAGTTCCACAAGTATCAATAGTATTTGGATCTGCTGAAACTTTTGTTGCCTTATCTCTTAGAACAAAGATTCCCCCTGCTAATTCATCTTTTGTTTCACCTTTTTTTATTAAAGCTTCTAGAATTTCAATAATTTGACCTTCTTCGTAATTGCCCTCCATTAAGTTTGAAAAAAGGGTCTTACTTTCTTTAAATGATAGGTTTTGACCTTGCTTTAATTTAGTTATTGCATCAGACATATTAAATTATATCATCCTTTAATTATACTCAGAATAAATAATGTCAAATATTTTAATTATTAAACATGGTTCTCTTGGAGATTTAATACAGGCTAATGGGGCTATAAAAGATATTAAGAAATTCTACCATAATAGAAAAGTATTTCTACTTACCACTCAACCTTATTCAATCTTTATGTCAGAGTGCCCGTATATAGACGGAGTAATAATTGATAAAAGATTACCTAGATGGAATTTAATTTACTTAAATAATTTAAAAAAGACTTTATCAAAATATGGTTTTAGTAAAGTTTTTGATTTACAAAACTCTAGTCGAACAAAATTTTATAAAAGATTCATAATAAAAAACGCTGAATGGTCATCTACTGAAACTGCTTTAGAGCCAGGCCAGAAAAAAAGAGATTTTGACAAAGACCCTGTACTAGACAGAATGGAAATTCAACTTAAAAAAAAAGGTGTTGATATTGAATTTACAAAAAATATTGATTTAACCTGGGCAATCGAAAATACCTCAAATTTGGTAAAACATTATACGAATAGAGAATATATTCTTCTATTTCCTTTTTGTTCACCCAAACTAAAACAAAAAAAATGGCCCTACTTCAAAGAGCTCATTCAAAAATTAAAACAAGAGTTTAAAAATAAATATTCTATTCTACTTGCTCCAGGTCCAAATGAAATCGAGGAAGCTAATGAATTGAATGCAAAAGTCGTTTTAGAAAACAGTGAACCTGTAAATATTAAAACTTTAGTATCATTAACATATGGTGCAAAATTTATTGTTGCAAATGATACAGGACCAGCACATATTGCAGCTCATTTGGATAAAAAAGGACTAGCTTTATTTGGAAGCCATACTTCAGCTAAGAAAGTAAGTATTGAAAACTTTAATTTTAAAGCTATCTCTGTAAAAGATTTAAAAGATTTAAAAGTAGAAACAGTAATTAGAGAAATAAGATCTAAATTAAATTAATATATTTTTTAATTATTTTCTCCCAACTAAATTCCTCTGAAAACTCTAAAGCATTAGCACCTAATTTTAAGTATTGATCATTTTTTAAAATTTTTAATAAAGTATCGTAAATTGCATTAAGGTCATTTCCATTACATAAGTAACCTGTCTGACCACTTTTTATAGCGTCACCTTCACCGCCATAAATTCCACCAATAGAGGGTTTACCGTAAGAAGCCGCTTCGATATAAGTTATGCCAAAACCTTCAACAGACTTTTTATAAACCACTGATGGCATAACAAATATGTCTGACTGTTCTAAAAGGGCTACTTTTTCTTGCTCTGTTGATTTAAATATAAGTTCAACATTTTTTTCTAATCCAAGTGCCTTTCTAAGTTTTAAAAGATTGTTTCCTTCATCACCGTCTCCTACAGAGACATATTTCAAACTTGGATATTGCGGCAAAAGATTCTTAACCGTCATCATTACATTGTGGTGACTTTTTCTTCCGTCTAACCTTGAAATTGTTATTAACTTCGGAGAAGCTTCACCATAAATATTTTTTGCAAACTCTTTTGCTTCATCTTTCACTGGAATTGGATAGTTAC